>CP016836.1:0-600000 GCA_002240395.1 Xanthomonas citri pv. mangiferaeindicae
CCTCCAGATCCGCCAGGGTGCCGCCTCGACGTGGCAGGGCCAACGGCTCGGTTACGTCGGCGCCGACGGACGCGGCGGCGCCCTGCTTGATGTCTGGAGCGAGGCCGAGCCGGCCTGGTCGGTGCACACCGCCTGCAGCCAGATGCAATCCTGCCCGCCGGCGGCCGATTCCTGCGGGTGTCGGAGATCCGTCACGGCGAACCCGGCGGCTGGATCGCCCTGTCGCCGGCGAGCGACACAGGTGCAATCGCACCCGTGCCACCCGAGCACGCGGTCCTGCCGCTGCATGGCAGCCTGGACATCGGATCGACCCGCCTGGAACTGGTAGCTCCCCCGGAGGCGAAGATCGCCCATGTCCGGCGCTGGCCCAAGCTGCAACCGCTGGCGAGGACGCCGGCCGACCAGATCGAGGCCCTCGAACTGCGCGCCGGCGATACGCTGACCGTCGGCAACCGCACCTTGCGTGTGGAACGTATCCAGTCCGACGCCGGCGAGATCGGCGCGTTCGTGGCGTTCTCGATCTCGCCTTAGTTGCGCGCGGCTCGGGCGTCTGCACGTCAGACTGACGGCGTACGACCTCACCATCCCCTCGCGCAGGAACGGCGCGGTCCGGCTGTTGCGATGCTTGGCGACGGCCGCCGGCGTCCCGGCCACGACCACATGGCCCCGCCGCGCCCGCACCCGGCCCCATATCGACGACCCAGTCGCTGGCAGCCGCCACGCGCATGTCGTGCTCGACGACGATCACCGTGTTGCCCGCGTCGACCAGCCCGTGCAGTTGCGTCATCAAGGTGTCGACATCGCTCGGGTGCAGGCCGGTCGTCGGCTCGTCGAGCACATAGACGGTGCCGCGCCGCTGCGCGCGTTGCAGCTCGCTGGCCAGCTTGATGCGCTGGGCCTCGCCGCCCGACAGCTCGGTCGCCGGCTGACCCAGCCGCAGATTACCCCAGACCAACTTCGAGCAGCACCTGCAGCGGTCGCGCGATCGCGGCGTCGTCCTCGAAGAACGCCGCGGCTTCGGCGACAGTCATGCCAGTACGTCGCGATGGTCTTGCCGCGCAGCGTGATCGTCAGCGTCTTCGCATCGAAGCGGCTGCCGTGGCAGGTCGGCATGGGCGCGTAGACGCTGGCATGAACAGCAGCTCCACGCTGACGAAGCCCTCGCCCTCGCAGGTCGCGCAAGCGCCCCTTGGCGACGTTGAAGGAGAAATGCCCGGCATCGAACCGGCGACGGCGTGCAGCCGGCGTGTCGGCGAAGCGCTTGCGCACGTGGTCGAACAGGCCGGTGTAGGTCGCCAGGTTCGAGCGCGGCGTGCGCCCGATCGGCTTTCTGGTCCACGCGCACAAGCCGGCGCACCGCGTCGAGTCCGCCGACGATACGGCCCTCGACGGCGTCTCGACGCCGCGTTCGAGCGGATCGAGCGGCGCCTCGTCGGCATCGGCGGCCTGGCCCAGGTGCGCGCCGAGCAATTCGACCAGCGCCTGGCTCACCAGCGACGACTTGCCCGAGCCGCTGACGCCGGTCACCGTCGTGAACACGCCAGCGGCAGGTCGACATCGAGTCCGCGCACGTTGTTGCGCACGATGTCGCGCAGTTGCAGCCAGCCGGCCGGCGCGCGCAGGCGGCTGGCCGCGGGGGCGTGCCCGGCGAACAGATAGCGCCGCGTCGACGAGGCCTCGACGTCCGCCAGGCCTGCCGGCGGTCCGCTGTAGAGCACCCGGCCGCCCTGCTCGCCGCGGCCGGCCCACGTCGACGATCCAGTCGGCATGGCGGATCACATCGATCTCGTGCTCGACCACGAACAGCGAATTGCCGGCGCTTTTGAGCTGGTCGAGCGCGCGCAGCAGCGCCTGCGCATCGGCCGGATGCAGGCCGGCCGAGGCTCATCCATCACGTAGACCACGCCGAACAGCTGCGAGCGATCTGCGTGCCCAGGCGCAAGCGCTGCAACTCACCCGGCGACAGCGTCGGTGTGCTGCGCGCGAGCGTCAGATAGCCCAGCCCCAGGTCCTGCAGCACCGCAATGCGGGCAGCAGGTCCTGTGCGATGCGCTGCGCGGCCAGCGCCTGCTCCGGATGCGCGCGGCATGGGTCTCGCCGGCCGCGGCCGGGCCAGCAGGCCGGCGAGTTCGTCGAGCGGGCGCTGCGAGAATGCGGCGATATCGAGCCCGGCGAAGGTCACCGACAGCGCCTCGCGGCGCAGTCGCTTGCCGTCGCACTCCGGGCAGTCGGCGCCGATCAGGTACTGCGCCGCGCGCTTCTTCTGTTGCGGCTCTGGGTGTTGGCAAAGGTGTGCAGCACGTGTCGCCGCGCACTGGTGAAGGTGCCCATGTAGCTGGCTCCATCTTTTTCTTCAGCGCACGCTGCACCTCGTCCAGGCCGAAGCCGGCATACACCGGCACCACCGGCTGCTCGTCGTGAAACAGAATCCAGTCGCGGGTCTTCTTCGGCAGCTTCGACCACGGGACGTCGACGTCGATGCCGAGTGTGGTCAGGATGTCGCGCTGGTTCTGACCGTGCCAGGCGCCCGGCCACGCCGCGACCGCACGCTCGCGGATCGTCAGGCTGCGATCGGGCACCATCGACGCCTCGGTCGCGTCGTAGATCCGGCCCAGCCCGTGACAGGTCGGGCAGGCGCCGGCCGGCGTATTGGCGAGAACCCGTCGGCGTAGATGATCGATTGCCCCGGTGGGTAGTCGCCGGCGCGCGAGTACAGCATGCGCAGCGAGTTGGAGATCGTCGTCAGGCTGCCCACCGACGAGCGCGCGGTCGGCGTGCCGCGCGCCTGTTGCAGCGCCACCGCCGCGGCAGGCCCTCGATCGCATCGACCTGCGGCACGCCGCCTGGTCGATCAACCGGCGCGCATAGGGCGAAATCGAATCGAGATAACGGCGCTGCGCCTCGGCAAACAGCGTGCCGAAGGCCAGCGACGACTTGCCCGAGCCGACACACCGGTGAACACCACCAGCGCATCGCGCGGATGTCGACATCGATGTCCTTGAGGTTTGCTCGCGCGCGCCACGCACGCGCACGCAGTGCGCGGGACCGGGCGGCATCGACGACGGCGACTTGGGCATGGGCGGCCTGACAAGCGGAAGCGGCCGGCATTATCGGCCCGCGCCGTGTCGGCCGCGTGCGGTCGCGTCTTTGCCCCCTCAGGCCTGCTGCGGGCGCCGACGCGCGGCGCCGGCGCGCGGCGCGCCGGCTCGGGAAGGCATGCCGCACGATCCGCCAGGTCACCTGGCCGAACTGCCGCAGCAGCGATCCGGTGTTGTAAGGCTGGCCGTAGCGCGCACAAATCTCGCGCACCTCGACCGCCATTGCGCCATAGCGGTGCGCCGGCACGTCGGGATAAAAGTGATGCTCGATCTGGTGGCTCAGGTTGCCGGTCAGCAGGTGCATCAGCCGGCCACCGCCGATGTTCGACGAGCCGCGCAACTGGCGCAGGTACCAGTGGCCGCGGGTCTCCTGGCGCAGGCAGTCCTTCGGGAACACCTCGGCATCGGCGGTGAAGTGGCCGCAGAAGATCACCACGAACGTCCAGATGTTGCGCAGGCCGTTGGCGACCAGGTTGCCCAGCAGCACCGGCAGGAAGAACGGCCCGGCCAGCGCCGGGAACAGCACGTAGTCCTTGAGCAACTGCCGGCCCATCTTGCGGCCAACCGGCGCGAAATCGCGCGCGAGCTTGCCCTTGGGCATCTTGCCAGCGAACCAGCGACCGACCTTCAGTTCCTGGATCGCCACACCCCACTGGAAGTACAGCGCGAACACCGGCGCGATCAGCGGCTGCAGCAGGTAGAACGGCTTCCAGCGCTGCTCGGGAAAGATCCGCAGCAGGCCGTAACCGATGTCGTCGTCCATGCCGCGCACATTGGTGTACGTGTGATGGCGGTAGTTGTGCGAATGCCGCCAGTTGTCGCCGGTCGCGACGATGTCCCACTCGTACCGCTGGCCCTCGAGCTGCGGATCGCCCATGAAGTCGTACTGGCCGTGCATCACGTTGTGCCCGACCTCCATGTTCTCCAGGATCTTGGCCAGCGCCAGCAACAGCACGCCCAGCGCCACGCCGCCCACAGCACCCACGCACGAACGCGCCGGCGACCGCACCGAGCATCAACAGCGCGCGACCGGCCAGGCCCGTCCAGCGCACCGCAGCAACGATCCGACGGATGTAGTCGGCATCGACCTTGCCCACCTGCGCCATCGTGCGCGTGTGCAGCGCATCGAGTTCGGCGCCGAAGGCTTCGAGTTCCTGCGCGCCCAATCGGCGGGCGGTGGTCTTGGACATCAGGGAGCTCCGCAAATTTCTACAGATCGAGAACGAGATCGGTGACCGCGCTGCTGACACACAGCTTCAGCGCAGCCGAGGGCTCGCCGTGGACGTGACCGGTGCGCAGGTCGCGCGCAGCGCCTGCGGCCTTACCGCAGGCGCAGGTGTTGCAGATGCCCATGCGGCAGCCCGACCGGGCTTGAGCCCCTCGGCTTCGAGGCGGCAAGCAGGTTGGTGCCGCGCGGCAGTACAAGCGCGCGTCCGCTGCGCGCCAACTGCACCGACACCGTGCCGGCATCGTCGACCGCGGGCTTGCGGCGGTGTAAAGGCTTCGCTACGCAACAGCGGCACGCGCCCGTCGAGCAGCGTCTGCGCGGTGGCGACAAAGCCGCCGGGCCCGCAGGCATAGACCTGGCGCTGCGCAAGATCGGGCACCAGCGTGTCCAACAACGCAGCATCGATGCGGCCCGCCGTTTCGTCGTCGGCCGCTGGCACTTCGCCCGTCAGGAGGAAGCGCACGTCGAATCCGGCATGGCGTGCGGCCAAGGTCCTGAGTTCCGCGACGAAAACAGGCCTGCGCGCGATGACGCACCCAGTACAACAGCGTGACCGGCACCGGCATGTCCTGCGC
Organism: Xanthomonas citri pv. mangiferaeindicae; assembly: GCA_002240395.1. NCBI lineage: Bacteria > Pseudomonadati > Pseudomonadota > Gammaproteobacteria > Lysobacterales > Lysobacteraceae > Xanthomonas > Xanthomonas citri. Next base: position 4,902 of record CP016836.1, read on the forward strand.
GGCGAGTTGCCGGATCAGCGCCATCATCGGCGTGATCCCGCTGCCGGCCGCCAGCAGCAGCCAACTGCCCTGCGGCACCTCGGACAGCACCAGGTCGCCGAAGCCCGGACCAATATCGAACACGTCGCCACGCCGTGCGCGCTCGAGCAGATGCCCGCTGACGCGGCCGCCCTCGACCTGCTTGACCGTGATCGTCAGCCGGCCATCGGCCGCGACCGGCGCATCGAGGCTGTAGCTGCGCGTGATGCGCACGCCGTCGATCTCGACGCCGAGATTCACGTGCTGGCCCGGCTGCGCCCCGTCCAGTGGCGATTGGGCTGCAAGGTCAGCGTGACCGCTCCGTCGGCGGCCGGCACCCGGCCGACGACCCGTGCAAGCGGCCGCTCCCAGGTCCACGTGGGATGCAGCCGGCGGGCCCAAAAGTCGAACACCGGGGGTGCGACGAAGGGCGCGGCAAGCCGACGAAGCGGGCTGCGCGGGCGGGAGACAAGCGGGGAGACGGCGGACATGGCGCGACTGTACAGGCATCCGCACAGGCGTGTATACAGTTGTGCATTAATTGTTCAGCGCGCCGTCTCCCGCGGTCAGGCGGACGTTCCGGCTGCACTGTTATGCTGGTCGCCCGCTTCACCTGGCTTCCCCTTTGACCGTCACCGCTCCCGCGCCCGCCGGCGATCCCGCCGCTCAGGACGGTCAACCCGGCCGCAAGCCGACCATCGTCCGCGATGACCTGATCGCCGCAACGCTGCGCCTGATCGGTCCGCACCGCAGCGTTTCGACGCTGAGCCTGCGCGAAGTCGCGCGCGAAGCCGGCATCGCCCCGAATAGCTTCTATCGCCAGTTCCACGACATGGACGAACTGGCCGTCGCGCTGATCGACCAGGCCGGCGAATCCCTGCGCCGCATCGTCGGCGACGCCCGCAAGCGCGCGGTCTCGGGCCGCAGCATCGTCCGCGGTTCGCTGGAGGCGTTCATGGAACGCCTGCGCGCAGACGACAAACTGCTGCATGTGTTGCTGCGCGAAGGCACTGTGGGCTCGGACGCGTTCAAGCGCGCGGTGGATCGGCAATTGCATTTCTTCGAGGACGAACTGCGCGCCGATCTGGTGCGCATCGCCGCCGCGCAAGGCGCGGCCTTCCACGAACCCGCGCTGGTGGCCCGGGCGATCACCCGCCTGGTGTTCGCGCTGGGCGGCACCGCGCTCGACTCTCCGCCCGAACGCGACGACGCCCTGGTCGACGATCTCGCGAAGATGATCCGCATGCTGCTGCGTGGCGCCGCCGCCGTCGGCGCCGATCGCGCGCACCGCGGCTAGCGCGCGCGCAGAGCCCTGCCCCACCCGCCGCAAGCGCGGTGACCTCCCCCGCAGGCGGGGGAGGTGATCTGCGCGCGGCGGTGTTTTTGCTCCTTCCCCCGCTTGCGGGGGAAGGTTGGGATGGGGCCGCCTTGCCCGAAGCGCTCAACCAGCCACCCGCACCACCTACAACCCTCCTTCACACCCGCTGATAGACGCTGGCTGCTCCTTCGCTTCTGTCCGGTATCACGCTCCGCTGCCGGCGCTCCCGATCCCGATGGCCGCAGTCGCTCCCCTGCTCCGCACGTCGCCGATGCCGACCGTACCGGCATCGACGCCACGTCCGCAGGCGCCGCCCTCCCGCTTTGCGGACGGCGACCCCGGCGCGGTGCTGCGGGCAGCGCGCGATGCGCTGGCGGCAGGGACGCGCCCGGTGCTGGCGATCGTTGTCGAGACCGAGGGCTCGACCTATGCCGCGCCTGGCACGCTCGCGCTGTTCGGCGAGGCTCTGCAGCACGGCTGGATCAGCGGCGGGTGTCTGGAACCCGAGATCGCGCGCTTGGCGATGGAGGCCGCGGACGGCAAACGCATCGGCTGGCTGGAGATCGACACCACCGACGATGGTGCGCTGTTCCTGGGCTCGGCCGTGGGCTGTCGCGGCCGCCAGCTGATCGCCTTGTTGCCGCTCGCTGCGCTAGACGACATCGACACCGCAGTGCAGGCCTGGCTCGCCGAACACCAGGACCTGACGATCACGCTCGATCGCGAAGGCGCCATCGACTGGCGCATCGGCGCACGCCGATGGCATTGGCGCCTGCCCAGCGGGCCGGTGCCGCCCTCCGAAGTGGACCTCTGGCCAATCAGCGTGCGACGCATGCCGTTCGCGCTCGTACTCGGCACCGGGCCGGAAACGCCGGTACTCGTGCCCATGCTGCGCACGCTGGGCTGGCGTGTGGTCATCGCCGAGGCCCGCCCCGCCTGGCGCGCCCGCGTCGCGCCGGACATCGACGTGATCGAGGTCCCCCCACCGCCGCGATCACCGCCCACGCCGATGCCGACGTCGCGCTGGTCATGCACCACGGCTTCGAGGCCGACCGCGATGCACTCGAAGCACTGGCGGCCTCACACATTCCCTTCATCGGCCTGCTCGGGCCCGAGCGTCGGCGTCGCGACCTGTTCAAGTTGCTGCGCGCTCAAGATCGCGACGCGCTCGCCGAGCGCCTGCAGTCGCCGGTCGGTGTTCCCGGCTGCGGCCGCGGCGCGGCGGCGATTGCGTTGAGCATCGCCACGCAACTGCAGCTCTGGCGCGGCGCACACGCGTAGGCGCCCACAATTGCATGTCACGGTCGCGGTCTACACGCGCCGAATCAACGCCCGCGAGCATGCAGGCCCCTGTGCAGCTGAGATCGGTGGCGGTCGCGACCGGTGGCCCCCCACCGCCAGCACGCCGCAAGTCCGCAGATCGCATCTGCTTGCGGCGAATGAATAGGCATGCCGCGCACGCCGATCAACAACCCGCTGCATTCTTGATCCCCTCGACACGCCACGACCGGCACGCTCGCTGTGCATCTCGTTCACGTGCGCACGCCGCGCGCGCATCTTCCGCCCCACACCAATCCCCGCCAGCCCGTGCCCCCGGTCGCCAGCCAGAAGGATTCCGCCATGTCCCCGCTCTCCCGCCGCGAGCTGCTCAAAGCAGGCGCGGCCTCGGCCGGCGCTGTCGCCGCGCCCGGCATCGCCCAGGCCGCCACCGCCTCCGTGACCGCCGCGCCGCCCCGCCCACCCGTCATGCAGCGCGTCACGCTCGAGGTCAACGGCCGACGCATTGAGCGCGAGGTCGACACCCGCACCACACTGCTCGACCTGCTGCGCGAGCACCTGCAGCTCACCGGCACCAAGAAGGGCTGCGACCACGGCCAGTGCGGCGCGTGTACCGCGATCGTCGATGGCCGCCGCATCAATACCTGCCTGACACTGGCGGTGATGAACACCGGCGCCAAGGTCACCACGATCGAAGGCCTCGGCACGCCCGAGCGGCTGCATCCGATGCAGGCCGCCTTCGTCAAGCACGACGGTTACCAATGCGGCTATTGCACGCCTGGGCAGATCTGCTCGGCGGTGGCGGTGCTCGACGAAGTGCGCGACGGCATTCCGAGCCATGTCACCGGCGACCTCACCGCGCGTCCCGCACTCAACCCCGACGAGATCCGCGAGCGCATGAGCGGCAACCTTTGCCGCTGCGGTGCCTACGCCAACATCCTCGACGCGATCGAGGATGTGGCCGGCAGCCGTCGCGCAACGGAGGCTGGCGCATGAAGGCCTTTGACTACACGCGTGCCACCTCCCCGGCCGAGGCCGCGGCAGCCGCTGCCCGCGCGCCGGGCGCGAAGTTCATCGCCGGCGGGACCAACCTGCTCGACCTGATGAAGCTCGAGATCGAGACCCCCGCGCAGCTGATCGACGTCAATGGCCTGGCACTGGACACCATCGACGCGACACCCGATGGCGGCCTGCGCATCGGCGCGCTGGTGCGCAACACCGATCTTGCCGCCGATGCCCGTGTGCGCCGCGACTATCCGGTACTGTCGCGCGCCCTGCTCGCCGGCGCGTCCGGCCAGTTGCGCAACCGCGCCACCACCGCCGGCAACCTGCTGCAGCGCACACGCTGCCCCTACTTCTACGACACCGCGCAGCCGTGCAACAAGCGCCTGCCCGGCAGCGGCTGCGGCGCGCTCGACGGCTACAGCCGGCAGCTCGCGGTCATCGGCGGCAGCCGCGCCTGCATCGCGACCCATCCCAGCGACATGGCGGTCGCGATGCGCGCACTCGATGCGGCGGTGGAGACCGTCCAGCCCGACGGACGCGAACGTCGCATCGCGCTCGCCGATCTGTATCTCGCACCCGGCGACACACCGCAGCGCGAGACCGCGCTTGCCCCCGGCGAACTGATCACCGCGGTCGTGCTGCCACCGCCAGTCGGCGGCCGCCAGCTCTACCGCAAGGTCCGAGACCGCGCCTCGTACGCCTTCGCGCTGGTGTCGGTCGCGGCGATCGTGCACGACGATGGCCGCGGCCGCATCGCCGTGGGCGGCGTCGCGCACACGCCCTGGCGCAGCGACGCCGCCGATGCCGAACTGTCCAACGGCGCGACCGCCGTCGCTGCGCGCCTGTTCGAGGGCGCCACGCCCACCGACGACAACCGTTTCAAGCTCACGCTCGCCCAGCGCACGATCGCGGCCGTGCTCGTCGACGCACAGGAGACCCGCGCATGAAATTCGACACCCCTGCCGGCCCCAACCCGATCGACCGCCTGCGTGTGGTCGGCCAGCCGCTCGACCGCATCGACGGCCCACACAAGGTCACCGGCACCGCCCCCTATGCCTACGAATGGCACGACGTCACCGAACGCGCCGCTTATGGCCACGTCGTCGGCGCGGGCATTGCCAAGGGCCGCATCGCCGCGCTCGACACCTCGGCCGCAGAACGCGCGCCGGGCGTGCTGGCAGTCGTCACTGCGCGCAACGCCGGCGAGCTCGGCAAGGGCAAGATGAACACCGCGACCTTGCTCGGCGGCCCGGCGATCGAGCACTACCACCAAGCCATCGCGCTGGTCGTCGCCGAGACCTTCGAGCAGGCGCGCGCCGCAGCCGCACTGGTCCGCGTGACCTATGCGCGCGAGCCCGGTCGCTTCTCGCTGCATGCCGAGAAGGACCGCGCCATCAAGCCGGAGGGCGACACGCCGGCCGACACAGCGGTCGGCGACTTCGACAGCGCATTTGCATCGGCCGAGGTCACGCTCGACGCGACCTACACCACGCCCGACCAGTCGCACGCGATGATGGAACCGATGGCCTCGCTCGCGGCCTGGGACGGCGACCACGTGACGATCTGGACGTCGAACCAGATGATCGCCTGGAGCCGCGGCGACGTCGCCCGCACGCTCGGGCTTGCGCCGGAGAAGGTGCGTCTGGTCTCGCCGTACATCGGCGGCGGCTTCGGCGGCAAGCTGTTCGTGCGCGCCGACGCCATCCTCGCCGCACTCGGTGCACGCGCGGCCAAGCGCCCGGTCAAGGTCGCCCTGCACCGCCCGCTGATCGCCAACAACACCACGCACCGCCCGGCAACCGAGCAACGCATTCGCATTGGCGCGCGCCGCGACGGTCGCATCACCGCGATCGGCCACGAGAGCTGGTCAGGCAACCTGCCCGGCGGCGACCCGGAGGTCGCGATCCAGCAGACCCGCCTGCTCTACGCCGGCGAACACCGCATGACCAGGATGCGGCTGGCCACGCTCGACCTGCCGGAGGGCAACGCGATGCGTGCGCCGGGCGAGACGCCTGGGCTGATGGCGCTGGAAATCGCCATGGACGAAATGGCCGAGAAGCTCGGCATGGACCCGGTAGAGTTCCGCATTCGCAATGACACCCAGGTCGATCCCGAGAAGCCCGAGCGGCCGTTCTCGCAGCGCCAGCTCGTCGAATGCCTGCGCCAGGGCGCCGAGCGCTTCGGCTGGCATCGCCGTGCCGCGCATGGCAGCGTCCGCGATGGCCGCTGGCTCGTCGGCCTCGGCATGGCCGCCGGCTTCCGCAATGCGCCGGTCACCAAGTCCGGCGCCCGTGCGCGCCTGCAGCCCGACGGCCGGGTCACGGTCGAAACCGACATGACCGACATCGGTACCGGCAGCTACACGATCATTGCGCAGACCGCTGCCGAAACGATGGGGCTGCCGATCGACCAGATCGAGGTCAAGCTTGGCGATTCCGCCTTCCCCGCTTCCGCCGGTTCCGGCGGCCAATGGGGCGCCAACAGCGCGACCGCCGGCGTCTATGCCGCCTGCATGAAATTGCGCGAAGTCATCGCGACCCGGCTCGACCTCGATCCGGCGACCGCAGAGTTCGTCGACGGCGAAGTGCGCGGCGGCGGACGTGCAATGAAGCTTGCCGAGGTGGCCGGCGACGGCCAGATCGTCGTCGAAGATGCGATCGAGTTTGGCGACCTCGACAAGCGCAAACAGCTGTCCACGTTCGCTGCGCACTTCTGCGAAGTCGGTGTTGACGCGCTGACTGGCGAAACCCGCGTGCGCCGCATGCTCGCCGTGTGCGCCGCCGGCCGCATCCTCAACCCGAAGCAGGCACGCAGCCAGGTCATCGGCGCGATGACGATGGGCATCGGCGCCGCTTTGTCGGAAGAACTGGCCGTCGACGAGCGCCTCGGCTTCTTCGTCAATCACGACCTTGCCGGCTACGAAGTCCCCGTGCATGCCGACGTGCCCGAGCAGGAGGTCGTGTTCCTGGATGAAGCCGACGCCGACAGCTCCCCGATGAAGGCCAAGGGCGTCGGCGAACTGGGCCTGTGCGGCGTCAGTGCCGCGATCGCCAACGCCATCCACAACGCCACCGGCGTGCGCGTGCGCGATTACCCGATCACGCTCGACAAGCTGCTGCCCGGTTTGCCGGACGTCGCCTGATATCGTCCGATCGCAGGCCTGGCGCTTCGCATCGAAACGCACGAGGCGACAACCTCGTCTCGTGCGTTTCGGTGACTTCAATGCGGACGATGACCCCAATGTGCGCGTCGACCGCAAGAACCCGAGTGTCGCGTCCGACGCGATGTTGTCGCGAACGCAATGTCGCGGGTCGCAACGTGTCGCTTTCGCAGGTGTGCTGCGCGCACCAACGGCGATCGAAGCGGTGCGTCGCAGACGCGCTCGGCGTCATCCGCCCGCCAGTCCCCCGCCTGCACGCCCCGGCAGTGCATCGTCGTTATCCGGCGCATCCGGATCATCGAGATCGCCGACCTCGCGGTCGATGCCTGTCTTCGGATCGCGCGGTGGGGTGCGCGTGGTGTCGTCGTCCTGCGGCGCGCCGCCGCCCTGCGTCTTGCCGGCTTGCGTGGTCATGGCGTTGTCCCGATGGGTAGAGCCTCGAGGCTAGGACGGCACGCGTGAAGGCCATTGCGGAAGACGCACCGTGCTGATCCTCCCATCGGCATCTCCTGCACCGGTCATGGCTCGAGCCCCTCGTACCTGCGAACCCGCCCCCACCCGGTGCCCACGGCACCGACCTCCCCGCACGCGGGGGAGGTAACCGCCCGGGCCCCTCTTTTTCTCCTTCCATCGCCTGTTTCCTTCCCCGCGCGGTGGGGTGCCACCACGCGAGCGGCTGCTTGTCTCCTTCCCCCGTGCACGGGGCATTGCGCCCTTCACGGGTGGAAGGTTGGGATGGGGGCAGCCGTTCGCGAAAACGCTCTGGCCGCCACGTTCACCCCGCATCCGCTACACCTGTCCCTCCGCACGGACCGCGCCGATGACGACGCCTTCCCCTGCGATGCCACCGCCCGATGCCATCGCCAAGACCATGTCCGAGACCTGCGTCGACAAGGCCCATCGGCCGCTCGGCGCGATAATCGGCCTGGGCATCCTGGCTGGCGCCTACATCGGCTTCGGCAGCCTGATGGCCGCGTTGCTTGGCGCCGGCACCGAGGACCTGCCCTACGGCCCCGCGCAACTTGCGATCGGCACCGGCTTCGCGCTCGGCCTGATCCTGGTGCTGCTGGCCGGCGCCGAACTGTTCACCGGCAATACGCTGATGACCTTGCCGCTCGCCCAGCGCCGCCTCAGTCCGAGACGTCTGCTGCGTGCCTGGAGCGTGGTCTGGCTGGCCAACCTCGTCGGCGCGCTCGCGCTGGTGCTGCTGGCGATCGCCGCCGGCCTGCCTGCGGCGGGCGACGGCACCGTCGCGGCGTCGGCAATCGAGCTCGCCGCGACCAAGACCGCGAAATCCCCGGTCACCATCCTTGCCAGCGGCGTCCTCGCCAACATCCTGGTCTGCCTGGCCGTGTGGATGGCGGTCGGCGCCAAGACCGCGGTCGACAAGGTCGCGGTGATCGTGCCGCCGATCGCAGCGTTCGTCGCGCTCGGGCTAGAGCATTCCATCGCCAACATGTCATTGCTGCCGCTCGGCCTGCTGGCCGCGTCCGCCAGCGGCATCGTGCCGCCTGCCGAGCTGTCCTGGGCCAGCGCCGGCGCCAACCTGCTGTGGGCGACACTGGGCAACATCCTCGGCGGCGCTTGTGTCGGGTTCGGCTATTGGGCGATCCACCTGCGACGCGGCTAACGACCGCGCACGTGCCAACGCTTGCGGCGATTGAGCATGCTATTCACCGCACGCGATGCGGTGAATAGACGCGCGCTTCGCACCTCGGACACGAAACCCGGCAAAACCACACCCAGCCCAGGTGCGGGATTAAGCGCACGCACCAGCACGCTGAAACGCGCTGTTGGCGCATCGGTGCCCAATCAGCGACGGGCCACGGCATGGGCGATGGCATCGCCTGCTGGCGCTACTCGCCCGCATACACCGCATCGCGGACCTCGCGCGGCAGTGCGCCGGACATGCCTTCGAACGCGGTGTTGGTCAGCAGCACGACGGTCAGGCCGTTGGCCGGATCGACGAACCAGGTGTGGCCGTATACCCCGCCCCACTGCAGCGTGCCGGGCGCCTGCCGGGTGGCGGCGGCAACTGGATCGACGAGCACCGCGCCCCCGTAGCCGAAGCCCCAGCCCGGCCCCTGCGTGGCTGCAGCTGTGCCTACGTGGTCGCGCCTCGCCTGGGCGATGGTGGCCGCCTGCAGGAACGCCGGCCCGCGACCATGGAACACCTCGAGCGCGCGCACGACATCGTCGGCCGTGCCGAGCATGCCCGCACCGCCCGATGCGAAGGCCTGCGCATCGAACGCACGCTCGGGATCGAAGCGCAGCGACACGCCCAGCCCCGGGGGCAGCGGCATGTCCATCGCACCGGTCATCCGCCGCGGCACCGGAACGCCATCGACGTAGGGCACCGCGACCCGATCCAACGGCGGCACCCAGAACGCCGTGTCCGTCATGCCGAGCGGTCCGGTGACGAGGTCGGCCACCGCGCGCGGCAGATCGGTGCCGTGCGCCTGGGCGACGACCTCGCCGAGCACGTCGATCGCCAGTGAGTACCGCCAGCCGGTGCCCGGTGCGAACGCGAGCGGCGCGTCGGCGATCCGCTGCACGTTCTGCGCCAGCGTCAGCGTTGTGCGGTCGAGTCCATCCGACACGCCGAGCCGGTGATACGGCCCATCCGGCGGCTGCGCGCCCGGATTGCCGAGCCCTGCGCTGTGCGTGAGCAGGTGATGCACGGTGATCGTCGGCACGCGGCCGTCCGCCAGCGCGGGGCGGAACGCCGGAATCCAGCGCGTGACCGGGTCGTCCAGCCGCAACCGGCCCTGATCGACGAGGCGCAGCGCCGCCAAGGTCACGATCGGCTTGGTGACCGAGGCCAGGCGAAACACTGCGTCGTCGGGCATCGGGCGGCCAGCCTCGCGGTCGATCTGGCCCACCGCCCGCCGGTACACCGTGCGTCCATCACGCTCGACCTGCAGCACCGCACCGACGATCCGCTGCTCCTGCACCGCGGTATCGAGCACGGCGTCGAGCCGCGCTGCCAGCGCGGGCGCCGGTGGCGTGGTCTGTTCAGGGCCGGTGGCGATGGACAACGCGAGCAAGGCGGACAAGGCGGTCATGGCGACTCTCGGGGGCGGGGGCACACACTGTCCTGCCGGCGACACGCCGGAAACAGCGGATCGGGCTTCACCGGGCTGTAAGTTCTGCTTCATGTCCAAGCACGAAACCCTCGCCGGCCTGACCGCATTCCGCAGCGTCGCGCGGTTGGGCAGCTTCACCCGCGCGGCCGATGCCGCGGGCGTCAGCCCGTCGGCGGTGTCCCAGGGCGTGCGCGCGCTCGAGGCCCGGCTCGGTGTGCGGCTCCTGCACCGCAGCCGCCGCCGGGTCACGCTGACCGAGGCCGGGCGCGCGTTTCTCGAACAGATCGACGCCCCGCTCGACCGCATCGACATCGCGATGCAGCAGGCACGCGCCGGCAGTGGCCAGCCCAGCGGGCTGCTGCGAATCAATCTCTCGCGATTGGCCGCCGACCTGCTGGTGGTGCCGCGGTTGCCCGACTTCCTGGCCCGCTATCCCGACATCCAGGTCGAGCTGTTCACCGACGACACCCTGTCCGACCTCGTGGCCGGCGGCTTCGATGCCGGCATCCGGCTCGGCCAGTCGCTCGCCCAGGATGTCGTCGCCCGGCCCATCGGCGGTGCGCAGCAACGCATCGTCGTCGGCACACCGGACTATCTGCGCCGGCATGGCGTGCCGGCCGCCCCTGGCGACCTGGCCGCACACGACTGCATCCGCTTCCGCCTGCCCGGCAGTGGCCGCATCGAAGCCTGGCGCTTCGCCGAAGCCGGCGGCGCCATCGATCTCGATGTGCACGGCCGCCTGATATTCGCCGACGACCGCCTCGTGCGCGAAGCGGTGCGCGACGGCCTGGGCCTGTCACGGCAGTTCGTGCAGAGCATCGCGCAGGACCTCGCCGCTGGACGACTGGTCGAGGTGCTGGCGGACTACCGCTGCGCGCAGCCCGGCTTCTACCTCTACTTCCCCGCACGCGAACTGATGGCGCCCAAGCTGCGCGTATTCGTGGATTTCTTCTGCGAGGCGCCACACGCCGGATCCATCGCCCCCACCGCTTCAGCTTAAGTTACAAATCGTAAGTTACGATTGGTAGGATATTCCTTACGGACGTCCGCCATGCACGCGCTTGTCGTCGTTGCCCATCCCGCCCCGCTTCCCTGACCCACGCCATCGCCGCGCACCTCGTCGCTGGCATTGAAGCCAGCGGCCATACCGCCGAAACCGTCGATCTGGCCGCAGAAGGCTTCGACCCGCGCTTCAACCAAGCCGATCTCGCCCTGTTCCACAAGCAGGCGCCGCCACCGGACGACGTGGCCGCCGAACACGCGCGCATCCAGCGCGCCGACGCGCTGGCGTTGGTGTATCCGATCTACTGGTGGTCGTTCCCCGCGCTGCTCAAGGGCTGGATCGATCGCGTCTTCACCAATGGCTGGGCCTACGACCAAGATGACGGCGGCAAGCTGCACAAGAAGCTGCAACGCCTGCAGGTGCACCTGATCGCCAACGGCGGTGCCGACCAGCGCACCATGGCGCGGCACGGCTACTTCGGCGCGATGAAGACCCAGATCGACCATGGCATCTTCGATTACTGCGGCGCACGGGTACTGACCTCCGAACTGCTGCTCGCCTCCGACGCCGGCTTTCCACAGGCGCACCTCGACACGGCTCATGCGCTGGGCCAACGTGTGTTTGCCCCCCGCCCCTGACGACACCGGACACGACACCTTGCCCTCGCCCGCCCCCGACAACACCCGTCGCCGACTGCCACGTGCCGAGCGCACGCGGCAGTTGCTGGACGCCGCCTGGACGTTGATCGGCCACGAAGGCACGGACGCCCTGACGCTGGCCAAGCTGGCGGAGGCTGCAGGCGTGACCAAGCCTGTCGTCTATGACCACTTCGGAACGCGCAACGGCCTGCTGGCGGCGCTGTACGAGGACTTCGACGTGCGCCAGACGATGCTCTTCGACGCCGCCGTCGCGGCCGCACGGCCAACGCTGCAGGCCAAGGCCCGCACCATCGCCGCCAGCTACGTGGACTGCGTGTTGACTCAGGGCGCGGAGATCGCCGGCGTACTGGCCGCCCTCAGCGGCTCGCCCGAACTGGCTGCCGTCAAACGCCGCTACCAGCACACGTTCCTGGACAAATGCGCCGCAGTCCTCGCCCCATTCGTCGGTCCGGCGGGCCTGTCGCCGGCATCGCTCTGGGCGGTGCTCGGCGCAGCCGACGCCCTATCCGATGCCGCCTGCGCCGGTGACATCACGCCTGCGCAGGCCCAGGACGAGCTCGAACAGGTGATCGTGTCCGTGGTTCGGCGCTGCAAGTGAGCAATGCGTCAACCTGCATAGCCCGCTTCACGTTCCAACTTGACACGCGTCACTCCCGCTTCCAGTGGCGCGCCACAAGCGGCTCCGGTTGTTCACCGGCGATTACCGCCTCCAGATAAGTGCGCATGTTGTCCCAGGGAATAGCGTGGCCTGTCGCAGCCAAGCGTGCATAGCGCGCCTCTACAACGGCATCGAAGTCGGCGTGCCGCCCATCCAATTCGACCGGTTTGGCAATCGCATGCATGATGAACGCATCGGGGCCCTTACCTGCCTGCTCGGCTGCTTTCTCGACACGCGCCTTCAGCGCACTAGGTAGGCGAATGGTAGTGGTAGACATGCGCAACCTCATTTCATCCTCAAACTGCCGGACGCCAAAGCGTCCGGCAGCCCCAAGTCCACCTGTTCAATGCACCTGATACACCGGCGCGGCCGCCTGCCGAACCGTAGGGCGGCGTGTGCGCTCGACGCGGGTTGCGCCATAGCGAGGCCGGGGTTCTTCGACGCCGTGGATCGGCCGCGAGGCGACGCCGAGCCGCTGCGTCTCGATCTGATCCAGCAGCACACGGGCGTCATCCGCGCCCTCGGAGATCGCCAGGCCCAGCGTCGACAAGGTGTCGTCGGCGAGGTCCTCCGCGTGATCGGAGGCGATGACGTCGCCATGCGCGGCAATCGTCTGCAACAGCCGCCCCAGCGCATCGGCCTGGTCCGTCGTGAGGCCAAAGACAAACGGCTCGCCATCCGTGCACTGGCCGAACGAGGTCGCCGCAGGTGCGTCCTCAGCCTGGCCGCTCGACGCGCGCGCCTGGCCGCCAGGCCGTGCCGTCTTGGCCGCATGCTCGGCAGGTGCTGCGTCGTGCACGCCCTCGTCCACCGACGCGGACGTTGCGTCCTCGGCAGTGCGGTCGGCCGCATTCCGCCGCGCCGGCCAGTCCAGCACCTCCATCACGCTGTCGATCTGCTCGGCCAGCTGTTCCATGCAGAACTGCAGTTCCTGCCAGTCCAGTTGCGGTGGGTCGTCTTCACTGGTGCGCGGCTCGGCCAGCCGCGCGATGAAGCGCATGAACACGCGCAGCCGCTCCAGGCGGAACTGCGCATCCACCGATAGGTAGTAACCCAGGTGCTCGTCCGTGTCGTTCGATGATCCGGTCATGATTGACCTCCATGTGTGGGGGAAACGTCCTTCGATCCGCTTCAGGCGGCGCAAGACGCGAGAGATCGCGTTCGACCGCAGATTGCGCTGCAACACCAAGCACGGATCGTCAGCTTGTTGCAGCACGTAACGTCGACAGCGTCCGCTCCTCGACCGGGGGTAACGGCGCCTGCAGCCTGCCCGCATTCGTCCAGGCAGACATGCTGCGCGGCATGCCGGCGCCCGCGAGCGCGTCTGAACTCGATTATCAAGTTCTGTGCAATCCGATACATCAGGCGCGTATGGCTTTCGATGTCAGGATTCTCCCGATACGACAGTAGGCGAACGAGCGTTTCCTGGGTCAGATCTTCGAGCACATCCGCTTGGCGAACGCGACGACGCAAGTACGTCAGGCAATCCCGACGCAAGCCCGGCACCGCGGCATCGAACCGCGCCCGCACCCTGGCGCTAGTCATCGTCCTTGTCAGGCGAACCGGGCCCATCGGCCAGCACCTGGCGGATCCTGTCGAAATAGCTGTCCTCCAGCACACGCTCCAGTTCTTCGCGCGTGCGCGCCTCCGACAGGCGGCGCCGCAACTCGTTCTCCCTGACCGAACGCGACTTGCGGCTATCGACATCGCAGCTGGCCGCTGGGTCGACCGTGACGTTCATTCCAAGCCGCTGCGCGCCTACCGTGTCCAGAATCTCCTGCGCCTCGAGCCCGGCGCGAAAGACCGCGTGCCCGAGCGTGGACACCGTGTGTTCCTGCAGGAGGGGGACATCCCCCATCGCGAGTACATCACCCAGGGCGGTGATCGATTGCAGCAAGTGGTCGAGTCGATCCACCTGATCCAGCGTGACCCCAGCCACCATCCGTTGCGTTGTCATGTCGGCGAGCTTCCTGTGCAGTGAGTCCAGAGAAGTCATTCCGGGTGTCCCCGCAGAGGCCACAGGCCGCGCACCCAAATGGCCTGACATGCACTGCGAAGTTTCCGTCACCCTTGATCTGAAGTTTAGATACTCAAAGCCGGGCGCGCAACGTCAACGCGGCGCGCCCGGCCCCATCCCCGACTTCAGTGCAGCACGGCTCCGTACGTCGGACGCGGCTCACGCACACCCGTGGCCGGCCGCGACGGCGCGTGCAACTGCTGCTCCTGCACCTGCTCCAGAATCTCGTGCATCGTGTCGGCGCCTTCCGAGATCGCAAGGCCCAGCGTCGAGATCGTGGCGTCAGCCAGATCGTCCTCATGACCGGACGCCAGCACATCGCCATGCGCCATCAGCGTCTGCACCAGACGGTCCAGCGCATCCGCCTGGTCGATGGTCACGCCGAACACGAAGTCGTCCGGCACATCAAACGGCTCCGCTGCGCGTGCCTTGGCGTAAGCGCCCCTGGTCGCCTCTTGCGGCGTGTCATCGGCATGCGTGGCCTCGTCAGATTCGAGATCCTCCGGCGGCGTGTACGCATCCTGCCGCGCCTCCCGCGACGAGCGCCACGTCATCGCGTCGAGCACCTGATCGGCCTGCTCGGCCAACAGCGTCAGGCAGGTGGCCACATCGCCGCCACGCACCTGCGGGATGCCTTGCTCCTCATCGGCCAGCGAGCGCGGCTGCGCCAGTTCCGACAAGAACTGCATATGCTCGATCAGCTGCCGCAGCCGCGTGCGGCTGTCTTCCGGTACGAAGTAGCCAGGCTGATTCTGATCATCATGGTCATGCTTGGACATCGCGTTTGCCTCCATTCCATGGGAAGTGCCCCGCCACCGCGCACGGTGGACGGGAAGTCGGGAGGCTCGAAACCGCGTATAGCCGGCGGGCTTATTCCCCTTACGGGTGTTGTATTCACCGCCCTCCCGACGCAGACATCGCGCCGGTTGCACCCGCGAACGTCACAGGCACAAAAAACCCACCGGTTTTTCGGAGGTGGGTACCGCTATACGAGGAGTTTCGAGGCTCCGTGGATGAGCCTGCTACTGAAAGGACAGGATGTCAAGCCCTGAATTTACTGTTTTTCTTTTCTCAATACCCAGTGCGATTACCCAGCAAAACAGCCGATCAGTATGACGGTCAATCTCCAGCCCGACTCAGTACCAAATCGCCATCGGCAGCCCGACCGCATCCCGGCCCGGCGGTGACGGTAGCGAACACGCAACACCCGCCGCAATGCGCTCGGCGCTCCACAGCGCGGCCACTGCATCCAGCACGTCATCACGGGCCGCCATGCGCCGCGGCACCGCGGCCGACAGCGCCTCGACCTGCGTGCCGTAGACCGCCGACAACAATTGCATCCGGAGTGCGGCACCCGCCTCCGATTTCTTGCCAGCCGCCAAGCCAACGCCGCCATTCAACGCCGCGAACGACACCTCGGGATGCACTTCGTGCACCACCGCACGTGCATGGGCCTAGCTCTGGAGCACCGTGTCCCAGGCGCGGACCTTCGCCAGCAAACCGAACGCCTGCGCGCCGAATCCGCGCCCGTCGATCGCCCGGTGCCGTCGGGAAGCCTCGCGCTGGCTGGCCGCATCCAGAATGCCCCGCACCGGCGCCGAGAACACGCTGCAGGCACGGCGCCCGCCCACGAACCGGCGCGCCAGGCTGTCCACCGGACGCGCGCCATGCTCGGCCAAGCCGATCGGCACGTCCACCGCCACCACCCGGGCCTGCCGATGGGCATCCACAAGCGCCCGTGGACTGGTGTACACCGCGAAGACGAACTCCGCACCTGCACGCCAGACGGCGACCCAGCCGGCGCCCGCACCATCCACCCCCACGCAGTCCATTGGTCGCATCCTCGCCCGCCGCCGACCCGCCTATACTGCCAGCCAACAGGGAACGGACCTCACTGCTTGAGCCAGGACATCAAGGCCCTCCAGGCCGCATTGCGTGCCTTCGCCCAGGCGCGCGACTGGGAGCAGTTCCATAGCCCCAAGAATCTCGCGGCCTCGCTATCGATCGAGGCCGCTGAAGTGCTGGAGCACTTCCAGTGGCTCACCGACGCGCAGAGTCGCCAGCTCGATGCCGAGCGCACGGCGCAGGTGGCCGACGAGATCGCCGATGTGCTGCTCTATCTGCTGCAACTGGCCGACAAGCTGGGCATCGACCCCCTGACCGCCGCACGCGACAAGCTCGCCCGCAATGCCGAGCGCTATCCCGTCGAGCGCGCCAAGGGCAGCAGCGCCAAGTACACCGAGATCTAACCACAGGCCTACCGGGGGGAACCGGCCGCGTGATCGTTTACCAGTCCACCAAACAGCAGTTCCTCGACGACAGCGACAACCGCGACATCGAGGACCTGATCCGCGATGCCTACCTGCAAAAGACCGGGCGCTACGCCAGCGAGAGCGAGTCCCGCGCCTGGCACGGGTCATTGCGCGAGATGGCACGCGTGCTGCGCGACCGCCAGATTCCCGATGACACCGGCGTCGGCGTCGAGTTCGGCATTCCTCAAAGCGGCAAGCGCATCGATTTCATCCTCTCCGGCCATGCCGAGAACGGCACGCCGCATGTGGTGATCGTGGAGCTCAAACAGTGGTCGAGCGCCCGACTGAGCGGGAAGGACGGCCTCATCGTCGCCAACCGTGGCGGCCGCAGCGAGACCGAAGGCCCGCACCCCAGCTATCAGGCGTGGTCCTACGCTGCCCTGCTCGACGGCTTCAACGAGGCCGTCTACGACAGCGGCACCGAACTGCGGCCGTGCGCCTACCTGCACAACTACCGCGATGACGGCGTCATCCGGCACCCGCATTACGCTCCCTACCTCGACAAGGCACCGCTGTTCCTGCGGGGCGACGATGAGCTGGAGCGACTGCGCGCGTTCATCCGTCAGCACGTGCGCAAGGGCGATAACGGCGCCCTGCTCTACCAGATCGAGAACGGCCGCATCCGTCCCCCCAAGATGCTGGCCGACAGCGTCGTCAAGATGCTCAAGGGCAATCGCGAGTTTGTGCTGATCGACGACCAGAAGGTGGTCTACGAGACCTGCCTGGCGCGGTCTGTGGAAGCCAGCCCCGAGCGCAAGCAAGTGGTCATCGTCAAAGGTGGCCCGGGCACCGGTAAATCCGTGGTGGCGGTGAACCTCTTAGTCGAACTGACCAAGCGCGGCCTGCTGACCCAATACGTCTCCAAGAACGCGGCCCCTCGCGCGGTCTACGCGCAGAAGCTGGCCGGTCACCTGCGCAAAGCCGAGATCAGTGCGCTGTTCTCGGGCTCCGGGCGGTTCCACGCCGCCGAGCCCCATGTCTTCGACACGCTGATCGTGGACGAAGCCCACCGCCTCAACGCCAAGAGCGGCCTGTACGGCAACCTCGGCCAGAACCAGGTGATGGAACTGATCCGCAGCGCCAAATGCACGATCTTCTTCGTCGACGACGACCAGATCGTGACCCTGGCCGACATCGGACACACGAACGAACTCGTCCAGTGGGCCAACGCCGCCGGCGCCCAGGTCACGATGCTGGAACTGGCCTCGCAGTTCCGCTGCAGCGGCTCGGACGGCTATATCGCCTGGCTCGACGACTGGCTGGGCCTGCGCGAGACCGCCAACCCGGACTTCGACCGCGATGCCTTCGACTTCCGCATCGTTGATTCACCGGTCGAACTGCACGACCTGATCCGAGAGAAAAACAAGGTCAACAACAAGTCGCGCGTCGTGGCGGGCTACTGCTGGGACTGGAACAGCAAGAAGAACCCGAACGCCGACGACATTGTGATCCCGGCGTTCGACTACCGCGCGCAATGGAACCTGACGAAGGACGAAAGCCTCTGGATCGTCGCCGATGGTTCCGTCGAACAGGTCGGTTGCATCCACACCTGTCAGGGCCTGGAGCTGGACTACGTCGGCGTGATCATCGGCCCCGACCTGCAATCACGCGACGGCCAGCTCGTCACCGCCCCCGAGCACCGCTCGCGCATGGACCGCTCGATTCGCGGTTACAAGACGCTGATGAGGCAGGACCCCGAGGCCACACGGGAGCGGGTAGATCAAATCATCCGCAACACCTATAAGACGCTGATGAGCCGGGGGATGAAGGGGTGTTATGTGTATGCGACGGATGTGGAAATCGAATCACCGCGTAATTATCTGTGATGATAGCTTTCGGCCAGAAACGCACACTCCAATTTCTACTGTTTACCATGCAATTATAGCCCCCCCCTGGACGCCATAAGCCTGGCGCCTACTTTTTTCGGGAAGAATCAGAAACCAAGCTATGCCTACTTCCATTCCTTGCTTTTACTGGCAGAATGTAACTTCGCGCGGATCGCATTCATCGAGACGGACCGCACGCCGCCGGAAGCTGGTTTCATAGGAGAAAGCAAATGGATGTTGATGCCGATTTTTACCGCGATAACTTGGTTTACCGCAGCTGGGCCGATCACAGCCTAAATTTCGCTATCGAAGGACCAGCCAATGGGTTCACTGGATTCCGAAAGCCTCAACGAGCTGCTGCGTTTTCTGTTTTCTCACATCTCGATTCTGAACCCGAAGTGCCAGGGATAGTTGTTATGCCTACCGGCACGGGAAAAACGGACGCGATATTCGCAATCATCATAGCGGGACGCTTCAAACGCACACTTCTTATCGTGCCATCTGATGCGCTTCGAACCCAGATAGGCGATCGATTGACCAGCTTGCAACGCCTACGGGCAATAGATGCAATTTCCGACGAAATTATTTCACCGATCGTCCATCGCATCGATGGTCACGATGCCGCAGTCGACGTGCAAGCCATCGCAGCCTCAAACGTCATCATCGCGACGCCTGCCGCGCTGGCCCAACTCGATAACAACGAACTGGAAGCCTTTGCAGCGCACTTCAGCCATCTCATCTTTGACGAGGCTCACCACGCTGCCGCCGTGACGTGGGAACGCATTCGAAACGCTTTTGGATCTAAACCAGCCATCTACTTCACTGCAACGCCGTTCCGCCTCGACCAGCAACGGCTAGAAGGCAAAATTATCTTCAACTATAGCCTGAGCCAAGCGCAGCGAGACAATTACTTCCAGAAAATTGATTTCTTCCCTGTTCGTGAATATTTAGCCAGCGAGATTGATCGAACCATTGCATCTAAGGCCATTGAGCTACTAACCAACGACCTAGAAGCCGGGTTTGACCACATTCTAATGGCGCGATGCTCCAAGATATCTAAAGCCAATCGGATTATTGAGCTTTACCGCGAGTTGGGACCGGAATTTGAGCCAGTTGTCATTCACAGCAATAGCAATAGAACGAAGCAAAGGGATCTAGAGCGCATAAGAACTCGGCAAAGTCGTATCGTAGTCTGCGTCGACATGTTCGGCGAGGGCTTTGACTTGCCCGAGCTAAAGATCGCCGCAATACACGACCAGCATCAAAGCCCAGCGGTCACATTGCAATTTATTGGTCGCCTGACCCGAACCGACACGCGCCTAGGCACCGCGAAGTTCGTTGCCAACATCGCTAACCAGCGTGCGGACAGCCCCATGAAGCGTCTATTTGAGGAAAGCGCGGATTGGAGTTTGATAATTCGTGAAGTTAGCACTGAACGCATCGGACGGGAACTGCAGCGCCAGGAATTTGAATCAAGGTTCGAAGGCGATTCTGAGGGAGCAAAAATCTCGGCCCTCAATCCAACACCTAACATCAGCTGCCTTGCATATCGCCTGAGGAGATCGAGCTGGCAACCCCGTGCTGTAAAAAATCTAGGGTCGCGGAGCGAAGCGCTCCACTTGCACTCGGTAAGCGACGACGAGTCGATTGTAATGGCTGTGTCCCATGAGACTGCTCCCATTGCCTGGGCCAGAAGCGAATCCATCTATGGCTCGACTTGGCATCTATATCTCGCCTACTACCGGAAAAGCGATTCGACCCTCTTCATCTCGTGCACCGGGGACGAACGGCAAACCTCGCGCTTTCAGTCTCTTGTTGCACCGTCTGCACGCCGCATCAACGGCGATGATGTCTTTCGTATCATGCACGGAATTAACAGACTGAAGCTACGGAACGTCGGGCTTAGCAGATCTGGTCGTGACGTACGATTTACCATGCACGTTGGGCAAGACGTCAATCGAGTGATGGAGGACCTTGAGAGTGGTCGGTCTATCAAGTCCAATATTTTCGGCGCCGGATACGCAGACGGGGAGAGCACTACCGCGGGCTGCTCGGCCAAAGGCAAGCTCTGGAAGATGGATTCCGGCGCTATTAACGATTGGGTTCATTGGTGCGATGTCGTCGCCTCGAAGATCAACAACTCCGCAATCGATACAGCAGCCATCCTTCGAAACGTCATGCGGGCGGAGAAACTAAATGGCGGTTGGCCTGACGGAATTTTCTTTGCCGATTGGCCGGACGCCCTAGGCATCGATACCGAAGGACGCTGCGCGATAACCGTAAATGGGGAATCCTACCCCTTGCTGAATACAAAGCTGGGCCAGCCAATCAAGGAAAGCGATGACACTATAGCCATTGCGTTGTCGGCGATTTTGCCAAACGGCAACGAGCACGATCTGACAACTATTAGGATCCACCTTGATAATTATGGCTACCGGTATTCGAGCGACCGCGCCACTCTACTTATTGGCAGTAAAGAGCACGATCTCAATGACTACCTGGATCGCGAACGCATGCGATTGCTACAGGCTGACGGCTCCATCCTCATTGGGAACTATCGCTACTTCACCCACGCCACGCTTAATGTCTTGCTGCCAGACACCCTTCTATCGACTTGGAATTGGGGAAATACTAATATCCATAAAGAATCGATGACCCATTCCGCGGACTTCGATTCGGTCCAAGGATTTACGCTTCAGAAGATTTTTGATAGCTACGACATCATTTTCAACGATGACGGCGCCGGTGAGATTGCGGACCTTGTCGCAATCCGAGAAGCACCTGACCACATCGCGGTGGATCTCTACCACTGCAAATATTGCGGCATCGGTCAACGACCCGGAGCACGTGTGGACGATGCGTATGTAGTAGCTGGGCAGGCAAGCAGGTCTGCAAAATGGCTCCACAAGGGCCCCGCGCTCTTCCAGCGCTTGCTAGATCGATATGGCGCGGGCGAAGGCAGCGGCACCCAACGATTACTAAAGGGAACACCGCTGCAGATCGACATTTTGAGGCTCAAAGCGCGGGATATTGAAATGAGAATGGGGTTCTTCATTGTGCAGCCTGCTTTTTCTGCGACTGCTGTTACGGACAGTGTAAGGACCGTGCTTGGTACTAGTTACATGTATCTGCGTGATATTGCGAACGTCGACCTGCGAGTGATCGCTAGCCCTTGAAGCATGGATTGCGCGAGTAGGCGTGGATGTACAATGTCCGCAATAGGTCGACAGCGGACTAACCACCTACGCACTCACGGTGCCGAGGTAGCGTCACCACCGGACGATGCGCACATCAACATGGAGTGCGACACCCGTCACCTGCTGTTCGCCAGGGCTTTACACGCGCGGAAGTGGCTCCGGACACGCGTGTCCGTCCACTCCGCGCCTGTATCGCCAATCAAGACAGCCCGCTTGCCAGGCGCCGTGTGATTCAGAGAGAAGCGCTCAGTCTCAGCCACGCGTCGATCGGGCGCGGCACCCAAGAACAGGGTCGGGTTTGCATCTGGTAATGCAAGGCTAAAAATCTACTGTCAACCCAAGAAAACCCTACGTTACGTCGAGCTCTTGGCAGCCCATTCAGCAGTCGCAGCATCATGCACAGCCTTCCTAACTAGCACGATCACCGGTAATCATCCTCTCGCTGGTGGCGCACCGCCAGCACGGTCACTGTTCGGCTATCTTCTACCTCGAACAGCAACACGTAGCCGCTGGCGCCGAAGCCGACGACGAGCTCGCGTAGAAAGGGATCATGGGCGGTCGCCTTTCGACATGCGAGCGGCGCGACTGCCAGCACTGACGTGCCGTCCCGAATCACCTGTAGCGCACGCTCGGCCGTAGTGAAGTCACCGTCTGCGCGTTGCAGCAGCCAGTCGTAGAGACGCTCAAGATCGTGCTGCGCCTCTTCCGTGAAACGAACGTCGAATGCCAAGAATCAAACTCCCCGAGCTTGGTCCAATCGGTTCTTCAGGCTTTCAAGAACGTCGTGCGCGGAGGCGTATTTTCCGGAGCGTCGTGCGCTCTCACGCGCAGCCAGGCCGCGGGCAATGAAAGCGTCCTGCTGCTGCCGCAACTGGACCTGGGCGCGTACCGATTGTTCGACAAAGCTCGAGAGCGTCTCGCCCTCCTGCAGCACGGCTTCCGCCGCTTGGCGGAGTGCGGGGTCGACACGCAGAGATGGGAGGGTGGCAGTCTTCATACGGCACCTTGCGTTGCAATTGCGATGCATGATCCGCGATGGACACCGTCTTTTCAACCCGGTCCATTCACGCTGGGTCTGGTATGAGCGATCCCTTGAGAGAGAGAAAGCGCGGACCTGCGCCCCGAGGCCTGGTGGGGGACGTAGTGGCGCGCTTCGCCGATGCCGTCGAGGGCAGAGCGGTTCACGCACGCAACGCGGCCGACCTCGAATCCATCGCCACGCTTGGTGGGCGCTATGTGCCGCCGTCGCTCGACGTGAGGGCACCGGCGCGGTGCTACGCTTGTCGCAATCGCCTATGAGCCGACGCGTGCGGCCGAGCTTGTGGCGCGGCTGCAGGGCGATGCCGCCGTTGAAGTGACGGCGACGCCGGTCGGCCGCTGATCGCCAAGTCGCGCAAGCCTGTGAGCGGTGCGCGCCCTCTCGCTATGTGTCGCCCAAAAGGACAGGGCCGGTTGCCCGGCCCTGTCCTGCTGTCGAGCGTGACGCGCTCAGTGCTCAGCCGCGCGCCGAATCGATGAAGCCGCGGTACTTCTGCACGGTATTGGAGAGGTCGTTGATGCGGGCGGCCTGGGCGTAGATGGTGTCGAAGATGAACTTCTCGGCATCCTGGGAGATGCCCTCCAGGTACTGGTAGTCCTCCGGCAGGGCGTCGATGATGGCGGCCTTCGCGGTATCGGTCAGCTGGCCCTGCGCGGTGGTCAGCAATTCCTCGGGGATGCTGGCCAGGGCGTCGGCGATTTCCTCGCGAACGCCTTCGCTCAGGCCGCCCAGCGCGTCAGAAACGGCATCGGCGATCGGCCCGGAGGCCTTCGAGCCCACCACGGGGATGGCCGAGACCGCCACATCGATCAGGAAGCCGGCCATTGCGTCGCGGGCCGCGTTGTCGGCCTCAAGGTCGGCATAGCCGGTAGCCACCGCATCCTGCAGCGCCGCGGTGATCATGGCGACATCCGCGGTGGCGCCCTCGATCATGCGCAGATCCTGGTGATCGACAACGCCGTTGCCGTCCACGTCATCCACACCCTCGAGCTTGTTGCTGATGTTGATGGCGTCGGTCGTGAAGTCCGCCACGGCGTCCATCACCTGCGAGGCCTTCGGGTTGTCGGGGTTGAGGCCAGTCAGGCGGAACAGGTTGGACAAGGTGGCCAGGTCGTTGCCGACGTGGGTCTCATTGGGGTTGGTCGAGCCGCTCGGCTTGCCCTCGTTGCCCACCGTGAGTTCGTTGAGGATAGCGTCCGAGTGGTTCACGAACAGGTCGCTCAGTGCCTCGGCACGCTGCGGCAGCGGCTTGTTCTGATGGTCGAAGTAATGATTGTCGAAGGCATCGCCGCTGGCGTTGTCACCCACGAAGCGCACCAAATCGTTCACATCCTGCGACGTGCCGTGCTCGGAGACGGTGTCGATCAGGATCGCCATCGGGTCGCGCACATCCCGGCCTTCGAAGGCCGGGTTGGTGAATGCCATGCCATGGGCGGAGACCACCTCCTGCAAGGTGCTGCGCGCGTCGCCGGACAGGCCCGACAGCACGGCATTGACGGAGGCCGTGCCGCCGGCCTGGTCGAGCGCGTTGAGCATGACCCCGGCGAAGTTGCCCTGCTCCATTGGCGTGAACATCGGCGGTTCGGCCAGGATGCGCCCGGACAGGCACTCACCTGCAAACTTCTCGATGAACGCAGTGCCATTGGCGCTGTTGGCCAGTGCGTCGATGGTGTCGGTGACCACCGCGCCATTCGGGTTGAGACCAGCCGGCGCCACAGCGCCGTTGCCGAAGATGTTCGTGAAGCTGGCCACGTCCTGGAAGCCAATGGCGCCATCGACGTAGGCATCGGCCACGGCTTGCGTGATCGTCTCGCGTTCGAGGTCGGTGATGCGGCCGTCGCCGACCAGCTTGTCCAGCTTCTCGGACGTCAGCCAGGACATCGTCGCGCCGCCATCCTTCTCCAGGAGGGTGTCGATGAGTTCGCTGCGCTCTTCGGGCCGAACCTCAGTCAGTTGCTCGGCGAAGAAATCGAGCCGACCGTCCAGATCGTCTCCCCAGAAGGGCCTGTCGCCTTCCTTGAGGACGTTGTCCGCGATTGCATTCAGATCGTTACATTGCTGGATGCCGTCGACGCCCATGCTGTCACCCTGGCTTGGAAAAGATGCCTGAAAGGGTAGCCAGGGCCCGTGCGCGGACCAGCTAGGGTCAACCCGGGGCCGCCCTGTTCATCGGGCTGTCGATAGCCAAGCGTTCACACTCGTTCAGCGGCATACGACGTCCACACTGCGCGATGGCGACGCCGCGCCCCGTCAGTGCGCGGGTGTCATGGCCACATCCCCGACCCGACGCAGCCGCCCGCGCGTTTCCAGCAGGTCCACGGCCAGGTCGAGTTCGTCGTCGGCCAGCAGCGGGCCATCGCCGGCGATCGCGTAGCCCACCCAGCGGCCACGGCCTTCGTGCTTGGCGCGATACAGCGCGGCATCGGCGATGCGCAGGCTCAGCGGCCAGTCGCCGCTGCGGCTGGGATGGGCGGGAAACAGGCTGGCGCCCATGGAAACACTGAGCACGACAGTGCCGGTGGGGCGCACCAGCGGTTCGGCCTGCAGGCGTTCGCGCAAGCGGCGGAACAGCGCGGGCGCGTCGGCCAACGTGCTGCCGGGGCAGATCCACAGAAATTCCTCGCCACCCCAGCGGGCGATGACGTCGCCGGTGCGGCCGCAGTCGCGCAGGATGTCGCCCAGGTGCATCAGGGCGTGGTCGCCGCCTTCATGGCCGTGCAGGTCGTTGACGCGCTTGAAGTGGTCGAGATCGAGCAGCGCGACGAGCATCGGTGCCTGCACTTGACCTTGTGCCTGGGCGGCGACGCGCATGTCCAACCAGGTCTGCACGTAGCGGCGATTGCGCAGGCCGGTCAATGCGTCTTCTTCGCTCTGGCGGCGGATCGCGGCGTTGAGCAGTTCGAGTTCGCGGTGCTGGGCCTCGATCTCGACATTCTTGCGGGCGAGTTCGGCGTTGGCGTGACGGCGGCGGCGGCCTTCGCGCAGCTTCAGTACGACGAAGGTGCCCAGCGCCAGTAGCGCCGCCAGCAGGCCGTAGACGATGCTGCGCTGGCGCTGTTCGCTGGCCTGCAGTGCGGCGAAGGCGACCTGTTCGTCGGCGCGGGCACGCTCGACGGCGGCCAGTTCGCTCTCCTTGCGGGCCAGGCCGATGGCCGATTCGAGTTCGGCGATACGCGTGCGCGATTCGACGTTCACCGATTCGTCGTTGAGCGTCTTGTATTCGCGCATCAGCGCAAGCGCCTCGCGGTGGCGGCCCAGCGCATCGAGCGTGTCGATCATGCGCGGGTAAAGCTCCAGCCGGCGGGGCACGTTGTCGGACTGCGCGAACAGTGCACGCGAGCGCTCGAATGCGACGGCCGCGGCCTCGTGTTCGCCCAGGTCCGCGTGGGTGGCGCCGATGTTGGAGTAGACGATCGCGGCATCGCCGTTGTCGCCGGCCCCTTCGATCGCGCCCGCGGCCTCGCGCAGCAGCGGCAATGCTTCACGCGGGCGATTGAGGCGACGCAGCACGTTGGCCAGGTTGTTGAGGGCGGCCACTGGCGAGGCGCCTTCGGCGCGGGCGCTGTCGAGCGCCTGGCGGTAGAGCGCTTCGGCCTGGCCCAGTCGGGCGGCGCCTTCGTAGGCCGAGCCGAGGTTGCTGAGGATCTCGGCACGCGGCAGGCCGGGCCGGGGCTTGGCGTCGTAGGCGGCCAGCGCGCGACGGCCGTACTCGATGGCCTTGGGCCAGTCCTGGGCGTAGACGAACACGCCGGTGGCGTTCTGGAGCAAGGCCGGGTCGGCCGGGCGGTTGAGCGCCTTGCCCACGCGCTCGACCTCCAGCAAGGCCTCGATCGCCTCGGGCATGCGGCCTTGCTGGGCGGAAATGATGAAGACGATCTGGTTGGCGTTGTATTCCACCAGGTGCGGGTGCGTGGGCACCTTCGACAGCGCGATGCGCGCCACGCGCAAGGCGTCGTCCTGCGCGCCCATGTTGTAGTAGGACGCGGCGAGTTGCCGCCACAGTTCGGCAAGGTCCTGCTCGCCGCCGAGGCGGGTTTCCAGCCGCGCGGTCTCGGTTTCGAGTTCGGCGATGCGCGCGGCATCGCGGGCCTGCCCGATGGCGCCGTTGAGCTTCTTGAGCAGGCGCAGCGTCTGCTCGGGCGTCAGTTGCGCGCCGGTGCGCAGCGCGCTGCCGATCTCGATCACGGCGTCGCGTCGGCCGGCGGCGCTCGCGGCGTCGACCAGCGCCAGGCCCAGCGCGACATCCGGCGCAGCGGCCATACTCGCCTGCCAGGCGGGTTCGCCGATGCGCAGGGCCGCGGCCGGGTCGCGCGAGGTGAGGTCGGTGACGCAGGCCGGCAAGTCGTCCGGCGTCGTGCAGGATGCAGCGGTTGCCGGGTCGGCGGCCAGTGAGGGAACGGCGGCAGCAAGCAGCCACGGCAACAGCAACGAATGCGAACGGGCGCGATGCGACATGGACAGGTCCCCAGCAAGACACTGGCGCGCTGGCGTTCCCTGGCCGACCGGCGCGCCGCCGTCGATCGCCCTCCCCGGTCTGCGACGCGGTGTCGCACTGCCCGGATTTCTCGTATCGGCAGCGGCTGCCCGACCTGTAGTGAAGATTACGTGATGATGGTCACGCGTGGGAGGTGGGATGGATCACGTTGCATCCCTCGCGGGGGACGGGCCGGCATCGTGACCAGGCGCGGTCGCAGGAAACAGCCGTGCGCCGAGGAAGTCGACCAGCGCGCGGACCTTCGGTGCGGGATGCCGGCTTGCTGGCCAGAGCAGGTGGAACGCCGCCGTCCGCCCGGCATGCGCCGGCAGTACGCGTTGCAGCCTGCCGTCGGCCAGCGCCTCGCGTACCGCGAAGTCCGGCAGGCAGGCGATGCCGCGCCCCTGGATCGTGAAGCACAGGCGGGTCTCGATGTTGTTGCAGATCATCGCCACCGGCAGTTGCAGCTCGGCTGCGCCCGGCGGTCGGCGCAGAGGCCAGGGCTCGAGCTTGCCGCTGTTGGGAAAGCGAAAATGCATGCAGGCGTGCGCCAGCAGATCATCCGGCGTGGCCGGTGTGCCGCGCTCGGCCAGGTAGCCGGGCGAGGCCACCAGCATCAATTCGAAGTCGCCCAGATGACGCGCAACCAGGCGCGAGTCGCCGGGCACGCCGGTCCGCACCACTGCATCGAAGCCTTCGTCGATGACGTCGACAAGGCGATCGGTGAAATCCAGGTCCAGTTCGATCTCTGGATAGGCACCCATGAACTCGCCCAGCGCTGGCAGCACCAGGCCGCTGACCAGCGGCAGGCTCACCCGCAGGCGACCGCGCGGCATGGCGGCGGCCTGTGCGATCTCCTGCTCGGCTGCCTCGATCTCGGCGAGTACGCGGCGGCTGCGTTCGAGAAACGTGGCGCCCTCGGCGGTCAAGGTGATGCTGCGGGTGCTGCGATGGAAAAGGCGCACGCCCAGCCGCTGCTCGAGCCGGGCGACCCGCTTGCCCACCGCCGAGGCCGAGACGCCGAGCAACCGCCCGGCGGCAACGAAACTCCGGGTTTCGGCCACCTGCACGAACACGGCGAAGCCACTCAGGCGGTCCACGGTCGATCTTCCCGATTCCGGACGTTTGTGTCCGTAGAGCCAGGAACTATAGCCCGCTTTATCTGTAATCGACGGCGACAGACGATGGCGCCCCGTCCTGGTCCGAGCCCGCGCCGTGTCCGCATCGCCTTCGCCCTCCCCTGCGCCGCTTCCGTTCGGCCCGTTGCTGGCCATGGCGATGGCCGGCTTCGTGACCATCCTGACCGAGGCGCTGCCGGCCGGGCTGCTGCCACAGATGGCCGCCGGCCTGGGGGTCACGCAGGCCTGGGCCGGGCAGACGGTCACGGTGTACGCCGTGGGCTCGCTGGTGACGGCGATCCCGCTCACGACCGCCACGCAGGGCCTGCGGCGGCGGCCACTGCTGCTGGCTGCGATCGCGGGGTTCCTGGTCGCCAATACCGTCACTGCGCTATCGGGCAGCTACGCGCTGACCTTGCTCGCGCGCGGCGTGGCCGGGGTCTCGGCCGGGCTGTTGTGGGCGCTGCTGGCCGGCTATGCGGCGCGCCTGGTGCCGCCGTCGCAGGCCGGGCGCGCGATCGCCGTGGCGATGCTTGGCGCGCCGGTCGCGCTGGCGCTGGGCGTGCCGGCCGGCACGTTCCTCGGCGGCTGGCTCGGCTGGCGCGCCAGCTTCGGCGTGATGAGCGTGCTGGCCTTGGTCGCCGCGGCCTGGGTGTGGCTGCAGGTGCCGGACTTTCCGGGGCAGCCGAGTGGTCGACGTCGTCCGCTGGCGCAGGTGGCGCGGTTGCCGGGGATCGCACCTGTGCTGTGGCTGGTACTGACGTTCGTACTCGCGCACAACATCCTCTACACCTACATCGCGCCGTTCCTGGCCTCGGCGGACATGCGCGCCAGCACCGATCGCGTGTTGCTGGTGTTTGGAGTGGCGTCGCTGGCCGGAATCGGCGTGGTCGGTGTCTGGATCGACCGCCACCTGCGCCTGCTCACACTAGCGGCGACGTTGCTGTTCGGCCTGGCTGCGTTGTTGCTGGCCGCAGTCGTTGGCACACCGGCGTTGGTCTATAGCGCCGTCGCGCTCTGGGGCCTGGCCTTCGGCGGCGTGCCGACGTTGTTCCAGACCGCGCTGGCGCATGCGGCGGGCGACGCGGTGGATGTCGCGCAATCGATGCTCGTAACGACCTGGAACACGGCGATCGCCGGCGGCGGCCTGATCGGCGGGTTACTGCTCGAACGCCTGGGCCCGGGCAGCTTCGTGCCCGCGCTGCTGGTGTTGCTGGCGTTTGCGCTGGCGGTGCAAGGCTGGACCCGGCGCAGTGGCAGCAGGGCCAGCGGCGTCGCGACGCAGTAGGCAGGACGGGACCTGTTTGGCGGTGATGTCTGTCTGCATGACCGAGGCCATTGCGCAATGACGATGCATCCGCGGCATCGCCACCGACGCGTTTGTCGATGCCACGGATCGTCGTTATGGCAGGACCTGCCAGCGCCCGCCCTTGGCGGGACCGATCCGGGCCAGACGCCCGGCATCGCGAAGCGTGCGAATGGCGCGTTCAATGGCACGTTCTGACTTGCCGAGCCGCGCGGCGAGTTCTGGAATCGACAATGTTGGCGTGTCGGCCAACAAGCCGAGGATGCGGTCCGGCGTTTTCCCCGGCGTTTTCCCCGGCGTTTCCGGTTGGACGGCCTCCTGCAGACTCGTCTCGATCGCATCAAGCATGAATTCGACGAAGGACGAGCAATCCCCCTTGGCGTCCGCTGCCCCCAATTCGGCGTAGTACGCATGTTGGCGAGCTTTGATCACAGTTTCGACTGGCAGATACGCCAGGATCGGCTGCCAACGGCTCAGGATCAGGGTCTGCCAAAGCCGCCCCATCCGCCCGTTGCCATCGCTGAAGGGATGAATGAACTCGAATTCGTAGTGGAAGGCAGCCGACGCAATCAGCGGATGCGCATCAGTCATGCCGAGCCAATCCAGCAAGTCGCCAATCAACCGCGGCAACTGGCTGGTCGGAGGCGCCATATGGATGAGCCGCTCGCCACGGTAGACACCGACATCACCCGCGCGCAGCCTGCCGGCATCCTCCTGCAAGCCGGCCATCAGAAGTGCATGCGCGGCCAGCAGATCTTCGAACCGAGTCGGCTCCCAACCAGGTCAACTGAAACGGAGGCTGGTAGGCGGGCACTCGATATCCGCTGTGATGTGCGTTCGTCGTGACGCGGACCATGCCCGAGGCACAGGCGCGCCGCAACCGCAGGCGGCAACGCGGTGCATCGTCCTGACACTTCCGGCGTGCGCCCTACCCCGTCGGCGCCATCCGCACCCGCGGCGTCAGCGCAACGCTGGCGCGGTCGCTCATCAACTGCAGTTCGCCATCCTGGATCATCGCGGTCAGGCGCATGCCGCGCTCCAGCAAGCCGACAGCGGCCTCAACGTCGGCCGGGTCGAGATCGAGGACGGTCAGGTTCTTCAGCCGCGCGAGCGTGGCGGCCTGCTTGCTCCACCAGATCTCGGCGCTGCCGCCGCTGTAGCTCACCACGACGACGCTGCGCGCCCGGGCACAGGCCTTGCGGATGCGGCTTTCGTCGGGCTGGCCAAGGTCGATCCACTGCTCGATGTCGCCGGTGTAGTCGCGCAGCCACAGGTCGGGTTCTTCGTCGTTGCTCAGGCCGCGGCCGAACTCCAGCCGCTCGTGGGCGTACAGCGCGAACGCGATCAACCGCACCATCAGCCGGTTCGGAGTCTCGGACGGATGCTGGGCGAGCGTGAGGTTGTGCTCGGCGTAGTAATGCCGGTCCATGTCGCTGACCTGCAGTTCCAGCCGGTAGATCGTCGCGTTGGGCGCCATGCGCAGGCCGTCTCGAAGGGCCTGCCATTGTAGGCGCGTGCCGCCGAGCGTGCGGTGCAATCACTCGGCCGGCGGGGACTCGAGCGCGGCGGCGATGCGGGCCGAGAGCCAGGCGATATCGGTTTGCGCCAGGCTCCGACCGAGCGCAAGGAGGCCGGCGCCGATCACCCCCAGCACAATGCCGACCGGCAGCAGCAGCCAGGCGCGCGGTGTGCCGGCGATCCCTTGCGCGATCACAGCGCCCGTCCACACCACGGCGAAGCCGAACCAGAACGTGAGGAATGCGCGCACGCTCCAGTGCATGGCGAAGCGGCCGACGAGGACGCTACCGGCGCCCACGGGTTGGAAGCGGCCGACGAACACTGGCTTGAAGGCGTTGCGCGTGCGCGGGACGTGGCGCTCGAGCACGACCCGCCGCTCTTGGACCCGCCCGATCATGACCTCTTCGCGCGGCGGCAGGATGCCGCGTCGCCGCACTCCGGCGGCCAGCCGGGCGACGGCGGCTTCCGGCGGATAGGCACTTGCGAAGCGGGCATCGCGGGGCGGCTTGTCAGGACGACGGGCGGACATGGCGTGGCAGCGGACGAACGGGCGGGCATCGTAGGGCACCGGGACGCAGCCGCCATGCGATGGCGGCCGTCTTGTGCAAACAACCGCCTCCACAGCACACCTGCGAGCGGCACGCATCGTTCTGCGCCCGCGGCATCGTGTCGCATTGCCGGGCCGCCGTCGCGCCCCAACGTGCTGGTGACCGGACGCAGCCGCTTGCATCGCGACGCCGCCGACGCAGGGTCTCCTTGGACAGCTCACCCTGCCTGTTGTGTCCACGAGCTGCCCATCCCTGCGAAGGAGACACCCATGGCATTTGCGACCACCAATCCCTACACCGGCGAGACCGTCAAGACGTTCGAGGAGGCCACGCCGGCTGAGATCGACGCGGCCGTGGGCCGCGCGCACGCCGCGTTCCTGCGCTGGCGCGAGACCTCGTTCGAGCAGCGTGCGCAGGTGCTGCGCCGCGCCGCCGAGCTGCTACGCGCCAAGCCTCGCGAGTACGCGCAGATCCTGACCCTGGAGATGGGCAAGCTGATCGGCGAGGCCGAGGCAGAAGTCGAGCTGTGCGCGAAGATCCTCGATTACTACGTCCAGCATGGCGCCAAGGCGATGGGGCCGCGCTATCTGCCCGCCGAGGGCTTCGGTGAGACCGACGTGCAGTTGGTCAAGGAACCGCTGGGCGTGCTGTTCGCGGTGGAGCCGTGGAATTTCCCGTTCTATCAGGTGATCCGCATCACCGCGCCGCAGGCGACCGCAGGCAATGCGATCGTGCTCAAGCATGCGGCCAATGTGCCGCAGTCGGCGCTGGCGATGGAGCAGTTGTTCCGCGATGCCGGCGCGCCGGACGGGCTGCTGACCAACCTGTTCGTCTCGCACGACAACGTCGAGCGCGTGGTCGCCGACCCGCGCGTGCGTGGCGTGGCACTGACCGGCAGCGAGCGTGCAGGCTCGGCGGTGGCGGCGCTGGCGGGCAAGTACATGAAGAAGAGCACGCTGGAACTGGGCGGCGCCGATGCATTCATCGTGCTGTCGGACGCGGACGTGGCGCAGGCCGCGAAGTGGGCGGTGTTCGGCCGCCACTGGAATGCCGGCCAAGTGTGCGTGTCGTCCAAGCGCATCATCGTCGAGGCGCCGGTGTATGACCAATTCCTCGAGCACTACCGCGCCGGCGTGGCTGCGCTGAAGGCTGGCGATCCGATGGACCCGGCCACGACGCTGGCGCCGCTGTCGTCGCAGGGCGCGCGCGACGGGCTGGCGCGGCAGGTCGAGGAAGCCATTGCCAATGGCGCGAAGGCCGAGACGCTGGGCGCGCCGGTGCCCACGCAGGGCGCGTTCTATCAGCCGACGCTGCTGACCGGCATCACCGCCGACAATCCGGCCTACCGCACCGAGTTCTTCGGGCCGGTGAGCCAGGTCTACCGCGTCGCCGACGAGGACGAGGCGGTCAAGCTGGCGAACGATTCGCCGTATGGCCTGGGCGGTTCGGTCTTCAGCCAGGACACCGAGCGGGCCAAGCGCGTGGCGGCGCGGCTGGAGACCGGCATGGTCTACATCAACCAGCCCACCGGCGTGAAGGCGGATATCCCGTTCGGCGGGGTCAAGAACTCGGGTTATGGCCATGAGTTGATCGACCTGGGATTGACCGAGTTCGTCAACGAGAAGGTCGTGGTGGTGACCGACATCCACGGGTCGTTCTGAGGCGCGCTCTCCCCCACCCCAGCCCTCCCCGCGTGCGGGGAGGGGAGCAAAGCGAAGCGCGTGGTCGTGAGTGTTGAGGCGAGTTCGTGTGCGGCTCGCCCCCACCCCGGCCCTCCCCCGCTTGCGGGGGAGGGAGCGGAGCATGCGATGCGGGGGTGAGGCGAGTGCAGGCGTGGCTTGCCCCTTCCGCGGCTCTCCTCCGCTTGCGTGGAGCGAGTGCGTCAGTCGTTTTCGTCGTCCGAGGACGGCGGCATGCCGCGGTTGGGCTGCGGGGGGATGTCGTCACCGCTCTGGTCGCTCGGCGGCACGATTTCGCCGTAGTAGTGGCCGCTCTTGTCCTCGTAGACCGTGCCCGGGCCGTTGTAGGTCTTCGGGTCGAACCGATCCAGGTGCACGACCACCGCGCCGGCCAGGACATACAGGTCCGGATTGGTGTTCCTCGGGTCGAGGTACGACTTCCACTTCGCGATGCCTTTCTGTTTCTCGCTGTGCAGCGCGCTGATCGCGCTGTTGCTGGCGGTGGTGGCCTTCTTTCCGGTGTCGATAATCGGCATTGGCGTGCTCCTGGGCTGGATGGGCTACGTGTCGTCGCGTCGCGGCGGTGAAGCAGCGCGCATCCCATTCCGCGCATCGCCTGCATGCGACGTGTGCGGTGTTGCGGTGCCCTGACCTGCCGCCCGACGTGCCCAGACTGCAGTCGGCCCCTGGCCAGGCCCATCGGTCCGATGCTGATTCCGGCCCGTCGGCTGTGCTGAGTTGCGCTGCCGAAACGGTGGCGACAAGTGGCCGGGATCGTTGTCGGGCGGCATCGCGCGATAGCGATGACTGCGCCCTTTGTTCTGCCTGGTTACAGCCGCTGCATCAGCGCGGGAATTTCGTCGCCGATTTCGCGGGCGAGGAAGCCCACAATACCCTGCCGACGCGAGAGCCGGGCGCCTGCGCGTGCGTGCAGGTACACGCCCCAGGCGGCGGCCTGCTCGGGCGCCGCGCCGCGGGCGACAAGACCGGCGATGAGGCCGGCGAGCACATCGCCCGAGCCCGATGTGCCCAGGCCCGCACTGCCGGCGGTATTGAGCCACATGCGCCCATCGGGCGCGGCGATGGTCGTGGTCGGGCCCTTGAGCACGAGTACCACGCCCCAGTCGCGCGCATGGTCGCGGGCGATGGCCTGCGCGTCGGCGGAAATCGCATCGGCGTCGATGCCCAGCAAGCCGGCCATTTCGCCGATGTGCGGCGTCATGATGGTCGCGCCCTGACCTGTCCGGCGCTGCAACGTGCGCACGACATCGGTCTGCAAGGCGCCGGCGTCGAGGACGACCGGGCAGGCCGCCGCATTGAGCACCGCAGCGACGTTGCGTCGCGTGGCCACGGTGCAATCCATGCCGGGGCCGACCAGCACCGCGTCTG
This sequence comes from Xanthomonas citri pv. mangiferaeindicae, assembly GCA_002240395.1. Taxonomy (NCBI): domain Bacteria; kingdom Pseudomonadati; phylum Pseudomonadota; class Gammaproteobacteria; order Lysobacterales; family Lysobacteraceae; genus Xanthomonas; species Xanthomonas citri. The sequence continues at coordinate 39,510 of CP016836.1, forward strand.
CGCTGCGGGCCGCAGCGGTGGCCTCGCGGCCGAGGTCGCGGATGGCGCCTTGACGCGTGCCCGGCACGCCCATGACCTTGGCCTCGGGCATCGCGATCGCCAGCGGCAGCGCGGCCTCGGCGACGGTGGCGACCTGCAGCTTGCCGGCGCCGGCACGCAGTGCGGCCAGGCCGGCCAGCAGCACAGCCCCCGGGATCTGCACGCTGCCGCCGATCACCAGCACACGGCCGCGGTCCTCCTTGCTCTGCCCGCCCGATGGATCGGGCAATGGCCAGGCGCGCAGCAGCGGCGCGGTCAACCGGCGAACACTGGGGCGACGCGGCATGGAGGAGGTCATTTCGGTCCGGCCGGGGCGTCGGCGGCGTCGGTGACCGGTGCCCCGCCCGCCGCGACCGGCAGCGCGAAGTTCGCGACCTGCAGTTCGAAGCGCGCATCACGCCAGTTGCGGTCGAGTGCGTATTCGGTGATCGAGCAGTTGGGCACGTCGGCCTTGCGGTCGATGTCGAGAATCTGCTGTTCGTCCATGCACTCGAGCAGGTAGCGGAAGCAGTTGACGATGACCTGATGGGCGACGATCAGCACGCGCTCGCCGACATGGTCGCGGCGCAGTACCTCGGTCACGCTGCGCAGACGCAGCAGCACGTCGCACCAGCTCTCACCGCCCGGCGGACGGAAGTAGAACTTGCCGACCTGCGCGCGCTGCGCGGCCAGTTCCGGGAACGTGGCCTGGATCCCGGCCACGGTGTAGCGGTCGAGGATGCCGAACTCCTTTTCGCGCAGGCGCTCGTCAACGACGATGTCGGCGCGATCGATGCGCAGGGCATCGGCAACCGCATGGATGGTCTGCTGGGCGCGGACGAATGGCGAGGTCAGCAGCACGTTGGGGCGTTCGTCGGCCGGCAGATCGGCAAACCATGCGGCCAGCGCTTTGGACTGGCGATGTCCGAGGTCCGAAAGCGGGGTGTCGGCATCGCGGGTTTCGATATCGATCAGGTGAGTCTGTGCGAGCTCGGCCTCGTCGCGTGCGACATTGCCGGCGCTTTGCCCATGCCGCACGATCCACAGCCGGTCCGGCCAGTCGGTGTGTCGGAGCCGTGCCATCGGTCAGCGCTCCGTGCGGCGTGTGCCGCAGGCAGCAGGCGCGGCCAGCGCGAGGCGATCGGCCCGCGCTGCGATCGGGATGCGGCCAAGGCCGCAGGCGCTCATCGTCATGCAGGTCTCCATGGCGGGGCACCGCAGGATCGCCAGCGAATCGTCAAGGAGGCGCGAATCCGCGGGTCGGCGGGCGGCGTTGGGTGTGCAGCGTGCGGTGCCCCCAACCCCGGCCCTCCCCCCAAGTGGGAGAGGGAGTGATGCTGCGTGCGGCGGGAGCCCCCTCCCCAGCCCTCCCCCGCAAGCGGGGAAGGCGTGATGTTGCGAGTGGTCGGCGTCAGGCGGGTGGTTGCCGGGCCAGGGGGCGTGTTCGGCCATCAATTCGATGACCCAGTCGATGAATACCCGGACCTTCGCGCTGACGTGGCGGTTGGGCGGAAATGCAATGTGCATTGGCATCGGGTCGAGTTGCCAGCCCTCGAACAGGCGCACCAGGGCGCCGCTCGCCGCCGGTGCCTTGGCCATGTAGTCGGGCAGCCACAGCACGCCGAGGCCGGCGAGCCCGGCGGCGAGGTAGGCGTTGCCGTCGTCCAGCGCGACCACGTAGCGCCCCTGCACCTGCAGGTGGTCGTCGCCGCGGCGCATCGCAATCCGCAGCGGCTTGCCAGTGCGCGCCCACAGGAAACCGACAATGCGGTGCGCACTGTCCTCGAGTTCGCGCGGATGCGCCGGCACGCCCATGCGTTGCAGGTACGCGGGTGCGGCGTACACGCCGAGCTGCAGGTCGCCGACGTGCCGCGCTATCAGGGACTGGTCGGTGATCGTGCCGCCGCGCACCACGCAGTCGACGTGCTCGCCGATCAGGTCGATGCGGCGGTCGCTGACGCCCAGGTCAAGCTGGATGTCCGGGTAGCGCGCATGGAACTGCGGCAGCGCGGGCACCAGCACCAGGCGTGCGAACGGGCTGGGCACGTCCACCCGCAGCCGCCCGCGCGGCGCGGCAGCGGCGCTCGACAGGCTGGTCTCGGCATCGTCCATGTCGGCCAGCAACTGCACCACGCGGTCGTAATAGGCGGCGCCATCGGCCGTCACATTGACCTGGCGCGTGGTGCGGTTGAGCAACCGCACCCGCAGCCGCGCCTCCAACTGCTGGACCAACTGCGTCACTGTCGTGCGGCTCATGTGCAGCGTGGCCGCGGCCTTGGTGAAGCTGCCGGTCTCCACCACGCGCGCGAAGGCCTGCATCGCGTCGAAACGGTCCATCGGACGTCCGATTGATGAGATTGTCCGGATTCTACGAACAGTGCTGGACAGCGCGGCGCGTTTATCCCGCCGCCGACGGCCACCAGACTGGTGCCCATCCTGTTCTTGTTGAAGGTGCACCGCCATGACCACACGCGATGTCGTGTTTCCCACCCACCGCCATGCCCTGTACGAGCGCCACCGCTACTCGCCGGCGGTCCGCGCCGACGGCTTGCTGTTCGTCTCCGGCCAGGTCGGCAGCCGCGAGGATGGATCGCCCGAGCCGGACTTCGAACGCCAGGTCCACCGGGCATTCGAGAACCTCAATGCGGTGCTCGATGCCGCCGGCTGCACGTTCGACGACGTGATCGATGTGACGTTCTTCGTCGTCGATCCGGCGACCCGCTTCGAGCAGGCGTGGGCGATCGTGCCCGAGTACTGGGGACAGGCGCCGTTCCCGACTGCGACCGTCGTCGGCGTGACCTGGCTGGCCGGCTTCGATTTCGAGATCAAGGTGGTCGCCAGGCTCCCGCGCGACGCGGGCTGAGCCGCCACGGCGCAATCAAGACAATCGGCAGGACGGGCCCGCAGGGCCCGTCCGTTCGTCGTGTCGACGCTCGTCAGCCTGCGGGCGACGGCGATGCCGGCGCAGGCGCGTCGGCAGATGGGGGCTCCGCGGGCGCGGAGATTGCGGCCGGGGCCGTGGCACCCGCCGCTGCCCCGGTCGGCACGATCCGCCAGATGGTGTTGGCCAGATCATCGGCGACCAGCAGCGCGCCGCGCGGGTCCACCGCCACGCCCACCGGGCGGCCGCGGGCCTTGCCGTCCTGGCCAAGGAAGCCGGTGGCGAAGTCGATCGCCTCGCCGGACGGACGACCGTCGCGGAACGGCACGAACGAAACCTTGTAACCGACCGGCGGATCACGGTTCCAACTGCCGTGCTGGCCGACGAACACACCGTTGGCGAATTGCGCGCCCATCGCGGGCGACGAGAACGCCAGGCCGAGCGCGGCGACATGCGAGCCGAGCGCGAAGTCCGGCACGATCGCGCTGGCGACCTTGTCCGGCTTCTGCGGCCGCACCCGCTCGTCCACGTGCTGGCCCCAGTAGCTGTAGGGCCAGCCGTAGAAGCCGCCGGGGCGCACGCTGGTCAGATAATCGGGCACGAGTTCGTCGCCGATCTCGTCGCGCTCGTTGACCACCGCCCACAGCTGATCCATGCCCGGCTGCATCGCCAGCGCAGTGGGATTGCGCAGGCCGGTGGCGAAGACACGATGGAAGCCGGTCTGTGCATCGACCTGCCAGATCATCGCGCGGTTCTCTTCCACCGCAAGACCCCGCTCGGTGATGTTGCTGTCCGAGCCGATGCCCACGAACAGATAGCGTCCGTCATGGCTGATCGCCAGCGACTTGGTCCAGTGGTGATTGATCGCCGCCGGCAACCGGGTGATCTCCTGCGGCGGGCCGGCGGCGTTGACCGCGCCTGGGGTGTAGTCGAAGCGCAGCAGCGCATCCTGCGTCGCGACGTAGATCGAGTCGTTGCCGAAAGCCAGGCCGTACGGCGCATCCAGGCCTTCAGCGAAGATCGAGCGGCTCTCGTAAGCGCCATCGCCATCGCCGTCGCGCAGCAAGGTGATGCGGTTGCCGCTCTCGACCTGGGTATTGCCGCGGCCCTTGATGACGCCGGCGATGATGTCCTTGGGCGTGAGCTTGGGCGCGCGGCCGCCGCGGCCTTCGGCGACCAGGATGTCGCCGTTGGGCAGCACCAGCATCTGCCGCGGAATCTGCAGGTTGTCGGCGATCGGCGTGATCTCGTAGCCCTCGGGCACCTGCGGACGCTCGTCGCCCCACTGCGCCGGCAGCGAGACCTTCAACGTCGGGAACAGACCGCGCTGCGGCTTGGGCAGGTCGGGCGACGGGCCGACATAGGTCTCCTCGGGCGTGCCATTGCAGGCCGCCAGCGCAAACGCCAGCGCGGGCACCAGCACACGCAATGCGATCTTCGATCGGGAATGCCGGATGTTCATGCCACCACCTCCCGGCGGCGCAGCGTGCCGCCCAGCGCGAACCAAAGCGTCGCGGCGATCGACAGCACGCACAGCGTCGACCACACCAGCGCCTGCGGCATCTTCTGCCACGCATCCATCGCGTGGATCAGCGAATTGAGAAAGCCCAGCACGCAGGTCAGCGCCAGCAGGCCGGCATAGAGGAACCGGGTGCGCGTGCGCGCGGTCGGCGTGGCCAGCGAGACCAGCGCCCAGACCAGGCCGACGACGGCGAACAGCATCGCGCCGACCAGCAGCCAGGAGGCGAAGTTGGTCCACTGGATCTCGTAGCTGCGCGCGTAGGCGATATCGGCGATCAGGGCGCCGAGAAACAGCGGGAATGCGCTGGTGACCAGCAGCATGTGCAAGGGGTGCAGCGGCCTGTGCAATGGCGCCACGACGACAGGGCGTGTGTCCATGGAAGGTCTCGGTGAGGGCGGGACGCGTCGCGCGCGGGCCACGCGCGGCACCGGGCATCCTCCCCGATGCGGCGGCAAGGGCCGGTGAAACGCCCGCGATGCGATGGTCCCTGCCCTCGCCGACCGAGCCTGGTCGCGCCTCAGGCCTCGAGATGGGCCCAGAGGGCATCCGGCACCGGCACCAGCGCCTCCAGCGCCGGCTTGCCGAACAGATAGCCCTGGAACAACGGCACGCCCAAGGCCCGCAGTGTGCGGTACTCGGCGTCGCGCTCGACGCCTTCGGCGAGCACAGTGCACCCCAGCGATTGCGCAATCTGCACCACGCCGCCGATGATCGCGGCGCGGTTGGGGTCGGCATCGACGTTGCGCACCAGCGCCATGTCGAGCTTGAGCAGGTCGGGCTGGAAATCCGCCAACAAGCCCAGGCCGGCATAGCCGGCGCCGAAATCGTCGATCGCGGTCAAAAAGCCGCGGCTGTGATAGTCGCGGAAGATCCGGGTCAGGTGGCCATGGTCGCGCACCTGTTCCGATTCCGCGGTCTCGAAGATCAGCTTGTCGGTCGGGAAGCCGAAGGTCTGCGCGGCGGCGAGCGTCAGGCGGATGCAGGTCGCCGGCTCGTAGACCGCATTGGGAAAGAAGTTGATCGACAGGCGCTCGCGCAGGCCCAGCCGCGCCGCGGTCTCGATGGCCTTGACCCGGCAGGTCTGGTCGAAGCGGTAGAGCTGTTCGGGGCGCACTTGCGCAATCACCGCCGCAGCGCCGCCGCCGTCCATCGACCGCACCAGCGCCTCGTAGCCGAAGATCGAGCGGTCGCGTGCGTCGACGATCGGCTGGAACGCCATGCGGATATCGAAGCCGAGCGGGTCGTCGGCCCCGCAGCCGCGGCAGGGATTGGGATGGCGCGCATCGCCGAACACGGTCTGCAGGTACATCGGCGCTCCCTCGAGCCGTCGGGTCATGCGGTGGGTCGCGGGCGCGATCATGCACCCGAGCCCGACCATGCTACGTGAGGCGCGCAGCGTGATCGCGTCTTCTATACGTGACGGAAGCGCTCCCACGCACACGCGTCCGGGTCACATCAGCAACCGAAACGCCCGACGCGTCCTGCCCTCCCCCGCCTGCGGGGGAGGGTTGGGTGGGGGCGTATTCCGGAGAAGGCCCCTCCCCTACCCGACGCGCAATGCGCGCCGGCCTCCCCCCGCAGGCGGGGGAGGCAAAGCGTGTTGTGCATCACTGTCGCAAAGGACGGGCCGTCGGCGGGGCCATTCAGGCAGTCCGCGCCCGGCGTCACGCGCTGGAGGGCCCGCAGACCGACGCCCTCGCCGACGCCACGTGCAAAAAATCCACGCCAGGCGATCCCTGGCGTGGTCGTGCGGCGCTCGTACCGCGCGCCGTCAGGGCGTGGCGTTCGTCGCGGGCAGCAAGGTGTCGATCAGGAACGTCATGCGCAAGGCCATGAGTTCGGGGTTGCGGAATGCGTCGCTGACGCCGTGCCCGCCCTCCTCGTCCTCGAGGAAGTACACCGGTGCGCCGACGTCATCGAGCCGCGCCGCCAGCTTGCGGGCATGGCCCGGTCCGACGCGGTTGTCCTCGGTCGAGATCGTCACCAGGAACGGCGGATAGGTCACGCCCGCACGCACGTTCTGCATCGGCGAGTACGCGCGCATCGCGGCCGCCTCGTCGGGCTTGTCGGGATCGCCGTACTCGTTGATCCAGGCCGCGCCCATGCCCATGTGCCGCATCCGGATCAGGTCGGTCAGCGGCACATCGCTGACCACCGCGCCGAACAGGTCGGGGCGCTGAGTGCCCAGCGTCGCCGACAGCAGGCCACCGTTCGACATGCCGAACACGCCGATCTTCGCCGGGACCGTGTAGCCGCTCGACACCAGTTGCTCGGCCACGGCGATGAAGTCGTCGTAGGAGCGCTGACGCTGGGTGCGGATCGCCGCCTGGTGCCAGGCCTCACCACGCTCGCCGCCGCCGCGCACCGCCGGAATCGCCAGCGAGCCGCCGCGGTCGAGCCACAGCTTGAAGGCCGGGCCGCCGACCGTGTGATCGAAGTAACCGGGGCGGTAGGAGATGCCGAACGCGCCATAGCCGGTCATGAACAACGGCTGCGGACCGGGCGCCAGTGCCTTCGGCCGCAGCAGCCAGTAGTCGACCGTGGTGCCATCACGCGAGGTCGCGGTGCGGATCTCGGTGATGTAGCCGGCGCCGTCGAACAGGCTGCGGTCCTCGGCCAGCAGGCGCAGCGGTTGTCCGGGCCGGTACAGCGACTGCCGGCGCGGTGCGACGAACCCTTCGCGGGTCACGATCAGGTCGTCGGCCGAACTGCCGCCGCCACGCACCGACAGCGTATCGCCGGGGCCGCCGGCGATCGCTTCGTCCACGCGCCAGCCCGCCTCGACCGGCGTCGCCAGCAGCACGCGCGGCACCAGCAGTTGGTTGACCACGAACGCCAGCTTGCCCTGTGCGCTGGCGATGTCGCTGCGGCCGCCCAGGTAATCGCCGTCGGCGGGTGTGTAGATGCGGGTGACACGCGCACCGGTCGTGGCCGGGTCGCTGTTCCAGGCCAGCAACGTCTCGGCCGGATATGCCGTGCCTTCGACCGTGGCATCGACGCCGAGCTGGACCACCACCTGCCCACCGACCAGCGCCTGCACGGCCATCGGCTTGAGCGAGCGCGGCAGCGGTGCCTGCTCGACGGCGCCATCCTGGCCGACGCCGAAGACTTCGAACGTCGAGTAATCGATTGCGCGCACGATCACGCCGCGGCGCTGCGCCCCCTCGCCGACCGCGAACAACTGCACGATCGCGTCGGTTGGCTGCGCGGCATAGACCTCACGCGCACGCGCCAGGGGTTCGCCGCGCTGCCACAGGCGCACCGACGCCGGCCAGCCGGCCATCGTTTTCGGCGCACCATCGGCGGTGTGTTCGACGAGCACCTGGTCGGGACCCATCCATTCGGCGAAGGCGCGCGCCTTCGGTGTGCGGAAGCCCTCGTCGACGAAGCGCGCGGCGTCCAGATCGAATTCGCGGATCTCGACCTCGTCGCCGCCCGCCGGCGACAACCGCAGCAGACAGCGCGCAAACGTCGGCGCGAGGCAGGCGCTGGACAGATCGTAGGCCTGCAACTCGAATGGCGTGCCTTCGGCCTGACGCAGTTGCCCGACATCGAGCACGGTGCGCCACGACCCGGGCAGGCCGTCTGCGTCGCGGTCGGCAAGCTGCAGCAGGCCATAGGGATGCGCGGCGTCGCGGAAGAAGCGCAGCGCCCGCGGGCCCATCAAGGTGATGTCCGGTTCAGCGGCGCCGGTGGCGAGCGCACCCGCCAGTTCGGCCTTGACCTGGGCATAGGCGGGCATCGCGCGGATCGCGGCTTCGGAGGCCGCGGTCTTGCCCCGCGCCCACTCCAGCGCGCGGGCGTCGTGCGGCGGTTCCAGCCATTGCGGGTCGGCGGTCTGCGCCATCGCCGGTGCGAGGGCCGCGAGCGCCGAGAGCGCCAGCAACCGGGCACCGGGGTGAATCCGTTGCGAGAAAGGCATGAGATCGTCCTGTCGGAAGACCGGCGCCCGTTGCAGGCGCCGGTCGGGGCGGGTCAGAAGCTGTAGCGCACCAGCACGCCGAAGGTCCGCGGCCGCAGGCGATTGGCCACGCCCAGGGTCGTACGGGCATTAAGCGCGCCATCCTCGTCGGTGAGGTTCTCGCCGTAGAGGAAGGCCGACCAGCCGGCATCGGACTCCAGACCGACGCGCGCATCGAGCATCGTGATCGCATCGCCCGGCGACCCGGCGGTCAGCGCGGTCTCACGCGCCGAGTCGTGGACCAAACCGGTGCGCGCGACACCGCGCAGGTCGCTGCGGATGTCCCAGCTGTAGGCGGCCGAGGCCGACAGGCTGTTGCGCGGCACGTTGTAGACGTCGGTGCCCTTGTTGAGCGGCGTGCCGGGCACATCGGCGACGTAGGTGGCGTCGATGATCGCGCCACCGAGCTGCAGCATCAGCGATGCGGTCGGCGTGTAGACCAGGTTGAACTCGACGCCCTTGTTCTCGGTGCCCTTGGAGTTGGTCAGGCCGTTGATGGTCGAGGTGATCGGCACGCGCACCGCCACATCCTTCCAGTCGCTGTAGAACAGCGCGCCCTCCACCAGCAGGCTGCCGTCGAGGAACAGCGACTTGGCGCCGAGCTCGTAGGTGGTGATCGAGTCGGGATCGATGGTCGACGGCAACACGATGCCGTTCTGCTCGGCGAGCAGGATCGAGGAGATCGGCTGCAGCTGGCCGGAGCGGAAACCGCGGGCCGCACTGGCGTACAGCGTGGTATCGCGCTCGGGCTTGAACGACACCGACACGCGCGGATTCCAGCTGTCGAAGTTCGCGTTGAGCGTCGAGGTGCGCGTGGTCGAGACCGAGATCGCGTCGACGTCGTCGCTGAAGTAGCGCAGGCCGCCGGTCAGTGCCCAGCGCGGATCGGGCAGCTTCACCGTGACTTCGCCGAAGACCGCGTAGGCGTCATTGGTCTGGCTGGATTGGCTCGGCGGCGCACCGCCGACCTGCGACGCGTCGTTGCGCTCGGCCTCGCGCAGGTAGTAGCCCACGGTCCAGTCGACCCGGCGGTCGCCGGTGGACGACCAGCGCAGTTCCTGCGTGCGCACCTGCAGGTTGATGTTGCTGACGTAGGAGGTGGTCGGATTGAGCATGCCGTCGTTGGCATAGTCGAGTTCGGCGTCGGCGAACGAATAGAACAGTTCCGAGCCGCCGAAATCGTAGGTGCTCACGAAGCTGGCGGTGTGCCATTCGTCGGTGTTGCTGTAGAACGAGTTCGTCGTCAGATCGTCGAGCGCGCCGTTGCCGCCGCCCGGTGCGTCCGACTCGTACTTCCAGTAGGCGAGGTCCATCGTCCACTGTTCGACCGGTGCGAAGCGCACCTTCACCCGTCCGGTCTTGACGCGCTGCTCGTTGATGTCCTGGTCGCCGGTGGTGTTGTCGTCGGTCCAGCCCGAGAGCTTTTCGTCGGTGACCGCCACGCGCGCGGCCAGGCGATCGTCGATCAGCGGGATGTTCACCACGCCCTTGCCGCCCCAGCCGTTGCTGCCGCCCTTGGTCGTCGAGGCCGATCCCTCGAAAGCGCCGCCGAAGGTGTTGAAGTCGGGCTTGCGGGTGAGGATGCGCACGGTGCCGCCCATCGAGCCTTCGCCGAACAGCGTGCCCTGCGGCCCCTTGAGGATCTCGACGCGGTCGATGTCCCAGGAGCGCGCTTCCGGATACCACGGCACGCTGACGCCGGTGAACGGGATCTCGTCGAGGTAGTAGCCGTTGTCGTTGCCGCCTAGCGAGCTGGACACGCCGCGGATCTGCACCTGGGTGAAGCCGCCGCCGTTGTCGACCGAGGCGGCACCCGGCGTCATCGTGATGATCTCCGAGACGTTGTTGATGCCGAAGGCATCGATCTGCTCGCCGGTGATGGCCGACATCGCGATCGGCACGTCGATCTGACGCTCGCTGCGCTTGCGCGCGGTCACGGTGACGCTGCCCAGTTCCTTGACCGCGTCATCGTGCGAGGTGGCCCGAGCGGTGTCGGCGGTCTGAGCATCGGTGGCGAGGGCGTCGTCGGCCTGCGCATTGGCGGCGAACAGCAGGGCCGTGGCAATGCCTACGCACAGCACCTGGCGGACGGGGACGGATGGGCGATGCGAAGCGCGGGCGGTACGGGTCACGGCTCTCTCCTGGCGATCGGTGGGGCGCGATGTGCGCGTCGAAGACCAGGCGTCGTGCATGGCCTTCCAAAAGCCGTGACGAGCGAATGAAGAAAAAGTGAAATGCGCCTGTCATGCGCACGGGTCAGTAGCGCGTCTCGAACTCCAGGCCCACTGTCAGCGGCCGAAGTCGCGTGGCCATGCCACGGATGTTGCGGGCATCGTCGGCGCCCGATTCGTTGCTCAGGTTGTCGCCGTACAGGGTCAGACTCCAGCCGGCGTCCGATTCCAGCCCCACGCGCGCGCCCGCCCACAGAATCGCGTCGCCCGGCGAGCCCTGGGTCAGCGAGACCTGGCGTGCGCTGTGATAGCGCAGCCCGGCGCGGGTGACGAGTTGCAGGCCCTCGCGCACGGCATGGCGATGCTCGGCCGAGGCCCCAGCGGTCAGCCGTGGAATGTTGTAGACCGGGGTGCCCGGCGCGATGGTCGTGCCCTCGACGCGCGCGCTATAGGCGGCATCGATCCACGCCGCTTCGAACTCGAAACGGGTGTCGGTGCGCGACTGTACGGTGAGCCCGAGTTCAGCGCCGCGGATCCGCGCGCCCTCCGAATTGACCAGGCCGTTGAACACGTCGGTCACGGGCACGCGGACGGGCACGTCGCGCCAACGGCTGTCGAAGACCGCGGTCTCGAGCAGCACCCGCCGATCATGCAGCAGCAGCTTCGCCCCGACTTCGCTGGTCAGGATGCGGTCGGCGTCGATCCTGGTGGGTAGTGCGATACCGGCCGCCTGCGCCAGCAGCACCGAGGTCACCGGCTGCAACTGGCCGGAGCGGAAGCCCTTGGCGAGGCTCGCGTAGACGGTGGCATCCGGTGCCGGCTTCCACGACACGCCCAGACGCGGATTCCAACTGTGGAAGGTCTCGTCGAGCCCGGTCTGGGCATCGGCGGTCAACGACGCGCCGCGCACACGGTCCTCGAAGTAGCGCAGCCCCAGATTGACGCTCCATTCGGGTTTGGGCAGTTGCAACGTCGCCTCGCCGAAGTACGCCGCGCCGTCGTTGGTCTGCCGGGCGCGGCTGGGTGCGACGGCGCCGATCGCCGCGACATCGGCGCGGGCTGCGTGCCGCCGGTAGGCACCGAGCGTCCATGACAGCGCGCCGCGTCCGCGCGAGCTCCAGCGCAGTTCGTTGGTCTGCAGCGCGATGTCGATCGCGCTGGTATAGGCAGTGCCCGGCAGGATCTCGCCGGCCTGCTGCTGTTCGAGGTCGGCCTGCGCATGCGTGTAGACCAGGGTCGAGGCGTCGGCCTCATAGGTGCTGACCAGGTTGGACGTGGTCCAGCGCACATCGCGGCTGTAGAAGTACGAGGTCTGCATCGCGTCGTCGGCCGCGTAGCCGCCACCCGGCGCGTCCGAATCGAAGGTCCAGTGCGCCACGTCGAGTCGCCAGCGCTCGGTGGGCAGTGCGGACAGGCGCAAGCGGCCGGTGCGCACGTGCTGGCTGTTGATGTCGCGGCGGCCGTCACGGCTGTCGTCGACCCAGCCGGGCAGCGATTCGTCGGTGGCCACCGCACGCAACGCCAGGCGCTCGGCCACCAGCGGCAGGTTGGCCATCAGCTTGGCGCTTCGGCCGTTGCCGCCGTCGCGCACCGTCGACAGGCCGGCGGTGGCGCGCAGCGCGACGCGGTCGAAGGCCGGCGCGTTGGTCAGAATGCGGACGGTGCCGCCCATCGAGCCTTCGCCAAACAGCGTGCCCTGCGGGCCGCGCAGCACCTCGACGCGGTCCAGGTCGAACGCACGCGCATCCGGGTGCCAGGGCACGGTGACGCCGGTGAACGGGATCTCGTCGAGGTAGTAGCCATTGTCGTTGCCGCCCAGCGAACTCGACACGCCGCGGATCTGCACCTGGGTGAAACCGCCGCCGACATCGACCGTCGATGCACCGGGCACCGAATCGATCGCGTGGGCGGCATTCATCACGCCAGCGGCCTCAAGCTGTGCGCCACGCAGCGCGGTCACCGCCAACGGGACATCCAGGCTGCGCTCGGTCCGACGCCGGGCGGTCACCTGCACCTTGCCCATGTCGACCGGTGTGCGACTCTGCGGCGCGGCCGACTGCTGCGGCGTTGCGGGCGTGCGCGGCGGCGCGGCGATCGCCGGGGCGATGGCGACGACGCCGTCCTCGCTGACCCGGAAATCGAAACCGCTGCCGGCGAGCAAGCGCCGCAATGCGTCACGATCGTCCATCGCGCCCTGCACTCGGGGCGTTCTGGGGGCGGCGCGCAGATCGCCGATCGCCACGAACTGCCGGCCCGACTGCTCGGAGAACTGGATCAACGCATCTTCGAGCGCCTGCGGCGGCAGGTCGAAGACGGTCCGCGCGGCCGGCGGTTCGACGGCGCGCACCGGGCCAGACCACAACGAGACCGCGGCCAACGCCGACAACAGCCATCGCGCGCCCGCCCCCGACCGCAGAGCGCGGGGAACGCAGGATGCCGCCCGGCGACGGTATGCGCTCAAGCTCTCAAGCGTCTCCCGGTCATTGCAGCCCCCGTGCGGTCGGCGCATCCGCGCCGCTTTGATCGGACACGCGCGGCGCGGGCCCCGAGCGGGTCAGCACGATCCGCTCGCCATCGCGTACGACCCGCAGCGACAGCGCGCGGGCGACGCTGTCGAGCCAGGCATCCAGGTCGCCTGTCTGCCAGCGCCCGGTCACCTGCATCCGCGCCATGGCCTCGTCCTGCAGGACGATCGGGCGCGAGGAATAGCGATTGAGATCGGCGACCACGTTGCGCAACGATTCACGCCGATAGGTCACATTGCCATCGAGCCAGGACAGGGTCGACGCGGGCTCGTGCGCCACCGGCGCCAGCAGCGGCCCGTCCTCGACCAGGGTCGTGCTCTGGTTGGCCGTCAACTGCACCACCTGGTGCGCCGCACCGCCGTCGACGCGGAGGTCGGTCACCTGCACGCGGCCCTCGGTGACCGAGACGCGCTCGCCTTCGGCCCGACGCGCGACCACGAATCGCGTGCCCAGTGCCTGCGCCATCGCACCTCCGGCGCGGACCTCGAACGGCCGCGCCGGATCCTTGGCGACTGAAAAATAGGCCTGCCCGCGGACCAGCTCCACCTGCCGCCGCTGGCTGCTGTACTGCACGACAATCTCGCTGCCGGCATCGAGATCGATGCGCGAGCCATCGGCAAGCGTTGTCTGTCGCGGTGTGCCGACGGCGGCAACGAGGTGCATTTCGGGCCCGACGTTGGGCGCATCGGCGCGCCACAGGCCCACGGCCACGGCGACCGCGGCGACGCTGGCGGCCAGCGCCGCCCAGGCGCCGGTGCGGCGACCACGGCGAGCCGCGTGCGCCGTGCGCACCGACGATCGTGGCCGGAACGTGGCCTCGGTGACCGCCGGAGTGATCGCGGCGCGCGCCGCGTCATCGCCCGCAACCGGGGCGACGCGGGGCGCCTGCGCCTCGCGCACGGCCTGGACGCGGCCGGGATCGACGTCCGCGGCGGCCTCCCACAGCAGGTCGATGTCGGCAAAAGCCTGCGCATGCAGGGGCGAGGCCTCCATCCAGGCATTCCAGGCATCGACGTCGGCGTCGCTCAGGTCGTGCTCGCCCAGCCGGATGAGCCAGGTCGCGGCCTCTTCGAGCGCCTGGGCACGGCGCGCGGCAGTGGGCTCATGCATGGTCGTCACCTTCCGCATCGTCCCTGAGTTCGTCGAAGCGCAGCTGGCACAGCGCCAGTGCGCGCGCGACATGGATCCGCACCATCCGGTCGGTCAGATTCAGACGCTCCCCCGCTTCCTTGAAACTGCATTGCTCCATCCGCACCAGGCGAAAGGCCTCTGCGCACTTCTCCGGCAGCTCGGCGAGCACGTCGGGCAGTCGCTCCACCACCCGCCGGGCACGCGCGGAACGCTCGGGATCGGTGCCCGGGTCGGGCCACAGCTCCAGCCCGTCCGGCTCGGGAAGCTCGGTGTAGGCGCGTCGCCGCAACAGGTCGGTGGCCAGGTTCTGCGCGATCTTGAACAGCAGCGCGCGCTGGAAACTGACCACCTGGGCATTGCCCAGATGCAGCAGCCGGGCATAGGCCTCCTGCGCGACCTCGCGCGCGTCCTCATAGGACCCCAGTCGGTGCTGCAGCGAGCGGACCAGGGTCGTGTTGAGGTTGCGCACGAGTTCGGCGGCGTCGAGCGTGCCGGGCGCAGGCCGGCCCGCCGGCGCCGGCACGGCGGGCGCGTCGGGCTCGGGTAAGCGGTCAATCGGGTGACGGACGGACTCCATGGATGCCTGGACGAACCAGCCCTGCAAAAGTGAAATGCGTGGCCTGCATCCGGCAAACCGATGAACCCTCGCCCGCATCATGGCAAGCCGCGCGGCTGCGGACAATCGGCGCGTGCGCCTGTCGTCCGCCTGCCGCGACGGGCCCGCTCAGGGCTTGAACGTGAACCCGCTGCGCGCCGAATCCAGGTGCAGCGTCGGCACGGCGACATCGCCCAGTCTGACGTCCAGGCCGCCGTGGCCGTCATCGACGAAACGCAACGCATGGGCGCCGGGCTGGGCGGCGAACAGCCGGTTCAACGCGGCCCAGTCGAATCGCACTGCGGTCTCGAGCGTATTGCCGCTGGGCGAGCGCCAGTACAGGGTCATCTCCCGGGGCACCGCGCGCGACTGGGCGATCCCCTGCCCCACCCAGGGACGCAGCATGATCTCGCGCTCGCCGTTGAAGTACTCGGTGATGACCTGATAGAGCTCGGCGTCGGAACCGGGCGGCTCGAACACCGGGGCCCAGTCGTAGCGCTGCTGGTAGTCCAGCCACGGACGGGCCGAGGCGTCAGGCATCACCTGGGCCCGCATCTGCGCGCGCGTCACCGAGATGGTCGAAAACAACGCGTCCGCGTAGCGCGCATCGTCCTCGACCGGCTGGGCCCGGAACGTACCGACCTGAACCTGCTGGGCGCCGTAGCGCACCCAGACTGCGACCAGGCCCTCGGGCGCGAAGCCGAACACCAGTCCGCGCATTGGGTAGTAACTCATGCCGAAGCGATTGAACTGCCGCGCGTAGTCCGGCACCTGGCGCACGTCGATATAGGGCTGGAGCGGCTGCTCGCTGGAATCGGACTCGTTGTTGGGATAGGCCCGGTAAGCCAACGTTTCCATCAACGCGCGCGGGAAGGCCGCGTCCAGGCGGTAGAAGGTGTCGTCGTACCGGGCGTAGTAGACGATCTGCGCGCCCACCGGAATGCCGCGGTCCTCGCCGGCGCCTTTTCCCGACTGGCCCCACGTGCCCGAACTGCTGCCGTAGGGCAGCGCGACCTGGCGTCCGTCGAGCAGCACGACATGGCCTTCGACCGGCGTGACCAGATAGGGATTGTCGGGATGCGACAGGTCGATGCCGAACGACGGCAGCGGCGGATCTTTCGCGTCGGCCTGGCAGCCTGCACACAGGGCGGCGGCGATGGCGAGGACGGCGGGGAACAGGCGCATCGGGGTCTCGGTGGCGGGCAACGGGCGATCGCACGCCGGAGGCGGCGTGACGGACGCATCGTTGCGTCCGGCGTCGCTGCGCGCAAGCCCGTCGTGCATGCACGTGGCCTGCCCGCCGGGCGACCGCGGCCGGTCGATGCCGGTGCCCGGATACGACACGGCCCGGACGCGCCGGGCCGTGTCGGTCATGCCACGTCCGCGATCAGGCGAACGGGTCCTGCAGCACCATCGTGTGCGCGCGGTCGGGGCCGGTGCTCACGATGCTGATCGGGCAGCCGGCCAGTTCCTCGAGCGCGCGCAGGTAGGCGCGGGCTGCGGGCGGCAGATCGTCCCACTCGGTGATGCCGTGGGTGGTCTCTTCCCAACCCGGGAACTCGAGGTACACCGGCGTGCACTCGTCCCAGCCGGCGGCGTCGAGCGGGGCGTACTCGGTGCGCTTGCCGCGATATTCGTAGGCGATGCAGACCTTGAGCTTCTCCATGCCGTCGAGCACGTCGAGCTTGGTGATGCACAGTCCCGAGATCCCGTTGATGGCGACCGCGCGCTTGAGTGCGACGATGTCCATCCAGCCGCAGCGGCGCGGGCGGCCGGTCGAGGCGCCGTATTCCTGGCCGCGATCGCGAATGCCCTGCCCGATCTCGTCGTCGAGCTCGGTCGGGAATGGGCCGCCGCCCACGCGCGTGGCGTAGGCCTTGGCGATGCCCAGCACGTAGTCGATCGCATCCGCGCCCACACCGGTGCCGGCCAGCGCGCCGCCGACGGTGGTGTTGGAGCTGGTGACGTAGGGATAGGTGCCGTGGTCGATGTCGAGCAGCGCGCCCTGCGCGCCTTCGAACAGCACCTTGCTGCCCTGCTTGCGCAGGTCGTGCAGGATGCCGGCGACGTCGGACTTCATCGGCTCGACGTACTCGCCGAAGGCCAGCGCCTCGTCGTAGGTCTTCTGGAAGTCCACCGCCTCCACGCCCAGGTACTGGGTCAGCACGAAGTTGTGGTAGTCGAGCGCGGTGCGCAGCTGGTCCTCGAGCTGCTTGGGATAGTGCAGGTCGGCGACCCGGATACCGCGACGAGCGACCTTGTCCTCGTAGGCCGGGCCGATACCGCGTCCGGTGGTGCCGATGGCCTTGCCGCCGGCGGCCTTCTCACGGGCCTGATCGAGGGCGATGTGGTAGGGCATGATCAGCGGCGTGGCCGGGCTGATCTTCAGCCGCGAGCGCACCTCGATGCCGGCGGCCTCGAGCTCGCCGATCTCCTTGATCAACGCCGCGGGGCTGAGCACCACGCCGTTGCCGATCAGGCAAAGCGCATCGTCGCGCAGGATGCCCGAGGGAATGAGGTGGAGAACGGTCTTCTTGCCGCCGATGACCAGCGTATGGCCGGCGTTATGGCCGCCCTGGAAACGCACCACAGCGCCGATGTCCTGCGTGAGCAGGTCGACGATCTTGCCCTTGCCTTCGTCGCCCCATTGCGCGCCGAGCACTACGACTGACTGACCCATCTTGATGACTCCTGTTGCGTGCGGCCATCGGGGCCGCAGAGTGGGTCCGCACCTGGCGCGACGCGCCGCTGCGGAGCGCGCCATCGGGGCACGTCCGCCGCGCCGGACCCGGACACGGAAAAAGCCGGCAAGCGCGCCCTTGCAGGGGCGGCCAGCCGGCTTTTGTGCATTCTCCGGGTTTTCGTCGTGCGGGGCCACCCCAGGGGCGGCCGGAGGTTCAGCCCCCGCGCACGGGCGCGTTTCAGCCTGCGCCGCGCACCAGCACCAGGGCGGTCACGCCCAACAGCAGGATCACCCCGCCCACGCGGCGCAGCGCACCGGACGACATCGCCAGCATTTGGGCTGCGGTGCGCTTCCACAGGCCCGGGGCGACGAAGAGGATCAGGCCCTCGATCACCGCCACCAGGCACAGCGCCGCCCACAGCTGCGACATCGTCGTGCTCAGCGGTCGCTGCGCAGGTACTGCAGGAACGGGTCGTTGCGCTCGAGCACGATCACGCTGTCGCCCTTCTCGAACGCCTTGCGGTACGACTCCAGGCTGCGCTGGAAGGCGTAGAAGCCCGGATCGCGGTTGGCCGCTTCGCCGTAGATACGGGTCGCCTCGGCATCGCCCTCGCCTCGCAGCTTCTGTGCATCGCGCTCGGCCTCGGCCAGCAGCACCGTCTGCTCGCGATCGGCCTGACCGCGGATCGCACGCGCCTGCTCCTCGCCCTCGGCGCGCAGCCGGGTGGCGACCTCGCGGCGCTCGGCGCGCATACGGTCGTAGACCTGCACGATGACCTGGCTGTCGGTGGGCAGGTCGATCTGCTTGAGGCGGATATCGACGATCTGCATGCCCAGCGACTTGGCGGCTTCGTTGATGCCTGGCAACTGGCGGTCGACGAACTGTGCGCGGTTGCCCGAGACCAGCTCGGTCAGCGTGTTGGCGTTGATCTCGTTGCGCAGCGAGTTCTTGATGATCGGCTCCAGGCGCAGGCTGGCGTCGTCCTCGCGGCCCTGGGTGGCGCGATAGAACGCGGCGGCGTCGCTGATGGTGACGATCGCAACGAAGTCGACGCTGACGTCCTTGCGCTCGGAGGTCAGCGAGCGCTCGGGCGAGAACGCGCTGGCGTTGAAGCGGCGGTCGAAGATCCGCGCCGACTCGATCAATGGGACCTTGAAGTGCAGGCCCGGGCCGATATCGGTGCGGGCCACGCGGCCGAGGTTGAGCACCAGGGCGACCTGGCCTTCGCGGACCACGAACACCGAGCCCATCAGGCCCAGCAGCACGATGATCAGCAGCGGAATGACGAAATTCAGTCTCATCGGGAGCCTCCATCGCGCGGCGGGCGCGGCAGCTGGGAGGACCGCGCGGGCGCCTGGGCGGCCTCACGGGTGGCCTCGACGGTCGGCGACAGCACCTCGGGCGGGACCAGCGACGGCGCGGCCTGCGAGGAGGCCCCACCACCGGCCATCGGGACGTAGATCAGCTGACGGCCATCGCCGCCGACCACGGTGCGGTTCTCGGCGAGCACCTGCTGCACGGTATCGAGCCACAGGCGCTTGCGGGTGACGTCGGGGGCCTTGGCGTATTCCTCGACCAGCAGCGAGAAGCGGGTCGCGTCACCGGTGGCGCGGGCGATCTCGGCGGTCTTGTAGCCTTCGGCCTGCGCGCGGATACGTGCGGCCTCACCGCGTGCCTCGGGCACGATCTTGGCGGCGTAGGCGCCGGCTTCCTTGACCAGCTGTTCGTTCATCTGCTGGGCGCTGTTGACCTCGTCGAAGGCCGGCTTGACCTCCTCGGGCGGGCGCGCGTCCTGCAGGTTGAGCTCGGTGACGGCCAGGCCCGTCTGGTAGCTGTTGAGCGAGGCCTGCAGCGATTCCTGCGCCGCGGTCGACAGCGGGCCACGGGCATTGAGCGCAGCGTCGAGATTGGCACGGCCGATCTGCTCGCGCACCGCGCTGACCGCAGTCTGCTCGAGCATCTCGCGCGCATTGCGGGTGCCATAGAGATACTTGATCGGATCGCCGACCCGGTACTGCACGTTGAACGAGACCACGACGATGTTCTCGTCGCGGGTCAGCACCGGCACGGTATTGCTGTAGGACTGCACCGTCGTCGCATCGACCTTGGTCACGCGCTCGATCGGCCACGGCAGTTTGAAGTTCGGACCCGGGCCCATGACGCGCGCGGCCTGGCCGAAACGCAGCACCACGCCACGCTGCTGTTCGCCGACCAGCACGAAGCAGTTGAGCAGCACGATGACGACCAGCGCGACCGCGAACCAGCGTAGCGGGTTGCCGCCACCGCCACCACCGAACAGGCCGCGCAGTTGGTCGATCAGGCCGTCGAACGCACCGCCACCGCGACCACGGCGGCCGCCGTTACGGCGCGGCGGCCAGGGATTGCGGTCACCGCCGCCGGACCCGCGACGGTCCGGGGACTCGTTGTCCTTGTTCTTGCCGGGAATGTTCCAGGCCATGCCTGCTCCAATTTCGGGCGCGCAGCCTGCGTCGGCGACGGCGCGGGGATTGCATAGTCTAACCGGCTCCCGGGCTGCGGACGCCACGGCGCCAGCAGGAAACACGGTCGTCGATGTCGGAAAAACGCGGGGGAAGATCGGGAAACGGACGTGATCGGGGCGCTTGTGCGGACACCCCACGACCGAAGGCCCCAGATCAGATGGTGTCAGGGTCGTCGACAGGCAAGAGCACGCGCAATGGGGCGCCCTCGGGTTGCGCGGCCAGGCGCGCGGCGTCGGCATGCGCCAGATCGACCTGTAGCCGCCAACCGCCGGCCTCCTCGGCCACTTCCTCGCGCACTGCCTCGAGCGCGTGCAGGCGCGCACGCAACCGGCCCGCCTCGGGCGGCAACGCCACGCTACCGACGATGCGGCGCATGCCCAAGCGGCGCGCCAGTGCCTGCGACAGCAGGTCCAGGCCGAGCCCGTCGCGCGCGGAGATCCACACCGCCTCGCGCACGGCATCGTCGGCGAGCGCCGCCGGATCCATGTCGTAGCGCGGCGTAGCGCCGTCGATGCGGTCGATCTTGTTGAACACCAGCAACTGCGGCAGCTCACCGGCGCCGATCTCGCCGAGCACCGCATCGACCTGGGCGATGCGCTCGTTGCGCAATGGATCGGCGGCGTCGATGACGTGCAGCAGCAGATCGGCCTCACGCGCCTCGCTCAACGTGGAGCGGAAGGCGGCGACGAGTTCGTGCGGCAGGTCGCGGACGAAGCCGACCGTGTCGGCGAGCACGATCGCACCGCCCGACAGGTCGACCCGGCGCACGGTCGGATCCAAAGTCGCGAACAACTGGTCGGCCGCGTAGGCGTCCGCGCCGCTGAGCGTATTGAACAGCGTCGACTTGCCGGCGTTGGTGTAGCCGACCAGGGCGACGCGCGGCAGTTCGCTGCGCACGCGCGCGCGGCGCATCTGGGTGCGCTGCACCTCGACCTTGCCCAGCCTGGCCTGCAACTGCTCGACCCGCTTCTGCAGCAGGCGGCGGTCGGTCTCAAGCTGGGTCTCGCCCGGACCGCGCAGGCCGATCGAACCACCGCGCTGGCGTTCCAGGTGGGTCCAGCCGCGCACCAGGCGCGTGGCCATGTGGCGCAGCTGCGCCAGCTCGACCTGCAGCTTGCCTTCGTGGCTGCGCGCGCGCTGGGCGAAGATGTCGAGGATCAGCCCGGTGCGGTCGACCACGCGCCGCTCGAGCGCACGCTCGAGGTTGCGCTCCTGGCCGGGCGAGAGCCGGTGGTTGACCAGGATCAGGTCGGCGCCGCTGGCGTCGGCGGCGGCCTTGACCTCCTCCAGCTTGCCGCTGCCGATCAGCGTGGCGGCATTGGGGCGGTCGATGCGCGCGGGGATCACCATCGCGACATGGGCACCGGCCGAGCGCGCGAGCTCGGAAAATTCCTCGAGCACGCCCTCGTCGGCCGGGCCGTGCGCGTGGGGCTGGATCAGCAGCGCGTTTTCACCCTTGCGGGAGCGTTCGAACAAGCGGGGTCAGACCTCTAGATTCATTCAGGCTGTTCGGCGGCATCGTCGACCGCACCATGCGCGGACTCGACGAAACCGCCACCGGGGGCCACGCGCACGTTGCGCGCCGGCACCACAGTCGAGATCGCATGCTTGTAGACCATCTGGCTCACGGTGTTGCGCAGCAGCACCACGAATTGGTCGAACGACTCGATCGTGCCCTGCAGTTTGATGCCGTTGACGAGGTAAATCGAGACCGGTACGCGCTCACGGCGCAATGCGTTCAGGAAAGGATCCTGCAAGGACTGTCCCTTGGACATCGTGTTCCCCAGCTTGGTTATTGTTGTCGGGCGCTGGCCCGTCGACGCCACTCCCCGCGACGCGACCCGCCGATGTTACACAACCCTTGCCCCGCGCGTACGGGACGGTTCGTCTCGATCGGCCTGTCGGGGTGCGCAGCACGGTTCAGCCGTCTCCTGCGCCTACCGCCGGGCGCGCCGCCAACGCCTGGTCGACCGCGGCATCGAGCGCGGCGCGCTCGCGTCCAGGGTCGAACCAGCGCACTTGGCTGCGCCCACGCAGCCAGGTGAACTGGCGCTTGGCCAGTTGCCGGGTCGCGGCGATCGCGCGATCGCGCATCGACGCCACATCCCCCAGCCCGTCCAGGTACTCCCAGGCCTGGCGGTAGCCGACGGCGCGGATCGCCGGCAACTCCAGCGGCGCAGGATGGGCGCGCAGTTGCGGCAAGGCACGCAGCGCGCGGACCTCGTCGAGGAAGCCGGCGGCGAGCATCGCATCGAAACGGGCCGCGATCCGCGCATGCAGCTCGGCACGCTCGGGCGGCGCGATCGCCAACTGCAGCACACGCGCCGGGAACGGCGGCGCCTCGGACGGCCGGCGTTGCCAGTCGCTGATCGGCACGCCGCTCAGGCGATGCACTTCGAGCGCCCGCTGGATGCGCTGCGGATCGCCCGGTCCGATCCGCGCCGCGGCCTCCGGATCGACCGCCGCAAGCTGGGCGTGCAACGCCGGCCAGCCAAGTGCGGCGGCCTGCGCGGTGATCTCCGCCCGCACGGCCGGGTCGGCGGCCGGCATCGGCGACAGGCCTTCGAGCAGCGCGGCAAAGTACAACCCGGTGCCACCGGCGAGGATCGGCAGCCGTCCGCGGGCGAGGATGTCCTCGATCGCGTGGCGGGCATCGATGGCGAACTCGGCCGCCGAATAGGTCTGCCACGGATCGCGCAGGTCGAGCATGTGGTGCGCGACGCGGTCGCGCTCGGCGGCATCGGGCTTGGCCGCCCCGATGTCCAGTCCGCGATACACCAGCGCCGAGTCGACGCTGACGATCTCACCATTGAGGCGCTCGGCCAGGGCCAGCGCCAGCGCGGATTTGCCCGAGGCGGTCGGGCCCATCAGCGCGATCACCCAGGGCCGGGCGTCGCCGGCGTTCATCGCGTGCGGATGCGCACAGGCCTCATGCGTCGCCGCCGCGGCCCAGCACACTGTTGCGCCGCGCATAGAGCAGGTAGACCAGGACGCCGAACACGTTCCAGGCCAGGAACCACAACTGCGTGCGCTGCGGCAGGCTCCAGAACAGGTAGGTGCAACCGAGGATCGCGATCGGGCCGATCACCCACGCCAGCGGCGCGCGGAACACGCGCGGGCGCTGCGGGTCGCGCACACGCAGCACCAGCATGCACAGCGCGACCGCGGTGAAGGCGGCCAGCGTACCGGCATTGGCGAGCGCGGCGATCTCGTCCAGGCGGGCCACGCCGGCGAGCGCGGCGACCAGCACTGCGGTGAACAGCGTGATCATCACCGGCGTACCGCGCCGGGCATCGACCTTGGACAGCGCGCGCGGCAGCAGGCCGTCGCGCGACATCACGAAGAACACCCGGCTCTGGCCATAGAAGAACGCCAGCAGCACCGTCGGCAGCGCGACCACCGCCGCGCCCGACACGATGCCAGACGCGGTACCCTGCCCCAGTTCGCGCATGATCAGCGCCAACGGCGCCGGGCTCTGCGCGAACAGTGTGTAGTGCATCGCACCCACCGCCGCCAGCGCGACCAGCAGGTAGATCACCGTGCAGCCGACCATCGAGCCGATGATGCCGATCGACAGGTCGCGCTTGGGATTGCGGGTTTCCTCGGCGGCAGTGGAGATCGCATCGAAGCCGTAGAAGGCGAAGAAGATGATGGCCGCAGCCGCCATCACCCCACGCTCCACGCCGTCGCCGCCCATGCTCTTGGCAAAGCCGTGCGGCATGAAGGGCTCGAGATTGGCCGCGTCGAAGTGCGGCAGCGCGATCGCCACGAACACCGCCAGCGCGACGACCTTGACCACCACCAGCACGGCATTGAGCGTCGCGCTCTCCTTCGTGCCCACCACCAGCAGGCCGGCAACGGCGAAGGTGATCAGCACCGCCGGCAGATTGACCACGCCGCCGGCATGCGGCCCGACCGCGATCGCCTGCGGCACGGTCACGCCGATGCCGGTCAGGAACTCGACCACCGAGCCCGACCAGCCGACCGCCACCGCGCTCACGACCAGCGAGTACTCCAGGATCAGGCTCCAGCCGACGATCCAGGCGATGCCCTCGCCGAGCACCGCATAGCTGTAGGTGTAGGCACTGCCGGCGGCCGGCATCATCGTCGACATCTCGGCGTAGGCGAGCGCGGCGCAGGCGCAGACCACACCGGCGACGAGGAACGACAGCAGCACTGCCGGCCCAGCGAGGTTCGCGCCGACGCCGATCAGGGTGTAGATGCCCGTGCCTACGATCGCGCCGATGCCCAACGCGACCAGGTGCGGCCAGCCGAGGGTGGGCACCAGCCGGCGTCCTTCCTCGTGCACGGTGATCAGATCGATGTTCTTGCGCCGCAACCAGGCCTGCATGCGGAAATCCCCACCCGAAGACGAAGCGCACAGTGTGGAGCATCCCCCGGCCCATTGCGATGTGCGCTGCGACAGCTCGCCGCACCTGCCTGCGCGCCGGCCCCGACGCGGCTCCCGATGCTCAGGCGTCGTCGGGCCACTGGATCGTCGGCGCCGCCGCCACCCGCGGACGCGGCACCGCCGCCACCGCAAGCCAGACCCGCAGCGCGTCGACGGTGGCCGCGACATCGTGCACGCGCAGCAGCCGGGCCCCGTTTTGGGCAGCGATCAGGTGGGCGGCCACCGACCCGGCGACGCGCTCGGACGCCACCTCGCGCCCGGTCAACTCTCCGATGCTGCGCTTGCGCGACAGGCCGGCCAGCACCGGCACGCCGAGTTCGCCCAAGCGCGCGAGCTGGGCCAGCAGCGCGAGGTTGTGCGCGGTGGTCTTGCCGAAGCCGAAGCCCGGATCGACGACGATCCGGCGGCGCTCGATCCCGGCCATCTCGGCAGCGAAGATGCGCTCGGCCAGGAACCGGTGCACCTCGGCGACCACGTCGTCGTACTCGGGCGCATCCTGCATGCCGCGCGGCTCGCCCAGCATGTGCATCAGCACGACCGGCACGCCGAGCGCGGCGGCGGCCTGGAGCGCACCCTCGCGACGCAGCCCGTAGACATCGTTGATCAGGCCAGCACCGGCCTCGACCGCGGCGCGCATGACTTCGGGCTTGGAGGTGTCGATGCTGATCGGCAGCGCGGTCTGCGCGGCCAAGGCCTCGATGACCGGCAGCACCCGCCGCAGCTCCTCGTCGACCGGCACCTCGTCGGCACCGGGCCGGGTCGACTCGCCGCCGATGTCGAGCACGTCGGCGCCCGCCTCGGCCAACCGCAGGCCGTGCGCGATCGCGGCCTCGGCCGTGGCATGCGCACCGCCGTCGGAGAACGAATCGGGGGTGACGTTGACGATGCCCATGACCCGCGGGCGGTCGAGCCGCAGGACGCGGCCGTTGCAGTCGAGTTGGGGAGCGGTGTCGAACATGAGGCGTCGGGACTCGGGGTGAGACGGGGCGTCGATTATCGGACGTCCGGCCTCGCAACGCCCCTCACGCAAAACGGCACCCGGTCGCCCGGGTGCCGCTCAGTCGAATCACATCCTGGACATCATTCGGCAGGCGTCAGGCCTGCTCGGCGGCCCCGCCGATCGGCTGCAGCGGCCGCTTGCCGCCGGTGTCGCCGTCGTCGCCCCCACCGCCGGGCGGATTGGCCTTGCCCCAGCCCATCGGCGGCGGCGGATCGCGGCCTTCCATGATCGCGTCGATCTGCGGCACATCGATGGTCTCGTACTCGAGCAGCAGCTTGGACATCGCGTGCAGCTTGTCGATGTTGCCGGTCAGGATCTCGCGGGTGCGGGCATAGGCCCGGTCCAGGATCTCGCGCACGACTTCGTCGATCTTGCGCGCGGTGTCGTCGGAGACGCTCTTGTGCTGGGTGACCGACCGGCCCAGGAACACCTCGTCGTCCTCTTCGCCGTAGGCGATCGGGCCCATGACGTCCGACAGGCCCCACTTGGTGACCATGTTGCGGGCGATCTTGGTCGCGCGTTCGATGTCGTTCGACGCACCGGTGGTGACCTTGTCCTCGCCGAAGATCAGTTCCTCGGCCACGCGCCCGCC
This sequence comes from Xanthomonas citri pv. mangiferaeindicae, assembly GCA_002240395.1. NCBI lineage: Bacteria > Pseudomonadati > Pseudomonadota > Gammaproteobacteria > Lysobacterales > Lysobacteraceae > Xanthomonas > Xanthomonas citri. The sequence continues at coordinate 65,502 of CP016836.1, forward strand.
ATACAGCGAGCACAGCTGGGATTCGATCGCCACGCGGTTCATCGAGTACTTGTCGCCCTCGGGCAAGTACATGGTCACGCCCAGCGCGCGGCCGCGCGGGATGATCGTGACCTTGTAGACCGGGTCGTGTTCGGGCACCAGGCGGCCGACGATCGCGTGGCCGGCCTCGTGGTAGGCGGTGAGCGTCTTCTCGTCCTCGCTCATCGCCATCGAGCGGCGCTCGGCGCCCATCAGGATCTTGTCGCGCGCGCGGTCGAAGTGGTCCATGCGGACCTCCTTGGCGTTCTCGCGCGCGGCGAACAGCGCCGCCTCGTTGACCAGGTTCGCCAGATCCGCACCGGAGAAACCCGGGGTACCGCGGGCCACCACCAGCGGCTGCACGTCCTCGTCCAGCGGCACCTTGCGCATGTGGACCTTGAGGATCTGCTCGCGGCCCTTGACGTCGGGCAGGCCCACGACGACCTGACGGTCAAAGCGGCCCGGACGCAGCAGCGCCGGGTCGAGCACGTCGGGCCGGTTGGTCGCGGCGACCACGATCACGCCCTCGCCGCCCTCGAACCCGTCCATCTCGACCAGCAACTGGTTGAGGGTCTGCTCGCGCTCGTCGTGACCGCCGCCCAGGCCGGCGCCGCGATGGCGGCCGACCGCGTCGATCTCGTCGATGAAGATGATGCACGGCGCCTGCTTCTTGGCCTGCTCGAACATGTCGCGCACGCGCGAGGCGCCGACACCGACGAACATCTCGACGAAGTCGGAGCCGGAGATCGAGAAGAACGGCACCTTGGCCTCGCCGGCGATCGCCTTGGCGAGCAGCGTCTTGCCGGTGCCGGGGGGCCGACCATCAGCACGCCGCGCGGAATCTTGCCGCCGAGTTTCTGGAACTTGGAGGGATCGCGCAAAAACTCGACCAGCTCGGACACTTCCTCCTTGGCCTCGTCGCAGCCGGCGACGTCGGCGAAGGTGACCTTGGTCTGCTCCTCGCTCAGCAGTTTGGCGCGCGACTTGCCGAAGGACATCGCGCCCTTGCCGCCGCCCTGCTGCATTTGCCGCATCATGAAGAACCAGAAGCCGATGATCAGCGCGACCGGCAGCAACTGGATCAGGATGTAACCCAGCGAGATGCCACTCGACGGCGGCGCCTGATCGATCGCGACGTTGTGGTTCATCAGGTCGTCGATCATGCGGTCGTCGCGCCGCGGGGCGATCACCGTGCCGGTCTGCCCGCCCTTGGTCTTGAACGTGATGGTGCGTTCGTCCTCGGCGATCTTCACCGAGCCGATCTGGTCACGACGCACCTGCTCCATGAACTGCGAGTACTGGACGTCCTGGCCGCCGGCGGCACCGGTGCGCGGGCTGAAGCTCTGGAAGACCACCATCAGCACAATGGCGACCACCACCCAGAGCAACAGATTCTTGACCAGATCGTTCATGTGATTGTTCGACTCTTCATTAGGTGGAGCGAGAAAACCGTCGCCACGCCGGCCGATGGTACTACGGCCATGTGGTGCCGCCGTTCATGATCCCAAGCCCGAAGCGGCGTCCGCTCAGCGCGGCCGCTTGCCCTGGGCCAGGGCGTAGACCTCGGGCGAACGCTGCCGGGAGGCGGCCGGCTTGCGGATCGAGAGCTTCTCGTACCGCTGCCGCAGGTCTTTCACATAGGCGTCGAAATCGGTGCCCTGGAACAGCTTGATGAGGAAGGTGCCACCGGTGCGCAGGTGGTCGTCGGCGAACGCCATCGCCAGCTCGGCCAGGTGCATCGCCCGTGGCTGGTCGACAGCGTCGATACCGCTTTTGTTGGGGGCCATGTCCGACAACACAAGGTCCACCTGCTGTCCGCCAAGCGCGGCCTCGAGCGCGGCCAGCACCGAATCCTCGCGGAAATCGCCGTGCAGGAACTCGACCCCGGCCAGCGACGGCATCTCCAGGATATCGAGCGCGATCACCCGTCCGCTGTCGCCCAAGGCCTGCCGGACCCACTGCGACCAGCCGCCGGGCGCGGCGCCCAGGTCGACGACGACCATGCCCGGCTTGAGCAGCCGGCTGCGCTCGACCAGTTCTTCGAGCTTGTACGCGGCACGCGAGCGCAGCCCCTCGGCCTGCGCCTTCTTCACGTAGGGATCGGAGAAATGTTCTTTCAGCCAGCGCTGGCTGCTTTTGCTGCGGGAGGCCATTGCCGGCTCGGTCGGGCTGAACGGAGGACGCGAACGGCCATGATATCCTGCGGGCCGTTTTCATTCCTGCGACCGGTTCATCCATGAGTAACGTCCTGACCGCTGCCCAGACCCGTTTTCTGCGCGGCCAGGCCCATGGCATCAAGGCCATGTTGCAGGTGGGCGGCAAGGGCATCACCGATGCCCTGGTCGCCGAGATCGATGCCGCGCTCGAGCATCACGAACTGATCAAGGTGAAGGTCGGGGCCGCCGACCGCGAGGCCCGCGACGCAATGATCGCCGAGCTGGCCGAACGCACGGCCAGTGCGCTGGTCCAGCGCATCGGCCACGTCGCGGTGCTCTACCGGCAGAGCCGCGACCGTCGCCAGATCGTACTGCCGCGGGCCTGAGCGCCCGGTCCGCCGATGCAGCTCAGCCTCGAAACGCCCGACTTCGACTACGTCCTGCGCGGTGCGGACGGCAGCAGCGCGCGGGTCAACGACCGCCAGCTGACCCGCAGCTTCATCGTCGCGCCGCGCGCGCTGGTCGAGGACTGGCCGGCCACCTCGGTGCGCACGCTCGACCTCGAGGCCCTCGCCCCGGTGCTGGCGCTCGAGCCCGAAGTGATCCTGCTGGGGACCGGCGCCGCCCAGGCCTTCCCGCCGGCTGCGACGATGGCCGCCTGCCTGTCGCGCGGCGTCGGCCTGGAAGCGATGACCAATGCCGCCGCGGCCCGCACCTTCAATGTACTGGCCGGCGAAGGCCGGCGGGTGGTGGCGGCGTTCGTACTCGAGAGTGATGCAGCGTGATCGCTGATGCGATGTCGGCGGCGCACCGCTGACATCCACGCATCACACACCTTTACGCCTGTCCCTTACGCCGGCTCATCGCGCCGGCAGATACGACAACGGATCGACCGGCTTGCCGTTGTAGCGAATCTCGAAGTGCAGCATGTCGCGCGCAGCGCCACTGCGGCCCATCTCGGCGATCTGCTGACCGGCGCGGACGCGCTCGCCCTCATTGACCCGGCGGGTGCGGTTGTGGCCGTAGGCCGAGAGCCACTGTTCGTCGTGCTTGACGATGATCAGCTCGCCGTAGCCGACCAGGCCCGAGCCGGAATAGACCACGACGCCATCGGCCGCCGCACGCACCGGTTGTCCGCCAGTGCCGGCGATGTCGATGCCCTGCTTGGTGGGTTCGTTGGCAACATAGCGCGCGATCAACTGTCCATCGGTCGGCCACTGCCACTGGAACGGGCTGCGCGCCGGTGGCGGCGCAGGCGGTTGCGGCGCCGACTGGGTCGGCTGCACCGGCTGGCGCGTGCCGCCCGACGATGCCGCGACGGTCGCGCCACGCCCGCCCGGATACAGGCGCAGCCGCTGGCCGGGATAGATGGTGTACGGCGGCGGGATGCTGTTCCAGGTCGCCAGGTCCAGCACACTGATGCCGTTGTTTGAAGCGATGCGGTACAGCGTGTCGCCACGCTGCACGACCGCACTCTGCCCCGGCTTCGGGGTCGAGGTGCGTGCCGCCCCGCCCTCGCGCACCACCCGGCTGCTGCCGCAACCGACGAGCAGCAAGGCCGTCAACACCAGTACCACGATCCTCATCGACCAAACTCCATCCAGACCAGTCCGACTGCGACCAGGCCGACCATCAGCCAGCCTAGCCATTCGATGTAGCGCCGCAGGATCGGCTCCACACGCGGGCCGCCCCAGGCCATCAACCCGGCGACGAGGAAGAACCGCGCGCCGCGCCCCACCAGCGAGCCGGCGATGAACGGTAACAGCCCGACGCCAAGCGAACCCGACGCAATCGTGAATACCTTGTACGGAATCGGCGTGAAGGCAGCGAGGAAAACGAACACAAACCCATGGCGCAGAAACAGCGCCTGGATCTCCTCGAACGCCGGCTGCCAGCCCATGCGCACGATCCACGGCCAAACGAGATCCAGCGCATAGTGGCCGATGACGTAGCCCAGCAGGCCGCCGACCACCGAACCGAGCGTGCACAGCAAGGCGTACCGCCACCACTTTCGGGGCTGGGCCAACGCCATCGGCGCGAGCATGACATCAGGCGGGATCGGGAAGACCACCGACTCGGCGGCGCTCATCGACGCGAGATAGCGCGGTGCATGACGATGCCGAGCCCAGGACAGCACGCGCTCGTAGAGCGCCTCGAACAACCGCATCAGTCGATGTATCCCGAAAGCAACGGCACGAACGCCACCGCGGCGACATCCTGCTGCACGAGCCGGCCGTCGGCCTGCTTGTGCAGCACCAGCAGCCGCTGCGACCCCGCCGCGCCGACCGGCGCGACCAAGGTGCCGCCGTCGGCGAGTTGCGCGGTCAGCGCATCGACCAGCGCAGGGCCCGCGGCGGTGACCACGATGCCGTCGAACGGTCCGTTCTCAGGCCAGCCGATGCGACCGTCGTCGTGCTTGCTGCGGACATTGAGGCCGAGCGAGCGGAAGCGCTTGCGCGCCACGCGCAGCAGCTCGCCGATGCGTTCGACCGTGTGCACCTCGATGCCGAGCGCGGCGAGGATCGTCGCTTGGTAGCCCGAGCCGGTGCCGACTTCCAGCACCTTGCGCGGCATGCCGTTGGCCAACAGGGCCTCGGTCATGCGCGCGACCACCCAGGGCTGGGAGATCGTCTGACCATGCCCGATCGGCAATGCGGTGTCCTCATAGGCGCGGGTCGCCAACGCCTCGTCGACGAACAGGTGCCGGGGCACGGTGCGGATCGCGTTGAGCACACGCTCATCAGAGATCCCGCCGCCCGGGTGCGCGCCGTCGCGCAATCGCTCGATCAGGCGGTCGCGCACGCGTTGCGAGGTCATGCCCACGCCCAACGCCTCAGGTTGCAGCCGCATGCGCGCCATCATGCCTGCGTCGCCCGGAGCCCGGCCTCCAGTCCGCCGACCCAGTTGGCGACATGCTCGAGCGCCTGGTACCGGGTGAGATCGACATGAATCGGGCTGATCGAGATATGCCGCGTGCGCACGGCATGGAAATCGGTACCGGGGCCGGCATCCTGCTCCGGGCCGGCGGCACCGATCCACCAGAACGTCCGCCCGCGCGGGTCGACGATCGGCGTACAGCCCTCGGCGCGGTGGCGGTTGCCCAGCCGCGTGACCTCAAAGCCTGTGAGGGCATCCCAGGCGACATCGGGCACGTTGACGTTGAGGATCGTGTCGGCCGGCAGCGGATCGGCCTTGAGCCGGGCGACGATCTCGACCGCGGCGCGCGCAGCGGTCTCGTAATACTGCCCATCATGATTGGCCGTGACCAGCGACATCGCGACCGCCGGCAAGCCGCAGAAGCGGCCTTCCATCGCCGCGGCGACGGTGCCCGAATAGATGACGTCGTCACCGAGGTTGGCGGTGTTGTTGATCCCCGACACGACGATGTCGGGTTCGCGATCGAGCAGGCCGGTCATCGCCACGTGTACGCAATCGGTCGGCGTGCCGTGGACCCGCCAGGTCGTTTCGTCGAGCTGCACCACGCGCAACGGCATGTCCAGCGTGAGCGAGTTGCTGGCCCCGGAGCGATCACGGTCGGGGGCGACGATCAGCACCTCGTGCCCTGCATCGCGCAGCCCCTGGGCGAGGATCCGGATGCCCGGTGCGTCGACGCCGTCGTCATTGCTGACCAGTACGCGCATGAACGTTTCCGAAAGCCCCCTGCGGTTGGCGAAGCGGACATGATAACGGATGCGTCCCGTGCGCCCCAGCTTGCGCGAGTGCGCGACCCTGCACACGGCCGGCGTCCGCGCTACGCTGGCGTCATGAGCCGGAACCACGACGCGCCCGACGACGACGATGCTGCGTTGTTCCGCGCCGCCATCGGGGCGGTGCGTGAGCTGCCCAGTACGCCGCCACCGCCGCAGCCGCCACGCCCGCGCCCGGCCACGCGCATGGCCGAGCGCGACGACGAGGAGGCGCGCAGCGAGTTCCGGCAGTTGCTCGATGGCCCGCTGCTGCAGGGCGGCGATGCAATGCAGTACCGCCGCGACGATGTGCCTGCACGCGTGCTGCGCCGGCTCGGCCGCGGCGAGTACGCGGCGCAGGAAGAGCTGGACCTGCATCACGCCGATACCGCGCAGGCGACCGCGTTGCTGCGGCTGTTCCTGCGCGACGCGATCGATGCCGGCGTGGGCTGCGTGCGCATCGTGCATGGCAAGGGAATGAATTCCTCGCCCGACGCGCCGGTCATCAAGAATCTGGTCGACCGCCTGCTGCGTCAGCGCGGCGACGTGCTCGCGTTCCACAGTGCGCCGGGCGCGCAGGGCGGTACCGGCGCCGTGCTGGTGCTGCTGCGCCCGCGGCGCTGACCGACCGGCAGACGCGGCAAACCGCCGAAACCGGGGTTTTTTCGGTTTTGAGGGCCGCCGGGAAACGCCCATAAAGAAGGGCCGCAATCGCTTGCGGCCCTCTTCCGGTGCGACATTACGCGGGCGTCAGTGCTTGACGCCCGTGCGCCGGCCTTCGCCGCCGTTCTTGGGCACCACCTTCGAGCGCGCCTTCTTCGGTTCGGCCTTGGCCGAGGGCGGAGGCGGCAACGGCCGCTCCAGCGCCAGGTCGAGCACCTCGTCGATGTACTTCACCGGCACGATCTTCATGCCCTGGGTGACGTTCTTCGGAATGTCGGCCAGGTCCTTGCGGTTCTCTTCGGGGATGATCACGGTCTTGATGCCGCCACGCAGCGCCGCGAGCAGCTTCTCCTTCAGACCGCCGATCGCGGTCACACGGCCACGCAGGGTGATCTCACCGGTCATCGCCACGTCCGCACGCACCGGGATGCGCGTGAGCAGCGAAACCAGCGTCGTCGCCATCGCGATGCCGGCGCTGGGACCGTCCTTGGGCGTCGCGCCGTCGGGCACGTGCACGTGGATGTCGTGCTTCTGCAACGTGTCGAGCTCCAGGCCCAGCCGCTCGGCACGCGCGCGCACCACCGACATCGCCGCCGACGCCGATTCCTTCATCACGTCGCCCAATTGACCGGTCAGCGTCAGCTGCCCCTTGCCCGGCACCTGCGTTGCCTCGATCTGCAACAGATCGCCGCCAACCTCGGTCCAGGCCAGGCCGGTGACCAGGCCGATCTCGTTGTCTTCTTCGGCACGACCGAAATCGAAGCGCTGCACGCCCAGGTACTTGTCGAGATTCTTCTCGGTGACCTTGACCGTCTTGATCGCCTTCGCGCCCTTGCCCTTGGTCTGGACCGGACCGGCCAGGGCGATCTCCTTGACCACCTTGCGGCAGACCTTGGCGATCTCGCGCTCGAGATTACGCACGCCCGACTCGCGCGTGTAGTAGCGCACGATGTCGCGGATCGCGCCTTCGGAGATCGTCAGCTCGGCCGCCTTCAGCCCATTGGCCTTGAGTTGCTTGGGCAGCAGGTAGCGCGTGGCGATGTTGAGCTTCTCGTCCTCGGTGTAGCCCGGGATGCGGATGACCTCCATGCGGTCGAGCAAGGGGCCGGGGATGTTGAGCGAGTTGGACGTGGCGACGAACATCACCTCCGACAGGTCGAGATCGACCTCCAGGTAATGGTCGTTGAAGGTGTGGTTCTGCTCCGGATCGAGCACTTCCAGCAGCGCCGAGGCCGGGTCGCCGCGGAAGTCCATCGACATCTTGTCGATCTCGTCGAGCAGGAACAGCGGATTCTTGGTGCCGACCTTGTTGAGGCTCTGCACGATGCGGCCCGGCATCGAGCCGACATAGGTCCGGCGGTGGCCGCGGATCTCGGCCTCGTCGCGCACGCCGCCCAGCGCCATACGGGTGAACTTGCGATTGGTCGCCTTGGCAATCGACTGGCCGAGCGAGGTCTTGCCCACGCCGGGCGGGCCGACCAGGCACAGGATCGCGCCCTTCATCTGCTTGACGCGCGTCTGCACGGCCAGGTACTCGAGGATGCGCTCCTTGACCTTCTCCAGGCCGTAATGGTCGGCGTCGAGCGTGTCCTGGGCAGCCTTGAGATCCTTGCGGACCTTGCTGCGCTTCTTCCACGGCACGCCAAGCAGCCAGTCGAGATAGTTGCGCACGACCGAGGCTTCGGCCGACATCGGCGGCATCTGCTTGAGCTTGTTGAACTCGGCGCGGGCCTTGGTCTCCACCGGCTTGGGCATGCCGGCCGAGGCGATCTTGCGGGCGAGCTCCTCGATGTCGTTGGGCGCGTCGTCGATCTCACCCAGCTCCTTCTGGATCGCCTTCATCTGCTCGTTGAGGTAGTACTCGCGCTGCGACTTCTCCATCTGCGACTTCACGCGGCCGCGGATGCGCTTTTCCATCTGCTGCACATCGATCTCGCCATCGACGAAGCCGACCAGCAGCTCCAGGCGGTCAGCGGTATCGGCCGATTCGAGCAGCCGCTGCTTGTCGGCCAGGCGCACGCCCAGATGCGCGGCGATCGTGTCGGCCAGGCGGCCGGGCTCGTCGATGCCGGCCAGCGTCTGCAGCAACTCGGGCGGCAGCTTGCGATTGGTCTTGACGTACTGCTCGAACAGGCCCATCAACGAGCGCGCGATCGCCTCGACCTCGCGCGGCTCGCGCGACTCGACAGCATCGAGCGGCACGCCGGTGCCCAACAGTGCGCCCTCGTGTTCGCGGATGTCGCGCAGCGACACGCGCTCGGTGCCCTCGACCAGCACCTTGATGGTGCCGTCGGGCAGCTTGAGCAGCTGCAGGACCTGGGCAAGCGTGCCCACCTGGTAGAGGTCGTCGGCGCCCGGGTCGTCGATGTCGGCGGACTTCTGCGCGACCAGCAGGATGCGCTTGTCGGCCTCCATCGCCACATCGAGCGCGCGGATCGACTTGTCGCGGCCGACAAACAGCGGGATCACCATGTGCGGGAACACGACGACGTCGCGCAACGGCAGGACCGGGAGATCGTAAGTGTCGGGAGTGGCGCGTGAGCTCATGGGGGGTTCCTTGAAAGATCGCGTCCGGCCGGCGGCGCCGGCCCGGCGGCCGGACGAGGCCGCCTGGGGCCAGTCGTTTATGGGGCGCGCGGGCGCCGGATGCAAGCGGGGCGCCCCGTCCCACGCGAAAGCGCCGCGATCGGTCCGATCGCGGCGCTTCGTGGCGGCCTTGGGGCGGGCACCGCAGCTGAACGGCGCGGGCCCCGGAACGCTTCGTTCCGGGGGCTGCGGTCACTCGCCCGAGGAGGCGACCTTCTGCTCGGCGACCGGGGTCTCGTAGATCAAATACGGCTCGGACTTGTGCTCGATGACCGACTCGTCGACCACGACCTTGCTGACGCTCTCCAGCGACGGCAGCTCGTACATGGTGTCGAGCAGCACCGACTCGACGATCGTGCGCAGGCCGCGGGCACCGGTCTTGCGCTTGATCGCCTTCTTGGCGATCGCCGACAGCGCGTCGGGCCGGAACTCCAGCTCGACCCCTTCCATTTCGAACAGCTTGCGGAACTGCTTGCTGATCGCGTTCTTGGGTTCGGTCAGGATCTGGATCAGGGCCGGCTCGTCCAGTTCCTCGAGCGTGGCGACCACCGGCAGGCGGCCGACGAACTCGGGAATCAGGCCGAACTTGATCAGATCCTCAGGCTCGACGTCGGCCAGCACCTTGCCGGTGTCGGCCTTGCGCTCGGAACTCTTGAGCTTGGCCCCGAAGCCGATGCCGCCGGCCTCGGTCGAACGCTGCTGGATCACCTTGTCCAGGCCCGCGAACGCGCCGCCGACGATGAACAGGATGTTCTTGGTGTCGACCTGCAGAAACTCCTGCTGCGGATGCTTGCGACCGCCCTGGGGCGGCACGCTGGCCACCGTGCCCTCGATGAGCTTGAGCAGCGCCTGCTGCACGCCCTCGCCCGACACGTCGCGGGTGATCGACGGGTTCTCGCTCTTGCGCGAGATCTTGTCGATCTCGTCGATGTAGACGATGCCCTGCTGCGCCTTCTCGGCGTCGTAGTCGCACTTCTGCAGCAGCTTCTGGATGATGTTCTCGACGTCCTCGCCGACATAGCCGGCCTCGGTGAGCGTAGTCGCATCGGCGATCGTGAACGGCACGTTGAGCAGGCGCGCCAGCGTCTCGGCCAGCAGCGTCTTGCCCGAACCGGTCGGACCGATCAGCAGGATGTTCGACTTGGCCAGTTCGACCTCGTCGTTCTTGCTGCGGCTCTCGATGCGCTTGTAATGGTTGTACACGGCCACGGCCAGCGTCTTCTTCGCACGCTTCTGGCCGATCACGTACTGGTCGAGCACCTCAAGGATCTCGCGCGGCTTGGGCAGCGAACTGCGCGCCGACTGCGCTTTCTCCTCGAGCTCCTCGCGAATGATGTCGTTGCAGAGCTCGACGCACTCATCGCAGATGAACACGCTGGGGCCCGCAATCAGCTTGCGCACCTCGTGCTGGCTCTTTCCGCAGAAGGAGCAGTAGAGGATCTTGTTGCTGTCGCCGGAACGACCCTGACGGTCTTCGCTCATGCCTTCGCCAAATCAGTATTGCGGTTACGTTTCGAGAATAGCACAGCGTCCGGCACCGCCCTCATGGGCGGTCCCGGCGCTCGCATGCCTGATGAATCAATGACTTGGAACGTCAGGCAGGGGTGATCGTCTCGTCGGGACGGCGCTCGAGCACCTGGTCGACCAGGCCATACTCGCGTGCGGCCTGTGCGCTCTTGAAGTTGTCGCGCTCGGTGTCGCGCGCGATCGTCTCGAACGGCTGGCCGGTGTGCTGAGCCATGATCTCGTTCAGACGCTGCTTCATCGACAGGATCTCCTTGGCATGGATATCGATGTCGGTGGCCTGGCCCTGGAAGCCGCCCAGCGGCTGGTGGATCATCACCCGCGAGTTGGGCAGCGCATAGCGCTTGCCCGCCGCGCCCGAAGCCAGCAGCAATGCGCCCATGCTGGCCGCCTGGCCGACGCAGATCGTGCTCACGTCCGGCTTGATGAACTGCATGGTGTCGTAGATCGCCATGCCGGCGGTGACCACGCCACCGGGCGAGTTGATGTACAGGTTGATGTCCTTCTCGGGGTTCTCCGCCTCGAGGAACAGCAACTGGGCCACGATCACGTTGGCCATGTGGTCGTCGATGCCGCCGACCAGGAAGATCACGCGCTCCTTCAACAGGCGCGAGTAGATGTCGTACGCGCGTTCGCCGCGGCTGGTCTGTTCGACCACCATCGGCACCAGGTTGAGGGCTTTGGTTTCGATGCTCATCAATCGTTCCGTGTCGGAGGGACGTCCGGCCCCGTTGGGCCGGCCGGACGGACGCCGCTTACCCCTGCGGGGCGATGGCGTCCTGGAAGGACAGCGGCTGCTCGGTGTGCTGGGCGCGCTCGGCGATCCAGTCGATCACCTGCTCTTCCATCACGCGGTTCTGCAGCCCCGACATCAGCTGGGGGTCGTTGCGGTACATCTCAATGACCTGCTGCGGCTCCTCGTAGGTCGAGGCGATCAGACGCATGGTCTCGTTCACGCGCTTGGGGTCGAGCTTGAGCTCGTTGCGGCGGGCAACCTCGCCCACCAGCAGCCCGACCAGCACGCGCTTGCGCGCCGGCTCCATGAAGCCGGTGTGCGCGTCCTCACCCACATTCGGGTTCTGGCCGTTGCGACGGGCCTGCTCGACGGTCTGGCGCAGCAGCGACCGGGCCTCGGCCTCGACCAGCTTGGGCGGCAGTTCGACATGCGCGAACGCGGCGACCAACTGCTCGCCGACCTCGCGGCGCAGACGGTTCATCAGCGCGCCCTTGAGCTCGCGCTCCAGGTTGCTGCGGATCTCGGTGCGGAACTGGTCCATCTCGCCGCTCTTGACGCCGAAGCTGCGGATGAACGCTGCATCGACCTCAGGCAGCTGCTGCTCGGAGACCTGCTCGATCTTGACGTGCACGGTGGCCTGCTTGCCGGCCAGCTGCGGCACGCGCCAGTCCTGCGGGAAGCTGACTTCGATCGTCTTTTCCTCGCCCTTCGACAGACCGACCAGCGCCTCCTCGATCTGCGGGAACATCGCACCCGAACCGAGCACGGTGACGCCCCGCTCGGCGCCCTCGGCCGGCAGGCGCTCGTCGCCGATCTGCGACCAGGTCTCGACATCGACCGCGTCGCCGGTCTGCGCGCCGCGCGTGACCGCGCTCCAGCTGCGGCGCTGCAGGCGCAGGTTCTCGATCATGCGATCGATGTCGTCCTCGGCCACCTCGGCGGTGTGCCGCACGACCTGGAGCTTCTCCAGTTCGATGTCGCCGAAATCGGGCACGACCTCGAACGTGGCAGTGAACGCCAGTTCGCCCTCGTCCGCGGCTTCGGAAGGCGCGATCTGCGGCTGGCCGGCCAGACGCAGCGCGTTCTCGCGCACGCCCTGATCGAAGCCTTCGCGCAGCAGCCCGTCGAGGACCTCGGCACGGACCTGCTCGCCGAACCGCTGCTCGACGACCTTGGCCGGCACCTTGCCGGGCCGGAAGCCCTTGAGCCGCGTGGTCCGCGCGATCTCGCGCAGACGGCCAGCGACCTGGGTCTCCAGGCGTTCGGATGGCACACGGAACGTCATCCGGCGTTCCAGGGTGCCCAGCGATTCGACCGAAACTTGCATATCCACTCCTGCGCTGCGGACGGCGCCGCACGACTCTGACTTGTTGGGAAATTGGTTCCGACGGCGGCCAGCCGCGCGCGACCTGCGCGGCTGGCGACGGAACGGCGTAGTTTGGCCGATTCGGGGGCTGGCCGCCACCGGGCGGCGCGCTGGGGGTGTGATCCGGGCGACCTGGGGTGGCGGCCAAGGCCCGGACGGGCCGGGTGCGGCGCTGGGTTAGCGCGCGAGGGCCGCAGGGGTGCTTGCGCCCTGCCGCCAAGCTCGCAGGGTCGCGGCGCGGGCGCGCGACGGCGCGCCCTGCTCCCAACGCCCTCTCCAAAAGCCCACGGCGTCACGATCCCCACGCGCGAGCGCGCGTTCTTCATCGGGGAAGCCTCGAACAGCCCGCGGCGTCACGACCCGGGCGCGCGACGGCGCGCCAGCCAGGACCGGCGCTTTGAGTTCCACCTGGCGTGGTGCGAAAGGCGGGACTCGAACCCGCACGCCTTGCGGCACTGGTACCTAAAACCAGGGCGTCTACCAATTCCGCCACTTTCGCTTCGTGCCCGCCTGGCGGACGGCGGCATCGTAGTCGATCGCAGCCTCCGCGCCCATCCCACCCTTCTCCGGCCATGCGCAGCAGGCGAACCGCAGGTTCGAATCCTCCGGCCAAGCCCAAAACGAAAACGCCCGGCAATGCCGGGCGTCTTTCGTAACTGGTGGGCCGTCAAGGGTGAGCCCGGGCGGCTCGCGAACCACTGGTTCGCGCCCGGGCGAACGCCATGCGCGCTGCGCATGGCCGGGCCTGCGCAGCAGGCGAACCGCAGGTTCGAATCCTCCGGCCAAGCCCAAAACGAAAAAACGCCCGGCGGTGCCGGGCGTCTTTCGTAACTGGTGGGCCGTCAAGGGTGAGCCCGGGCGGCTTGCGAACCACTGGTTCGCGCCCGGGCGAACACCATGCGCGCTGCGCATGGCCGGGCCTGCGCAGCAGGCGAACCGCAGGTTCGAATTCCGCGACCAAGCCCAAAACGAAAAACGCCCGGCGGTGCCGGGCGTCTTTCGTAACTGGTGGGCCGTCAAGGATTCGAACCTTGGACCTATTGATTAAGAGTCAACTGCTCTACCAACTGAGCTAACGGCCCGATGAAGCGGGCGCGCATTGTAATACCGCCTTGCGCGCCGATGCAACACCGCAGGGGCATCGCATCTTGAAACGGTGGGGTGGCTGAGGGGATTCGAACCCCCGACCACTGGAATCACAATCCAGTACTCTAACCAACTGAGCTACAGCCACCACAGATCCGCATCGCCTGCCGACCCAAGAGTCGCCCGGCGGCCGCGCATTCTATCCCGAAACGCATGGCAAACGACATGCTTTCGAGACGGCCCGCGCGGCGGGCGCGCATTGTAGCGCGGCACCGACCGAAATGGCAGCGCATCGTGTGCGATGTCCGCATGCGCGCCGCGCCACGAATGCGCGTGATGCCCGCCCAGGCGTCGGTCTGCTCACACGCCTCCCACGCATGCGCGGCAATAACCCCGCCAGACCGCAACCGGCCGCCCTCGCCGGCCCGCCATGCTTTCGGGACAGACCCGCCGATGACCGCAACGCCCGCCCTGCTCATCCTCGACATGATCAGCACCTTCGACTTTCCTCGTGGCGCGCCGCTGCGCCGCGCCGCGATCGACATCGCACCCAGGCTGGCCCGGTTGAAGCGGCGCGTGCACGAACAAGGTGGCCTGTGCCTGTATGCCAACGACAACACCGGCGCCTGGCGCTCGGACTTCGCAGCGCTGGTCACGTTGGCACGGGCCTCGAAAGCCGAACCGATCCTCGACCACCTCGAACCGCAGCCCGACGACGCGCTGATCCTCAAGCCGCGCCATTCGGCGTTTCACCAGACGGCCCTGCACTTCATCCTGGAAAGCCGCAGGATCCGCCGACTCCTGGTCACCGGCGTGTCGACCGAGGCCTGCGTGCTCGCCACCGCGCTGGATGCGCGCATGCTGGAGATTGATGTGGCGGTCGTGGCGGACTGCGTCGCCGCGAGCAGCGCGCAACGTCACCGGGATGGGCTCTCGGTGCTGCGGCATTGCGATTTTCCCGTCGTGCGCGCGAGCGCCGCACTGTCCGTCTTCGACCGCGGCTAGGCTGATGCACAGCGAGGGCCTCATGAGTGCCCTCACGCTTCGCGCGGCGCATGCAAACTTGTCACGCCCATTCAGCGATGTCGCCGCGATGCTCACGGCCTGATCGCGAACCCGACTGCCATGTTGCGGGACCTTCTTCACCGTGGTCGCACATGCCTCATCGGAATCTCGACACGCTGTTTGCCGCATGGGAAGGCGAACTTGTATTGCTCCTTGAGGCGAAGCCCGGGATCGAAGAGTTCTGGCAGCACTGGCACGAGCGTGAAGCGGTGATCGAACGACTCGTCACGCCCGAACTCGCCACCTTTGCGGACGCTGCGTTCGGCCGGTTGCTGAGGCTGGCCGAGGCGCACGGCTATGGCCGTCGCCCCCGTCGCACGGCCGAGGATCAGACCACAGATACGGCAGCGACGCCTCCTGCACCCAACGCCCATTCGAAGCGCTAAGGCGTGCCTGGCGGACCACACGGTACGCGGCAATCGCGCAATCACGACGCGCGGCATTGCGACGCCGGGCACGCACGCAACTGGCGTCATGCCATCACATGTGCTTTGCACGTGCGCGCCCGGCACCGTGCCGCACCGCACTGGCATCGGCGGTTCACCTTTGCAGACCTCGCGCCTCACGAGGCCTGCCACCTCACGCACCCCCGACGACGCGATCCTTAAACAGAGCGTCCCGTTCCCCAAAGGAGAGATTGCAATGGCAGTCAAGACGCTCGAAGAGTTGTTCATCCACGAACTCTCGGACACCCATTCGGCCGAACGCCAAATGGCGAAGGCGCTGCCGCGCCTGGCCCGTGCGGCCGACAATCCGAAGCTGGCGGCGGCGTTCGAAGCGCATCTGGAAGAGACCAACCTGCAGATCGAGCGCCTCGACCGTGTAGTCGAATTGCTGGACACGCGCCTGAAGCGCATCAAGTGCGCAGCGATGGAAGGCCTGGTCGAAGAAAGCAAGGAAGTCATCGACTCGATCGACAAGGGCCCGCTGCGCGACGCTGCGCTGATCGGTGGTGCACAGAAGGTCGAGCACTACGAGATCGCGTCCTACGGCACGCTGTGTGCGCTCGCCAAGCAGCTCGGCTACACCGACGCGGTCAAGCTGCTGCAGGAGACGCTGGCCGAGGAAAAGGCCACCGACGAGAAGCTGACGCTGCTGGCCGAACAGGGCGGCAACCAGGCTGCGGCCGAGAACGCCTGATCGCGGAGACGGGCCGGGCGCAACGCCCGGCCCGATGCGGCGCGTGCTTCGATGCACGCGCCACCGCAGGCCTGACGACCGAAGCGTCCGATCAGGCGCCCGAATTGCCCGGAGATTTGTCAGGAGGGGCGGCAGCAGCTGCCACAAGCCATGGATTCATGGCGCGCCCGACAGGAATCGAACCTGTAACCCCCGACTTAGAAGGTCGGTGCTCTATCCGGTTGAGCTACGGGCGCCCGCGGGACACGCTGCGACCGGGCTCGCCGGGTGGTCGGGGTAGAGGGATTCGAACCCCCGACATCCTGCTCCCAAAGCAGGCGCGCTACCAGACTGCGCTATACCCCGCCGGAATCGAGCGGTCGAATCGCCCGCCGGAAGGCCGGAGGACCCCGGCATTGTCGGAAGGCGCAGCCGCGCTGTCAACGCGCCACCCAAGCGCCGCGGTGTATCCTGCCCGGCGATCCGAACATGAACCATCAGGGGCTTACTCGATGCGCAGCGGCAATCCCACGCTTCAGGAATCCACGTTCCTCGACCTCGCCAGCGGCAGCGTCGTCACCCGCGACGGGGAGGCGATGACGCTCAACGGCACGGTCAACAAGACCGGGCTGCTGCTCCTGCTCGCCGTCCTGACGGCCGCCTTCGCCTGGACGCAGGCCGTGGGCCCGGATGGCACGCCGACGGCCAGCTTTGGGCTGTACGCCTGGGGCGGCGCGATCGGCGGCCTGATCCTGGCGCTGGTCACGGTGTTCAAGAAGACCTGGGCGCCGGTCACCGCGCCGATGTATGCACTGGTCGAGGGGTGCTTTCTCGGCGCGATCTCGGCGATGTTCGAGGCACGCTTCCCGGGCATCGTGATGCAGGCAGTGATGCTGACTTTCGGCACGCTGTTCGCGCTGCTGGCGGTGTATCGCAGTGGTCTGATCAAGGCGACCGAGAACTTCAAGCTCGGTGTGGCGGCCGCCACTGGCGGCATCGCGCTGGTCTACCTGGTGACGATCGTGCTGAGGCTGTTCAACATCGAGGTGCCGCTGATCCACGACTCCGGCCTGATCGGCATCGGTTTCAGCCTGTTCGTGGTCGTGATCGCAGCGCTGAACCTGGTGCTGGATTTCGACTTCATCGAGACCGGTGTCGAGCACGGGGCGCCGAAGTACATGGAGTGGTACGGCGCATTCGGCCTGATGGTCACGCTGGTGTGGCTGTACGTCGAGTTCCTGCGCCTGCTGGCGAAGCTGCAGTCGCGCGACTGAGCCGCCGCGCCGGGATCGCATCCTCGCAACGCCGGATACAACAAGGGCGCCGAATGGCGCCCTTGTCGTGTGAACTGGCCGGAGGCCTCAGAGGCGCGAGGCGATCGCCTGCGCGAAGCCCATCGTGGTGCCGGTGCCGCCCAGGTCCGGGGTCACACCGTCCTTGGCATCGAGCGTGGCGACAATCGCGCCGCGCAGCCGCTGCGCCTGCTCGGGCAGGGCCAGGTGATCGAGCATCTGCGCGGCGGCCAGCAGCAGCGCACAGGGATTGGCCACGCCCTTGCCGGCGATGTCCGGCGCCGAGCCGTGCACGGCCTCGAAGATCGCCGCGTCCTTGCCGATGTTGGCACCCGGGGCCAAGCCCAGGCCGCCGACCAGACCGGCGCACAGGTCGGAGATGATGTCGCCGAACAGATTCGTGGTCACGATGATGTCGAACTGCTCGGGGCGCATCACCAGCTGCATGCAGGTGTTGTCGACGATCATCTCGTTGGCCTCGATCTCCGGATAGTCGGCCGCGACCTCGCGGGCGACCTTCAGGAACAGACCCGAGGTGCTCTTGAGGATGTTGGCCTTGTGGACGATCGTGACCTTCTTGCGGCCGGTCTTGCGCGCCAGGTCGAACGCGTAGCGCACGATGCGCTCCGAGCCCTTGCGGGTGATGCGGGTGATCGACACCGCGGTCTCGCCGTCGGCCGACACTTCCTGGCCTTCGCTGATGTAAGACCCTTCGGTGTTCTCGCGGATCGTGATCAGGTCGACGCCGCTGGCAAAGCGCGAGCGGGTGTTGGGGAACGAGGTCGCCGGGCGGACGTTGGCGTAGAGATCGAACTGGCGACGCAGTTCGACGTTGATCGAGCTGAAGCCGCCGCCCACCGGCGTGGTCAGCGGGCTCTTGAGCGCGACCGCGTTGCGGCGGATCGATTCGAGCGTCGCGGCCGGCAGCAGTTCGCCGTGCTTGTCGAGCGCCATCAGGCCGGCGTCGGCGTCCTCGTACTTGAGCCCCAGCTGCATCGCGTCAAGCACGTGCAGCGTGGCATCCATGATTTCCGGGCCGATACCGTCGCCGCGGATAACCGTAATCGTGTGCGTCATGTCGGGGGGAGGTCCCTGCGCAGGGGACACCGCGCTGCGCGCGGCGCCAGGGTGAAATGAAGGAAGAAAACCGCCGTATTATGCCCGATGCGCCCAGACGGCCCCAAACCGGGGCTCGCACGCGCGCGGCACCTGGCGGGCTCAGCCGTGGTCGTGGCCGGCAGGCGCGGTGGCCTCGCCCTGCTCCAGCCGGTCGAGGAAATCGACCGCCCGGCGCAAGTGCGGGATGACGATGCTGCCGCCCACGACCAGGCCCACCGAGAATGTCTCGAACAGTTCCTCGCGGCTCGCACCGGCGTCCTTGCACTGGGCGACGTGGTAGCTGATGCAGTCGTCGCAGCGCAGGACCAGCGAGGCCACCAGCCCCAGCAATTCCTTGGTCTTCACGTCGAGCGCGCCGGCCTGGTAGGTCTGGGTATCGAGCGCGAAGAAGCGCCGCACCACCTGGTTGGGCTCGGCGAGGATGCGCTCGTTCATGCGCTTGCGGAACGCGGTGAACTCGGCGAGCCGGTCGCCCTCGCCTTCGGTCTGGGCGCTGCTCACGAAGCCGCGCCCTCGACCAGCGGCAAAAAGCCGCCCTGGCGGTGCAACGCCATCATGTCGTCGTAGCCGCCGACGTGGGTCTGGCCGACGAAGATCTGCGGCACGCTGGTGCGGCGCGCACGTTCGACCATGCGCTGGCGCTCGTCGGCATCCAGGTCCACGCGCACCTCGCGCCACGACAGGCCCTGGCTCTTGAGGAAGTTCTTCGCGGCCGCGCAGTAGCCGCAGATCGCGCTGGTGTACATGACGATCTCCGGCGCCGCCGGGTCGGTGGATGGGCTGGTCAAGATCGGTCTCCGGGGAAACTTGTTCCGCCATTGTCGGTCAAAGCCGGGTCACGGGGCGATGATGTCGCGACCGCGGCGTGCCGCCGGCTTAACATGGGATTCACGCCTGTGCCTGAGCCCGCCGGCATGCTGGTTGCGCGGCCCCGCCCATCCGACTTCGAGCCGATGCCCACGATCCGACTCCGCTGCTTTCCTTTCCGCATTCGACTGCTGCCGTCGGCGGTCGCCCTGGCACTGGTCGCAGCATCGGTCGGTGCGCCGGCCCAGGACACCCGGCTGCCGGACATCGGCTCGTCGGCCGGCACGGTGCTCAGCCCCGCCAAGCAATCGGAATACGGGCAGATGCTGCTGGCGCAGCTGCGGCACTACAACTACGTGCTCGAAGACCCCCTGGTCGAGAACTGGCTGCGCGCCACCGGCACGCGGCTGGCGGCCTCGAGCGACCGGCCGCAGCAGCCTTTCACCTTTTTCATGATGCGCGACCGCAGCATCAACGCCTTCGCCACACTTGGCGGCTACATCGGCATGAACGCCGGCCTGGTGCTGGCGGCCGAGAGCGAGGACGAAGTGGCCGCGGTGCTGGCGCACGAGGTCGCGCACGTGACCCAATCGCACGTGCTGCGCGGTGTCGAGCGCGCCCAGCGCGACCAGGTGCCGATGCTGCTGGCGATGCTCGGCGCGATCGCGGTGGCCTCGCAGAGCAGCAGCAGTTCCTCCGACGATGCCGCGATGGCGGTGCTGGCAGGCGCCCAGGGCTTGGCCCTGCAGCGCCAGATCGACTACACCCGCTCCAACGAGTCGGAGGCCGACCGGCTCGGCATCCGCACCCTGGCGCGCAGCGGCTACGACCCCGAGGCGATGGCTTCGATGTTCGAACGCATGCAGGCGGTCTCGCGCACCAATCAGGGTGGCGAACGCGAGCGGTTGCCCGACTATCTCAAGACCCACCCGGTCACCACGACCCGCATCAGCGAGGCGCGCGACCGCGCAGAGCGCATGGCCCGCGATACGGTCCAGGTCACCACCACGACGCCGCAGGGCTCGCGCGTGGAGCGCGTGCCGGTGGACGGCGCGCCGGAGGCGCCGCTGCGCGCACTCGACAACCCGTTGCTGCCGGCCGCCCTGCGCCTGCCACCCGGTGCCACCGGCGGCACCGATCCGGTGCAGTTCGGCTGGGCGCGCGAGCGGCTGCGGGTGCTCAGCGCCAATACACCGGCGCAGGCGATCCGCGAGTACGAGGCGATGCGCCGCAGCGGCAGCCTGACCGATGCCCAGCGCTATGGGCTGGCCTTTGCCCGCCTGCGCGCCAACGAGGCCGAGGTCGCCGCACGCGAACTTTCGGCCCTGCTCGACACCTATCCCGGCGATGTCTGGCTGTCGCTGGGCATGGCCGAGGCCGATGCGCGCGCAGGCCGCGCCGCGGCCGCCGACCGGCGCCTGGAGGCGCTGGTGGAGCGGATGCCGCGCAATCCGGCGGTCGTGCTGAGCTATGCGACGCTGCTGCTCGAGCGCGACTCGGCCGAGTCCGGGCGCCGCGCCCAGGCGCTGCTGCGGCCGCTGCTCAACGGCTCGAGCGAAGACCCCGCGTTCCAGCGTGCGTTCGCCCGCGCCAGCGAGATGGCCGGCGACCCGGTGCGGGCAGGCGAAGCCTGGGCCGAGGCGGCGTTCCTGGGGGGCCGCGCGGAGCAGGCGCTGATCCAGCTCAACACGCTCAAGAAGCGCGACGATCTGGACTACTACGCCCGGGCGCGGATCGACGCGCGGATCGCCGCGATCACGCCGATGGTGCTGGAACTGCACCGCCAGGGCGTCCGCGACGAGGACCTGCGCCGGCGCTGACCGGGGGGGTCCGGGCAGGCACCGCGTCCACGGGGCCCTGCCGGCTGCGGCTGCGGCTGCGCTGCGGCGTTGCGGCGTCCAGACATTCGGCCGCCCCTGTCACCGGTCCGTCATAAAACTGTCGTGTAATGGGGCTCCCCGGTCCTACGGAAGGCTCCATGCAGAAGCGCATCCTCATCGTCGACGACGAACCGGCGATCCGCGACATGGTCGCGTTCGCGCTGCGCAAGGGCGAGTTCGAGCCGATGCACGCCGGCGACGCGCGCGAGGCCCAGTCGGCGATCGTCGACCGCGTGCCCGACCTGATCCTGCTCGACTGGATGCTGCCGGGCACCAGCGGCCTGGAACTGGCCCGGCGCTGGCGCAAGGACGCGCTGACCCGCGACATCCCGATCATCATGCTCACCGCGCGCGGCGAGGAGAACGATCGCGTGGGCGGGCTGGAGGCCGGCGTCGACGACTACGTGGTCAAGCCGTTCTCGGCGCGCGAACTGCTGGCGCGCATCCGTGCGGTGATGCGCCGGGCACGCGACGACGACGAGGACGGCAGCGTGACGGTGGGGACGCTGCGCATCGACGGCGCGGCGCATCGGGTGTTTGCCGGCAACGAACCGGTGCAGATCGGCCCGACCGAATACCGCTTGCTGCACTTCTTCATGACCCATCCCGAGCGCGTCTACAGCCGCTCGCAGTTGCTCGACCATGTC
Organism: Xanthomonas citri pv. mangiferaeindicae; assembly: GCA_002240395.1. Taxonomy (NCBI): domain Bacteria; kingdom Pseudomonadati; phylum Pseudomonadota; class Gammaproteobacteria; order Lysobacterales; family Lysobacteraceae; genus Xanthomonas; species Xanthomonas citri. The sequence continues at coordinate 87,252 of CP016836.1, forward strand.
TGGGGCGGCAGCGTCTATGTCGAGGAGCGCACGGTCGATGTGCACATCCGCCGGCTGCGCAAGACGCTCGAGCCGAGCGGACTGGACGGCATGGTGCAGACCGTCCGCGGCGCCGGCTATCGGTTCTCGGCGTCGGTGTGAGGTCCGTCCCGCGCGGCGCGTGCGTCCACGCTTCGGTCGACCTGCCCCGCGGCGCCATCACACAGCAGCGCCGCACGCCGCAGGCGCGCGACGGCGCGCTCGCCCTCGCAGACCTGTCCGCCCACTTTGCCTAGACTTGCCACCATGCCTCCTCGTCTCCACGCCGCCTGGACCCGCACGCTGTTGCAGCTCGGGGCCGTGCTCGCGGCCGCGATGATTGTCGGGGCCCTCGTCGGCCATGCATGGATGGCGCTGGCACTTGCCGCGTTGGGCGTGGTCGCCTGGCACTACTGGAAGCTCTACGACCTGCTGCGGCGGCTGACCTCGCGCAGCCGGGTCCCGCCGCCGCAAGGCGACGGGGTCTGGCAGGAAACCGACCGGCTGCTGCACCGCGGCCAGCAGGACATGCGCAACCGCAAGCGGCGCCTGATTGCAATGCTGCGCGCCTACCGCGCGGTCGCCGCGGCATTGCCCGACGCGGTGGTGGTGGTCGAGCGCAACAGCCAACGCGTGCAGTGGGTCAACCGCGCGGCAACCACGCTGCTCGGCCTGCAGATGCCACGCGACATCGGCCGCCCGGTCGGCGCGGCGTTGCAGCCGCTGCCGCTGGCGCACTGGCTGGCCCAGGGCCGGCGCGCCGAACCATTGCTCGACGTGCCCTCGCCGTTCTCGTCGGGCACCCGGCTGGAACTGCGGCTGATTCCCTATTCCGAGGACCTGTGGCTGCTGCTGGTGCGCGACGTCACCCGCATGGTGCGCCTGGAGCAGATGCGTCGCGATTTCGTCGCCAATGTCTCGCACGAGCTGCGCACGCCACTGACCGTGGTCCACGGCTACCTGGACATGCTCGACCCCGAGGAGCAGCCCGAATGGGCACCGATGCTGCAGGAGATGCAGCGCCAGTCGCAGCGCATGACCCAACTGGTCGAGGACCTGCTCACGCTGTCGCGGCTGGAGGCGCAGGAGGGCGTCGGCGACGAGATCGTGTCGATGGCCTCGATGCTGGCCTCGCTGCGCCGGGAGCTGGAGATGCTCAGCCAAGGCCGGCATGCGATCGAGGTCGAGGATGCATCGGATACCGACCTGGTCGGGTCGACCCGCGAACTGCACAGCGCGTTCTCCAACCTGGTCAGCAACGCGGTGCGCTACACGCCGCCGGGCGGGCGCATCGCGATCCGCTATGCCGCGACGCGCGACGGCGGTGTCGCGCTGTCGGTGGACGATTCGGGCTACGGGATTCCGGCCGCGCATCTGCCGCGCATCACCGAGCGCTTCTACCGGGTCTCGACCAGCCGCTCGCGCGAGTCGGGTGGGACCGGGCTGGGGCTGGCGATCGTCAAACACGTGCTGCATCTGCACCAGGCGCGCCTGGAGATCGACAGCGAAGTCGGACGCGGCAGCCGCTTCGCCTGTCATTTCGCCGCCGAGCGCGTCCGCGCACGCGACCCCCATGTCACAGGAGCCTTCGGATGAGCCGTCCCCCTGCCCCCGGCAAGTCGCCGCGTCCGCGCCGGCCGGCCCGCAACGCCGGACGCGACGCCGCGCCGCCGCCCCAGACCGCAGGCGATCCGTTGCTCGATCCGGCGCTCTATCTCAACCGCGAACTGTCGCAGCTCGACTTCAATTTCCGGGTGCTGGCCCAGGCGCTCGACGACACGGTGCCGCTGCTCGAGCGGGTGAAGTACCTGTGCATCTCGTGCACCAATCTCGATGAGTTCTTCGAGATCCGCGCCGCAACCGTCCGCCACGCGCAGGACTTCGGCATGCCGTTACCGCCCGACGGCCTGCCGCCGGCGACGGTGCTCAAGCGCATCCATGAGCGGGCCGCGGCATTGGTCGAGGCGCAGTACGCCTGCTGGAACCAGATCCTGCGCCCAGCGTTGGGCACGGCCGGGGTGCGGATCCTCGGCCGCGACACCTGGACGGCGCGGCAGAAGCGCTGGCTGCGGGCGTACTTCCGCGAGGAAGTGATGCCGGTGCTCTCGCCATTGGGGCTGGACCCGGCGCACCCGTTTCCCAAGATCCTCAACAAGTCGCTCAACATCGTCGTGGTGCTCAAGGGCAAGGACGCGTTCGGCCGGATCGGCAATCTGGCGATCGTCCGCGCACCGCGCTCGCTGCCGCGGATCATCCAGTTGCCCGAGCGTGTATCGGGCGGCGAGTACGACTTCGTGTTCCTGTCGGCGGTGCTGTCAGAGTTCGTGCACGAGCTGTTCCCCGGCATGGACGTGCGCGGCGCCTACCAGTTCCGGGTCACCCGCAACTCGGAGCTGATCGTCGACGAAGAAGAGGTCGAGAACCTGGCGCTGGCGCTGCGCGACGAGCTCGCCGGCCGTGGCTATCTGCGCGCGGTGCGGCTGGAGATCGCGGCCAATTGCCCGAAGGTGATCGTGCGCACGCTGCTGCAGAACTTCGACCTGCCAGAGAACGCGGTCTACCGCATCGACGGGCCGGTCAACCTCAATCGCGTCAGTCAGATCTTCGATCTGGTGCAGCGCCCGGACCTGAAGTTCCCGACGTTCCAGCAGCGCCAGTTGCCGGGCAATGACGCGATGTTCGAGACCGTCGCCGATGGCGACGTGCTGTTGCATCACCCCTTCGACTCCTTCGCGCCGGTGCTCGAACTGATCAAACAGGCGGCCGAAGACCCGAACGTGCTGGCGATCAAACAGACGCTCTACCGCACCGGCAAGGATTCAGCGATCGTCGAGCACCTGGTCACCGCCGCGCGCAACGGCAAGGACGTCACGGTCGTTGTCGAGTTGCGCGCGCGATTCGACGAGGAGGCCAATCTGGGCCTGGCCGACCGGCTGCAGGAAGCCGGCGTGCAGGTGGTCTACGGCGTGGTGGGCTTCAAGACCCACGCCAAGATGCTGCTGATCGTGCGCCGCGAGGGCCGCAAGCTGCGCCGTTACGTGCACCTGGGCACCGGCAACTATCACGCCGGTACAGCGCGCGCCTACACCGATTTCGGATTGATCACCGCCGACCCGCAGATCGGCAACGACGTGCACCTGATCTTCCAGCAGCTCTCGGGGCTGGCGCCGGCGATCGAGCTCGAGCGCCTGCTGCAATCGCCGTTCACGCTGCAGCCCGGCGTCATCGCGCGGATCGAGCGCGAGACTCGGCACGCCGAGCAGGGCCGTCCGGCGCGGATCGTGGCCAAGATGAACGCCCTCAACGAGCCGCAGGTGATGCGCGCGCTGTATGCGGCCTCACAGGCTGGGGTGCAGATCGACCTGATCGTGCGCGGCGCCTGCGCATTGCGACCAGGCGTGCCCGGCGTGTCGGAGAACATCCGGGTGCGTTCGATCGTCGGACGGTTCCTGGAACACCATCGCGTGTACTGGTTCGCCAACGACGGCGATCCGGAACTGTTCTGCGCCAGTGCCGACTGGCTGGAACGCAATCTGCTGCGGCGCGTGGAGACGTGCTTCCCGATCCTCGACCCGCAGGTTGCGACCCGGGTGCGCACCGAGTCGCTGGACAATTATCTGGCCGACAACGTCAACGCCTGGGAGCTGCGCGAGGACGGCAGTTACGTGCGGCTCGCGCCCGAGGGCGATGCGATGCCGCACTCGGCGCAGAGTTGGCTGCTCGCGCGGCTGTGCGGCTGAGGCGACGGCGATCGGCGGGCGTTCGCTGCGCGGGGATGCGCGGGGACGCGCAGCATCGCGCGCGCCGTCACGGTTTGCGCGCCCGCGGCATGCTTTACCATGCGCACTTTCCACCGCCACGTGGCGCCGCGTGCGTCGCGCCACGCAGGACCGTGATGACTGGACAGGACACGCTCGCACTCGCCGATGCGCTGACGCCGCCGATCGAGGACGGCGACATGCTCGCTGCGATCGACCTGGGATCCAACAGCTTCCACATGATCGTCGCCCGCTACACGCTGGGTCAGCTGCGTGTGGTCGACCGCCTGCGTGAGACCGTGCGTCTGGCCGAAGGCCTGGATGCGCGCGGCGGTCTGGATGCGGACGTGCGCCAGCGCGCGTTGCAGTGCCTGTCGCGTTTCGGCGAACGCATCCGCGACATCCCGCCACAGCACGTCCGCGCGCTGGCCACGCACGCCGTGCGCCGGCTGGCCGCGCCGCAGGCCTTCCTGGTGCCGGCCGAGACCGCGTTGGGCCATGCGATCGAGATCATCGCCGGCCGCGAGGAGGCGCGCCTGATCTATCTGGGCGTCGCCCACGCGCAGCCGCCCAAGCCGGGCCACCGCCGGCTGGTCATCGACATCGGCGGCGGCTCGACCGAATGCATCATCGGCAGCGGCTTCGATGCGCTCGAGCGCGAGAGCCTGCAGGTAGGCTGCATCGCCAGCACGCGGCGCTTCTTCGCCAATGGCAAGTTGACCCGGCGTCGCTGGCGCGAGGCGCTGGCCGAAGTCGCCGCCGAGTTCCAGCAATTTGCCAGCACCTACCGCGCGCTCGGCTGGCAGGAAGTCGTCGGCGCCTCGGGCACCAACAAGGCGATCGGCGAGATCTGCGCGGCGATGAAGCTGACCAAGGGCGCGGTGACCGTCGACGCGCTGCCGGTCGTGCGCGACCGCCTGCTGCAGGCTGGCCACATCGATGCGATCGACCTGCCCGGACTGTCGGAGGACCGCCGGCCGATCATCGCCGGCGGGGTGCTGGTGCTTGAGGCCGCGTTCGAGGTGCTGGGCATCGAGCGCATGCACGTCAGCAAGGCGGCCATGCGCGAAGGCGTGCTGCACGACATGCTCGGCCGCCGCGGTGAGGCCGATCCGCGCGAGGCCTCGATCGAGGCGCTGGTCCAGCGCTACGGCATCGACGGCGCCCATGCGGCGCGGGTGGAGGCGACCGCGTTGCGGTTGTTCGACCAGGTCGCGCGGCCATGGCAGCTCGACGGCGACGACCTGCGCATGCTGGCCTGGGCCGCGCGCGTGCACGAGATCGGCCTGGTCATCGCGCACAGCCAGTACCACGTCCACGGCGCCTATGTGCTGGCGCATTCGGACATCGCCGGCTTCTCGCGCCAGGAGCAGCAGTTCCTGGCCGCGCTGGTGCGCTGCCACCGCCGCAAGGTGCCCAAGTCGGCCTTCGACGCCCTGCCCGACCGCCTGCTGCGCCAGGCCCGCTATACCGCCACGTTGCTGCGGTTGGCGGTGCTGCTGCACCGCAGCCACGAGCCCGACGAGATTCCGCAACTGCAGGCCAGCGTCTATGGCGATGCGCTGCGGTTGCAGGTCTCGCGGCACTGGCTCGAGGCCCGGCCGCTGCTGCGCGTGGACCTGGAGTGCGAGCCCGAGGACATCGGTGCGCTCGGCGTGAAGCTGGTGCTCGCCGCCGAGTAGACGCAGCGCGCGCCGGGCCGCCTGCCACTGTCACCATTCCGTCGCCGCGCGGTCATGGCGCCGGCATGTCGCGTCGCGATCATCGCCGCAGCCACGGCAGCGGACCGAACGATGCGCTACGCGATCGTCACCGACACCTACGCGCCCGACCTCAACGGGGTGGCGCTGACGCTGCAGACCTACGTCGCCGGCTTGCGCGCCCGCGGCCATGCGGTCGAGGTGATCCGGCCCCGCCCGCCGGGTGCGCCGTTGAGCGACGACGATGGCGAGTCGGCCGCGGTGCGGGTCCGCGGCCTGCGCCTGCCGCGCTACCCCTCGCTGCGCGTCGGGCTGCCGGTCCAGACACGCCTGCAGGCGGCCTGGCGTGCGCAACGCCCCGACGCGATCTACGTCGCGACCGAGACCCTGCTCGGCGGCTCGGCGATCCGCGCCGCGCGCGCGCTCGGTATCCCGGTCGTCACCGCGCTGCATACCCGCTTCGACCTGTACATGGCCGACTACGGCCTGCGCGCGCTGGCGCCACTGGCGCTGGCGTGGATGCGGCGCTTCCATGGCGGTGCCGATGCCACCGTGGTCGCGACCCAGGCGCTCGCCGCCTGGCTGCAGGCCCAGCGCATCGGCCATGCGGTCGTGCTGCCGCGTGCGGTGGATTGCGCGCAGTTCGACCCGGTGCGACGCGACCCGGCGCTGCGTGCGGCCTGGGGCCTCGCGCCGGGCGGACTGGCGGTGATCCATGTCGGCCGGCTCGCGGCCGAGAAGAACCTGCCGCTGGCGATCCACGCCTTCCGCCGGCTGCAGCAACAGCGACCGGAAGCGCGGATGGTGCTGGTCGGCGATGGCCCCCTGCGCGAACCGCTCGCGCGCGCCCACCCCGATCTGGTGTTCGCCGGCGCACAGCGCGGTGAGGCCCTCGGCCGGCACTTCGCCAGCGCCGACCTGTTTCTGTTTCCCAGCCGCAGCGAGACCTTCGGCAATGTCGTGCTCGAGGCCATGGCCAGCGGGGTGCCGCAGGTGGCCTTCGACCTGGGCGCGGCCTCCGAGCACCTGGTCGACGGTCTGCACGGCGCCCGGGTTGCGGACGACGCGCAGGGCGACGCGGCCTTCGTCGCCGCGGCGCTGCGGCTGGCCCAGGACGACGCCGGCCGCGCGGCGATGGCACTCGCTGGGCGCCGGGCGATGCAACGGCTGACGCCGGCCCAGGTCGCCGCCGACCTCGATGCGCTGCTGGCTGCGCCGCGCGCGCGCGCCGCCTCTGTTCCTGTCCGACAGGCCGACCACCATGCATACCGCGCCGCGTAGCCGTCTGCACCTCCACGACATGGGCTGGTGCCTGCGCGCCAACCGCGCCTGCACCCGGCTGTGGATCCGCCGCGGTTTTGCCGCCGTCAGCCGGCTCGGCGACGGTGTGTTCTGGTATGCGTTGATGACCGCGCTGGTGGTACTCGACGGCCTCGACGGCGCGCTCGCCGCCGCGCACATGGCGGCCACCGGCGCGGTGGCCCTGCTGATGTACCGTCGCCTGAAGCGCTGGACCAAGCGGCCGCGCCCATTCGCCGCAGACGTGCGCATCCGCGCCTGGGTCGCGCCGCTGGACGAGTTCAGCTTTCCATCCGGCCATACCCTGCATGCGGTCGCGTTCTCGATCGTGGCCATCGCGCACTACCCGGTGCTGGCGTGGTGGCTGGTGCCGTTCACGGCCGCAGTCGCCGCCTCACGTGTGGTGCTCGGCCTGCACTACCCCAGCGACGTGCTCGCCGCGACCGCGATCGGCGGCGCACTGGGCACCGTCTCGCTGTGGATCGCCGGCCTCTGGAGTCTGTAAGACTTCGGACACGACGCCACCGCGGACCGAAACCCGCGGTGGCGCCGCATGCGTCGTGATGCGCTCAGCGATCGGGCAGCGGCGGCGGCGTGGCGGCCGCCGGTGCCTCGGCCAGGGCGTACCAGTCCACACGCCGGGTCGTGAGCATGATCGCCGCCAGGATCGCGAACAGCAGACCGGCCCCGAGCACCAGCGCGTTGTCCTCCGAGATCAGCAGGCCGTAGAGCGCGGCGTAGAGGATGGCCAGCATTCCAGCGAAACCGGCGCCCCAAGCGCGGCTGCGCAGCACCGCCGACAGGTAGACGCCGATCAGGCCGATGCAGGCGACGCTGGCGGCCAGGTACGACCAGCCGAATGCGATGCGCTCCGACAGGCCGACCAGCAGCAGGAAGAAGATCGCCAGCGCCAGCCCGACCATTGCGTACTGGATCGGGTGGATGCGCAGCTGCCGCAGCATCTCGAACAGGAAGAACCCGGCGAAGGTCAGCAGCACGAACAGCACGCCGTACTTGCTGGCGCGATCGGCGCGCACGTAGGCATCCACCGGGTCGACCAGCGCGATACCCAGCGCGTCGATCCCGGCCTCGCCGTTCTCGCGCAGCATCGCCGCGGTGTCGCGCTCGGCGCGGGCGCCGTTGAGCACCTGCAGCTGCGCATCGCTGGCCAGCGAGGACACTGCCCACTCGGCGTGGAAGCCATCCTGACCGACCTCGCGCGCAGTCGGCAGGAAGCGGCCGTTGAACAGCGGATGGCGCCAGGGCGAATCCACCGCGACCCGGGTCTCGCTGGCCAGCGGCACCACGGCCAGCGTCTCGCTGCCCGACAGCGCCAGGTCCAGCGTGGTCCGCAGTTGCAGCCGGTCGCCGCTCGCAAGCGGCGCCAGCACCGTATGCAGGCCCGAGCCGAGGTCGCCGCCGGCGCCCTGCTTCAACTCGGCCTGCGCATCGTCGAGCCGCAGCCGCGGCGTTCCGCGCAGGCCACGCACATCGGTGATGCCGTAGCTGATGTACGGGCGGCCAATCCGGCGCGGTGCGACGGCGTCGCGGTCATCGGGGATGTGCACGTCGAAGCCGGCCCGCAACTGGCCTTCGAACACGTACATGCGCACTTCGTGCAGCCCCAGCCGTCGGGTGTAAGGCGCCATCGTGCCGGTCAGGTCCGTGGTGCTTGGAAAGAAGATCCAACGGCTCTCACGCTCGCGCTGCACGGTTCCGGTCGAGCGCCCGTTGGCGTCCTTCTCTTCCACCTCGACCGTTTCCACATACGGCACGACCAGCACTGGCGTGGTCAGGGTCTGGCTCCCCGCCTCGCTGCGGGCAATCCGCTCGACCGCATCGGCGCGATAGCGCTGGCGATCGAGGATCACGCCACGGATCATCAATAACGGCAACAGAATCGCCAGGCTCAGCCCGGCCACGATCAGGATCTTCAACGCCAACCGCATGGCACCACTCCAAATCTGGGAACGTGGCGGCAGCGTGCCCCGGTGAGGTGGGGCCACGATGGCGGCTGTGTGAAGTGGCTATGAAGTCGGGCGCGTCGCGCTCTCTCGCGGCAACTCGACCACCGCGAGCGCACCGCCGCCTTCGCGATTGTCGAGCGCGGCGCGACCGCCGTGCAGCGCCGCGACCTCGGCGACAAAGGCCAGGCCAAGGCCACTGCTGCGACTGCCGCCCCCGGGCCTGGGCAGCGAGTAGAACCGCTCGAACACGCGTGCCCGGGCGTAGTCGGGAATGCCTGGCCCGCGATCGCCGACCGTCACCCGCACACCGACTTCCGAAGCCGTCGCGGCGACTTCGACCGTCGCGCCTTCCGGGGAGAAGTCGCAGGCGTTGTCGACCAGATTGGCGATCATCTGTCGCAACAGGTAGGCATCGCCAGAGACCACCGCGTCGCGACAGGCCGGATCGATCGTCAACCGCACCGGCACGCGCCCCGGATCGGCCGCGAACGGTGCCACTGCCGCATCGAGCACATCGGCCAGCAGGACGCGCTCGGGCCGCTCGATGCGTTGCCGATGCTCGACCGCCGCCAGCGCCAGCAGTTTGTCGATCGTCTGGGTCATGCGCTCGCTCTGCGTGCGCACACTCGCTGCAAAACGCGCGCGGTCGTCATCGGGCAGCGGTTGCTCCAGCAGCTCGGCGGCACCGCGGATCGCCGACAGCGGTGCCTTCAGTTCGTGGGTCAGGCTGTGCACATAACGCTCGACGTACTGCTTGCCCTCGAGCCGCTCGCGCATCGTCTCCAGCGCCCGGCCCAGATCTGCGAACTCCCCGGCGCTGCGCGGCAGCGACGCGCGCTCGCCGGCAGTGACCGCATCGGCATAGCGGCGCAGCGCGCCGAGCTGGCGCGACAGCCACCAGGCCGCGAGCAGGCCGATCGCCAGTGCCGCGCCCAGCAGCACGCCGCCCCAGCGCAGGATCGTGGCCTGGCTGCGTGCGATGAACGGCGCGATGGTGCGATTGGGCTTGGCCACCGTCAGCACGCCGACGATACGGTGGCCGTCGCGGATGGGCGCGGCCACGTGCATGACCGAGCTCGCGTCGTCGTCCGGATCCAGGCGACTGGAACGCGCGCCGTAGCGGCCGCGCAGGGTCAGGTAGACATCGTTCCAGCGCGAGTAGTCGCGACCGACGTCGCGCCCGCTCGAATCGAACACCACGATGCCCTGGGCATCGGTGATGTAGATCCGGTAGGCAACGTCGGATTTGCGAAAGCCCCAGATCTCGGCATCGACGCGCCGCGCGGCGAGGGCGCGGAGGCGCGCTGCGAACCGGCCATCATCGATGCGCCCGGCCAGAAAGTCGTCGGTCGCCAGTTCGGCGAGCACGCCGGCGGTGTCGGCCAGTGTGTCCTCCATCGCCTGGCGTACACCCGGCTTGACCTCCTGGGTGAACACCCGCAGCAGCAGCAGCGCGGCGATCGCGACGATCGCAAAGTAGCCCAGCAGGATCCGCAGCCCGATCCGCATGGCGCGCCCTCAGTCCACATCCAGCGAATAGCCCAGGCCCCGGTGCGTGCGCAGCGGGTCGGCACCGGGCGTGATCGCGCGCAGCTTGGCGCGCAGCGTCTTGACGTGGGTATCGACGGTGCGGTCGCCGCTGTCGGGGGCGTCCTCCCAGACCCGATCCATCAGCTGCGCACGCGAGAGCACCGCGCCCGGGCGTGTGAGCAGTGCCGCCAGCAGGCCGTACTCGTAGCGCGTCAGCTCGAGCGGCTGCCCGTGGTAGCGGATACGCAATCCGGCGCGGTCATGCTCGAACGCACCGGCGCGGGCGACCTCGCGGCCTTCGGTGGTCGGCGCGGGACGTCGCAGCGCCACGCGCACGCGGGCGACGAGTTCGCGCAGCGAGAATGGTTTGGCGACATAGTCCTCGGCGCCGAGCTCGAAGCCGAGCACGCGCTCGGCTTCGGCCGCCTGGGCGGTCAGGAAGATCACCGGCAACGGCGCGTGCCGGCGCAGATCCGCGCACAGGGCGAAGCCGCTGACATCCGGCAGCCCGACGTCCAGGATGGCCAGATCGAAGGTCTCGGCCAACGCCGCGGCAAGCGCCGTGCGGCCGTCGAGACAATGTCGTATCTGGTGGCCCTCGGCACGCAGCGCGTAGGCGACGGTGTCGGCGATGGCGGACTCGTCCTCGACGAGCAGGATGCGGGACATGGCACGGCGCGGGTGGAAACCGCGCACAGCATACGGCGTGGCCCGTCGCGCGCCGCTACCCTATGCCGATGAACTACCGCCACGCCTTCCACGCCGGCAATCACGCCGACGTCCTCAAGCATGTCGTGCTGCTCGCGATCTGCGACGCGCTGGCGCTCAAGCCGGCGCCCTGCTTCGCGCTCGACACCCACGCCGGCGCTGGTCTCTACAGTCTGGTCGACGACGCTGCGCGCCGGACCGGCGAGGCCGAGGCCGGCATCGGTCGCCTGCAGGCCACGCCGCCGGAGGTGCCGGCGATCGCGCGCTACCTGGACGCGATCGCGGCCTGCCGCGCCGCCCATGGCGCCGACGCCTATCCCGGCTCGCCCTGGCTGCTCGCCCATGCCCTGCGCGCGCAGGACCGGATCGCCTGCTGCGAGATCGAGCCTGGCGCATTGGCCGCGCTGCGCCAGGCGGTCGGCCGCGACCCGCGCGTGGCGGTGCATGCGCGTGACGGCTACGAGGCCTGCCGCGCGCTGCTGCCGCCGCGGCACGGCGCGCAGAAGTTCGCCCGTGGCCTGGTGCTGATCGACCCGCCTTACGAAGCCCAGCGCGCGGAGTTCGACGTCGCCCTGCCCGCGATGCGCGACGCGCTGTCGCGCTGGTCGCAGGCGACCCAGGCACTGTGGTACCCGATCAAGCAGCGACGCACGCTCACCCCGTTCCTGCGCGACGCCGGCCGGCTGCAGAGCCACTCGACCCTGGTGGTGGAACTGCTGGTCCGGGGCGACGATTCGCCGCTGCGGATGAACGGCAGCGGGCTGCTGCTGGTCGACCCGCCCTGGTCGCTGGCCGACACGCTCGCGCCAGCGCTCGACGCCTTGCGCCGGACCCTGGGCGAGGCCGGCGCCGACACCCGCCTGCACTGGCTGCGCGAGCCGGCCTGAGGACCGCGCAGGATGTGGCAGAGACTGCGGCGCTTCGCAGTCTGCCTTCACGGTACCTGAATCGCGGAGTTGGGTATGGTCGGCCCCACCCTTCCAGCCCGACCTTCGATGACCGCACGCAACCGCCTCCCTCCCTGGCACGAGGAAATCCGTCTCGCGAACGGCCGCCAGGTGTTGATCCGGCCGATCCGTCCCGCCGATGCCGACCCGCTGCGCGCGGCCTTCGCGCTGCTGGAACCCGACGAGGTCCGCCAGCGCTTCCTGTACGCCAAGAAGGAGCTCTCGCCCGAGACCGCGCTTCGGCTGACCCAACCCAACCCCAAGTCGGAGTTCGTGCTGGTCGCCGCCGAGCCGATGACGCCGGGCGAGGCGCTGGTCGGCGCGGTGGCACGCGCCGCGATCCTGCCCGGCACCCGGCATGCCGAGTTCCACATTCTGGTCAGCCACTACGTGGCCGGCATGGGGCTGGGGCGTCATCTGATGCGGCGGCTGGTGCGCTGGGCCAAAGGCAAGCGCCTGGACCGGCTGTACGGCGATGTGCTCGAAGAAAACGAGCCGATGCGCGCGCTGGCCAGGTCGCTCGGCTTCCAGCAGACCGCCGGCGAGGCGCCGGGCATGATCCGGGTCTCGCTGGATCTCAAGCGCAGCGCCCCCGAGGGCAGCGGCGCCGAGGCGCCGCATCTGCCGCTGGGTTGAGCCACGGTCTGCGCAGCAGCGCTGGCCAGGTCCGCCGATCGCGGCATCGCGCACAGCCGCACGCCGCGCCCTGTCTCAGGGCGCGAGACCGCTTCGTTTAGACTGACAGGTTGATCGCGCCGGAAGCCCGACGGGCATCCGGCGCTGTCGTCGTTGTGCCCCCGTTCTCTCCGCCGTACCGCTTCCCGACGTCCCGATGCCCAAGTCCCTCGCTTCCCCCGCCGCCCCGCCGTTGCCCGGCGCTGGCCATACCCGCGCCTGGTGGCGCGCGCCCGCCAGCCGCAGTGCGCTGGCCTGGGCGGTGCTGCAAGCCGCGCGCGCCCATCACGGGCCGCTGCTGCTGGTCGCGCGCGACAACCACGGCGCCCATCAGCTCGAACACGATCTGCGCACGCTCGGCGGGGAAGATCCGGCTTTGCCGGTGGTGCCGTTCCCGGATTGGGAGACGCTGCCCTTCGACCGCTTCAGCCCACATCCGGACATCGTCTCCCAGCGCCTGGCCGCGCTGCACCGCCTGCCGGGGCTGACCCGCGGCATCGTGGTGGTCCCGGTGCAGACGCTGATGCAGCGACTGGCGCCGGTCAAACACATCGCCGGCAGCAGCTTCGACCTGACCGTCGGCCAGACCCTCGATCTCGACGCCGAGAAACGCCGCCTGGAAAGCGCGGGCTATGCCCATGTCCCGCAGGTCCACGATCCGGGCGACTTCGCCGTGCGTGGCGGGCTGCTCGACGTCTTCCCGATGGGCGCTGACCAGCCTTACCGGATCGAGCTGTTCGACGACGCGATCGAGACGATCCGTGCCTTCGACCCCGAATCGCAGCGGTCGCTGGAGAAGATCGACGCCCTGCGCATGCTGCCCGGCCGCGAAGTGCCACTGGACGAGACGTCGCTGGCACGCGCGATGGACGCGCTGCGCGAGCGCTTCGACATCGACACCCGGCGCAGCGGGCTGTACCAGGATCTCAAGGCCGGTGCGGCACCAGCCGGTATCGAGTACTACCTGCCGCTGTTCTTTGATGCGCCGCGCCGCGCACTGGCCGAGCGCGGCGCCCCCGCGCCGAGTACGGCCACGCTGTTCGACTACCTGCCTGCGGACACGCTGCCGGTGCTCGATGTCGGGGTGTCGGCGGCCAGCGACCAGTTCCAGGCGCAGATCGATCATCGCTACGACCAGTTGCGCCATGACATCGAGCGCCCGCTGCTGCCGCCGACCGAGCTGTGGCTGGCGCCCGACGCGCTGCGCGAACGCCTCAACCAGGGTGCGCGGATCGAACTGTGCGACGCCGCGCACCCGCGCCACGGCCAGGCCGCAGCGCTGGGCGAGCAGCCGGCGCCCGAGCTGCCGCTGGCCGCCCGCGACCAGGCCCCCGCACAGGCACTCAAGACCTTCCTGGGCCATTACCCCGGGCGCGTGCTGATCGCGGCCGATTCGGCCGGCCGCCGCGAAGCCTTGCTCGAGGTGCTGCAGGCCGCCGACCTGCGTCCCACGGTGCTGGCGGACTTCGGCGCGTTCGTCGACGACGCTGCGCGCTTTGCGATCGCGGTGGCGTCGCTCGACGACGGCTTCGCGCTCGATGCCCCGCAGATGACGGTGCTCACCGAACGTCAGCTGTTCCCCGAGCGCGCCGCGCAGCCGCGCAGCCGACGCCGGGCCGGGCGCGATCCCGAGACCATCATCCGCGACCTGGGCGAGCTCAGCGAGGGCGCGCCGATCGTCCATGAGGACCACGGCGTCGGGCGCTACCGCGGCCTGGTCGTGCTCGAGGCGGGCGGACAGCCGGGCGAGTACCTGGACATCGAGTACGCCAAGGGCGACCGGCTGTACGTGCCGGTGTCGCAACTGCATCTGGTCAACCGCTACTCGGGCGCATCGCCCGAAACCGCGCCGCTGCATTCGCTCGGCGGCGAGGCCTGGACCCGTGCCAAGAAGAAGGCGGCCGACAAGGTCCGCGACGTCGCCGCCGAGCTGCTGGAGATCCAGGCCAAGCGCCAAGCACGGGCCGGACTGGCGCTGGAGGTCGACCGCTCGATGTACGAGCCGTTCGCCGCCGCGTTCCCGTTCGAGGAAACGCCCGACCAGCACGCTGCGATCGAGGCGATGATCCGCGACCTGGGCAGCAGCCAGCCGATGGACCGCGTCGTCTGCGGCGATGTCGGCTTCGGCAAGACCGAGGTCGCCGTGCGCGCGGCCTTCGTCGCCGCGACCGCCGGCAAGCAGGTCGCCGTGCTGGTGCCGACCACGCTGCTGGCCGAGCAGCACTACCGCACGATGGCCGACCGCTTCGCCGACTGGCCGCTGCGCGTGGAGGTGCTCTCGCGTTTCAAGAGCAGCAAAGAGATCAAGGCCGAGCTCGAAAAGCTCGCCCGCGGCGAGATCGACGTCATCGTCGGCACCCACCGCCTGCTGCAGCCGGACGTGAAGTTCAAGGACCTGGGACTGGTGATCGTCGACGAAGAGCAGCGCTTTGGCGTGCGCCAGAAGGAAGCGCTCAAGGCACTGCGCGCCAATGTGCACCTGCTGACCCTGACCGCGACCCCGATCCCGCGCACGCTCAACATGGCGATGGCCGGCCTGCGCGATCTGTCGATCATCGCCACGCCGCCTGCGCACCGGCTGGCAGTGCAGACCTTCGTCGTGCCCTGGGACGATGCCCAGTTGCGGGAGGCATTCCAGCGCGAGCTCAGCCGTGGCGGCCAGGTCTACTTCCTGCACAACGATGTCGAGAGCATCGGCCGCATGCAGCGCCAGCTGCAGGAGCTGGTGCCCGACGCACGCATCGGCATCGCCCACGGCCAGATGCCCGAACGCGAGCTCGAGCGGGTCATGCTCGATTTCCACAAGCAGCGCTTCAACGTGCTGCTGTGCTCGACGATCATCGAGTCGGGCATCGACATCCCCAACGCCAACACGATCATCATCAACCGCGCAGACAAATTCGGCCTGGCGCAGCTGCACCAGCTGCGCGGCCGCGTCGGCCGATCGCATCACCGCGCCTACGCCTACCTGGTCACGCCCGATCTGCGCAGCATCACCAGCGATGCGCGCAAGCGGCTGGAGGCGATCGCCTCGATGGACGAGCTCGGCGCCGGCTTTACGCTGTCCACCCACGACCTGGAGATCCGCGGCGCCGGTGAACTGCTGGGCGAAGGCCAGAGCGGACAAATGGCCGAGGTGGGCTTCAGCCTGTACACCGAACTGCTCGAACGGGCGGTGCGCAGCATCAAGCAGGGCAAGCTGCCCGACGTCGACGAGGCCGATGCGCGCGGGGCGGAGGTCGAACTGCACGTCCCGGCGCTGATTCCCGAGGACTACCTGCCCGACGTGCACACCCGGCTGATGCTCTACAAGCGCATCAGCGGCGCCCGCGATGCCGAGCGGCTGCGCGAGTTGCAGGTGGAGATGATCGACCGTTTCGGCCTGCTCCCCGACGCCGCCAAACATCTGTTCCAGGTCGCCGACCTCAAGCTGCAGGCCACCGCACTGGGCATCCGCAAGCTCGACCTGGGCGAGGCCGGCGGCCGCGTGCAATTCGCCGACAAGCCCAAGGTCGACCCGCTGGCGGTGATCGGACTGGTACAGGGGCAGCCGCAGCGCTACCGTATGGACGGGCCGGACAAACTGCGCGTCGTGCTCGACCTGCCCGATGCCGAATCGCGGATCAAGACCGCGCGCGGCCTGTTGATCGCTCTCGCCCCGTCCTCGTCGTCGCCCGTCCGCTGATGCCCACCACCGCCACGCATGTCGACCGCGCGCCCGACGACCTCGTCGCCTCGCTGCATGTGCTGACGGTGGCATTGCACGAGCGCGACACCTACACCCATGGCCACTGCGACCGCGTCGGGCGGCTGGCCAGTGCCCTGGCCCGCCGCCTCGGCCTGTCGCACGCACGCCGGCATGCACTGGTGCTGGCCGCACGCTTCCACGACATCGGCAAGATCGGCATCCCCGACGACGTGTTGCTGCACCCGCATCGGCTGGACCCCGACCGGCTGGCGATCATGCGCACCCACTCGGCACGGGGCGCGCGGGTGTTCATCGCCACCGGTCGCGACGATGCCCACGAAGTCGCGCGGATCATCCGCCATCACCACGAGGCGGTCGACGGCAGCGGCTATCCCGATGGGCTGATCGGCGAGGCGATCCCGCTCGAAGCGCGCATGCTGGCCGTCGTCGACAGCTACGACGCGATGACCAGCGACCGCCCGTACCGCCGCGCCCTGGGCGTCGACCAGACGCTGGCGCGGCTGCGGGCCGATGCCGCGCGCAGGCTCGATCCCGACCTGGTGGACGCCTTCATCGGCGTCCTGCACACCAGCCCGGGCTGACGCTCAACGCGGCGCCGCCGTGCCGACGCTGTCCAGGATCGTGCCCGCCAGGCGCCCATAGTCGCCGTCGAAATGGTGGCCGCCGGGCAAGGTCCGGACCGTGACGTGGCCGGGCGGCAAGGTCGCGCAGGTGGCGTCATCGTCGCCCTCGCCTTCGATGCACAGCGCGCGATCGGCCGACAAGCGCATCACCTCGGGGGCGATCTCCAGCGCATCGGGATCGTTCGCCGACAGCCAGTTGCCGACATGGAACTCGAACGAGGCACGCCGGCCCAGCCCGATCAACACTGTGCGCGCGACCATCGCGCGGGTGGCCGGCGGCAGGCGGTTCACCGCGAAGGGCAACACATCGGCGCCCTGCGAGTAGCCGATCAGCAACACGCGCGCCCGGCCCCAGCGCGCGGCGTAGCTCCGCACCACGCGGTCGATGTCGCGGGCCAGGCCGTCAGGCGTGCGCGCCGACCAGAAATAGCGCAGCGAATCGAACCCCACCACCGCGATGCCGCGCGCGGCCAACGCATCGGCGACCTCGGTGTCGAGCCCGGCCCAGCCGCCGTCGCCGCTGAGCAGGATCGCGAACATCGGCTGCGCCGGCCCGTGGGCCGGCACCTCGACCAGCGGCAGGTCGCGCACGTCCGAAGGCGGTGCGGCCGGCTGCGCGCGCGCCGACAGGCGCGCCAGGCGCTGGACGGCGGCGCGCAACGGCGCCGGCGCATCGCCATGTGCGCGCACCGCGGCGCCATCGATGCCGCGCGCGAAGCGCTGGAGCTCGCCCAGCTCGGCCGTGCTGGTCAGGGCCAGCCAGGGCATGACGAGGGCCGGCACCGGCTGCAGCGTCACCGTATCGGACTGAGGCGTGTGCGCAGCGAACAGCGTGCCCTCACCTTGGCAAGGCGGCTTGCCGAGCGCCAGCGGCGGCAACGCGCCGCGCGTGACCGCGCCGGCAAACACCCCCGGCTGGGCCTGCGCGGCCATCGCATAGACGATCGCCGCGCCCTCGCCCCGGCCCACCAGGACTGGCGGCCGGTAGTCAGGCAATCGCGCATAGCCCTGCAGCCAATGCGAGAGATTCTCCAGATCGCCATCCGGGAACGCGCAGGCCCCGCCATCGCGCGCCAGCGCCGCCTGCAGCCGCGCCACGTCGATCTCGGCCACCAGGGCACCGTCGGCCGCCAGGGCCTGCGCGGTGGCGTGGTCGTCGCCCGTATCGAGCAACAACACAGTATGCGTCGCCTGCCCGGCCGGCCGTGTCAGCACGACATCCTCGAAGAACCCATGCCGCAGCCGTTCCTGCGCAGCTGCAGGCCCCACCAGCAGCAACGCCGCCACAACGCCCCACATCACCACAGGTTTCATTTCGACAGGACTCCTCGGTAACCGCCCGCAATCAATGCCGCGGCATCGGCCAGCACCAGCAGCGGCGCGATGCCGCCGGGCGAGGCGAGATAGCGCGCACTCCACTGCGGATCGAACTTGTCCTTGAACGCGCGCAGCCCACGGAAGTTGTAGAACTGCTCGCCGCGCGCGAACAACAGCCGCCCCATGCGATGCCACTGCGGCGCCAGTGCGTGGGTCGCCATGCCCGATAGCGGCGCCATGCCCAGCCCGAAGCGCCGATAGCCATCGGCGGCCAGGTGCTGGAGCAGGCGCGCGAACAGGAAATCCATCGTGCCGGGCGGCGCATCGGGCAGGTGGCGCATCAGATCGATACTCGCCTCCGACGCCTCGCTCGCCGGATCGCCGGCGAGGAGCAGGCTGGCGAACGCGACGATCCGTGTCTCGTCGCGCACCACCGCGATCGGATTCCGGGCGAGATACGCAGGATCGAACGCGCCGATCGAAAACCGCTTCTCTGCGGTCCGGTGCTGCGCCAGCCAGGCATCGGAGACCGGCTGCAATGCGGGCAGCAGCGCCGGCACTTGCGGCGTGTCGACGATCTCGAACCGCAGGCCCGCACGCTCGGCGCGGTTGACTGCGGTGCGCAGACTGCCCCTCCGCCTGCCCTGCAGCGAGAATCCGGGCAGCGGCACGCTGGCGTACTCGCCCAGCTTGAACAGCCGCAGGCCGGCATCGAGGTACATCGGCAACGCCTCCGGGCCCACCTGATAGAAACAGCCGCGCGCCCCTGCATCGCGCGCGCGCTCCAGGAACGTCCATACCAGGTCCGGCCAGGCCTCGTACGGGCCGACCGGATCGAACAGCGCAATCCATGAGCGGCCTTGCCGCCCGTACATCAGGAAGGCATCGCCGGCCGGCGAGAACAACAGGTGCTTGTCGCCAGTGAGCACCAGTCCCGCGTCGGCGCTGTCGTGCGCACGCACGATCGCCTGCGCCTGCGCCAATTGCGCGACATCGGGCAATGGCGGCGGCGGCGCGGCCGGACGTACCAGTTGCCGCAGCGCGAGCGCCAGCGCGACCACCGCCATCGCCACCAAGGCCCGCAACGAACGCGGCGCCTCGCCCGACAGCGCGAACTGCCACCACAACTGGTGCGCGTAGGCGACATCGCGGTAGGCGAAGAACAGCAGGCCGACCACCGCGATGCAGATCACCGCCATCGCCACCAGCCAGCCGCCGGTAAACGGCACCGCGAGCAGCGAGGCGCGGCGCGTGAACTGACGCCTGGAGACAAGCAGCGCCAGCAACAGCGCCGCCAATACCGCCGCCTCGGTCACCGCCACGCCCTTGGGCAGTGCGAACACCAGCGCCAGCGCCACCAGCACGACCGCCGCCCACCAGGCGGCGTCGAGCCGCCGCAACAACGCGCGCGCGACGAACAGCAGCAACACGCCGATGACCGAACTGAGGAAATGCGCCGCCTCGATCAGCGGCAGCGGGACCATCGCGAGCATGCGCAGCGCGCGGCCGGTGGCCGGCGTCACACCCGAGACCAGCAGCATCACCGCCGCCACCAGGGTTGCGGCCGCCAGCACACGCGGCGCCAACCCGGCCAGGAACCGACGCGCCGGCGACGCCACCCGCCCGGTCTCGTGCAGGACCAGCACGCCCAGCGCGATCAGCAGCGGCAGCAGGTAATAGACCAGGCGATAGAGCACCAGTGCACCGGCCAACGTGCCCGCCGGCACGCGATCGGCGAGCGCGACCAGCATCACCGCCTCGAACACGCCCAGCCCGCCCGGCACATGGCTGACCACCCCCACCACCACGGCTGCGGCATAGAAGCCCAGGAACGTCGCGAATCCGACCGCGCCTTCGGGCAACAGCAGCCACAGCACCGCGGCGGCCGCCGTGATGTCGACGATCGACAGCGCCAGTTGGGTCCAGGCCAGGCCGGGCCTCGGCAGGCGGAGACGGCCAACGTGCCCGCGGATCTGGCACAACACGAGCAGCCCCAGCACCGCCGCCACCGCCAGCGCGCCCAGCGATGCCACGGCCCAGGCCGGCAAGCGCAGCATCGGCGCGAGCGCCGCGGCATCCCACCACAGCCCGGCGCCGCCGACCGCGCAGGCGCCAAGCCCGAACGCGGATGCATTGAAGACGATCGCGCGCGACACCTCGCCCGGCTCCACGCCCGCGGCCCCGTAGAGCCGCATGCGCACCGCGCCCCGGTGAACACACCCAGGCCGATCGTATTGCTCAGCGCGTAGGCGACGAATGCGGTCTTGGCGACCGTCCGCGCGGGCACGCGCGCACCGACATAACGCAACGCGCTCGCGTCGTAGCCGATCAGTGCGGCGAAGCTGATCGCGGTGGCGAGGATCGCCAGTGCGATCCGCAGACCCGGCGTGGCCTCGATCGCGGCCACGATCTCGTCGTAGCGCAACTCGTGCCAGAAGCCGTGCAAGGCGACCGCGAGCAGTGCGCCGATCGCCAGCACGCCCGCGACAATCGCGACGCGGCGCAGCGCCTCGGCATGCGCGATCGACCAGGCGCTGACCGTCTGCAGCGAACGTCGCATCGACACCGCCATGTCCACCTCGCGCGTACGCCCCGCGGCGATCGCAGGGCACGAAGGCCGCGGAGCATACACCTGCCTCCGTGTCCGGCAGGCGCACATGTCGCGCCGGCCACGGCGCGCCGTTCAGCCGTCCCGCCGCCCGTCATCACCAGCGTGAAAGCGGCCTATACCCGCGAGTACGACCAGGATTGCATGGCACCGTTCCGATACGGCATCACGCCGTGGAAGGCGCGCGGATCGTCGTCGAAGACCAGCGGCAGGAACTGGCGGTCGCCGTCCCAAAGCGGCAGATCGAGCACGCGATCGGCCTCGACCCATTCCAGCGTGCCTTCAGGGTTGGCGGTCAACGGCGTGCCATGCCAGGCGTCGATGACGAACACGAAGCCCAGCCAGTCCTCGCCGTTGCGACCGAAGCCCGGCCAGCTGACGGTGCCGCGCAGGCGCAGGCTGTCGCACTCGATGCCTGCTTCCTCGCGGATTTCCCGGCGCATGCCGGCGACCACGTCCTCGTCGCGCTCGATCTTGCCGCCCAGACCGTTGTACTTGCCCAGGTGCTGATCGCCGGGCCGCGCATTGCGATGGATCATCAGCACCCGTCGGCGATCGGGGGACAGCACATAGCCGAGCGTGGCGACGATCGGGGTGTAAGGCATCGGGCTCGGGCCTGCATCGGGAAGCCGGGCATTGTAGCGAGCCCCGCCGCAGATCCTGTCGTGCTGGCGCTCAGCCGGGCGCGGCGGGCAGCAGCAACCGCGCCACCAGCGTCTCATACAGCGCCGGCAGCGCTTCGAGATCGGCGACGCGGACGTGCTCGTCGACCTGATGGATGCTGGCGTTGACCGGACCGATCTCGATGCATTGCGCGCCCAGCGGCGCGATGAAGCGGGCATCGGACGTGCCGCCACCGGTGCTTTCGTCGGGCGCGCTGCCGGCAAAGGCCGTCAGCACCTCGCGCGCCGCCGCACGCAGTGACCCTTCCGGGGTGTGGAACGGCTCGCCGCTGCGATGCCAGTCGAGCGTGCAATCCAGGCCATGCCGCGCCAACAGTGCGGCGATCTCGGCCTCCAACCGCGGCGCGTCCCAATGCGGGTTGTAACGCAGGTTGAACTGCACCGTCGCACTGCCGGGGATCACATTCGTCGCGCCAGTGCCGGCGGCGATGTTGCTGACCTGCAGGCTGGTGGGCGGGAACGAGTCGAAACCCTCGTCCCAGTGCCGGCCGACGAGTTCGGCCAGCGCCGGCGCCAGCAGGTGGATCGGGTTGCGCGCCTTGTCCGGATAGGCCACATGGCCCTGGACGCCGTGCACGGTCAAGGTGGCCGACAGGCTGCCGCGCCGGCCCACGCGCAGCAGATCGCCCAGGCACCGGGTCGACGACGGCTCGCCGGTGATGCACCAATCGATGCGCGTGCCGCGCTCGGCGAACGTGCGCGCGACCCGGCGCACGCCGTCGATCGCCGCGCCTTCCTCGTCGGAGGTCAGCAGCACCGCCAGCGTACCGGGATGCTCGGGATGCGCGGCGACGAAGCGCTCGGCGGCGATCACGAATGCGGCGACGCTCCCCTTCATATCGGCCGCCCCGCGCCCGTACAGCAGGCCGTCGCGGATCTCGGGCACGAAGGGATCCGATGCCCAATCTGTGACCGGACCGCTCGGCACCACGTCGGTATGGCCGAGCAGCACCAGCACCGGCCCACCGGTCCCATGCGTGGCCCAGAGATTGTCGACGTCGCCAAAGCGCAGCGATTCGATCGCAAAGCCCGCCTCGGCCAGGCGCCCGGCGAGCAGCGCCTGGCAGCCGGCATCGTCGGGCGTCACCGAGCGGCGAGCGATCAGGTCACAGGTGAGATCGAGAACATCGGACATGGCAGCTCGCTTGGGACACGATCAGTGCACACACACCGGGGTTGGCCCGGCAGGATGGCATAGCACGCCCGCCGGGAGACTTGCGCCGGAGCGCTTTTTAGTCGATGCCGAAGCGCTTCTTGAAGCCGTTGTCGCTGAAGCCCTGGGTGACCGTGCCGTCCTCGGTGACCACGACCGGGCGCCGGATCAGCTGCGGGTATTCGCGCAACAGCAGCTTCCATTCCGCCTCACTGGCCGCACCCTTGCGGTTGTCGGGCAACTGCCGCCACGTGGTCGAGGACTTGTTGACCATCGCCTCGAAACCGCCCAACTGCCCAGCCCAGGCGACCAGCGTCTCGGGTGTCGGCTTGTCATCGCGGTAGTCGACGAACGTGTGCGCGACACCGAAGCGATCAAGCCATTTGCGCGCCTTCTTGCAGGTATCGCAGTTCTTCAGGCCGTAGAGCGTGGTCATGGGAGAGTCCTTGAACAAGCGCCGGGACCGACCCGGCATGAGGTCGTCGGCCGGCTCAGTCGGCCAGGCCGCGCAGCAACTCGTTGACCGAGGTCTTGCTGCGGGTCTTTTCATCGACCTGCTTGACGATGACCGCGCAGTACAGCGAATGCGAGCCGTCCTTGGCCGGCAGCTGGCCCGAGACCACGACGCTGCCCGGCGGCACGTAACCGTAGGAGATCTCGCCGGTCGCGCGGTCGTAGATGCGCGTCGACTGGCCGAGGAACACGCCCATGCCAATCACGCTGTGGTGACCGACGACGACACCCTCGACGACCTCCGAGCGCGCGCCGATGAAGCAGTGGTCCTCGATGATCGTCGGGCTGGCCTGCAGCGGCTCGAGTACGCCGCCAATGCCGGCGCCGCCCGACAGATGCACATGCTTGCCGATCTGCGCGCACGAGCCCACCGTGGCCCAGGTG
The DNA here is from genome assembly GCA_002240395.1 of Xanthomonas citri pv. mangiferaeindicae. Lineage (NCBI taxonomy): Bacteria > Pseudomonadati > Pseudomonadota > Gammaproteobacteria > Lysobacterales > Lysobacteraceae > Xanthomonas > Xanthomonas citri. Next base: position 110,844 of record CP016836.1, read on the forward strand.
TCGACCATCGTGCCCTCGCCCACGTAAGCGCCGATGTTGACGAAGCTCGGCATCAGCACCACGTCGCGGCCGAAGTAAGTGCCGCGGCGCACCGCGGCGCCCGGCACCACGCGCACGCCGGCGGCCTTGAAACGCGCTTCATCGAAACCGGCAAAGCGCGCCTCGACCTTGTCCCAAAACGGTGCGGGCTGGGCGTCGATCACCGCCATGTCGTTGCTGCGGAAGTACAGCAGCACCGCCTTCTTGAGCCACTCGTTGACCTGCCAGCCGCCGTTGCCATCAGGCTGGGCGACGCGCAGCTCGCCCGACTCCAGGCCGGCCATCGCCTGTTCGACCGCCGGTTTGACCGCATCGCCGATCTCCTGGGCGGTGAGCTCGGCGCGACGCGCGAACGCGTCCTCGATCAATGTCTGCAGCGCGTGGGTCATGGCGGATCTTCGTGGGGAAAAACAGGGGCGCTATCGTGCCATGTCACCGTCGATCGAAGCGAGCAATGCAGTGCGCAGCGTCTCCTGCGCCGCCTCGTCGAGCGGCTGGCCGTCGGCGCCGACGAGCCGGAACACGTCCTCGACGCGTTCGCCGAACGTCGCCACGCGCGCATCGTGTACGCGAATGCCGTGCTGGCGCAGCACATGGGCGACATCGGCCAGCAGGCCCGGCCGGTCGGTGCACACCAGGCTGAAGACTGTGTGTCGTCCGTCGGCACCGGGATTGAATTCGATGCGTGGCGGCACGCGGAAGTGCCGCAGGTGACGCGGCTGGGCACGACGCGCCGGGCGCAGATCGAGCGCCCCGCCGAGCACGGTGGCGAGCTTGCGCTCGATCGCGGTCAGTTCCAGCGGATTGCGCGTGTCCATCGGCAACACCTGGAAGACGTCGAAGATCGTGCCGCCCGGCCCGTCAAGCGCACGTGCCTGCTGGATCGCCAGACCCAGACGGTCGAGCGTGATCACGATCGCCGAGAACAGGCCGTCGCGATCGGGCGAATGCACGAACACCTCCAGCGCCTGCGCCCCGGCCGCGAGCCGGCGCACACGCACCACCAGCCCGCCCTGGGCACTGTCGCGCAGCGCCAGCGCCTGCCAGACCACCTGGTCGGCGCGCCCGCGCAGGAAACTCTCCTGCGGAATCCGCGCGAACAGGACGTCGGCCTGGGCATCGTCGATGCCGTGAGCCGAGAGCAGCCCGCGGGCGCGGTCGCGCGCTTCGGCGATACGCTCGATCGCCGCCACCGGGTGCTCGAGGCCCCGGCGCAGCGCCAGCCGCGTGGCACTGCGCAGATCGGTCAGCAGCCGGTCCTTCCAGGCGTTCCACAGCTTGGGCGAGGTGCCGGCGATGTCGGCGCAGGTCAGCAGGTACAGGTAATCCAGCCGTTCGCGGTCGGCGACCTCGGCGGCGAACTTGTGGATCACGGCCGGGTCGGAGATGTCGAGCTTCTGCGCGCTGGTCGACATCAGCAGGTGGCGCCGCACCAGCCATTCCACCAGCGCGGTGTCGGTCTCGCCCAGCCCATGGCCCTCGCAGAACGCGCGCGCATCGACCGCGCCCAGTTCCGAATGGTCGCCGCCGCGCCCCTTGCCGATGTCGTGGAACAGGCCGGCCAGCAGCAACAGTTCGGGCTTGCGCAACTGCGGCCACACTTCGTGCGCGGTGGAGAACCGCTCGTCCGGCGCCTCGGAGGCGAAACTGGCGATGTTGCGCAGCACCGCCAGCGTGTGTTGATCGACGGTGTAGGCGTGGAACAGGTCGAACTGCATCCGCCCGGTGACATTGGCGAACTCGGGAATCCACACGCCCAGCACGCCGAGCCTGGCCATGCGCTCGAGCGTACGCACCGGCGTGGGCCCACGCAGCAGGGCCATGAACTGCTCGCGCAGCACCGGCGAGGCGCTGCGCCACGACGGCAACGCGTGCAACGATTCGGCCAGCGCGCGCGCGGTCTGCGAGTGCAGGCCGCGCAGCTCCTGCCGGTCGGCCCAGATCGCGAACAGATCGAACACCCGCGCGATGTCGCCGCCGGGCCAGACATCGTCGCGCGCCACCAGGTAGCCGCGCTGCACGCCGAACTCGGCATCGAGCGGCCGCAGCGCGCCCTCGCCCTCGATCTGTTCCTCGAAGCGCTGCAGCAGGCGTTCGCTGATCCGCTGTACCACCGCGGCACTGCGGTAGAACTCCTGCATCATCTTCTCGACCAGCGGGTTGTCGGCCTGTTCGACATGGTGCAGCCGCGCGGCCAGCGCCTTCTGGTAATCGAAGCGCAGCCGCTCCTCGGCCTTGCCGGCGACCAAGTGCAGCCCGAAGCGCAGCCGCGAGAGCGTGCGCCGCTCGCGTTCGAGCGTGGCGTGCTCGTCGACCCCGAGCTGGCCGAGCGCAATCAGCTCTTCCAGGCCGTAGATGCCGAGGACGCGGCGCGCCATCCAGCGCAGGTTGTGCACGTCGCGCAGGCCGCCGGGGCCGTCCTTGATGTTGGGCTCGAGGTTGTCGGCGGTGTCGCCGAAGCGCGCGTGGCGGACTTCGAGCTCGCGCCGCTTGGCGTGGAAAAACTCGGCCGCCGGCCAGACCTTCGGGTCGGCGATCGCATCCATCAGCGCGCGCACTTCGCCGATATTGGCCAGCAGCGGACGCGCCTCCAGCAGCGCGGTCAGCACCGTCGCATCGGCGGCTGCCTCGGTGCACTCCGCAAAGCTGCGCACCGCATGGCCGACCGGCAGCCCCAGGTCCCACAACAGCGCCAGCATCCGACTCAGCGCCTGTGCGTGCGCGGCCTGCACCTGCGGCTCGCCGACGATGAGCAGGTCGATGTCCGAATGCGGGAACAGTTCGCCGCGGCCGTACCCCCCGACCGCGAACAGCGCCAGCACCGCCTCGCCGGGAATACAGCGCGCCCAGGCCTTGCGCACCCAACCGTCGACGGCGTTGGCGCGTGCGGCCAGCAGCCGATCGATGTGCTGGCCGGCGTCGAAGCCCTGGATCAGCCGCGCGTCGTGCGCGGCGAGCGCGTCGCGCGCCTCCGCTACCCAGGCCGCGTCGCCGACGTCGGCGGCAGGTGCGGTGGCGGCGGTGCGCTCGCCCACGTCAGAGGAACGCGTCGTTGTCGTCGCCCGGAATCCGGGTCAACACGTCGACGCCGTCGGCGGTGACCGCGACCGTGTGCTCCCACTGCGCCGAGAGCTTGCGGTCCTTGGTGACCACCGTCCACCCGTCGGGCAGCACCTTGGTGAAGCGCGTGCCCTCGTTGATCATCGGCTCGATCGTGAAGGTCATGCCTTCCTTGAGCACGACGCCGGTGCCCGGCGTGCCGTAGTGCAGCACCTGCGGCTCGTCGTGGTAGACCTTGCCGATGCCGTGGCCGCAGTACTCGCGCACGACGCTGAAACGCTCGCTTTCGGCGTACTTCTGGATCGCGTGGCCGACATCGCCGAGCGTGGCGCCCGGCCGTACCGCGCGGATGCCGCGCCACATCGCCTCGCGGGTCACCTCGACCAGCCGTTTGGCCATCACCGACGGTGTGCCGACGAAATACATGCGGCTGGTGTCGCCGTGCCAGCCATCCTTGATGACGGTCACGTCGATATTGATGATGTCCCCGTCCTTGAGCACCTTGGCATCGCTCGGGATGCCGTGGCAGATGACATTGTTGGCCGAGATGCAGGTGGTCTTGGGATAGCCCTTGTAGCCGACGTTCGCCGGGATCGCGCCCTGTACGTTGACGATGTGCTCGTAGCAGATGCGGTCGAGCTCGTCGGTGGTCACCCCGGGTTTGACGTGCGGGGCGACGATCTGCAGGACTTCGGCGGCCAGGCGGCCGGCCACGCGCATCTTCTCGATCTCGTCGGGCGTCTTGGTCTGAATGCTCATCCGGCCATTATCGCAGATCGCTCCGGCCTGCCGCGCGCGGGGCCGCGGCATCCGGCATGGCACGCCCATGGCCACGGGTCACCAACCGACTCACGGCCCCTTCACCGACGGGCGTTTCAGTATGGCTGCGCACAGGATGCACTGCCTTTTTGATGAATACGCAGTGACGCTGCCGGGCCGCAACGGCCTCGGGCAGCGCGGACAGGAGACCGCCATTGGACGCCGACATTGCCACCGCGGCCCTGCCGCCCCAGCGTCCAGCTTTCGACGACCGCACGCCGGTCGCTCCTCGCCCGCATGTCCTTCCGATCCCACAAGACGGAGATGTCCCATGCGCTTGATGCCATTGACCGCCGCCGCCCTGCTTGGGTTGTGTGGTACGACCGCCCAGGCCGAGATCACCGGACAGATCGACGCCACCATGACTTTGCAGGCCGGCTGCATCATCAACGGCGTCGACACCGCCGACGGAGGCAGCGTCGGCACCCTGGGCACGCTCGATTTCGGCACCGAGACCACCGTCTTCGACCAGGCCGATGCCGAGGTGCAGAACGCGGGCAGCGCAATCACGATCCGGTGCTCGGAAGGCGTGGCCCCGAGCATCACCTTCGATGGCGGGCTCAATCCCGGGGCCGCACCCGACGGCGACGGCAGCCGCGCCCTGGCGCTGCAGGGCGGCGCGGACGCACGTTTCATCAGCTATGAGCTGTACTCCGACGCCGGCCGCTCGACGGTGATCGCCGAGGGTGCCGCGCTGACACTGCCGGCCGACGGCAGCGCGCAGACGGTGAACGTCTACGGGCGTGCCTTCGGTGGCGCCGCACTGCTGCCGGGCACCTACACCGATGTCATCGGCGTCGTGATCACGCTCTAAGCAGCCGTGGCGCGCGCATCCCTGCACGCCGGCACGCCACATGCTGGGGCTCGCGTCGCCGGCGCGCTGTTCGCGGGCCTGCTGACGCTGGTGCCCTGGGGATTGGGCGCCCAGACCCAGGCCACCTTCCCGGTCTCGGCCACGGTGATTCCGGGCTGCGCGATCGACGGCCTGGGCAGCAGCGGCGCCGCGGGCGTGATGGCGACGCTCGATTTCGGTACCGACAGTGCACTGTCGAGCGCCGTGCGCACGGCCAATGCCGGCGCCACGCAGGTCGTCACGCTGCGCTGCACAGCCGGGGTGGTGATGCGCATGCGCATCGACGGCGGCGCGCATGCGGCCGGGGGAGTGCGGCAACTGCGTCATGCCTCGGTCGATCGCCGCATCCCGTACCGGTTGTATCGCGATGCTGCATTCACCCAGGAAATCGCGATCGATCAGGCGCAGGCGATCACCGTACCCGGCAGCGGATTGCTCGGCGTCTCATTGCCGGTCCACGGCCGGCTGGCACTGCCTGGAGACGCCCTGCCCGGGACCTACACCGATACCGTCACCGTGACGCTGGACTGGTGAGGCCCTGCGCCTGGCCATCGACAAGGACCTGTCATGCCGATCCATCCCTGCCGCCAAGGCCCAACTTGCGCCATTGTCCGCTGGCTGATCGCCGCAATGCTGGCGCTGGCGGCGACCGCGAGCCCTGCAGCCAATTCGCTGCTGATCTGGCCGGTCAATCCGACCATCCGGCCCGGCGAACAGGCCGCCGCGCTGTGGATCGAGAACCAAGGGCGGACCACCGCGCACCTGCAACTGCGCGTGTTCGCCTGGCAACAGGTCGATGGCGAGGACGACTATCGCGTCCAGCACGACATCGTCGGATCGCCGCCGATGACTCGTATCGCGCCGGGCCAGCGGCAGTTGGTCCGGCTGACCCGGACCGCGCCAACGCCGGTGCCCCGCGAGCTCGCCTACCGGGTCGTGGTCGACGAGATTCCCGTCCAGGCGTCGGACACGGCCCAGGCGGATACGCCGGCCGGGGTGCGCTTCCAGTTCCGCTACTCGATCCCGCTGTTCGTCCTCGGCGAGACCGCCGCACACGACGGGCCGCAACTGGCATGGACGCTCGAGCAACGCGAGGGCCGGACCTTTTTGCTGGTGCACAACCACGGCCACCGCCATGCGCGCCTGACCGGCCTGGGGTTCCGCCGGCAGCGCGGTGCGCACGTCCCCTTGCAGAACGCGCAACTGGGGTATGTGCTGGCCGGCAGCGTCGCGCGCTGGGCCCTGACCGATGCCGCGCAGGCCGAAGGCACGCTTGAGGCGCATGTGGACGATCACCGCCGCCTGCGCACGATTCCTCGCATGTCAGGGTCGGATCGCTGATGCCGGGCTCGGCGTCCGTGCGGCTGGCGCCGGCACTGTTGTACGCAGGACTGGCACCGGCGTTGACGACCCAGGCCGGTCCGCCGGGCCAGCTGCCACCGCCCCCGCAGGCAACCGATGCCATCGGCGAGGGCGTGGTGCACCTGGAACTGGTCGTCAACGGGCTGGCGTCGGGGCGCGTGGTACCGGTCGAGTTGCGCGACGGCCATTACCTGGTCGATGCGGCTGCGCTGCGCGCCCTGCACGTGCGCGTCGACGCGCCGGATCGCGACGGCCGGGTCGCGGTCGACCGCCTGCCGGGCGTGACCGTCGCCTATGACATCGCCCACCTGCGCCTGCGCCTCGATGTGCCTGTTGACTGGCTGCCGCTGCAACACGTCGACAGTGACAGCGGGCTCACCCGGCATCCGTCGCAGTCCGGCCGCGGGCTGCTGCTCAACTACGATCTCTACGCCACGCGGGCCGCGGACGCGTCCACCGCCGCCTCGCTGTGGACCGATCTGCGACTGTTCGGCGAAGCCGGTACGCTGTCGTCGTCAGGGGCTTGGCGCCACGGTGGCAGCGGCCCGTCGTTCGTGCGCTACGACACCCGTTGGCAGCGGATCGACGAGGGCCATGCGCGACTCTGGGAAGCGGGCGACCTGATCACGCGCGGGCCGGCCTGGACCTCGCCGGTAAGAATCGGCGGCGTGCAGTTCTCGCGCGATTTCTCGCTCAGGCCCGACATCGTCACCTATCCGCTGCCGCAGTTCGCGGGCCAGGCCGGCGTCCCGTCCGCGGTCGACCTGTATGTCAACGGCAATCTCGCCGCGCGCGAACGCGTCGACCCCGGCCCCTTCGCGCTGACCGACGTGCCGTTCATCAATGGGGCCGGCGAGGCGGTGGTCGTAGTCACCGATGCGCTGGGCCGACAGGTCGCCACGGCCGTGCCGTTCTACGTCAGCAGCCAACTGCTTGCGCCCGGACTGAGCGACTTCGCGCTCTCGGTCGGCGCCCTGCGCCGCGATTATGGGCTCCAGGACTTCGCCTACGGCCCGGTCGTCGCCTCGGCGGCCTACAGCCGCGGGCTCACCGATGCGCTGACGGTTGAGGCGCTCGGCGAGGCGGCGGACGATCTGGTCCGGCTCGGCGCCGGCGGCGTGGTCCGGCTGGGCATGCTGGGCATCGTCAATGCCGCCTACAGTCACAGCACCTCGGATGGCCGGTCGGGCACGCAGTTCGATGTCGGCTACCAGTACGCACGCCGCGGATTCACGCTGTCGGCGCAGCACCAGCGCAGCGACGACGCCTTTGTCGACCTCGCACGCTACGACCCACGGGCCACATTGCCGTTCCGGCCACGCACGACGGTGGTCGCCGGCAGCCTGGCGCTCGGGCGCTGGGGAAGCGTGGGCCTGGGCCATGTCGCGCTGGAGAATGCGGACGCCTCGCGCACCCGGCTGGTCAACCTGTCGTGGAGCGTGTCGCCTTGGCGGGACGTCGGGTTCTACCTGTCGGGCAACCGCGACATCGACGCTGGGACCTGGTCGGCGGTCGCGCAGGTCGTCGTCTCGCTGCGGAACGGCAACGTCACCGCGACCCACGATCACGCCAGCGGTCGCGGCGATGCACAACGGCTGCGCTACACCCGCCCGGTCCCCAGCGATGGCGGCCTGGGGCTGGGGCTGGGCTACAGCCGCTTCGCCGGCGGCGACGATCAGCTCCAGCTCGACACGCTATGGCGCGGCCGCCATGTCCAACTCGGCGGTGGCCTGCGTGGCAGCGGCGGCGCGCACACGCTGTGGGCCAATGCCGCCGGTGCTGTCGTGCACATGGATGGCGGCACCTTCCTGTCGAACCGGATCTCCGATGCTTTCGTGGTGGTCGACACCAACGGCTTTGCGGACATCCCGGTCCGCTACGAGAACGTGACCGTGGGCACGACCGACCGCAACGGCCGGCTGCTGGTGCCCTGGTCAGGCGCGCACTACGCGGCGAAGTTCGAGATCGATCCGCTGCAACTGCCCGCACATGTGCACACGCCGGTCGTCGAGCAGCGCGTCGCGGTCCGCCGCGGCAGCGGCTTTGTGATGCGCTTCCCGGTCGAGCGCGCCCGCGCCGCCCTGGTGACGCTGCACGATGCCAGGGGCGTCGAACTCGCGCCGGGCACGCCGGTGACCAGCGATCAGGGTGAACAAGCCCATGTCGGCTGGGACGGGCTGGTCTACCTGTCGCGACTGGCGTCCGACAACACCCTCACCGCACACCCCGCCGGCGAACCGCCCTGCACTGCGCGCTTTGCGCTCGACGCCGAGGTGGAGGGGCTGGCACGGATTGGCCCACTGGCCTGTCGATGATGCGCCCGCGCGTGCCTGCCACCTCGCCTTCGTACAGCCGGCTGCTGGGCCGGCTGATATTCGTCCTGGCGCTGTGCATGGCTGGTGGCCTGCACGCGCAGGACACCGGTTCGTGCACGGTGGCGAGCGCACAGGCCGACCTCGGCACGACCGGCACGCTGGCATTGGCCCAGAGTCCGCGCCAGGCGGCCGGCAGCGGCGGCCTGGCGTGCAGTGCGCTGGCCTTGCTCAGCGCCTCGTACATCAAGGTGCGGTTGGAAGGCTCGACCTTCCAGTTGGCCCACAGCGGCGGCGGCCCGCCGATCCCGTTCACGGTGCTGGCGCAGAGCACCGGGCCGCAGATCGGCCAGGGCCAGGAATTCGACTTCTCGGCGCTGAACCTGCTCAACCTCTTCAGCGGACCGGGCGGTAGCCTGCCGCTGTACATCCGCACCGCCCCCACCCCGGGCCTGCGCGCGGGCACCTACACCGGCACGGTCAATCTGCGCTGGTACTTCTCGATCTGCACGCTCGGCCTCGGGCCGGTCTGCGCCTACTCGCAGAGTCCGGGTTTCGTCCGCCCAGGCCTGCTGACGCCGATCGACTGGGGCACCGGCATCCCGGTGACGGTGAACGTCGTGTTGCGGCTGGAGAACGACTGCGCGATCTCGGCCCCGCCCCTGGACTTCGGCAGCGCACCGCTTGCCGGTGCGTTCGGGCCTGTGGTGCAACAGATCACCGTCCGCTGCAGCGCAGGCGCCGCATACACGGTCGGGATCGACGACGGGCAGCATTTCTCCGCAGGTTGGCGGCGCATGCGCGACGACCTCGCGCCCACCCAGTTCCTGCGCTACGCGCTCTACAAGGGCGCGGCCTCGGGGGAGCGCTGGGGCAGCGTCGGTGCCGAGCGGCGCTCGAGCGCCGGCGCCGAGCTCAATCCCGGGGTCCACACCGGCGCGACCGCGCAGGGCTTCACGTACCGGGCGCTGATCGACCCGACCCAGGCCACGCCGCCTCCCGGGGTGTACCGCGACACGCTCCGGGTCGACATCCGCTTCTGAGCCCGGAGACCCGGACAGATTGCGTCCGGGTAGCGGTGCGGGTTAGAATCCCGAGCTTGCCGTGCCCGCTGGTCGGGCCCGACACGCAACGCCGGGCGTCACCGGCGAATACACACCTGTCGCATCGACCCGTGCCGGGGTGCCTCGCAAGAGGTTCGGCCACGGAGGCGACGGGGAGGCCCAACCCCGGAATCGAGAGACGAATTCGATCGCCAAGTCCCGCACATCTCACGTGCGGATTTGCCACGACACCGGCTTCGTTCGATTCCACCATCACGAGATTATCCAAATGCCTCAGATCACCATGCGCCAGATGCTGGAAGCCGGCGTGCACTTCGGCCACCAGACGCGCTACTGGAACCCCAAGATGTCGCCGTACATCTTCGGCGCCCGCGGCAAGATCCACATCATCAACCTCGAGAAGACGGTTCCGCTGTTCAACGACGCGATGAACTTCATCTCGGGCATCGCCCAGAAGCGCGGCATGATCCTGTTCGTCGGCACCAAGCGCAGCGCGCGCGAGGCGATCAAGGAAGAAGCCGAGCGTTGCGGCATGCCGTACATGACCCAGCGCTGGCTGGGCGGCACGCTGACCAACTTCCGCACCGTCAAGCAGTCGGTGTCGCGCCTGAAGGAACTCGAGTCGGCCGAGACCGACGGCACGTTCGACAAGCTGGTCAAGCACGAAGTGCTGGGCCTGCGTCGCGAGCGCGACAAGCTCGAGGCCTCGCTGGGCGGCATCAAGGAAATGAACCGTCTGCCCGACGCACTGTTCGTCATCGACATCGGCCACGAGAACATCGCGATCCAGGAAGCCAAGAAGCTCGGCATTCCGGTCATCGCCGTTGTCGACACCAACTACGATCCGGCGCTGGTGGACTACGCGATCCCGGGCAACGACGACGCGATCCGCGCCGTGCAGCTGTACGCCAACGCCGCGGCCGACGCCGTGCTCGAAGGCAAGGCGGCCGCGCCGAGCGCGGCGACCGTGCGCGAGGAAGAGTTTGCAGAAGGCGGCGACAAGCCGGCCCGCGCCCCGCGCGGCAAGAAGACCGAGGAAGCCGCGGCCGAGTAATCGCCGCGACATGCGGCTGCGCCATGCTGCGCAGCCGCAGCGCCTCCGGCGCGATCGCCGTTCGCCTGCGAGCGGCGACCGCCAACGACCGGCCGTGCTCCGCACGGCCGACGCATCCACCGAACACTGAGGTCATCCATGGAAATCACCGCATCCCTGGTCAAGGAACTGCGCGAGCGCACCGGCGCCGGCATGATGGAGTGCAAGAAGGCGCTGGGCGAGACTGCCGGCGACATCGACGCCGCCGCCGAAGCCCTGCGCAAGTCGGGCCTGGCCAAGGCCGACAAGAAGGCCGACCGCGTTGCCGCCGAAGGCCGCATCGTTGCCACCCAGGACGATCGCGCCGCGGTGCTGGTCGAGATCAACTCCGAGACCGACTTCGTCGCCAAGGATGACAACTTCCTGCGCTTCACCGAGGCCGTCGCCCAGGCCGCCCTCACCTCGGGCGCTGCCGATATCGACGCGCTGAAGGCCGCGAAGCTCGCCTCGGGCGAGACCGTCGAGGAAGCGCGCGCTGCCGTCATCGCCAAGGTCGGCGAGAATGTGCAGGTCCGTCGCATCGTGCGGATGGAAAGCAGCCACAACCTGGCAGCCTACGTCCACGGCGGCCGCATCGGCGTGCTGGTCGAGCTGCAGGGCGGCGACGCCGATCTGGCGCGCGGCCTGGCGATGCACGTCGCGGCGATGAACCCGCCGCACAACAAGGCCGCCGATGTCCCGGCCGAGTTCATCGAAAAGGAAAAGGAAATCGAGCTGGCGAAGATGTCCGACAAGGACAAGAACAAGCCGGCCGACATTCTCGAGAAGATCATCAGCGGCAAGCTCAACAAGATCGTCAACGAGGTCACGCTCTACGGCCAGCCCTACGTGCTCGACACCGACAAGACGGTCGAGGCCACGCTCAAGGCTGCCGGCGCGGACGTGCTGCGCTTCCAGCGCTTGGCCGTCGGCGAAGGCATCGAGAAGGTCGTTGAGGACTACGCTGCCGAAGTGATGAAGCAGGCCGGCCTGGCCTGATCCATCCGCCGCGGTGTCCTTGGAGACCGCTAGGCGACAGAAAAGCACGCCCCTTGCGGGCGTGCTTTTTTTTTGCCCAAGTCAAGGAGTCCTGCTGTTGCTCACTCAATCTCGGCGTCTCCAGCACGGGAGCGCGCCTGACGGGGGCTGCCCCGGGCGAATCCATGTCTAACGAAGGCTGGCGGCAAACGCATGCAACAGCGAACTGACGGCCGGTGGCTGCGTCAAGCGCGCCAGGGGTGAGCCTGCCCGCCGCGCTGCACCGGGCCGGGCCGGACCGATCCGCGGAGCACGCGCTTCACTCTTGGAACACCACGCCCTCCATCGACACCGGCAGGTGGTCCTGGGCCGCGCCCTGTAGGAATGCCTCGTAGTCCGGGCTCCCCCGGAACGCCGCGAACCGGTAGGGAAACTGCGCCAGGTCCGCGTTGGAGAAATCCGGTCTGCGTGCCAGGAACAGGCCCACGAGGGCAGAGAGCACCGGCAGGTCCGGGCAATCCTCCTCCATCCACATGCATTGCCCCGACTCGTTGACCTCCAGAAAGACGAAGCCGCCATCCGGCCGGACGATGAAGTCGAAGGAGCCGTGCACAAGGCCCAACATTGCCATGACCCGCAGGCAGCCCTCGCGCACATCATCGGGCAACTGGAACGGTGTCACCGTCGGATGTTTGGCGGCGTGGCGCCAGTCCACCGCCAGATCGGGATCGCCGCGCGTATCCAGCCGTGCGGCGATCACCGCCTGCCCGAAGACCGCCACCCGCACCTCGAACGCCTTGTCGATGAAGTGCTGGTAGATCAGCGGGGACGCCTGCAGGACGCGTGGGTCGGCCAGGTCCTGCTCGGTCACCAGCGAGGACAGATATTCGTACGAACGGCCATCGCGCGTGTTCCACAGATGCGGGAAGAACGGCTTGGCGATGACGCGGCCGCCGTGCGCGCGCACGAACGCGCCGATACGCGCCGGATCGTTGCTCGCCAGCGTCTGGGGCACAGTCATGCCGCAGGCCTGCGCCAGACGCAGCTGATGCAATTTGTTGTGCCGGCTGGTCATGAAGCTCGTCAGCGGGTTGACCCACCAGGCCTGCGGCGCGAGCACATGCAGCATTCCCCAGAAGAAGCGCTCGCTTTCCCGGCGGCAAGCCTCCGCATCGCGGGCGTCCAGGCCTTCCGGCACGCCGGGCGAGCGTCCGATCCTGCGGATCCACACGAAGTCGCAGTCGGCATCGGGCAGGCTGCCCGCTGTCGCGCGCGCGGCCTCGCCCAGCTCGAAGCTGTGGGTCGCGCGCGCCGGAAAGTCGCTCAGGCACATCCAGCGGGTCGCGATTCCGCGATCGGCAAGTGCCCATGCCACGGCGCCTGCATGGACATCTCCGGGATGGGTGATCACGCGTAGATGTCCAGGCATGAAGGGCGTTCCGTCGATGGTGATGCGGGTGTTCTACCTCAGACCGCGGCCACCATGCGAGCGGCCCGTCGGCGCCCGACACCGCGAGCCTGCCCTTCCGAATGATTTGACACAGGGGACGGTCATGGACTAAGACACCAAGGACGCCGCCATGTCGACGGCGCCGCGAATCGAAAAGGAGACGTCGCCATGTCGAAGCCAGGACCCGCCCCCACTCGCCCGCCGACAACGCGCCCGGCAGCTTCCGCCTGCTCAGCCGCCAGCTCGCGCGTGACCTCACCGACACCGAGATCGACGCCGTCGCCGGCGGCACGACCTCGCGGACCCAGCTCTCGGCCCAGGTCTCGGCGCAGATCATCGTCGTCGACGATGCCGATGCCTGAGTCATCGGCCGGGCACCCTGCCCGGCCGACCTCCGCTTGATGGACCGCGCAACGCGCCGAGCGCTGAGCGCGCTGCTGTTGCTCGCTATCGGTTCGACCGCGTGGGCCAGCACGCCGACGCCCGAGCTGCTCGATCGTGTTCCCAGCGAACAGGCGGTCGATCTGACTCGCCTGGACTGGATCCGGCCGCGCTTCTCGCCCGATCCGACCGAGCGCGCGCACTGGCACACGCTGCTGGGATGGGCCGAGGCCGCACGGCGTGCACGCACCGCGGCGCTGCGCGACAGCTTACGCACGCGTGGCATCGACGCCGCGGCGCTCCCCGAGGCCTGCTACGGGGACCGGCGGTGCGGCTTGATCCTGGATGCGGAAACGACGGCGGCCGCATTCGACGACTGGTCGGCCTTCGAAACGTCCGCCCGGGAAGCCTGGCCGTACGTGCTGGGCCTGCGCCGCGCGGTGGAGATCGTGTCCCAAGTCCAGGCCCCGGCGCCTGACGCCGACGACGCCGTCACCGTGGCCGCGGACCTGCAACGGCGCGCCACCAACGACCAGATCCTGCGCTATGCCCTCGATGGCGTGCCCGGCCGCGAGATGACGCCCGGCGATCCGCTGTATGCGAACTACGCGTTCGCGCTCGGCGACGATGTGCGCCGGATGGACGCGGACAACGCCACATTCGCGGCGCAGCTGATGGCCCGTCACGACGGCTGGCCCGCGCCCACCGCACTGCCGGAGCAGGCGCAGGCCCAGCTGTGGCTGCTGGTCCAGCACGCCGACCAGCGCCCTGATCTCCAGCACGCGGCGCTGCTCGCCATGCAGCGGCGCCACACCGGCGGCCCGATGCCCACCCGCTACGGCTTTCTCTACGACCGGGTCATGCTCAAGCTCAATGGGCGCCAGCGCTACGGCACCCAGGTCACCTGTCGTGAGGGCCGGCGCGCGCCGCAGCCGCTGGAAGACGCGGAACGGGTCGACGCGTTGCGCGCCGAGTTGAAGATGCCACCGCTGCGCGAGTATCTCGCCCGCTTTCCGGATTGCGCCACGGCGCCATGACGCGGCGCGGGACGGGCCCGCTCACGCAGCCAGGCGCAAGCGAACCGGTGACCTGCGCGATCAATCGAGGTCGCGGACTCCGAGTTCGCCGAGCGCATCGCGCATCAGCGCCGCGGCCGGCTCGCTGAGCTCTTCGTTGTCGAGCGCGTAACGGATCGTCGCCTCGATCAGGCCCAGATGCGTGCCGCAGTCGAAACGCGTCCCGCGGAAGCGGTAGGCGTGCACCGGCTTTTCGGCGAGCAGGGCCGAAATGGCGTCGGTGAGCTGGATCTCCCCGCCCGCCCCCGGCTGGGTCTGCTCGAGCAGCGCGAAGATGCGTCCATCGAGCACATAGCGGCCAACGACCGCCAGCGTGCTCGGTGCGTCTTCGGGCTTGGGCTTTTCGACCATCGAGTGGATGCGACCATGCCGACCCTCGAACGCATCGGTGGCAACGATGCCGTAGCTGGCGGTCTTCTCCGGCGGTACGTCCTGGACCGCGATCATGCTCGCACCAGTCTGCGCGTGCGCATCGGCCATCTGCTTGAGCGCGCCATCTCCGCCCCGGTTCCACAACAGGTCGTCGGGCAGCATCACCGCGAATGGCTCGTCGCCCACCACCGGGCGTGCGCACAGGACCGCATCGCCCAGTCCGCGCGCCTCGGGCTGGGTCACGAAGATCGCGCGGACCCCGTCGGGCAGCGGCCGGCGCACTTTCTCCAGCAGTTCGTGCTTGCCGGAGGATTCGAGACGATGCTCGAGCTCGTAGGCCTTGTCGAAGTAGTCGCCGATGGCGTGCTTGTAGCGGTTGGTGACGAATACCAGTGTGTCGCAACCGGCCTCGATCGCCTCGTCCACCGCGTACTGGATCAGCGGGCGATCGACGATCGGCAGCATTTCCTTAGGCACCGTTTTGGTAGCGGGCAGAAACCGCGTTCCCAGGCCGGCGACGGGAAACACCGCCTTTCGAATCCTTTGCGTCATGGTTGTCTCGCGTGTCGTGGGGGAAAGGCGACGATGGTCGCTGTGGTACTCGTGCGCTGCAGCGCTGCATCGGCGGCGGCTGGCTTGAACTCGGGCACGGCATCGCGCAGTGTCGCCCCCAGTTGCTCGAGGTCGTAGCGCGCAACGCCATCTTCCAGACGCGCCATCGCCGCGGCCAGCTTGTCGGGATGCACAGGACGCGCCTCGGCCTGCAGGATCTTCGGATGCACGGTGGGCCGGTAGCGCTCATCGGCGTGGAACAGGGTCTCGTGCAGCTTTTCGCCGGGGCGCAGGCCCGAGTAGACGATCGCGACATCCCGGCCGGGCTGCTTGCCGCCGAGGCGGATCATCTGCTCGGCCAACAGGCGGATCGAGACCGGCTCGCCCATGTCGAGCGTGTAGACGGCCTGCGAGGCACCGATCGCGACCGATTGCATGATCAGCTGGCAGGCCTCGGGAATGGTCATGAAGTAGCGGGTCACCTCGGGATCGGTGACCGTGACCGGGCCGCCGCGCCGGATCTGTTCGCGGAACAGCGGCACCACGCTGCCGGCCGAGTCGAGCACATTGCCGAAGCGCACGGTCACAAAGCCGGTCCTACCGGCGCTCGCCAGGTCCTGACAGACCATCTCGGCCAGGCGCTTGGTCGCACCGAGGACGTTGACCGGATCGACTGCCTTGTCGGTGGAGATCAACACGAACGTGCTCGCGCCGTGTTCGACCGCCGCACGGGCGACATTGCGGGTGGCCAGCACATTGTTACGCACGCCCTCGCGCAGTTGCTGCTCCAGGACCGGCACCTGCTTGTAGGCCGCGGCATGGAAAACCGCATCCGGCGACGACAGCCGCATCGCATGCGCCATCACCGCGGGATCGCCACAGTCGCCCAGCACTGGCGTCACCCGGATATGCGGAAAATCACGCCGCAGCTCAGCCTCAATGCGGGTCAGCGCGAGTTCGTCGATCTCCACCAACGCGATCTGCGCGGCGCCATGGCGCGCGCACTGCCGGCACAGTTCCGAGCCGATCGAACCACCGGCACCGGTCACCAGCACGCAGCGCCCGCGGAGCCAGCCGCGGATCGCCTTCCAGTCAGGCAGCACCGGCTTGCGGCCGAGCAGATCCTCGATCGCGACTTCCTTCAGTTCGCCCGGCAGCGAGCGGCCTTCGAGCAGGTCGTCGAGCCGGGGCACGGTTCGGAACGGCAGCGCCGTCCGTTCGCAGGCCGCGACCACGCGGCGCATCGCCGCGGCATCGGCCGACGGCATCGCAATCACCAGCAGCTTGGCGGCGGTCTCCGGCGCGATCCGCTCCACGTCCTCGACCCGGCCGAGCACCGGCACGCCCTGCAACTGGCTGCCGCGCAGTTTCGGCGCGTCGTCGAGGAAGCCGACCGGATCGTAGGCGCCGGTCCGGCGCAGATCGCGCACCAGGGTCTCACCGGCCTGACCGGCCCCGAGGATCAGCACCCGGGTCGCGGTCTGGTCCAGCCGCACGCTGCCGTGGTCCTTCCAGGCCCGGTACAGCAGCCGGGCATGCCCAGCAACGCTGCCAGCAGCAACGGGTAGACGATCAGCACGCTGCGCGGGACGAGATCGAGCCGGTTATAGACAAACAGCACCAGCAGGATCGCGAGCAGGCCCAGTACCGACGCCTTCACGATGTTGAGCAGGTCGGGAATGCTGGCGAAACGCCAAACACCGCGATACAGACCCACGCGCCAGAAGATCACACCTTGGGCGACCAGGATCAGCGCGACCTCGACCGACACCGGCGAGAACGCGGGCGCGAGCGCCATGACCGAAAGCCGGAACTGGTGCAGGCCGACCCAGCACAGCCACACCATGGCCAGGTCGTGCACGACCACCGCCACGCGGGGTCCCAGGACACCGAGGCGGGTCCTTACATCATGCATCGGGATTCATCCTTGAGGGCAACGTTGCCCGGCGAGCAAGCGGACGCGAACCGCGCACCAGACGGAGACAATGAGCAAATACCATGCGACCAAGGCTCCGATGATAACCGGGCGACCGTGCCCGGCGAGCAATCCGCACGCCAGCACCCCGACCATCGACAGCGCCGCATAGCCTGCGGCGACCCTCGCATGCGGATGCCCGGCCTGCACGGCGCGCTGGTAGACATGCTGGACATGCGGCGTCCACCAGCGTTCGCCGCGCAGCATGCGTGAAACGAGTGTCAACGACGCGTCAATCAGGAACGGCGCGAGCGGAAAAGCCAGCGCCCAGACCGCAGGGTGACCGATCTCCAGCGAGGCCGCCGCGATCAGACCCGCCAGCACGAAGCCGAGGCTGCCGCTGCCGACGTCGCCAAGGAAGATCCGTGCCTTGGGGCAATTGAACGGTAGAAAGCCGCCGCAGGCGGCGAGCAGTGCGATCGCCAGCACGCCGGCGCCGCCCCAGGGTCCGGCCCCCCATGCAACGGCGAGCGCGACGAGCATCGCCTGGCTGGTGGCGATGCCGTCGATCCCGTCCATGAAGTTCCAGACATTGATCAGGCCGACCGCCAGCACGAACACCGCCGCCCCCCACCACGCCGGCTGACCAGCATGGACCACCGCGGCCGCCAACAGCGCCGCGGCCACCGCGTGGACCGCCAGCCGCGACCACGGCGACAACGGCCGGTGGTCGTCGACCCAACCAATGCCGGCGACCAGCACCAAGCCGGCCAGCAAGGCCAGGGGCACGCCGGGGAAGGCCGCCTGCCAGGCCGTCCATGCGAGTACGCCCAGCATCACGACCACGATTGCGATACCGCCGCCACGCGGCGTTGGCACCACGTGGCTGCGCCGCTCGCCCGGGGCGTCGACCAACTGCCGCGACAGGGCGTAGCGACGCGCCAGCCAGGTCCCGACCGACGCCGAGATCAGGGCCAGGGCGGCGACTGCGATGAGCGCCTGCGGCTGCACTCAGACGACGGCGTAGTTCAGCAGCGGCTTGATCGTGCCCCACTCCTTGCAGCTGGGACACTGCCAGTGATGGCTGCGCGCGCCAAAGCCGCACTGTTTGCAGCGATAGCTGGGATTGCGTACCAGCAACTGCTCGGTGATCAGCCGCAGTTCCTGCAGCGTGCCGGCATGGTCGACCCCGTCGGCAAGCGTGAGATCGATCAGCGCCGCCTCGCCGCGGACCGAGGGCCGGTCCTTGAGCTGGCGCGCCAGGTAGGTGCGCGCCGCATGCACACCCTCCTCCTGTTCGACCAGCCGGGTAAGCGCGAGGACCGGCGCCACGCCCGGGTAGTGCTCGGTCATCTGCGACAGGAAGTTGCGCGCGCCGGGCGTGTCGCCGACCCGCTCGTAGGCCGCCAGCAGCGGCCCGAGGATCTCGGGCAGGAAATCGGGATCGTGGCGGGCTGCGCGCTCGAACGCGCGGATCGCCGCGACATCGTTGCCGGCATCGATCTCGATCCGGCCCTCGAGGATCCCGGCGCGCACAGAGCCCGAATCCGCGGCATAGGCGCGCGCGACCGCCGCACGCGCCTCGTCGGGGTTGCCGGCCGAGCGGTAGCGATCGGCCAGCTCGCATTCGAACTGCGCGATCAGCTTGCCCATCGGCTCACCGGTCGCCGCTTCGTAGCGGGTGGCATTCTCGATCGCCTTCGCCCAGTCGCGCTCGGCCTGGTAGATGCCGATCAGGTGGCGCAGCGCATGCGGCGCCCGCTGGTCGATGCGGGCCAGATCGCTGAACACCGTTTCGGCGCGGTCGAGCAAGCCGGACTTCATGTAGTCCTCGCCCAGTGCCAGCAGCGCCTGCACCTTCTGCTGGTCGTTGAGATCGGGACGCTGCACCAGCCCCTGGTGCAGGCGGATTGCACGATCGACCTCGCCGCGCCGACGGAACAGATGGCCAAGCGCGACCTGGGTCTCGAACGTGTCCTTGTCGAGCTCGGCGATGTGCAGAAACAGTTCGATCGCCTTGTCGGGCTGTTCGTTGAGCAGGTAGTTGAGACCGCGGAAATAGGTCGTCGACAGCCGGCTGACCTGGGTGTCGCTGTGCCGCTCGCCGCCGCGTCGCCCGATCACCCAGCCGCTGAGCGCCGCGATCGGCAGCAGAAGGAAGAACCAGAACCACTCGGTGACAAACGCCATGGATCACGCTCCATCAGGAAGGTCGTCTTGCGTCCACGTCGCGTGCGCGGCCGACACACGCGACCACGGCATCGCGACGACGGTCGACGGGCCGTCGTCGATCCTAACCGCTCGGGGATCGGCGGTGCCAACCATGTGCGGCGGCACCAGGAAGAAAGAAACGGCGCGCCTTGGCGCGCTCACTCGTCCGCGGGCAGCGGTTGCACGTCGCTGACGCGATCGCGCAGTTCCTTGCCCGGCTTGAAATGCGGGACGTGCTTGCCCGGCAGCGCCACAGCGTCGCCGGTCTTGGGATTGCGGCCGGTCCGCGGTGGACGGAAATGCAGCGAGAAGCTGCCAAAGCCACGGACCTCGATGCGATCGCCCGCCGCCAACGCGCCGCCCATCATTTCGAGCATGGCCTTGACCGCCAGGTCGACGTCCTCGCCCTTGAGGTGGGCCTGCCGCTGGGTCAGCAGCTCGATGAGTTCCGACTTCGTCATGTCTCTGCTTGCAGATGCGCAAACGCCGGCCCGGGGACGACCCCCGGACCGGCGCCGAACGCATTACTCCGACTTGTTGCCCAGCTGCTCGCGCAGCAGCGCGCCCAGCTTGGTGGTGCCGCTCGACGCGTCCGAGGCCTGCTTGTTGTACTCGGCCAGGGTCTCGGCGGTCTCCGCCTCGTCCTTGGCGCGGATCGACAGCTGCAGCGAACGGGTCTTGCGGTCCATGCCGAAGTACTTGGCCTCGATCTCCTGGCCGACCTTCAGGTGCTGGCTGGCATCGTCGATGCGCTGGTCGCTGATGTCGCGCGCCGACACGTAGCCTTCCACGCCCTCGCCCAGGTCGATGACCGCACCCTTGGCGTCGACTTCCTTCACGGTGCCCGAGACCTTCGAGCCACGCGGGTTGTTGGCCATGAACTGGCCCAGCGGATCCTGCTCGAGCTGCTTGACGCCCAGCGAGATGCGCTCGCGCTCCGGATCGACCGCCAGCACGACAGCCTCGAGGGTGTCGCCCTTCTTGAAGTTGCGGGCCACGTCCTCGCCGGTCGAGTTCCAGGCGATGTCCGACAGGTGGATCAGGCCGTCGATGCCGCCGTCCAGACCGATGAAGATGCCGAAGTCGGTGATCGACTTGATCTGGCCGTCGACCTTGTCGCCCTTCTTGTGGATCGCGGCGAAGGTCTCCCACGGGTTGCTGGTGACCTGCTTGATGCCCAGCGAGATACGGCGACGCTCTTCGTCGACGTCGAGCACCATGACCTCGACCTCGTCGCCGACCTGCACGACCTTGGACGGGTTGACGTTCTTGTTGGTCCAGTCCATCTCCGAGACGTGCACCAGACCCTCGACGCCCGGCTCGATCTCGACGAACGCGCCGTAATCGGTGACGTTGGAGACCTTGCCGAACACGCGGGTGTTGGACGGATAGCGGCGCGAGATGTTGTCCCACGGATCCTCGCCCAGCTGCTTGAGGCCGAGGCTGACGCGGTTGCGCTCGCGGTCGTACTTGAGCACGCGCACTTCGAGCTCCTGGCCCACTTCCACCACTTCGGACGGATGGCGCACGCGCTTCCAGGCCATGTCGGTGATGTGCAGCAGGCCGTCGATGCCGCCCAGGTCGACAAACGCGCCGTAGTCGGTGAGGTTCTTGACCACGCCCTTGAGCACGGCACCCTCGACCAGCTTCTCCATCAGCGCTTCGCGCTCCTCGGAGTGCTCGCTCTCGACGACCGCGCGGCGCGAGACGACGACGTTGTTGCGCTTGCGATCGAGCTTGATCAGCTTGAACTCGAGTTCCTTGCCCTCGAGATAGACCGGGTCGCGGACCGGGCGCACGTCGACCAGCGAGCCGGGCAGGAACGCGCGGACATCCTTGATGTCGACGGTGAAGCCGCCCTTGACCTTGCCGCTGATGCGGCCGGTGATGGTCTCGTTCTTCTCGAGCGCTTCCTCGAGCTCGTCCCACACCATCGCGCGCTTGGCCTTCTCGCGCGAAAGCACGGTCTCGCCGAAGCCGTTTTCGAGCGAGTCCAGCGCCACCTTGACGGTGTCGCCCTCGGCCACGTCGATCTCGCCGGCCTCGTTACGGAACTGCTCGATCGGCACGATGCCTTCGGACTTCAGGCCGGCGTTGATCACGACGACGTCGGTGCGGACCTGCACCACGACGCCGGTGACGATGGCGCCCGGCTTGAGCTTGGCCAGGTTGGTCTGGCTCTGTTCGAACAGTTCTGCGAATGATTCGGTCATTTGGTGAATACCTGGTTGATGTCGGACCGGGCCGGCCAGCGACGAAGCGCGGTACCGTCAGGTCCACCCGTTGATCGGCCGTCGCGGGATTGCAGGGCCGTGAGTGTTGGCATGGAAGAACACCCGGCGCTGCGCCTTGGGCGCGGTGCCGGAACCGTTGGAGCGATGACGCGGTGTTGCGGCTGCGGCATGCGACCGGACGCTCCGTCCGGGGGCACGCGACTGCTGGACGCGCCGGCGGCGGCAGGCGCGCGGGACCGAAACGTCAGTCCATGCGCGCCGGCAGCAGCGCCAGCACCTGCGCCACGACGGCCTCGATGCCCAGGCCGGTGGTGTCGATGCGGACGGCCTCCTCGGCCGGCCGCAACGGCGCCACTGTGCGGCTGGCATCGCGGGCGTCACGCGCGAGGATCTCGCGCAGCAGACCGTCCATTGTCACCGAAACCCCCTTGCCTTTCAACTGTTTATAGCGGCGCTCGGCGCGTTCCTCGGCACTGGCGGTCAGAAACACCTTCCAGCGCGCGTCGGGAAAGATGACCGTGCCCATGTCGCGCCCGTCGGCGACCAGCCCCGGCGGCGTCCTGAATGCGCGCTGCCGGTCCTTGAGCGCCGCACGGACCTCGGGAATGGCCGCAATCGCCGAAGCCGCGGCACCTGCGGTCTCGGTCCGCAGCTCGTCGGTGGCGTCGTGCCCGTTGACGATCACCCGCGGCTCGCCAAAGGCATCGTCGCGGAAGGCGATCGTGGTATCGAAGGCGCAGCGCACCAGCGCGCCGGCATCGCCCAGGTCGAGATCGGCCCAGCCGGCCGCCACGGCGACCGCCCGATACAAGGCCCCCGAGTCCAGGTAATGCCAGCCCAGCCGCTGTGCGACCGCCCGGCTGATCGTGCCCTTGCCCGACCCGGAGGGCCCGTCGATCGTCAACACTGGCACCTCGGCCGTCATAATGCGTCTCCTGCGCAGGGCGCCCGAGGGCCCAAGCGCTTGAATCAGGTGGAAATAAGCCGCTAGAATAGCCGGCTTGCCGTTCGTATCCCATCCCAGAGGTTTGTCATGAAGGTCCTGTCGTCCCTGAAGTCGGCGAAGACCCGCCACCGCGATTGCAAGGTTGTGCGTCGCCGCGGCAAGGTCTTCGTGATCTGCAAGTCCAATCCCCGCTTCAAGGCGCGTCAGCGCTAAGAGCGAGGCGGAGCGCGCGCGCCCCGGCGCCGTGGTGTTCCGGCAATTCTGCGCCAGCCCTGCGGGCCAGGCGCGGCACGCGAGGGCCGCAGCGATGCGGCCCTTCGTCGTATCGGCGCCGGCCGCATGCAGCGCCGTCGCCGCGGGTCTGCTACACAGCGGCCATGTGGCCGGGTTCCCCGCCACGTCCTTCCCGTTCGCAGGCCAGGAGTCCGTCATGTCGCGTTCCACCGTCACGATGTTCGCAGCCGCCACACTGGGCGCCGCCTTGCTGCTCGGCACCGCACCGGCCACGGCCGACACCCTGCTGGTCGACCGCAGCCGCCAGCCGACCGGGTTGGCCGTCCCCGCACGCGGCATGACAATGTCTCAGGTCGAGGCCGACTTCGGCGCGCCGTCCCAGCGGCTCGAACCGCGCGGCGGACAGAAGCGGCAATGGCCGACGATCCACCGCTGGGTCTATCCCGCCTTCACCGTCTATTTCGAGCGCAACCGGGTCGTCGACACGGTCGCCAATCGCGCGACCGCGTCCGAGATCGGCCCCAAGCCCGCCATCCGTTGAGTCCATGACCAAGACCGCAATGCGTTTCCCCGCCGAGTGGGAGCCCCAGTCCGCCATCCTGATCGCCTGGCCGACCGAAGACACCGACTGGGCCGAGCGCCTGGGCGAGGTCGAGGACACCTATATCGCACTGGTCGCGGCCATCACCCGCTTCCAGCCGGTCGTGATCTGCGTACCGGACGAGGACGTCCAGAGCTACGCCTATGTGCGCCTGGCGTCCAACCGGGTCGACATGGACCGCGTACGCTTCGTCGAGGCGGCCTACGACGATACCTGGCTGCGCGATTCGGGGCCGATCACTCTCGTCGGCGGCGATGCGGGCGGCGATGCGTTCGTCCTCAACGACTTCCGCTTCACCGGTTGGGGCGGCAAGTTCGAAGCCAGCCGCGACGACCTGCTGGTCGGGCATCTGCACGCGGCCGGCCTGTTCGAAGGCCGCGCCCAGCGCCGGCAGATCGACTTCGCCCTGGAGGGCGGCGCGATCGAGACCGACGGGGCCGGCACGCTGCTCACGACCTGGCGCTGCCTGCACGAGCGCCACCCTGAGACCTCGCGTGACGTACTGAGCGCGCGACTGGCGGACTGGCTGGCGCAGGACCGCGTGCTGTGGCTCGACCACGGCTACCTCGAAGGCGACGACACCGATGCGCACATCGACACCCTCGCCCGGTTCGCGCCGGACGATGCGATCGTCTTCCAGGCCTGCGATGACGCGGACGATCCGCACCACGCCGAACTGCAGGCGATGGCCGACGAGATCGCGGCACTGCGCACGTCCAGCGGCGCGCCGTATCGGCTGTTCCCGCTGCCGTGGGCGCGGCCGATCCTCGACCAAGGCCGTCGCCTGGCCGCCAGCTATGCGAACTATCTGATCCTCAACGGTGCGGTGCTGATGCCCGCCTACGGTGACCCGGCCGACGAGGCCGCCGCCGCCGTGCTCGCGCGGGCGTATCCGGGACGCGAGATCGTGCAGGTGCCCTGCCGCCCGTTGATCTGGCAGAACGGGAGCCTGCACTGCATCACCATGCAGTTGCCGCAGGGGCTGATCGCAGGCTGATCTCCGCCGCCCAGGCGGGCATGACCAACGGCACTGGAGCGTGACTACACGTGTCGCCACTCTGGCCCGCCGCCTGGAGTGCTTTCGATGCCCCGCCCCGTGCTCGCCGCCCTCGCGGCCTTGCTGTTGTCCGCCACGGCGCTGGCGTCCGCGCCGGGCCAGGACACTCCCGCCGATGCACTGGCCCGGTTGCAGGCGGCCTCCACGGCCGCCGAATCCGATGCGCTGCTGATCGTCCACGACGGCCGCGTGCTGGTCGACACCGCCACCGACCCGGCGCGCGCGCCGATCGAACTGATGTCGGCGACCAAGTCGGTGGTGGCGCTGGGCGTCGGCCTGCTGCTGGCCGACGACAAGTTGGACTCGCTCGACACGCCCGTCCACACCTTCTTCCCCGAATGGGCGCAGGGACGCAAGCGCGACATCACCGTGCGCATGCTGCTCGACCACACCTCGGGCCTGCAGAACGCGCCCAATGCCGGCGAGGAGATCTACCCTGCCCCCGACGCCGTACAGCTCGCGCTCGCCGCCGAACTGTCGACGCCGCCAGGCGAGGTCTTCGCCTACAACAACAAGGCGACCAACCTGCTGGCCGGCCTGATCGGCAAGGCGGCGGGACGTCCGATGGACGTCTATCTGAACGAGCGGCTGTTCCAGCCGCTGGGCATCGTGCCAGGCCCCTGGTACCGGGACGTGTCGGGCCAGCCGCATGGCATGGCCGGCCTGCCGCTGACCGCGCACGACGCAGCCAAGATCGGCCGTCTGCTGCTCGACGATGGCGTGACCCCGGACGGCAAGCGTCTGCTGCCCGAGGGGTTCGTCACCGCGCTGTTCACGCCGGGACCGCATTCGGCGCGCGTGGGCCTGCTGTGGTGGCGGATTCCGGCCTGGCAGGTCCTGCGCCTGCGCCCCGAGGCCATCGATGCTGCCCGCACGCGCGGGGCCGACCCGCGCTGGATCGAGGCTCTGGCGCAACTGCGCGACAAGCCGCAGGCAGGCACCGCCGGCCTGCGGACCGCGCTCGGCGAGCTGCTGGGCGACGACTGGCCGGCGATCTACGCCCGCGAGGTCAGCGAACGCGGCATCGCGCGCGCCGACCTGTTCGACGAGGACACCGGACCGGTGGTGGCCTACGCCGCCGAGGGGTTCCTCGGACAGTACATCGTCGTCGTGCCCGACAAGCGCTTGGTCGCGGTGCGGCAGATCCGGCGCCGCGACACCCCGCATGCGCCGGCGCTGGACTATCCGAGCTTCACCGCCGACGTTGTCGCGCTCGCAGCCACGCTTTGACGCGCTCTGAACGGCGGTGGCCGGCGCGCGGGCGCACGCGCTCATCCGCGTTAGCATGGTCGGCCTTTTCAAGTCCCGCATCGCTGCCGCCATGACCCGCAAGACCACCCTGCCCGTCGCGCTGATCCAGGAACGCGCCATCATCGATCGCGGCGCCGACAACGCCGAGGCCAACCTGTCGATCATCGAGGCGCGCGTGCGCGAGGCGGCCGCGCAGGGCGCGCGGCTGGTGCTGCTGCAGGAACTGCACAACGGCGCGTACTTCTGTCAGGAAGAGAACGTCGACGCGTTCGACCTGGCCGAGCCGATCCCCGGGCCGAGCACCGAGCGCCTGTCCGCGCTCGCCCGCCAGCACCAGGTGGTGCTGGTCAGTTCGCTGTTTGAGCGCCGCGCCGCCGGCCTGTATCACAATACCGGGGTGGTGTTCGACGCCGACGGCAGCCTGGCGGGCAAGTACCGCAAGATGCACATCCCCGACGATCCGGGCTTCTACGAGAAGTTCTATTTCACTCCGGGCGATCTGGGATTCAAGCCGATCGACACCTCGGTCGGCCGGCTCGGCCTGCTGGTGTGCTGGGACCAGTGGTACCCCGAGGCCGCCCGCCTGATGGCGCTGGCCGGCGCGGACCTGCTGCTCTACCCCACCGCGATCGGCTGGGATCCGGGCGACGACGACGCCGAGAAGACCCGCCAGCGCGATGCCTGGATCCTCAGCCACCGCGGGCACGCGGTGGCCAATGGCCTGCCGGTGCTCTCGTGCAACCGGGTCGGCCACGAGCCCTCGCCGCTGGGTGCGGCCGGCATCGACTTCTGGGGCAACAGCCACGTGCTCGGCCCGCAGGGCGAGGTCCTTGCGCAGGCCGGCGGCGATCCAACGCTGCTGACCTGCGAGGTGGATCTGGGGCGCAGCGAGCATGTGCGCCGGATCTGGCCCTTCCTTCGCGACCGCAGGATCGACGCCTACGGCGATCTGCTCAAGCGCTATATCGACTGACGCCGGTGGCCGCCCCCACCTCCGGCGTCCTGATCCGCGACGCGACAGACAGCGACCTGGACGCGATCGCCGCGCTTTATGCGCGGGAGGTCGTCGACGGCGTGGCCACCTACGAGTACGACGCGCCGGACAGCGACGAGATGCGCCGGCGCTGGTCGGCGCTGCGCCAGGCCGGCTTTCCGTATCTGGTCGCAGAACTCGACGGCCGCTTTGCCGGCTATGCCTATGCCGGCAGTTTCCGCGCGCGCATCGGCTATCGCTTCACCGTCGAAAGCTCGGTCTACGTCGTGCCGGCGCTGCACGGCCAGGGCGTCGGACGGCGGCTGATGGAGGCGCTGATCGAGTCCTGCGCGCAGCGCGGCTTCCGCCAGATGATCGCGGTGATCGGCCCGCCGCAGGACGGCCCGTCGGTCCGGTTCCACGGGCGCCTGGGATTTGAGACCGTCGGCGTGTTGCCCGGCTCGGGCCGCAAGCATGGCCGCTGGCTCGACACCATCTTGATGCAGCGCGCACTGGGCGACGGCGCCACCACCCCACCCGAAGACGAATGACCCGATGACCGATTCCGCCTCCCCGTCCTGGCAGACGCAGCCGCACGCGATCGTCGAGCGCGACGGTGTGCGCTACACGCTGCTGGGCACTGCCCACGTCTCGAAAGTCAGCGTGGAGGCGGTCGAGGACGCGATCGGCAGCGGCGCGTTCGACACGGTGGCGGTCGAACTCGACCCGCAGCGCCTGCAGGCGATCACCGACCCCGACGCGCTGGGCAAGCTCAATCTGGTCGACGTGATCCGCAAGGGCCGGGTCGCGCTGTTTGCCGCCAATCTGGCGCTGTCGGCCTACCAGCGCCGACTCGCGGAGCAACTCGGCATCGAGCCGGGTGCCGAGCTCAAGCGCGCAGTCGCCCTCGCCGATGCACGCGGCCTGCCGGTCGCACTGATCGACCGCGATGTCGGCCTGACCTTCCGCCGCACCTCGTCACGGCTCGGGCTGATGGGCAAGCTCCGGCTCGGTACCAGCCTGATGTCGGGCCTGCTGACCAACGAGGAAATGGGCGAGGACGAAATCGAGAAGCTCAAGCAGGGCGACATGCTCGAGTCGAGCTTTGGCGATTTTGCCCGCAGCGATCCCAAGCTCTACGAGACCATCATCGCCGAGCGCGACCGCTACATGGCCGCGCGCCTGCGCGGCGATGTCGGTCAGGCCCGCGAGGTGCTGGCGGTCGTCGGCGCCGGTCACTTGGCCGGCATCGCGCGCCATCTTGCCGAAGATACGCAGGCGCCATCGGAGATCCGCGCCGATCTGGAACAGGCGCCGAGCACGCGTCGGTTCCCGTGGTTCACGACCCTGCTGATGGCCCTGATCCTGGCGATGATCGGCTGGGGCTACTGGCATGGCGGCGCCGACGTCGGCCGCCAGTTGCTCGAGGAATGGGTGCTGATCACCGCCGTATTCGCGGCGCTGGGCGCGATCGCCGCCGCCGCGCATCCGCTGGGTATCCTGGCCGCGGCGATTGCCGCGCCACTCAAGCCGTTCCGCCCACCGGGCGTTTCGCCCGGCCTGTTCAGTGCGCTGATCGAGGCGCACATGCGCAAGCCCGCCTATGGCGACTTCCTGGCCCTGCGCGACGATGCCGGCACGTTCCGCGGCTGGTACCGCAACCGCGTCTCGCGGACGATCCTCAACTTCCTGTTCACCAACCTGGGGTCGAGTATCGGCGTGTGGGTGGCCGGTCTTCGGATCTTCGGCAAGCTGCTGCACTGACCGCCGCGACACGCAGGTCCATCGCCGACCACCAGACGGAATGGCCCGCGCCGCCGAGCGACGCGGGCCATGGAGGCTACGACGCCGTGGATACGCTCGCCGGTACGCCCCGTGCGCGGCGGAGCATGCGCGCCGTGCCGTGCCGCAGGTCGTCGAGAATCGCGTAGATCGTCGGCAGGAACAGCAGGCTGACCACGGTCGAGAACGCCAACCCGCCGGCGACCGCACGCGCCATCGGCGAGTAGGCCAGACCGCCGAGCACGACGGTGTCGCTGAGCGAGATCGGCACCATCGCCAGGATCGCGGTGCCCATCGTCATCATGATCGGGCGCAAGCGCTCGCGGCTGCCTTCCACCAGCGCTTCCAGGCGCGGCATGCCGCGTCGGCGCAGGTTGTTGATGTGTTCGACCATGATGATGCCGTTGTTCACCACCACGCCCATCAGCACCAGGATGCCGATGAAGGCCATCACCGTGAACGCAGTGCCGGTGAGCCAGAACAGCCAGAACACACCAAACACCGAGAACAGCACGCAGCTCATGATCGCGGCCGGAAACAGCAGCGATTCGAACACCGCCGCCATCACCACGTAGATCATGATCACCGCGATCAGCAGGTTGAACAGCATCTGCTGGCTTGCTGCGGCGTCGTCCTCGAAGCCGCTGCCCGAGAAGCTGTACCCGTAGCCGGCGGGGAACGCGACCGTGTCCAGCGTCTGCTCCAGCGCCTTGCGGGCGTCGGGCATCGTGGTCCCACCGGCGAGGTTGGCCTGCAGCGTCAATGAGGTCTGCCGGTCGTTGCGGGTGATCTGGCTGGAGGACGGCTCGACCCGCATCTCGACCAGGCTGGTCAGCGGCACGCTGCGGCCATCGGGCGCGCGGACCATGAAGGCCGCGATGTCGGCTTCGCTGTAGGTCTCTGCGCCCGCGAAGCGCACCCACACCGGCACCTCGTCGTCGCCGCGCCGAAACTCGCGCAACTGGCTGCCACGCAGTGCCAGGCCGACGAAGTTCGAGACCTGCTCGGCCGAGAATCCGAATGCGGCCGCACGGTCGCGATCGACGCTGATCCGAAGCTCGTGGTTGAGATCGCCCGAGTCCACGCGCACGTCGCGCAGCGCGGGGTTGGCCGCCAGAATCGGGATCACGCCATCGGCGATCTCGCGCAGTACCTGAGTCGAATCGCCGACCAGTTGTACCTGCACGCCCTGGCTGCCACCGGCCCCGCCACCGCCGCCCCCACCCCCACCACGCACGCCCACATCGGCCCGCGCAGACTTGGGCAACGCCTCGCTGATCGCGTCCGACAGCACCCGGGTGTCGCCGACATCGTCATTGAACGTAATGATCGTGCCCGAATCGCCGCCCTCGCCGAACCACGAATAGATCTGTCGGATCCGGTACTGCTCGCGGTGCTGGTCGAGGAACGTCTCGTAGCGACGCACCTCCTCGGAGCGCTGCTGCAGGTTGTAGCTGCCCTTCCACTGGTAGTAGAGCTGGATTTCCTTGCCGCCGCCGCTGTCGCCGAACATATCGAACTTGATCTGGCTCATCGGCAGCAGGCTCAACCCCACCACCAAGGCGATGCCGGCCACCGACCAACCCCGGTGCTGCAGCGACCAGCGCAGCACGCGCGCATAGCTGCGCTGCATGCGCGGGATCAGCCCATTGGGCCGCGCGACCGCCGGCGGCGTCTTCATGCGCGCCGACATCATCGGGATCAGGCTCACGGCGACCAGCCACGAGGCCAGCAGCGACACCGAGATGGTGATCGCCAACTGGTTCATGAAGATGCTGATGTTGTTGGTCTCGCCCAGCATGTTGGGCACGAACACGATGCAGTGGCACAGCGTGCCGGCCGACAGCGCGATCGCGACGTGTCGCGTACCCAACACCGACGCCAGCCAGGGCTGGTCGGGCATGCGTTCGCGCTCCTGGTAGATGCTCTCCACCACGACCACGGCATTGTCGACGAGCATGCCGACCGCCAGCAGCAAGCCCATCAGCGACAGCACGTTGAGCGTGACGTCGAAGAAATGCATGAAGCCCAGGGTGATGATGAAGCAGATCGGGATCGCCAGCGTCACCATCAGCGTCGACGGCCAGTGGCGCAGGAAGAAGTACAGCACGATGATCGACAGCACCAGGCCGATCGCGCCCGCCTCCACCAGCTCCAGCAGCGAAGACGTCACTTCCTCGCCCATGTTCTGGATGACCTTGACGTCGATGCCTTCCAGCCCCGGTTCGCTGCGTGCGGTCTCGACCTCGGCCAGCACGGTCCGCGCGACCTCGACGAGGTTGGCGTCGCGCTCCTTGAAGATCTCCAGCCCCACCGCCGCGCGCCCGTCGAGGCGCCGGCCGTAGTCCATGCGCTGCGGTTTGAAGCGCACATCGGCGATGTCCGACAGCCGCAGTCCCTTCTGGTCGATCACCAGGTCGCGCAACTGCTGCAGGTCCTGGATCTCGCCCAGCGGCTGCACCCGCAGACGCTGCCCACCATCGAGAATCTGGCCGGCCGAAACCGAGAAGTTCAATGCACGCAGGCGAGTGGCCAGGGCGTTGAGTTCGATGCCGTGCGCGGTCAGGCGATCGGGCTGGACCGCGATCTCGACTTCGTTCGGCGCCGCACCGCTGATCTCCACCCGCGCCACGCCAGGCACCCGTTCGAGCCGGCGCTTGAGCTGCCGGTCGATCATTTCGTAACTGCCCGACAGATCGACATTGGCGGCCAGCCGCAGGCGCAGCACCGCCTCGTCGCTGGTCGTCCACTTGTGGACGAAGTAGCGACGGAAGTCGTCGGGCAGGTCGCTGCGGATCGCGTCGATCTTCTCGCGCGCCTCGGCCGCACTGATCGCGATGTCGCGATCCCAGTCCGAGAACTGCAGCAAGATGCCCGCACCATCCGCGCTCGCCTCACCCCGCATGCGCTTGATCCCGCCCATCGTCGCCAAGGCCTCTTCGGCCGGGCGCAGCAGATTCTGCTCGGCTTCCGCCGGCGTCGAGCCGGCATAGGGCATCTGCACATAGAGGATCGGCATCGTCAGATCGGGCAATGCCTCCAACGGCAGGCGGACCGCGGCAATCAGACCGATCACCACCATCGAGACGAAACACATGATGGTGGTGACCGGGCGACGCAGACTCAGCTCGGAAATGCTCATGGCGTGCCGGCCTCCGTCCCATCATGCTCGGCAGCCGCGCCCAGCCGCGCGCGACGGCCGCGCTCGGCGTAGAACGCATCGGACTTGCGGTCCAGCAGGTCGTAGACCACCGGGATCACCAGCAGCGTAAGCACGGTCGACACCGCCAGACCACCCATGACGGTGATCGCCATCGGCGAGCGCACCTCCGCGCCCTCGCCCAACGCCAGCGCCAACGGCAGAAAGCCGAACAGCGTCGCCAGCGTGGTCATGACGATCGGACGCAGACGCGAGCGCGCGCCTTCCACCAGCGCCTCGCGCTTGGCCACCCCGGCCTCACGCAACTGGTTGACCTTGTCGATCAGGATGATCGCGTTCTTGACCACCAGGCCCACCATCAGGATCAGGCCGATGAAGGCGACGACCGAGATCGTGTTGCCGGTCAGCAGCAGCGCGCCGATCGCGCCGACCATCGCCAGCGGAATGGTGAACAGGATCACGAACGGATGCAGCAGCGACTCGAACTGCGAGGCCATCACCAGGTAGACGAGGAAGATCGCCAGCGCAAATGCCATCAGCAGCGAGCGCATCGACTCGGCCAGCTCTTCGCCCTGGCCACCGATGTGCAACCCGATCTCGGGGCCGAGCGGATGCTGCGCGACCATCTGCCGTACCTCGGCCATCGCCGCGCCCAGATCGATATCACGCAGGTTCGCCGACACCACCGCCACACGCACCTGGTCGGCGCGATGGATCTCGCTCGGGCCGATGGTCGCGATCACGTCGGCGACCGAATCCAACCGCACCGCCGCGCCGCTGCCCGGATTGACGATCAGGTTGCGGATGCGCTCCACCGAATCGCGCTCGTGCTCCTGCGCACGCACCAGCACGTCGATCTTGCGGTCGCGGAAGTTGTAGCGTGTGGCCACTTCGCCGCGCACCGCACGCACCACCGCATCGGCGATCTGTCGCGTGGTCAGGCCAAAGGCACCCGCACGCTCCTGGTCGAAGACGATCTGGATCTCGGGAAAGCCCTGCTCCACCGTGCTCTTGACGTCGGCGTAGTGCGGATTGGCCCGCAGCAGCTCGGCCATGCGCTGACCGGCCTTGGCCAGCCCCTCGAGATCCTGGCCGCGCAGTTCGATCTCCAGCGGCGTGGAGAAGCTGAAGATCTGCGGCCGCGAGAAGTCGACCGCGACCCCAGGATACCGGCGCATGGTCTCGCGCAGACGGTCGGTCTGCTGCGCCTCGAACTCACGGCTGCCACCGCCGCTCATGACGATGCTCAGCCGGCCGATGTTCTCGCCGCTCTCGGTCGGATTCGCGTCCAGCCGGGTGCCGCTGCCGCTCACGCCGAACAGCAAGGCCACGCCGTCGTCGTCGCGATGGGCCTGCTGCACCTCGCGCATGATGCGGTCGGTTTCGCGCAGCGGTGTGCCTGGCGGCAGCTTGGCGGTCATCTCGAACCGGTCCTGCGCCAGTTGCGGAATCAGATCGGTGCCCAGCAGTGGCACGGCGAACATGCTGACCACGAACACCGCGGTCGCGGTGCCCAGCACCAGCCACGGACGCGCCAGCGCCGCCGGCAGGACGCGCATATAGCCGCGCTCGGCGCGCTCGTAGGGCGCCATCGCCATATCACTGGCGCGTCCCATCACGCGGCCGACCACGTGCGAGACACCGCGCCACAGACGGATGAGCAGCCAGGCCAGGCCGAACAGCACGCCGCGGATGCCGGCGCCGATGCCACGTCCGGTTGCTGCGAACGGCTTCTGCCACCGGCGCTCCGGTCGCCATTGCGGATGCGGTGCCTCTTCCGGGAACGCCAGCGGCGGCCGGCCCTTGAGCGAGGCCAGCATCGGGATCAGCGTCATCGCCACCAGCAGCGACACGCCGACCGCGATCGCGATCGTCAGCGCCTGGTCGCGGAACAACTGGCCGGCAATGCCCTCGACGAACACCAGCGGCAGGAACACCGCGATGATCGTCAGCGTGGAGGCAATCACTGCCATGCCCACTTCCCGCGTGCCGGTGATCGCAGCCTCCAGCACGCCCAGCCCGCGTTCGCGCGCCTTGGCGATCGACTCGAGCACGACGATCGAATCGTCGACCACCAGGCCGGTCGCAAGCGCCAGGCCGCCGAGCGACATCACGTTCAAGCTCAATCCCAGCTGGCCCATGAAGAAGAACGTGGTGATGATCGAGACCGGCAGCGACAGGCTCACCACCAGCGTGCTCCAGCCGTTGCGCAGGAACAGGAAGATGATCAGCACCGCCAGGGTGCCGCCGATCAGCGCATCGGTGCGCACGTCGTTGATCGCCGCCCGCACGAACTTGGACTGGTCGTCGACGACGGTCAGGGTCATCCCGGTCGGCAGATCCTTGCGGATCACCTCCAGACGTGCCTGGATCGCATCGGCGGTCGACACGGTATTCGCATCGCCCTCCTTGTAGATCGCCAGCTCCACCGCTTCGTCGCCGCCGAGCCGGATGATGCTCTCGCGCTCCTTGAAGCCCTGGCGCACGGTGGCGATGTCGCGCAGGCGGATCGCACGCCCCCCCGCGATCGTCGTGCCATCCGCGCCCGAGGCGCTCTGCACCGATGCCGCCGCCGCAAGCACCGCCTGCGAGCCGCTCGCCGCCGCGATCGCGGCCATCTGCTGCGCCGCGCTGGCCGCGGCGTTGTCGCCGCCTGATTGCGTGGCCACCAGCATGTCGCCGATCTGCTCGACGCTTGCGAACTGGTTGACCGTGCGCACCAGATAGCGCTGGGTGCCCTGGTCGAGACGACCGCCCGACAGGTTGATGTTCTCCTGCTGCAGGCGCTGGATCACGTTCTCGATCGGCAGGCCGATGCGCGCCATCTGCTGCAGGTCCAGCTCCACCTGCACTTCGTCCTCGAAGCCGCCGCCGACCTTGACCGCGGCCACGCCGCCCACCGGTTCGAGCTTCTTCTTCAGATCGTCGTCGGCGTAGCGACGCATGCGGGTCAGCTCGTCGACCGCATCGCCCTTGTCGCCCGCGGTCAGCGCGAGGCGCAGGATCGGCTCGGTGGACGGGTTGAAGCGCAGCAACACCGGCGGCTTGACCTCGAGCGGCAACTGCAAAGTCTCGAGCTTGTCACGCACCTCCAGGCTCGCCTGGTCCATATCGGTGCCCCAGGCAAACTCCAGCACCACGTCGCTCTGGCCGGTCCGCGAGATCGAGCGCAGCTTGCGCACGCCCTTGACTACGCCCAGCGCCTCCTCGACCGGCTCGCTGACCAGCGTCTCGATCTCCGACGGCGCCGCGCCGGTGTACTCGGTGCGCACGGTCAGCGTGGGATAGCTGAGATCGGGCAGCAGGTTGACCTTGAGGTTGGTCAGCGCGATCAGGCCGAACAGCATCATGCTGATCGCGACCATCCACACGGTCACGCGGCGGCGTGTGGAGAACTCGACCAGATCAAAGCGCCTGGGCGCAGTGGCGTGCGGGTCCGCGGCCGGGCCGTCGCCGGCGGGGCCCTCGTGGGAGGCGCCGGCCATTACTGCGCGTCGCTCTTGGCGTCGTTGGCGGGCTTGGCAGCTGCGACGGGGGCCGCGCCGATCACCTGCACCGGGCTGCCCTCGCGCAGCGCGACCTTGCCTGCGGTCACCACCTGCATGCCGTCCTTAAGGCCGTCACGGACTTCGATCAGATCGCCGTCGACATAACCCAGCGTCACCGGCACGCGCACCGCCTTGCCGTCACGCACGGTGAACACTGCGGCCTGGTCGCCATCGTCGAGCAGCGCGGCGCGCGGGATCACCAGCGCGTCGGCGCGCTGGTCGTAGTCGATGTGGATGCGCCCGAACATGCCCGCACGCAGCGCATCGGTGCCGGCGAAGGCGGTCACCACGCGGAACGTGCCACTGCGCGATTCGACCACCGGCGCGACGCGCTCGACGACCCCCTCGAACGACTCGCCCGGCAACGCATCGACCTGCAACCGGACCGGCTGGCCGCGCTTGAGCACACGCAACTCGCGCTCGGGAACATTGAGCGTCGCCTCGATGCGCGCGTTGTCGACGATGCTGAAGATCGGCGTGTTGATCTGCACGAAGTTGCCGGTGCGGATCATGCGCTGGGAGATCACGCCGGCGATCGGCGCGGTGACCGTCGTATAGGACAGTTCCAGCTGCGCCATCTCGTACTGCGCACGCGCGGTATCGAGATCGAACTTGATCTGGTCCAGGTCGTTGGCGCTGATCATCTGCTGGCCGACGAGTTGCTGGGCGCGGCGGTAGCTGTTCTCCAGCTTGCCCATCGTCGCCCGGCTCTGCAGCACCGCCAGACGCGCACGGTCGGGGTCGAGCCGCACCAGCGGCTGGCCGGCTCGGACCGCATCGCCCTCCTCGACCAGCACCTCCAGCGCGATGCCCGAAGTCTTGGCGACCACGTCCGCGCCACGGGGCACCTCCAGCGACGCGGTGCCCACGTAGCTCGCCGCCACGCTGCGCCGCGCCACGGTGTCAGTCTCCACTGGCACCGGCGCCTGCGCCGCCTCACCGGGCTTGGCCTGGGCATCGCCCCCGCCCCCCTTGCAAGCGCTCAAGCCAAGGGCGGCCGCCAGCAACAGGCCACCAGTGAGGATGCGTCCCGTGGACGCGCGGACGAGCAGTGTCGACATTGGAATGGAATGACCCCTACGGTGTGGTAGCAATGTAGTTCACCCGAACATGCGGGTTCCATCCGCCATTGGTCATGGTGACCTCCGGCGTCAGGCCTGGTCCACGCCGAGTCGTTGGGTTTGCGCAACACCCATGGCTATACTGGACTGGTTGCCCGCGGTTCAGCGACCGCCCGCGGGTCACGTCCGACGCTCCCCCGACAGCCGTTCCAGCCACTCAGGATTGCGGATACCAAGATGACGCGACCGCTGCTGCTCGCCTCCTGCCTCACCTTCGCCGCGATGGCGTCCCCCTCCGCCCCTGCGCAGACTGCCGCTGCCCCTGCTGCCGCCGCGTCCAATGCGCCGCTGGTGGGCGATGCCGCCAACGGTCGGACCCTGACCTACACCTGTCAGGGCTGCCACGGCGTCGAGGGCTACCGCAACGTGTATCCGCACTACCACGTGCCCCGGATCGGCGGTCAATCCTCCCAGTACCTGGTCAATGCGCTCAATGAGTACAAGCGCGGCACCCGCCGGCATCCGACGATGCAGGCGCAGGCGCAGAGCTTCTCGGACCAGGACATCGCCGACATCGCCGCGTTTCTTTCGGAGCTGACCCAGTGAGCGGCATGAACCGGACCCTCTTTGTGTTAATCCCCGCCATGACCTGCCTGGCGCTGGCCGCCTGCGGCGGCCCCGCTGCCGATGAACAAGCGCATGCCAGCGGCGGCACGTCTTCGGCCGGCCTGCCCAATGGCTCGGTGCAAGCAGGCGAGCGCGCGGCCAACGTCAAGAGCGCCGCCACCGGCCAGACCTGCATCGATTGCCACGGCGCCGGCGGCAATGCACCGCTCGACCCGACCTATCCGAAGATCGGCGGGCAATACCGCGACTACATCGCCCACGCACTGCAGGCCTACCGCGACGGGACACGCGAGCACGCGCTGATGTCGCAGCAGGCCGCGGGATTGAGCGATCAGCAGATTGCGGACCTCGCCGCCTACTTTGCCGACCAGCCCAGCCAACTGCGCGATCTGCGCGGCGTGCACGACCGCTAACCGTCGTTGCCGTCGCGCAAGTCCGGGTGCGCCCTCTCTAGGCCCGCTCGCTGGATGAGACCCGTGCGCGGATCAACGCGTTGATCCGCTTCCCATCCTCGCTGCTCATTGGGTCTAGTTTCGGCTCCGGGTTTCAGCCTTTGGCCTGACTGCGCGCCGTAGAGCGAGCCCAGCATCACTGGGCTGAGGCGCTCGAAGCGCAGCCCACACCCGGATGCGACGAGGTTAGGCTGCGTGCTCGGTCCTCGAAAAAGCGCAGCGTCCCGCGGCCTCACTTGCCCAGGCTATCGCGGTCTTCCTGCAACTCCGGCTTCCACGGCACGTCCGGCGGCGGACGGCCGTCGGTCTCGACGTCCTGCATGTTCGGATCGGTGATCCCGCAACCGCCGCCGAAAGCCAGCAACGCAACGCTGCACTGGATGGTCTTGCTGGTGCCCGGGATCGGGATCAGCACCGTCTGCACGCTGCGCCGCACCCATTCTTCCAGCAACGACTCGCTGGGCACCCAGTAGCGGTCGAAGCGCGTCGACTCGTAGCCCGGGGCCGGCCGCCGCAGCCAGGTGCCCATGCGGTCGATCTTCTCGAAATCCTCGGTGATCGTGCCCGGCGGCAACCCGCCGCCCACACGCCCACCGTCGGCCAGGCGCGGGCGGCCATCGGCGCCGAACAGGCCCGATGGGCGACCGGGCCGGCCACCGTCGCGCGCGGTGTCGGCGTCGCCCCAGTCATCGGCGGCGCGGGTCGATGGCGCGGCTCCCGGCGGGGATGCCGCAACAGGTCCGCGCCCAGCGGTCGAGGCCGGCGCGCGCGCTCCCTCTCCCGGTGCGGGCATCGCTGCGCCGCCCGGCGCTTGCCCAGGCGGAACCGGCACCGGTGTTGCGACCGGGGCCGGGGTCGCCGCGACTTCCGCAGCGGGTGCAGGCGCGGGATCGCGCAGCGGCACCGCGCGTTCGCGCGCAGCGACTTCGGGCGTGGGCCGCCCCGCCGGCGCCGGCGTCTCGACCGCGACTTGCGGCGGTGTCGTGGTCGGCAGGCGCACCGTCTCGGTCGCCTGCGCCACCGCCCGCTCGCGGACCTCGACCTCCAGCGCCGGCGCCTCGGGCGTAGGCGGCGCCAAGTCGATGCGTTGCGGCCCACGGATGGCGGGCACCTCGACTGCCTGCAGCGCGGCATCGGGCACCTGACGCTCGCGCACCTGGATCTCCGGCACCGGCGCCGCCGGACGCGGCGGCGGCAAGGTGAACGCACTGTCGGGCAGCGGCGTCTCGGTGACCTGCAGCACGTCCTGCGCGGGCGCGTCGTCTGCATCGGCCACCGATGGTGCGGGCGCGGGATCCTGCGCCGGTGGCGGCGCCGTCGGCGCGGGCGTCGGTGCGGATGCCGGCGCTGTAGCAGGCGCCGGAACCGCAGCGGTCGGCGTCGGCGGAGCCGGCGCCTCGCCTGCGCCGCCACCGGCATCGCGAGGCGTGCCGTCACCGATGAACACCGCCTCAACGACATGTTCTTCGCCGTGGGCGGCGGCTTCGGTCGCCGCCAGGAACCGCGCCTGCATCAGCAGCAGCAACAGGCCCAGCCAGGTCAGCTGGATCAGCAGTGTCGTTACCAGCGAGACGATCCGCAGGCCGCGTTCGTCTTGGGGATCATGTTCCCATAGCGGATAGGCCAGGCTGGCCCAGGCGGCCAGTGCATTGGCCGGCGGCGTGCCCCGACGCCGCGGGGGGCCGGCCTGCCGGCCAGCACCGCGGCGATGGCCCCTGCGGCCGCGCCGGTCACCGCGCCACTACGGGCCCGCAGGGTGGCGAACCAGTCGGCCCATCCGGGCGGAAAGCGCCCCGGCGCTTCGGTCGATCCGGCCGACCGCCGCCGGCGACGGAGCACCTCGATCAGGTCGGCAGAGGTGAACATCCGTTGCAGGCCGCCGGCTGCCTGACCTGGATCAGGCCGCGTCGCGCGGCATGTACGGCGCGCTCCCGCTGTCGTGATCGGTCGCGTCGCGCACGGCGGTAACGCCGGGCACCTTCTCCATCAGCGTTTTCTCGATGCCCTGCTTGAGCGTCACATCGACCAGGCCGCAGCCGTGGCAGCCACCGCCGAAGCGCAGTACCACCACGCCTTCGGCGGTGATCTCCTGCACCGAGACGTTACCGCGATGCTGGGCGAGCTGCGGATTGACCTCGTTCTCGACCACCCAGTGCACCCGTTCCACCAGCGATGCGGCTTCCGGCGGCGCCTCGCCCTTTATCTTCGGTGCACGGATCTGCAACTGCCCGCCTGTGGCGCGGGCCTCGTAGTCGATCTGCGCGCCGTCGAGATAGGGCACGCTCGGCGCGTCGAGCCACAGCGTGAAGCCCTCGCAGTCGATCGCCCATTCGTCGCCGGTCAGATCGCCGGGCTCGGCGAACTCCAGCCGCACGTCCGCGCGCGTGGTACCGGCATGGACCGCGGCTAGGCGCACCCCCAGTCCCGGAAGCGCCTCGCGCTCGATCAGCTTGCGGAAATGCGTCTGTGCGGATTCGGAGATATTGATCATGGGGGTATTCTAGCGAGCCTGCGCCGGCGCACATGCCGGTCGCCGTCTGTCGCATGAATGGCCGTCCGG
Organism: Xanthomonas citri pv. mangiferaeindicae; assembly: GCA_002240395.1. Lineage (NCBI taxonomy): Bacteria > Pseudomonadati > Pseudomonadota > Gammaproteobacteria > Lysobacterales > Lysobacteraceae > Xanthomonas > Xanthomonas citri. The sequence goes on from CP016836.1 coordinate 150,846, forward strand.
AAACGGCCGCCGCTGCCCAAGGAGCTGCCGATGTCGGATCTGATCCCCCTCGCCCAGGCCCACTGCATCGCCCGCCGCGGCGTCGAGCACCGCCTGCCCGAAGCGCGGGTGCGCGAGTTGCTGCCGCAGCTGCCGGAATGGGCCCTCGCCGAGGATGGCCGGGCACTGACCCGCACGTTCCGCTTCGGGGATTACCACCGGACGATGGCGTTCGTGAACGCACTGGCGTTCATCGCCCACCGCGAGGACCACCACCCCGATCTGGGTGTGCACTACGACCGCGTCGAGGTCCGCTACTCGACCCACGATGTCGGCGGGCTGAGCGAGAACGACTTCATCTGCGCGGCCAAGGCCGACGCGCTGGTCGCCTGATGGCCGTTCGCAGAATCGCCCTCGCCGCCGCCCTCGCCGTCTGGCTTGCGGCCTGCGTGTCGAGCCAAGTGGCCAGCTCCGGCGGGGCCGCCGACGCCGACACCGACACCGTGGGGGCGTCGGTCGACATCCGCAGTGTCCGTAGCCACCCGCCCAAGTATCCGGTGGAGGCAGTCCGCGAGGGCGTCAGCGGCATGGTCGAGATGCAGGTCGAGGTCGGTGCCGATGGCGCCTTCCGGGATGTGCGGATCGTCAAGAGCAGCGGCAGCGCCCTGCTCGATGCCGCCGCGATGGAAGCAGCGCGACACTGGCGCTACGCCCCCGCGCGGCGCAATGGCAAACCGGTGCGGGGCCATGTCCGGATTCCGCAGACGTTCGCCTTGCAGGACTGAAGTCCGGCCCGCGCCCTGATCAGCCGAGCCGATCCAGCGCCTCGCGCAGATCCTCGGCCAGCGGCGCGTTGAGGACATAGGCCTCGCCATCGTCGAGCGCGAATTCCAATGATGCGGCGTGTAGGAACAGCCGCCGCAACCCGATCTGCTCGCGCAGCCGCCGGTTGACCGCAAGATCGCCGTACTTGTCGTCGCCAGCCACCGGATGGCCGATGTGCTGGGCATGCACGCGGATCTGGTGAGTGCGTCCAGTCTCGATCCGCACCTCGCAGTACGAGTGCCCGCCACGGCGCTCGAGCACTTGGAAATGGCTCAGCGAGGGCTTGCCCGCGGCGTTGACCTGGACATGGCGCTCGCCGCCCTGGCGCAGCCCCACGTGCAACGCCGCATCGACGCTCATCGTGCCGGAGGGCAAGCGCCCGGCCAGCAGCGCCAGATAGCGCTTGCGAATGCCCGCGCCGTGGTCCTCGCGCATCAGCGCCTGCAGTTGAGTCAGTGCCGAGCGCTTCTTGGCCAGCACCATCAGCCCCGAGGTGTCGCGGTCGAGCCGGTGCACGAGCTCCAACGACTGATTCGGGCGCAGCGCACGCAAGGTCTCGATGACCCCGAAACTGATCCCGCTGCCGCCATGGCTGGCGATTCCCGACGGTTTGCTGATCGCCAGCAACCGCGCATCCTCGAACACGATGCTCGCCTCCATCGCCGCCAGCAGTCCGCGCGAGGGTGTGCCCGCCTCCCCGGCCGGCGCCAGCCTGACCGGGGGATCCGGACCTCGTCGCCGGCCTCGAGCTTGCGCTCGGCCTTGGCGCGGCCGCCGTTCACCCGCACCTGGCCGCTGCGCACGATCTTGTAGACGATCGACCGCGGCGCGCCCTTGAGCTGGCCCAGCAGGAAGTTGTCGAGGCGCTGGCCAGCGCGGTCGTCGGTCACCCGGACCAGCCGCACACCGCCGCCGGCCGGGCCGGAATCGTTGTCAGTCATCGTCGCTTATTTATCTGCTACACTCGGCCCGCGATATAAGGTGCTGATTTCCCTGGAAGATCACGGGCCAAAAGCCCACCTTCCGAAGGTCTCCGGACAGTGCGCGGCCACCGCCCCAGGGGCGGCCATGTTAGCGGCTGGACGGCAACGCTGCTTATCGCCCGATGCCTGGCATCGGCGCTGAACACGTCCCGCGCGGCGCCCGTCCCGGTCCAAGACCGGTCGCGAGCGGCCAGCGGCCCGCAACACCCAGACAACAACGAGCGCTCCCGCGGCCCGCCGTGGTGTCGTAGCGCTGGAAAATCCGGTTCGTCGCTGCGCGTGCGCGGCGGCTTCAGGCTTCATCCAGGCGAAACGCCCCGACGTTCCGCGCGCGAGAGCGCGTTGAGGAACGCAATTCATGAAGCGCATGCTCATCAATGCGACGCAGGCAGAAGAACTGCGCGTCGCCATCGTCGACGGCCAGTCCCTGTACGACATCGATATCGAACAGCCGTCGCGGGAACAGAAGAAGTCCAACATCTACAAGGGCCGGATCACCCGGATCGAACCCTCGCTTGAGGCCGCATTCGTCGAGTACGGCGCCGCTCGTCACGGCTTTCTGCCGCTCAAGGAGGTCTCGCGCGACTATTTCCAGGCCGGCGTCGACCCCAACAAGGGCTCGATCAAGGAACTGCTGCGCGAGGGCCAGGAGGTCGTCGTCCAGGTCGACAAGGAAGAACGCGGCAACAAGGGCGCCGCGCTGACCACGTTCATCTCGCTCGCGGGCCGCTACATGGTGCTGATGCCCAACTCGCCGACCGCCGGCGGCGTCTCGCGCCGGATCGAGGGCGAGGACCGCGCCGAGCTGAAGAAGGCGATGGACGCGCTGAACATCCCCGACGACATGGGCGTGATCATCCGCACCGCCGGCGTCGGCCGCGACGCCGAAGAACTGCAGTGGGACCTGGACTACCTGCTGAGCATCTGGCGGGCGATCGCCGAGGCCGCGCTCAGCAAGCCCTCGCCGTTCCTGATCTACCAGGAGTCGCGCCTGATCACCCGGGCGCTGCGCGACTACATGCGCGCCGATATCGCCGAGATCCTGGTCGACACGCCGGAGATGTACGCCGAGGCGCGCGACTTCGTCGAGCAGGTGATGCCGCACAACCTGCGCAAGCTCAAGCACTACACCGATGACGTTCCGCTGTTCAACCGCTACCAGATCGAGTCGCAGATCGAGAGCGCCTACGAGCGCACCGTGCGCCTGCCCTCGGGCGGTGCACTGGTCATCGACCAGACCGAGGCGCTGACTGCGATCGACGTCAACTCGGCGCGCGCCACCAAGGGTGGCGACATCGAGGAGACCGCGTTCAACACCAACCTGGAGGCGGCCGACGAAGTGGCCCGCCAGCTGCGCCTGCGCGACCTGGGCGGTCTGGTGGTGATCGACTTCATCGACATGTCGTCCAACAAGCACCAGCGCGACGTCGAGAACCGGCTGCAGAACGCGCTCAAGTACGACCGCGCGCGCGTGCAGCAGAACCGGATCTCCAAGTTCGGGCTGCTGGAGATGAGCCGCCAGCGTCTGCGCGCGAGCCTGGGCGAGTCCAGCCAGATCGTGTGCCCGCGCTGCGAGGGCCACGGCCGCATGCGCAGCATCGAATCGCTGTCGCTGTCGATCATCCGCGTCGCCGAAGAGCACGCAATGAAGGACAACACCGGGCAGGTGCTGGTGCAGGCACCGGTGGAGATCGCCAACTACCTGCTCAACGAGAAGCGCAGCGCGCTGGCCGAGATCGAGAAGCGCCACGGCGCCCCGATCATCATCGTTGCCGACGAGCAACTGCACACGCCGCACTACGAGGTCTCGCGCATTCGCGAGAACGAGCTCGGCGAAGAGACCAGCCGACCGAGCTACCAGCGCGGCACGCCGCGTCGCGTGGCGACCATCGCGCTGAGCAAGAGCAACCTCAACGTGCCGCCGCCGGCCGTGACCAATGTCCGCCCGGCCCAGCCTGCGCCGGTCCGCGAGCCCAAGCCCGAGCCGGCCCCCGCCCCGGCGCCCGCGCCCGTGGCCGCCCCGGCGCCGACGCCGGCCCCTGCGTCGTCCGGCGGTTTCGTCGGCTGGCTCAAGACGCTGTTCGCCGCTCCCGCGCCGGCTGCGCCGCAGCCGGCGCGCCAGGACACCCGCGCACCGCGTCCCGACGGCCAGGGCCAGGCCCGTGACGGTCAGCCGCGCGGCGAAGGACGCGGCAACGGCCGCAATGGTCAGCGGCGCGACCGCCGCGGGTCGCGTTCGGGTAGCCAGGGGGGCAAGGCGCACAGACGGGGGCCACGGCCCCCGTACGCGAAGAGCAGGCCGCCGCACCGCAGCGCGAACCGCGCCGCGAGCAGCCGTCCTCCCAGGACAAGCGCCCGCAGGAGCGTCGCCAGAAGCAGAAGCCGCCGCGTGGCCCGCGTCCGCCGAGAGACGAGGACGAGGCCGTCGACTCGATGACGCTTCCGGCCGTCGCGGCCACCGCCGCGGCAGTGTCGACGCCGGCGGCCCAGGCCACGGCCCCCGCACGCACGGAGGTCGCTACGGCACCGGCGGCTGCCCCGGCACCGGCCGCATCGCCGAAGCCCGAGGCATCGGCCCCAGCCGAGGCCGATCGGCACGTCTCCGCCTCGGCAGCGGACGCCGCTTCGACCCCGGTCGCCCCGGCCGTGGTCGCTGCTGATCCGACCGACGACGACCAGAGCGACGAGGCACCGGCCGCCAGCGACGATGACGAGACCGGCAATGGCCGTCGCCGTCGCGGTCGTCGCGGCGGCCGCCGTCGTCGCCGTGGCAAGGCCGGCGACGGCAGCGTCGCGGGCGACGAGTCGCAGCAGGATGATGACGAGACCGCGGACGACCACGGAATTGTCCCGTCCGATCGCGCCCAGCCCGAGTTCGATTTCGACGACCTGCCGGCGGCTCCGGTCCAGGCGCCGACGTCGGCACCTGTGCCCACGCCCGCCGCAGCGCCGGCTCCGGTCCCGGCCGCCGCCGCGGCTGCGGCCGTGGTCGCAACCGGCGCCGAGGTCGCGGCGCCGGCGCCTGGCGACAGCGCGTCCGAATCGTCATCGCCGGCGCCCGCATCGGCCGCGCCGTCCCTGTCGACGACCGAAGCTCCGCAGACGGCCGTCGATGCGGGCGTGGCCGACACGGCCGCTCCGGCACAGGCACAGGACGCCGACCCGGTCGACCCGGCCGCAACGCTGTCGACCCCGTCCGCGGTCGAGACCGCCCAGGCCGATGCCGATGCTGCCGTCCCCGCGTCGCCGGTCGAGCGGCCGACGGCAGACATCAGCAGCCGCGACACGGCCCCGGGCCTGTTCGATGCGCCAACGCCCGTAGACCCGGCGACCGACGCAGTCGAGCAGGTTGAAGCGGTCGAGGCCAAGGCCGCCGAGGTCGAGCGGGTCGAGACGAGCGACCGGGCCCCGCAGACCACGGACGCAAATCCGGCAGCGGGCACGGCGCCCGTCGCTACTGCCGCGGCAGCGCCATCCCAGCCCGAATCGAGGGATGCGGTCGAGCCCGAGGCGCAGCCCGAGGCCGACGCCGAGCGCACTGACGCGCCCGAGTCCGCAGCCCCGACGGGGGCGCCTTCGGCGACCGACGCCGAGGCCGAGGCCAAGCAGGGTGCGCTTCCGGACCCACGTCCGAGCCGCGAGGCCTGAGCCATACGAAAAGCCCCGGCATGTCCGGGGCTTTTTTTTTTGGTTGCGGGCCTGGGCCTGGGTCTCCGCGATGCCCCCACACTCGATCGCCGGTCACGATGCTCGGCCGCAGATGCCGCACGACCGCAGGACCTGAGGGAGAACAGCGCAACTGCCCTGCCTCGCCGCACCAGGCAACCGAGCCCCGTTGCACTCCGCGTTGCCGCAGCTGCCACTGCGCTTGCGCGCAGGGACCTGTGGGCGCGGCGGCGCGCCTATACCGCCATGTCGGGTGGCGCGATGCCGTACTGGCTCGCCAACCGCGCCAATGCGATCGCATCCTGGATCTGCAGCTTCTCGAACAACCGCGATTTGTGGGTATTGACGGTCTTCGCACTCAGACTCAGGCGTTTGGCGATGTCTTCCTGCCGCAACCCGTGCAGCAGCAGCATCGCGACCTCAAGTTCGCGGCTCGACAGCGCATCGAACGGCGTTCCATCGCCGTCGACGCCGGCCAGCGCCAAGTTCTGCGCGATGGTGCTGGCGAGATAACGCTTGCCGCGCGCGACATCGCGCACCGCACGCACCAGTTCGCCGGCATCGCCGCCCTTGCCCACATAGCCCGAAGCGCCGGCTTCGATCAGCCGCCGTGGCATCGGGCCGTCTTCGAGGATCGACACCACGATCACCCGTGTGGGTGCGCCACCGCGCACGATGCGCTCGGTGACCTCCAGGCCACTGACTCCAGGCAGGTGCAGGTCGCACAGCACGATGTCGGGCTGCAGCTTGCGAATCTGCGGCAGCGCCTCCTCGCCGCTCTGGGCCTCGCCGACGACCTCGATATCGTCTTGGCCGTCGAGGATCATGCGCATGCCAGTGCGTACCAATGCATGGTCGTCGACCATGAACACACGAATCTTCATCCTTGTTGTCCCGTTGTATTCCCCAGAACGAGGCTAAGCGTTGCGTCGCGGTGGCCGCAAGTCGGAGAAATCCGACCGCAAGGTCAGTGGGTGCCGCGCTCGCGCGTCATCAGGACCCGAAGGTCGTCGACCATCTGTGCGACCGGCTGATCGTACTGGAAGGCCAGTTGCAGGCGGCCGTCGGGCCCGATCACGTAGTTCACCATCGTGTGGTCCATCGCATACGACGACCGGGTGGGCACCTGCCGGTAAGTCACGCGGAACGTCTGCGCTGCCAGCCGCGTCTGCATCGCATCGCCGCGCAAGGCGACGATGCCGTCGCCGAATGCACGCACGTATTCCTCGAGCACCGCGCCGGTGTCGCGCTCGGGATCGACGGTGACGAACACGATCCGCAGCCGGTCGCCGTCCTCGCCCAACGCGCGGCGCACCTGGGTGGCCTTGAGCAGGCTGGTCGGGCAGACCTCGGGACAATGGGTATAGCCGAACGACAGCAGGACGTAGTCGCCGCGGAAATCGCCCAGGCCACGCGGGTGGCCGTCGGTGTCCTGCAGGTCCAGGCTGCGCCCGTACGACACACCCGACAGGTCGGTGCCGTGGAACGGGCCGGCAGGCGGCGACGCACAGGCCGACAGCGCGAGCGCGAGACAAAGAACGGGCGGCAGCAACGATCGCACGGGGACGTTTGAGGATTCGGGAAGGACAACCGCAGCGCCGCGTGGGCGCCAGGCCCCATGATTCTAGGCGCTGTGCGCTGAAGGCCCGGTTGCGACCGATCGTCGCAGCCCCTCGCGGCGGCCCGGGCGCGGGGTCGAAGACCAGCTACAGGGTGCGCAACCGCGCGATCGCCGCGTCGAGCGTGGTCGGATTCTTGGCAAAGCACAGCCGTGCCAGCCGCTGGCCCTGCGGGGGCTGGGCGTAGAACGGCGAGAGCGGGATCGCCGCCACGCCCTTGTCGGTCGTCAGCCAGCGGCAGAACGCCGCGTCGTCGAGGTCACTGACCGCCGAGTAGTCGACGAGCTGGAAGTAGCCGCCGGGCACCGGCAGCGGCCGCAGGCGGGTCGTCGCCAACTGCGCGGCGAAGGCGTCGCGCTTGGCCTGGTAGAACGCGCCCAGTTGCTCGTAGTGCGCGGGTTCCTCGCGCAACATGGCCGCGAACGCATGCTGGGCCGGCGCGAACGTGCAGAACACGTTGTACTGATGCACCTTGCGGAACTCCGCACTCAACGCCGGCGGTGCGATGCAGTAGCCGAGCTTCCAGCCGGTGCAGTGATAGGTCTTGCCGAAGCTCGAGACCACGAACGCGCGCTCGCGCAGCGCCGGGTAGCGCAACGCCGACTCGTGCCGTGCGCCGTCGAAGACGATGTGCTCGTAGACCTCGTCCGACAGCAGGTAGATGCCGGTCTCGGCGATGATGTCGGCGATCGCCTGCATGTCGTCGGCCGTGAACATCGCGCCCGATGGGTTGTGCGGGCTGTTGACGATCAGCAGCCGGGTGCGCGGCGTGACCGCTTCGCGCACGCGTTGCCAGTCCGGTGCGAAGGTGGCCGGATCGAGCGGCACGTGCACCGCGACCGCGCCTGCCAGCTCGATCGCCGGCTCGTAGCTGTCGTAGGCCGGGTCGAGCACGATCACTTCCTCACCGGCGCGCACGACCGCGTGGATCGCATTGAACAGCGCCTCGGTCGCACCGCTGGTCACGGTGACCTCGGTCTCGGGATCGGGACAATGGCCGTAGACACGCGCCGTCTTCTCTGCGATCGCCTGGCGCAGCGCCGGGATGCCGGTCATCGGCGCGTACTGGTTGTGGCCGGCACGCATCGCCTCGGCGAGCGCGTCGACCAGACGCTGGGGCACCTCGAAATCCGGGAAGCCCTGCCCGAGATTGACCGCGCCGTGCTCGGCCGCCAACTGCGACATCACGGTGAAGATCGTGGTGCCGACCTTGGGCAGCTTGGTCCGGATCATCTGGCCTGCGTCCATCGTGAAAGGGCACCGAGTGTACGGGCCCGCCCGCCCCAAAACCGGGGTCAGAGTGCAATTTCATGGCGAAATTGCACTCTGACCCCGGTTTTGGGGGCGGGCATCGGCGGCGGCATTGACCCAGCGCAATGCCGGGGGCGGCGGCAGTCCCTAGAATGCACCTCCGACGCGGCCCTTCCGCCCCGACCGCCTGCCCGATGCCCGCTGCCGTTCCGCCCCTGCTCGCCACCCGCGGCCTGCGCTTCTCGCGTGACGAGCGTCCGGTCTTCGGGCCGCTGGACTTTGCGGTGCAGGCCGGCGAGGCACTGCTGGTGCGCGGTGGCAACGGCGTTGGCAAGACCACGTTGCTGCGCGTGCTCGCCGGATTGCTTGAGGCCGATAGCGGCACAGTCGAGGTCGCCGGCCGTCCGATCGCGCGCGCGATGCGTGCCGGCACCATGGCCTATCTGGGCCATCTGCCGGGGCTGAAAGCCGATCTGGACGCGGTCGAGAACCTCGCGTTCCTGGCGCGGCTGCAGGGCTGCCGCACGAGTCAGACCGCCGAGCGCGCGCTCGGTGTCGTCGGGCTGGCCGCGCACGCGCATCTGTTGGTGCGGCAGATGTCGGCCGGCCAGAAGAAGCGCCTGTCGCTGGCGCGGCTGTGGATGTCGCCCGCCCCGCTGTGGCTGCTCGACGAGCCCTACGCCAATCTCGACCTGCAGGGCATCGAGCTGGTCAACCGCATGGTCCGCGCCCAGCTCGACGACGGCGGCGCGGCGCTGGTCACCACCCATGGCGCGTATGCCGCGCCGCCGGTGCGCACCCGCGAGCTGTGCCTGGACGCGGCGGCATGAGCGCACCGCTGCCGACGCTGGCCGGCAGTGCCCGGGCGCTGATCGCGCGCGATCTGCGACTGCTGTGGCGCCGGCGCGGCGACGCGTTCCAGCCGGCGCTGTTCGCGCTGATCGTCATCGTATTGTTCGCGCTGGCGCTGGGCAGCGACGCGGCGATGCTGGCCCGGGTCGCGCCGGGCGTGCTGTGGGTCGCGGCGCTGTTGTCGGGACTGCTGGCGCTCGACACGCTGTTCCGCGGCGATGCCGACGACGGCTCGCTCGAGCAGTGGATGCTCGCCCCGGTCCCGCTGGCCTGGCTGGTGCTGGTGCGCACGGTGTCGCATTGGGCGACCACGACCTTGCCGTTGCTGCTGGCCGCGCCGCTGCTGGCCGAACTGCTCGGGCTGCCCCGCGCGCAGCTCCCGGTGCTGCTGGCGGGACTCGCGCTGGGCACGCCGCTGCTGAGCCTGCTCGGTGCGGTCGTCGCCGCGCTGACCATCGGCATGCGCCGTTCCGGTATCCTGTTGGCGCTGCTCGCACTGCCGCTGTACGTCCCGGTGCTGGTGTTCGGAGCCGGCAGCGTGGCGATCTCGGCCCAGGGCCACGATCCGACCGGCGGCCTGCTGCTGCTCGGCGCCGGCCTCGTCGCCGCCGTGGTGTTGGCGCCCGTCGCTGCTGCCGCCGCCATCCGCATCGCGCTGACCTGAGGTCATGCAGCCAATGACCGCCACCGACGCGCCACCGTTCCGCTCGCGGCCGAAGACCACGCCGCACGCTCCCGCCAGCCCGTTCACGCCAGCACGCCCGCCCGCATGAATCCCATCGTCCTCTGGTTCCATCAGCTCGGCTCGCCACCGACCTTCGACCGCTTCGCGCGGCGCTGGGCACCGTGGGCCTATGGCCTGGCGCTGCTGACGATGGCCGTCGGCCTGTACGGCGCGCTGTTCCAGGTCCCGGCCGACTACCAGCAGGGCGACAGCTTCCGGATCCTCTACATCCATGTGCCCAGCGCCTGGATGAGCCTGGCGGTGTTCGCGCTGATGGCGCTGTACGGCGCGATCGCGCTGATCTGGCGGATCAAGCTGTGCGAGATCCTGGCGATGGCCTGCGCGCCGATCGGGGCGGCCTTCACCTTGATCACGCTGGTGACCGGCTCGATCTGGGGCAAGCCGATGTGGGGCACCTGGTGGGACTGGGATCCGCGCCTGACCACGCAGTTGATCCTGCTGTTCCTGTACCTCGGGGTGATCGGCCTGTACCAGTCGATCGAGGACCGCCGCACGGCCGCACGCGCGGCATCGCTGCTGGCGATCGTCGGCGTCGCGCTGCTGCCGATCATCCGCTACTCGGTGGTGTGGTGGGACTCGCTGCACCAGGGCCAGACGATCCGCGTGTTCGGCCAGTCGAGCATGGACGCGAGCATGATCGGCCCATTGCTGTGGATGATCGTGGCGACCAAGCTCTGGTTCGTCGGGTCGCTGCTGGCGCGCGCGCGCGCCGACAACCTGCGCCGCGAAGCGGGCAAGGACTGGGTGCGGCGGATGGCCGGCGCACCGGGAGAACACGCATGAGCTATCTGGAATACGTCGTCGCCGCCTACGCGGTGTTCGCGGCCGTGCTGGTGTGGGACTTCGTCGCCCCGCGCATCCGCATCGCGCAGACGCTGCGTGCGGTCCGCACCCTCGAGGCGCGCCGCCAGGCCGCCGTCGTCCCCGCCCCTGATACGGAGCTGACCCGATGAACCCCGTCCGCAAACGCCGCCTGGGCTTCGTCGTCGCGCTCGCCGCCGCAGGCGCGCTGTCGGCCACGCTGATCGCCTTCGCGTTGCAGCGCAACGTCTCGTATCTCTATACCCCGGCCGAGGTGCTGGCCGGCACCGCCGGCCCCGCGGTCGCCTCGGGCGAAGCGCGCTTCCGCCTCGGCGGCATGGTCGCCGATGGATCGTTCTCGCGCGCCACCGGCTCGATGGAGGCGCACTTCCGCGTCACCGATGGCGATGCCGAGCTGCCGGTCAGCTACACCGGCATCCTCCCCGACCTGTTCCGCGAGAACCAGGCCGTGGTCGCCACCGGGCGCATGGCCGACGGCGTCTTCGTCGCCGAGCAGGTGCTGGCCAAGCACGACGAGACCTACGTGCCCAAGGAGGTCGCCGACAAGATGGGCCTGGCCCACGACAAGCACGGGGTCGCGACGCCGGCCGAGGCCGCGCAATGACGGCGATGGTCTGCGGGCCGCGCCCGGAGCGCACCGATGCTGCCTGAACTCGGTCAGATCACCCTGCTGCTGGCGCTGGTCGCCTCGCTGTTGCAGACCGTGCTGCCGCTGCTCGGCGCGCGGCGCGGCATCGCGCCGTGGATGGCGACCGCGCGACCGGCCGCCTATGCGCAGGCGATCCTGCTACTCGCCGCCTGGGTGCTGCTCACCGTCGCCTTCATGGTGCAGGACTTCTCGGTGCGCTACGTGACCGACAACTCCAACCTGCTGCTGCCGATGGTCTACCGGATCACCGCGGTGTGGGGCGGCCACGAAGGCTCGCTGCTGCTGTGGGGCTTCCTGCTGGCGTGCTGGAACGGCGCGGTGGCCTGGGGCTCGCGCGATGTGCCCGACGTGGTGCTGGCCCGTGTGCTCGGGATCATGGGCGCGATCTGCTTCGGCTTCCTGGCGTTTCTGATCTTCACCAGCAACCCCTTCGACCGCATCCTGCCGATGCCGCTCGACGGCCGCGATCTCAACCCGCTGCTGCAGGACCCGGGAATGATCGTGCACCCGCCGATGCTCTACATCGGCTACTCGGGCTTCATGGTGCCGTTCGCATTCGCGATCGCCGCGCTGCTCGACGGTCGCATCGATGCGCGCTGGCTGCGCTGGACGCGACCGTGGACCAATGTGGCCTGGGCGTTTCTGACCATCGGCATCGCGCTCGGCTCGTGGTGGGCGTATGCGGAACTGGGCTGGGGCGGCTGGTGGTTCTGGGATCCGGTCGAGAACGCCAGTTTCATGCCGTGGCTGGCCGGCGCGGCACTGATCCATTCGCAGGCGGTGACCGAGAAGCGCGGCAGCTTCCACGGCTGGACGCTGCTGCTGGCGATCGCCGCATTTTCGCTGTCGTTGCTGGGCGCATTCCTGGTGCGCTCGGGCGTACTGACCAGCGTGCACAGCTTCGCGGCCGACCCGGCACGCGGCCTGTTCATCCTGGTGTTCCTGGGCATCGTCGTCGGCGGCTCGCTGCTGCTCTATGCGCTGCGCGCGCCCGATGGCCGTGGCGGCAAGCCGTTCACAGCGACTTCGCGCGAAACCCTGCTGTTGGCCAACAACCTGCTGCTGGTCGCGGCGTGCGCGATGGTGCTGCTGGGCACGCTGTATCCGCTGCTGGCCGACGCGCTGGACCTGGGCAAGATCTCGGTCGGTCCCCCGTACTTCTCGCTGCTGTTCCTGGTGCTGATGGCACCGCTGGTCCTGCTGCTGCCGTTCGGGCCACTGACCCGCTGGCAGAACGACGCGGCCAGCCGCCCGCTGCGCATGCTCGCGCCCTGGGCGGTGCTGGCGCTGGTGCTCGGCGCGATCGGTTTCTATCTCGCCCCGCAGGGCCCGTGGAAGGTCGCGATGGGCATCGCGGGTGCGGTGTGGGTCGCCGCCGGCACGCTGCGCTTCGTCTGGGTGCGGCTGCGCACAGGCTCCAAGCGCTTCACGCCCGAGATGACCGGCATGCTGCTCGGCCACCTGGGCATCGCGGTGTTCCTGGTTGGCGCATTGCTGGTCGAGGCGCTCAACGTCCAGCGCGAAGTCGCATTGGCACCCGGTCAGACGCTGGAGATGGGCCGCGATGCGTTCGTGCTCGACGGCGTCGAGCACCACGAGGGACCGAACTATATTTCCGACCGCGGCACCGTGCGCATGCTGCGCGACGACCGCCTGGTCGCCACGCTGCATCCCGAAAAGCGCGCCTACGTCAGCGGCGGCCAAGTGATGACCGAGAGCGCGATCCAGGCGGGGGTAACCCGCGATGTCTATGTCGCGCTCGGCGAGCCGCTCGGCGGCGGTGCCTGGGCGCTGCGTGTGCACGTCAAGCCGTTCGTGCGCTGGATCTGGGCCGGCGCGTTCCTGATGGCGCTGGGGCGTTCATTGTCGCCGGTGATCGCCGTTTCCGCCGTCCGCCGTCGCCGCGCAGGGAGCCGTCCGCATGAGCACGTCCCCGACCCGTCGCTCCCGGGGCCGCTGGTTGCCCCTGGCGGTCTTCGCGGCGATCGCCGTGCTGCTCGCCGCAGGCGTCTGGCTCAGTCGCAACCCCAATCGCGACGCCCTGCCCTCGCCGCTGATCGGCAAGCCCGCGCCCGACTTCCGCCTGCCGGTGCTGCATGAGCCGGGCCGGATGGTGACCGCGGCCGAGCTGCGCGGCGAACCCTACCTGCTCAACGTCTGGGGCAGTTGGTGTCCAGGCTGCCGCGAGGAACATGCGGTGATCAGCGAGTTCGCCAAGACCAAGCGCGTGCGCGTGATCGGCTACAACTGGAAGGACGAGCACAGCGATGCGCTGCGCTGGCTCGAGCAGTTCGGCAATCCGTACTGGCTGGTGCTGGTGGACTACGAGGGCCACGCGGCGATCGACTGGGGCATCTACGGCGCACCGGAAACCTTCCTGGTCGACGGCGACGGCACCATCGTCTGGAAGTATGTCGGCCCGATGACCCCCGAGGTGCTGCGCACGCAGCTGCTGCCCCAGGTCGAACGGCTGGAGGCGCCATGATCCGTGCGCTCTTGCTCGCACTGGCCCTGTGCCTGGCCTGGCCGCCTGCGGTCCGCGCGCAGGCCGCCGTCGATCCGGCGCCACTGACGTTCGAAAACGCCGCCGAGGAAAAGCGCTTCCGCAGCCTGATCCTCGAGTTGCGCTGCGTGATGTGCCAGAACCAGTCGCTGGCCGATTCCAATGCCCAGATCGCCCACGACCTGCGCCGTGAGGTGCTCACGCTGATGCGCCGCGGGCAGAGCGATGCGCAGATCCGCGAGCATCTGGTCGCGCGCTACGGGGAGTTCGTGCTCTATCGCCCGCGTGTCGGGCCGGCGACCTGGCTGCTGTGGTTCGGCCCGTTGCTCGTGCTCGGCGCCGGTGGCGTGGTGATCTGGCGGATCGTGGCCGCGCGTCGCCGCGAGCCGCTGCCGCCGATCGATGAACCCCAGGAGTGGTAATGGCCGTTTTCGTTGCGATCGCGATCTGCATCACGCTGGCGACTGTCGCCATGCTGGTCCATGCCCTGCGCACCGGTGCGCCGCGCGTGGCGCTGGCGGTGGCCGTGCTGGTGCCGGTGCTGGTCGGCGGCCTGTACACCATCGTCGGCACCCCCGCCGCACTCGATCCGCAGTCGCTGCGCGCGCCCGGCTCGCTGGAAGAGGCGATCACCCGCCTGCAGGCCGACCTGGAACGCGACCCGCGCCAGCCCGAGGGCTGGGTGCTGCTGGGCCGCAGCTATGCGGCAATGCAGGAGCCGGGCAAGGCGCGCGATGCGATCGAGCGTGCGGCCAAGCTGCTGCCCGACGACGACGCACTGCAGGTCGAATACGCCCGGGCCCGCGCCGAGGCGCATCCGCAGCGCCGCTTCGATCAGACCGCCGTCGAGATCCTGCGCACGGTGCTCGCGCGCAACCCCGAGCAGCAGCACGCGCGCTGGTTCTTGGGCATTGCCCAGCGCCAGGCCGGCGACGACGCGGCTGCGGTCGCGACCTGGGAGCCGCTGCTGGCCCAGCTCGACGGCGAGACCGCCGCGACTTTGCGCGAGCAGATCGCCGCCGCACGCGAGGCTGCGGGCATGCCCGCGTCGACCGCCCCGGCCACCGAGGCGACGGCCGCGGTCCCGGCCCGCGCACTGCACGTGCGCGTGCGCATCGCGGGCGACGCTGCGGCCCTGGCCGCGCGACTGCCGCCCGAGGCCAGTGTGTTCGTGATGGCCCGCCAGCCCGGCGGCCCGCCGATGCCGGTGGCCGCGCAGCGCCACCGCCTGTCCGCGCTGCCGCTCGACATCGTGCTCGATGACGGCGACAGCCCGATGCCGACCCAGCCGCTGTCGGCACTCGACGAGGTCGAAGTCGTCGCCCGGATCGCGGCCCGCGGCATCGCCGACCGCAGCCCCGACGACCTGGAATCGGCGCCGGTGCGCGTGAGCCTGCCCACCACGGACACGATCGAGCTGGTGATCGAGGTCCCCCACCCCTAGCGGTGAAGGGACGCCCGGCGATGGCTTTTCGCCGGGCGAACCGCGATCATGCAACGCCACGCGCCACCGGCCCGCCATCGCGCCTCCGGGCGCCAGATTCGATGACCGAATTCATCCCGCCGGGCAGCCGCTTCGTCGCGCTGCCCTCGCCGTTCGCGATGAAGCGCGGCGGCATGCTGCACGGCGCACGTGTCGCCTACGAGACCTGGGGCCGGCTCGATCCCGCTGCCGGCAATGCGATCCTCATCGTCACCGGCCTGTCGCCCGACGCCCACGCCGCCGCGCATGGCGATGACCCATCGCCCGGCTGGTGGGAGGCGATGGTGGGTCCCGGCCGTCCGATCGATACCGACCGCTGGTTCGTGGTCTGCGTCAATTCGCTGGGCAGTTGCAAAGGTTCCACCGGCCCGGCCTCGATCGATCCGGCCACCGGCGCGCCCTACCGCCTGGCGTTCCCCGATCTGTCGATCGAGGATGTCGCCGACGCCGCCGCGCACGTCGTGCGGGCGTTGGGCATCGCGCAACTGGCCTGCGTGATCGGCAACTCGATGGGCGGCATGACCGCGCTGTCACTGCTGGCGCGCCACCCGGGCCTGGCGCGCACGCACGTCAACATCTGCGGCGCGGCGCGCGCACTGCCGTTCTCGATCGCGATCCGCTCGTTGCAGCGCGAGGCGATCCGGCTCGACCCGATGTGGAACGGCGGCGACTACAGTGATGCGGCCTACCCGAGAGCGGCATGCGCATGGCACGCAAACTCGGGGTCATCACCTATCGCTCGGCGCTCGAGTGGGATGGCCGCTTCGGGCGCGTGCGCCTGGAATCGGACCGCCGCGACGACGAGGATCCGTTCGGTCTGGAGTTCGAGGTCGAAAGCTATCTCGAAGGCCATGCGCGCCGCTTCGTGCGCCGCTTCGATCCCAACTGCTATCTCTACCTGAGCCGATCGATGGACTGGTTCGATATCGGCGATCACTGCGGCGGCGATACCGATGCCGGCCTGGCAGCGCTGCGGGTCGAGCGCGCGCTGAGCATCGGCGTGCACACCGACATCCTGTTCCCGCTGCAGCAACAGCGCCAGATCGCCGATGGCCTGCGCGCCGGCGGTGTCGATGCACAGTTCCTGCCGCTCGAGTCGCCGCAGGGCCACGATGCGTTCCTGGTCGACATCGCCCGCTTCGGCCCGGCGCTGCGCGGCTTCCTCGATGCACTTGCGACCTGAGTGCGTGTCGCGACACGGCGCACCGATCGCAGCGGCTAGACTGGGTCGCATGTCCGAGACCACGCCACTGCCCGACATTCGATATCCCGGCCGCGACCGGCTGATCGCCGCAGTCGATGCCGCGCTCGTCCACGATGACGCGCACGCTGTCACCGCTGCACTGCGCGAGACGATGCAAGCCTTGATCCGCGATCCTGCGGTGCGTCTGCCGCCCTGCGTGCACGCGCCGGTCGACGGCCATTACGCACGCCGCGAGCTCTACCGCAGTCCGCAGCACGGCTACAGCATCGTCGCGATGACCTGGGCCCCGGGCCAGGGCACGCCGCTGCACGATCACGACGAACTGTGGTGCGTGGAGGGCGTGTGGCACGGCACGCTCGAGATCGTGCAGTACGAATGCCTCGGGCGGGATGGTGCGCGCTACCGCTTCCGGCCGGCGAGCACCGTGCAGGCGCAGACCGGCAGCGCCGGCAGTCTGATCCCGCCGCACGAGTACCACATCATTCGGAACACCGACCCCGCGGTGGTCGCGGTTTCGCTGCACATCTATCAGGCGCCGATCCTGCGCTGCGCGCTGTTCGACCCACAGGGCGGGGACCGGTATCTGCGCCGCGAGACGATCATGCAAACCGACGCGTTCGATTCGGCCGACTAGCTGCGCACGCAGATCAGTACGCCGCGACGGCAGACACCGCTAGTCGAGCAGGCGCTCGACCTCCACGCGCAGGATCTGGCCACCGTCGTCGAGCCAGGCCCGGCCCTGCACGACGATACCGTCGCCCTGATGCGCCCGGTCGACCAACCCGTCCTCGATCGGCCCGCCGGAGGCCGCATCGAAGCGCACCTGCTGCGGCAGCCGCGAGACCGGTTGGGGCACATCAGGTCGCAACGCCGCCGGCTGTCCCTCGACGTCGGACACCATGTAACCGTTGGGACAGGGCGCACGCACGCAGCGGATGTTGCTCAAGTGCACACGGAAGACGCCCTGCGCCAGACGCAGCTGCCCGGACGGCTGGGCCGGTACCCGCAACACCGCAGGATCGAGCACTCGTTCGCCAACGGGCTCGGCGGCGCCCACGTGCCGCCCGGACGGGCTCGCGCATGCGGCCAGTGCCAGGAGCAGCATGCCGACCGGCACCGCCACGAGCCCTCGCCCCAAGCGGTCCCCGCGCTCGCGTCCACGTCGACTGCCCACCATGCCCGTCTCCTGCTGCCACCGGCACGCGCCGGCCCGCGGAGCATGCCAGAGGGGATGTTCGGATTTCGCGAACGCAGGTGTCCGCTTCCCTGCCGGATGATCCGCTATACTCGCCGTCCGCGCCGGAGTGGCGGAATGGTAGACGCAGTGGACTCAAAATCCACCGCCTTTAAAAGCGTGCGGGTTCGAGTCCCGCCTCCGGTACCAGCAGGCCGCATACCAACGGGTCTGGACGCCGTCCTGGCGTCACGTCAGCGGTGACCCGAGCCCGGAACGCGCGGCACGGCGCCGCATTCGACTAGCATCGGCGCATGTGCCTGATCGCTATCGCCTGGAATACTCGCCCCGACCTGCCGCTGGTGCTGATCGCCAATCGCGACGAGGCGCACGCGCGGGCGACCGCGGCGGCCGGTGTCGATCCCGAGGCGCCGGACGTGTTCGGCGGCCGTGACCTGCAGTCGGGTGGCAGTTGGCTGCAGGTCTCGTCTCGCCGCCGGCTGGCAGCAGTGACCAATGTCCGCGCGGGCGTGGCGCCGGAGACCGCGCGGTTGTCGCGTGGCTGGCTGGTGCGCGACTTCGTCCGCGGCGACGCCTCGGCCGAGCGCTTCGCCCATGCGCTGGCCGACGACGCCGCGGGCTACGGGCGCTTCAACCTACTGCTGTGGGACGGCGACGCGTTGTGGTTCGCCAGCAACCATCCCCGCTTCGCGGTTGCCGAGGTCGCCCCGGGACTGCACGCGATGTCCAATGGCGCATTCGACGCGCCCTGGCCCAAGAGCAACGCGGCCACACGCACTTTGCAAGACTGGCTCGCGGCATCGTCTGGCGCTTCAGGCGCTCTGGAGCCACTGTTCGCCGGCCTGCGCGACGTGCGTCCTGCCGACGACGCACAATTGCCCGACACCGGCGTCGGCCTTGCGCTGGAAAGGCGCCTGTCGCCGCCGTTCATCGAGGATCCGATGTACGGCACGCGCAGCAGCACCGTGGTCCTGGCCAGCGCCAACGACATCATGTTCGCCGAGCGGCGCTTCGCGCCGGGTGGTGTACCGACGGGCGAGACCTGCGTGCAGCTCGGACGCTGACCGGCAGCTATCGGATCACGGCGTCGGCCACGGCCACCAGCCATGCCCGGTCAGCGCATAGCGGTCGGCCGCGCGTTCGAAGCGGTTGCGCACGCTGATGCCCCCGCACAGCAGATACAACGGCAAGAACAGCGGACCGAGCACCATGTACTGGAAGACATGGGCGCGCTCGTGATCGCCCAGGCGGATCGGCGCTTGCACGCACAGCGCGGCGCGATGCGCGTAGGTACTGCAGGCACGGTCGAGCGAATCGCCGGTATGCAGGATCGTGTTGCCGAACGTGATCGCCCCGCCCGGCCCCCAGGGCCAGCGATCGAACACCAGTGCGCAGTCGCCATCACGCCAGCGGGCCCGTGCGCCGAACGGCAGGCCGGCCAACCCGCCGAGCAGGCCGATGGCGGTATTGGGCAGCGTCCAGATCGCGCCCAAGGCCAGCAACAGCGCGCGCAACGGAGTCGGCAGGCGTCGCCAGCGCAGCATCGCCTCAGGTCTCGCCTTCGGGCATCAGCAGCCACAGCAGCAGGTAGACCAGTACGCCGGGAAACGCTGCAGAGAGCACCGACACCACGACATAGAGCGCGCGCACCAGTGTGGCATTCCAGTCGAACCTGCGTGCGACGCCGCCCAACACGCCGGCCAGGACGCGGTCGCTGCGGGAACGGCTCAAGCTCGGGGCGGGCGTGGACATCGATCGGCTCCTGGCGAACGGGAAAGACAGCGGACGACGGCGCACTCAGTCGCGCTGCGCAAGCCAGTCGCAGATGGCCGCGGGCACCTGCACCTGCGCCCGTCCGGACACGTAGATGCCGATATGCCCGCCGCGGAACGAAAGCTCGGCGTAGTCCTCGGTGCCGACCAGCCCCTGCAGCGCGCGCGATGCATCGGGCGGCACCATGTGGTCCTGCTCGGCGTAGATGTTGAGCACCGGCATCGTCACCTGCGCCAGGTCCACCGCGCGTTCGCCAATCACCACGCTGCCGGCGACGAAGCCGTTGTCCTGGTAGAACTGGCGCACGAACTGGCGGAAAGCCTCGCCGGCCTGGTCGGGCGAATCGAAGATCCACTTTTCCATGCGCAGGAAGTCCTCGACCGCCTTCGGATCGTCGAGGATGTCGACCAGCCCCACGTATTTGTGCACCAGCAGCCGCCACGGCTTCATCATCAAGTAGCAGGCATTCATCATGTCGGCCGGCACGTTGCCCAGCGTCTCGACGAACAGGTCGACATCCAGATCCCGCGCCCAGTGCGCGAGCATGTTGTCGTCGGTGTGGAAGTCCACCGGCGTGACCATCGTGATCAGGTTGCGCACGCGCTCGGGATGAAGCGCCGCATAGCTGAGTGCGAATGTCCCGCCTTGGCAGATGCCCAGCAGGTTGATCGCGGGCAGACCGGAGCGACGGCGCAGATGATCCACCGCGCCGCCCAGGAAGCGCTCGATGTAGTCCTCCAGCGTGAGGAACCGGTCGGAGCGATCGGCATAGCCCCAGTCCAGCACGTAGACGTCCTGCCCGCGCGCCAGTAGCCCGGCGACGATCGAGCGGTCGGCCTGCAGATCGATCATGTAGGGCCGGTTGACCAGCGCATAGGCGACCAGCAGCGGCGTGCGCGAGGTCGCTGCCTGCGCGCCGACGAAGCGATACAGCACGACCTTGCCGTCGCGCCAGACCTCTTCCCGGGGCGTGGCCCATAGTCCACGTCGCCGACTTCGCGCAGCGTCGTCAGGCCGGCCAGAAGCTTGCGCTGGACCCTGAGTGCCTCCTCGGCGATGCCTTCGGGCGTGATCCGCACCGGTCCTGCCATCTCAGCGCTTCCGGGTCCGCGGCTTGGCGGATGTCAGCGGTGCGGGCGCCTGCGGGATCGCCGCCGGCCAGTTCTTGGCCGTGGCCGCACGCTTGGCCGGCGCACGCTGCGCGCTCGAACGCTGCGCCGCCCCGGTCTTGCGTGCCGTCTGCCGGGGTGCGGTCTTGGCGGCTGCCTTCTTCGGCGCGCGCCTTGGCCGCGTGGGCTTGGCCGGCGCTTGGCTGGACGCGGTCGCCGGTGCGGGTGTGTCCGACACGGCCGCGTTGCGCGCCGGTCGCGCAGTGCGACGCGGCGATGCGGTCCGGACCGCGCGCGCCTTGCGCCGCGGCTCTGGCGCAGCGGGCTCCGAGTCGACCTCCTCCAGACGATCGCGCAACCGGCGCACGGTCCGCTCCAGATCGACGATCTTGCGATGCGCGCCGTCGAGTTCGCTGCGCGTGGGCAGGTCGAGCAACCGGCAGGCCTGCTCGACCTCGCGCTGCACCGCCTGGCGCAGGCGCATCTGCCGGCGACCATCTGCGCATACGCGCTGCGGAAGCCCGGCGACAATGCAACCTCGGCATAGGCCTCTTCAGCGGCTTCGACCCACAGGTCGAACAAGGCCCGTGGCGACTCGATCGTCACGGCCTCGGCATCGAGCTCCGACAGCCGGCGCTCGAAACGTGCGAACGCGGCCTGCGAGGCCTGCAACAGCAGTCCCTGATAGGCCTGCTGCGTCTTGGGATACTCGGCGAACGCATCGAGCAGCGCCTGCCAGCGCACCTGGTGTTCGCGCGACGGCCCGAACGCGGCCCAGGGTCCGACAGCGCCCCCATCGCCGCGCAGCGCATCGACCACGGGCTGCAACGACCGCAGCCAGCCGTCCCAGCCCTCGATGCCGGTGCCGCCCAGTCCGCCGAACATCTGTGCGAACGGATTGGCCGTATCGCCACCCAGCGCCTCGCGCCAGGCCCGCGCGACGGTCTCGGGCGACGGGCGCTGGCCGGCAAACCCCTCGGCCATGCCCTGCATGCGCGTCCACCAGTCGCCGGCCTGCCGGTTGAAGCGCCGCAACACGTCCTCCACGCCCGCGTTACCGCTGGGCGACGGTGGCACCCAGGCCTCGAACATCGCCCGCCAGGGCTCGGACGGCCGGGCGGCCGCGCCGCTGGAGAAGCCGGCAAATCCACCCTGCGCAGCGCCGGGCATCGTGCGTTGCAATGCCGACTGCCAGGCATCCCAGTAGCGGCGTGCGAGCTGCTCGAGTTCCTCACCCGGCTCCGCCGGGCCCCACGCATCGTTTGCCATCGTTCGCTCCCGCCGCGATGGCCCGATCATAGCAACAGCCGCGTCGCGCCCGCCGCAATCACATGACGCCTTCCCAGCCGCCTTGCGCCCTGCCCTAAGGCTTGGGGATACGCAGCGTCTTGCTGATCATCAGCGACCCCGACAGCGCGAACATCAGCACCAGCGGGTGCAGCGACCACGGCCCGAGCCGCACGTCGCCCAACCACAGCGCATCGCCGATCCGACCCTGCGCTGCAGCGATCGCGAGCACCACCACCAGCAGCAGACTGCTGGGGATCGGCGTGCCCTCGAAGAACTTCACCTTGTCGCCGCCATCGGCCAGAGTCTCGGCGGTGACGTTGTAGCGGGCCAACCGGCTGACGCCACAGCCGACGAAGAAGCTGAGCACGATCCAGTCCCAACCGCCCTGCATACCGCAGGCGTAGGCCAACGCCGCCGGCGCCAGACCGAACGAGATCACGTCGGCCAGCGAGTCGAGCTCACGCCCCAGCGTGGAGGCGACCTTGCGCCAGCGCGCGATGCGGCCGTCGAGCGCGTCGAACACGAACGCCAGCGGAATCAGCGCCATCCCGATCAGCAGATCGCGCACACCGCCGTCCTGCAGGAACCGCATCGCCGCGAACACCGCGCCGGTGCCGCAGACGGCGTTGGCCAGCGTGAACCAGTCGGCCAGATGGAAGTCGCGCAGCATCGAGAAATGGCGAGGGCGGTGCATCGAGACTCCAGGGCTGGGAGGGCATTGGTATCGGTATCGTGCCGCGGTGCCGGGCAGGCGCATGTGATCGCCGCTTGACAGAATGATATCTCATCGATATCACTTGGAGAACTCTCTGGGAGATGCCGCATGAAAGAGAATCCGATCCGCTCCTTCCCCGGCATCCCGGTGGTGGCCCTGCAACTGGTCGCGATCGCCGCGTGCGGCTGGCTGATGCTCTCCACCGGCGGCGCCCTGCCCGTGCTGGCGGTCGTGGCCGCGCTGCTGATCGCGTTCTCCGCACTCGGCCTGTACATGGTCGAGCCCAACCAAGCCGCGGTGCTGAGTCTGTTCGGCCGCTATGTCGGTACCGCGAAGGACAACGGGCTGCGCTGGAACAACCCCTTCCTGACCAAGAAGAAGGTGTCTTTGCGCGTGCGCAACTTCGAGAGCGGCCGACTGAAGGTCAACGAGCTCGACGGCAGCCCGATCGAGATCGCGGCGGTGATCGTGTGGCGCGTGGTCGACTCGGCCGAAGCGGTGTTCAACGTCGACAACTACGAGAGCTTCGTGCACATCCAGTCCGAAGCGGCGCTGCGCGCGATGGCGACCAGCTATCCCTACGACCAGCACGAGGACGGGCAGATCTCGCTGCGCAGCCACCCGGTCGAGATCTCCGACCGGCTCAAGGAACACCTCGACGAGCGCCTGGCATCGGCGGGCGTGGACGTGCTCGAGGCGCGGATCAGCCACCTGGCCTACGCCCCGGAAATCGCCCACGCGATGTTGCAGCGCCAGCAGGCCAACGCGGTGATCGCGGCGCGCACGCGGATCGTCGCCGGTGCAGTGGGCATGGTCGAGATGGCGCTGTCGGAACTGCAGAAAAGCGGCGTGGTCCAGCTCGACGAGGAGCGGCGTGCGGCGATGGTCAGCAACCTGCTGGTTGTGCTGTGCGCCGACCGCGGCACCCAGCCGGTGGTCAACGCAGGCTCGCTGTACTGATGGCCGCCCATCATGTCGTCGCGCTGGTGTTCGCGATCTTCGCGCTGCCGGCGTTCGTGTTCGCTCGCTGGCTGGGCGACGGCCGGCTGCCGCTGGCCGGCCACAGCCGCATGACCGTCCGCGACAAGGCCTTGCTCGACAGCCGGCTGGCGCGGTTGATGCGGATGGTCGGCGTGGCCACGCTGGCCACTGCGACCGGTATCGCGCTGTGGGGCGATGACGACCGCCGGCTGTCGATCTTGGCGGTGGTCATGGTGGTCGTGGTCAACGGGCTGGCGATTGCCTTCGTCTACACCGTCGCCCGCAGCAAGCGGCGCGCACGCGGCGGGCGCGGGTGAGCCCCCGCAAGGCCTATCCGCTGCGGATCGATGCCACGGTGCTGGCCGCGGTGCAGCGCTGGGCCGATGATGAGCTGCGCAGCGTCAACGCGCAGATCGAGTACGTCCTGCGCGATGCGCTGCGCCGGGCCGGCCGGTTGCCGCCACCCGGGCCACAGCCCGATCGCACCCCATCAGCATCCAAGGGAGATTCGCATGAGTGAGCGCTGGCAGTACAAGGTGCAGGAGATCAAGCCGGGCATGTTCGGTCTGAAGACCGAAACAGTCGAAGCCGAGCTGCAGGCGCTCGGTCAACAGGGCTGGGAACTGGTCGACGTGGTGCAGGCCGCGCCGTGGCAACCGATGGTGTTGTTCATGAAGCGCCGGGCATGAATGTCATCGCGGCGCCGCGCGTCCGCCAGGACCTGCGTGTGGCAGTGGCGCTCGCTGCGGCAGCGGCGCTGTCGACGGTCGCGGTGTTCCCCTATCTGATGCAACTCGCCCCGGGCCGGGCCGAAGCGTTGCCGGTGCCGCTGCCGGCCCTGATCGCGATCCAGGCGATGCAGATGTTCGTGCTCGCCACCCTGCTGGCCTGGGCCGGGTTGCGCATGGGCCATCGGATCGGACTGGGTGCGCCGCTGCTGCAGCGTTGGCTCAACCGCCATGGCCAGGCGCGGCTGGCGCCGCTGCAACCCTGGCGCGCCGCCGGCCTGGGTGCTGCCGCGGCCGTGGTCGTGCTGGCCTTGTCCGCGCTGCTCGACCCGCTGCTGCTGCCTCCAGCCAAGGTCGCGATGCAGGACATCGACGGCGCGCGCAGCGCGATGTACGGCCTGCTCGCCTCGTTCTACGGCGGCATCGTCGAGGAACTGCAACTGCGACTGTTTCTGATGACCCTGCTGGCCTGGGCCTTCACTTGGCTGCTGCGACGCGACCGCGGGTATGACGGCAGCTTGCCACCCGCCGCGGCGTGGAGCGCGATCCTCGGGGCGGCGCTGTTGTTCGGTGCTGGCCACCTGCCGGCAGCGGCCGGCGTCTGGGATCTCGATGCCGGCGTGATCGCGCGCACGGTGCTGCTCAACGCGCTCGCCGGCGTTGCGTTCGGCTGGCTGTACTGGAAGCGCGGTCTGGAGATGGCGATCGTGGCCCACTTCACGGCCGATCTCGTGCTGCACGTACTGATGCCGCTGCTGATGCCGCACACGGTGCTGTGAGCACCGGCGCCTGCGAGCGTCGTGCACGGCCGGGGCACGGCCGCTAAGCTCGCACGATGCGTCGACCGCCTGCTGCCGTTCTCTTCAACACCCCGGACATCGAGCTGTGGCCGGCCACGCTGCTGCGTGCGCGTGCCAACCGCGATGCCCGCGTGCTTGCGCGCGCGTCGTGGGTGCTGCGGCGCAAACGCGACGGCCGCTATCTGGCCGCGCTGCTGCCCGAGGGGCTGATGCCGCTGCTGCCCGACTGGCGCCGCACCGCCGGGCTCGATGCTGCGCTGGACCTGCTCGACACATCGCCGTCCTCGATCCCCTCCACTCCGCCCGACACACTGTCGGTGGCGCGGTTGCAGACGCGCCTGGACGGCCTGGGCATCGAGGCGCACGCCTACGCCGCCCGCACCGGCCTGTCGCTGGTGCCCGAGCCGGCCTGGCTGGCCTTCGCCGGCGTCGACCGCTATCGAAGGCCACTGTGGCTGGAGGCCAAGGCGGCCCGCGCCTGGGCGCGGATGCGCGAGGCCGCATGGGGCGACGGCATCGTGCTGGAGGCGATTTCCGGCTACCGCAGCCACGACTACCAACTCGGCATTTTCGAGCGCAAACGCGCCCGCGGCCTCGATGTGGACGCCATCCTCGAAGTCAACGCCGCCCCGGGCTACAGCGAGCACCATTCGGGCAGCGCGCTCGACATCGGCACGCCCGGCGAGCCCAGCGCCGAGACCTCGTTCGAGGCGACGCCGGCGTTCGCCTGGCTGACGCGCCACGCGGCCGAGCACGGCTTTGCAATGAGCTACCCGCAGGGCAATCCCCACGGCATCGTCTACGAGCCGTGGCACTGGCGCCACCGCTGACGCGGCCGGGCGCGTCAGCGGCGCCAGCGTGCCCGGTGACGTGGTCTCAGCGTCGCGGCGTGCGCAATGCCGAGATCGCGTAGAGCAGCCAGCCGAACATCGTCAGGCCACCGCCCCAGGGTGCGAACGCCGACGGCCCACCGAGCAGATGGCGCGAGACGACCGCACCGGCGAACAGCAAGGTGCCAGCCAGCAGCGCCAGCAACGCCAGTTTTGCCATCGGATCACGCAGGCCTCGCGCCAACGCTGCCAGCGCGATGCCGTGACCGAACGCGAACACCGCGGCCGCCTGCAACGCCGCACGCGCGTCGCCTTCCATCCCGTGGTTGGCGTAGGCCGCCAGTGCGACGGCCACCCCGGCCAACAGCGCGCCGGCCGCCGCCAGGCCCGATGCATTCCCTTCGTATCTGCGCAAGACACTCCCCCTGTCCTGGGGCACCGTGACGATGCCCGGTTTCCCAACGCAACACGCCGCATCCAATGGATGCGGCGTGCGCGTGATCCTGTGTCGCGGTACGAAGACCGCCGCTTACGGCTGCTGGCGCAAGGTCCAGAAGACTTCGAACTCGCCGTTCTCGGTGAACGCGGCCTCGATGCCGTTGCGGTAGGACTCGTACGGACGATCGGTGACCTCGTAGCCCTGGGTCAGCGCCCAGGCACGCACGGCGTTGCGGACGTTGTCCAGCTCGGCCATGAAGCCCTTGTAGTTGGCCTTGGCAACGCGACCGCGCGGCAAGTACACATACTTCACCGGGCCCAGCAGTTCGAGGTCGGACAGCTCGGCGGCATCGGTGGCCGGGGCCTCGACCGGTGCAGCGGCAACCTGTGCATCGGCCTCACCCTCGCTGTCGCCTTCGGCCGCAGCGGCAGGCGCGGCCGGGCCGGTGCCCTTGGCGCGGACCGGCAGCGCGATATCGAAGGTGTAGGTCTCGCGGCCCAGCTCGGTGGTGATGACGCGCAGCGGACCGGCGGCTTCCAGATCATTGGCCGCCATCGTGCGGTTGATCCACTCCAGGTTGGCCTTCATCGAATCCTGGATGACCTGGTTGTTGCGCTCCACCGCGCCGGCGCTGACGACCAGCAGGTTCTCGGCCGGACGGTCGACCGCCGCCAGATCCGACAGCGTGCTGCCCTCGACCCGATAGTCGACGTTGGGCACGGCGGCCAGCAGGTTGCCCATCTGGCCCAGGCCCAGCTTCATGTCGTCGCCGACGTTGCGGCTGACGTACAGGCCGGCGAAGCGACCGAGCAGATCCCAGCCGTAATCGACGTTGTAGGTCTGGGTGATCTCGATGTTGCGGTTGTTGCGCCCGGTCGGCTTCAACGTGAAGGTCATCTTCTTGTTGTCGCCGCGCTGCGGATTCTCGACCGCGTAGACCACGCGCTTGTCGGGATCGGATTCGGTGATCTCCCAGTGGCCCTGGCCGATGCGCTTGTCCTCGGAGGCGTAGTCGACGCGGGCGCCGACGCCGGCATCCGGGCCGGAGAGCTTGAGCTGGACGGCGGGATCGTAGCGAGGAATCGGCGACCAGTCCTTGAAGCGACGGACGCTATTGATCGTGTCGAACACGATCGACTGCCGACGGTTGGTCTCGACAGATTCGGTCAACGTGCGGCTGGACGGAAGCAGCACGGCCACCACCAGGAACAGCACGGCGACGATGACGCAAGAGATCAGCAGTTCGAGCAGACGGGTCATTCAGGGTTCTCCAGGACCAATTCCGGCCTGAGGCGGCACAGACCGGCAATCGTAGCAAGATTGTATTGCCGCGGGCGAGCGATGTTGCGAGCGAATCGACGGCCGCGATCGCGCCTTCGCATCGCGGTCGACAGCGGCCGGGGACGCCGCCTGGGGCCGCGCACGACACCGGTGTCGTGCAGAGGCTGCCGGAGCGGCCTCGCTACCCCGGCCACCGCGCCGGCCAACCGCGTCCTCCCGGCTCAGACCAGTTGCAGCTCGAAGGCCTTGAGCACGGCGCGGGTGCGGTCGCGCACGCCGAGTTTGGACAGAATATTGGAGACGTGGTTCTTGATCGTGCCTTCGGCCACGCCCAGCGAATTGGCGATCTCCTTGTTGGAGAAGCCGCCGGCCATCAGCCGCAGGATCTCGGTCTCGCGGTCGGTCAGTGGGTCGGGCCGATCGAGACTGACGAACTCGTTGCGCATCTGCTCCAGGCCGGTCAGCAGACGCTGGGTCACCGCCGGCTGCACCAGCGAGCCGCCGTCGGCGACCGTACGGATCGCGCCGACCAGTTGCTCGAGCGACACGTCTTTGAGCAGGTAGCCCTTCGCGCCGGCCTTCAGGCCGGCCAGCACCAGTTGGTCGTCGTCGAAGGTGGTCAGGATGATCGTCGGCGGCAGCGCGTCGGCGCGCGCCAGCGACTGCAGCGCCTCGAGCCCGGACATCGCCGGCATGCGCATGTCCATCAGCACCACGTCGGGCTTGAGGCCGGGGATCAGGTCGACCGCCTGGCGGCCATCGGCGGCCTCGCCGACGACCTCGATGCCGCCGTCGAGCGCGAGCAGCGAGCGGATGCCCTGGCGGACAAGGGTCTGGTCGTCGACCAGGCAGACTCGGATCATGGGGCCTCCCAACGAATGCGGGCTCACGGCGGCGGGGACGTGGCGGTGCGGGGTGCAGCATCGCGCAGGCGGGCGTCATCCGCCAGCGGCAATTCCAGGCGCAGTACGAAGCCGCTGCCTGGCGCGGTCTCGACCTGCAGGGTGCCGCCATAGGCAGCCAGCCGCTCGCGCATGCCGGTCAGGCCGTTGCCGGCCCGGGCGACATCGGCGCCGCGGCCGTCGTCGCGGGCATCGAGCCGGATCGCACCGGCGTCCTGCACGTAGCGCAGGCGCAGCAGACTGGCACCGGAATGGCGCACGGCATTGGTGATGATTTCCTGGGTACAGCGCAGCAGCACGTGCGCGCGCTCAGGGTCGTCGACCAGGAACTGTTGCGGCATCTGCATGTCGATCCGCAGGCTCGGCACGTTCTCGGCCAGCGGCAGCAAGGTGGCGCGCATATCGATCGCATCGTCGTCGCGCAGCTGGCTGACTGCCTCGCGCACGTCGCTGAGCAGCAGCTTGGCCAGCGTCTGCGCCTGGCCCACATGCTCCTGCGCCTGCCCGCTGGCCAGATGGCTGGCGATCTCCAGGTTCAGGCTCAACGCCGTCAGGTGGTGGCCCAGCAGGTCATGCAGTTCGCGCGAGATGCGCGTGCGCTCGTTGACGCGCACGCTCTCGGCCAGCAGCGCACGGGTCGCGCGCAGCTCGGCGTTGAGCCGGCGCTGCTCTTCCCGGCCTTGACTCTGTTGACGACCTGCCAAACTAGTAAAAAAGACAAAGCCCGTGACGCCTAAATAAAGAAGCGTCTGCATAATCGCCTCACCCAGCGACAATCCAACGCCATAAACATAGATCGGAATTAATGCCGCCTCGCAAAATGAGAGAAAAACCAACCCCAAAGCAACCGGCATCACCCAAGGCAGCAAAGATGCGGACACCATTAACAAAATGTTCCCCAAACCACTTCCGCTGTAAAAACTCACTGCACCAGCGCAAGAATTAAGCAGAACTATCAAAAAATATTCTCTCCCTCCCACGTTAGTTTGCCCAATTGAACGAGCCAGCCACCCATAGCAAACTCCATAGCCCAACCAAGCGCACCACAACCCCCAAAAATAAAAATCAGCCCCCGGATTAAAAACAAAATCAGATGAAGGGCCGCGATCGTAAGCTAGAAAAATGAGCGGCATGACAATGACGCCCCATGTAAATAGCCCCGCATAGCGCAACATCACACCAGGAGAAGCAGAAACGCCCTTCAATTAAGATCCCCAAATCAATTAAAATTATTTAAAATAAAATACGCCAAAAAAGCAAAAAGGCCTCACAAATGTGAGGCCTTTTCATTAAAATCTAAATATCACTTAAGCCTACACTTCCCGACCGGCATCATACCCGTAGAAGCACATATAGCCCGAGGAGTATTAGCTGGCGCCACATTGACTTTGGGAGCAGACTGACTGGAAGAACCCCGAGCACCGTTAGTCGAAGAGGTCAATGCACGAAAAGCCGAGGCCGACGCTTCACCGCCCCTGGCAGTCGACGGACCGGAAGCACTCTGAGCACTAGCGGCCGAAGACATCAGCGCACCAAACGCAAGAACAGCAACTGAGAAGATGGCAGAAGTACGCACAATGAAGATCCTTTTCTTGAGCCTCAACACGAGGCGCTGTGGTTTTCGCATAAGTCGCCGAGATGAGTCAAGAGCCGCGCTATCGTACGCCCCCCTCCCCCGGTTCGCCTAACGGCCGACTCATGCGACAATAGATGAAGTCACACAGCTTTTTGCAACCCAAAGTCGTTTGCACACAATGGAGTCTGGAATGTCGATCGTCGTCCGCGACGTGCATGCGCACGAGCTGGATTCCATCCTCGAACTCAACAACGCCGCTGGCCCGTCGATCCTGCCTCTGGATGCCGCCCGCCTCCGCCGCCTGTACGACACCGCCGAGTACTTCCGCGTCGCCGAGCGCGACGAGGCCATGGTGGGCTTTCTGATCGGCTTCGGTTCAGGCAGCGGCCACGACAGCAGCAACTACGCCTGGTTCGGCGCGCACTACCCCGAATTCTTCTACATCGACCGCATCGTGGTCGCCAGCCGTCGCCGTGGCGGCGGTGTGGGACGGGCGTTCTACGCCGACGTGCAGAGCTACGCCGAGGTCCGCTACCCGCTGCTCACCTGCGAGGTCTTCGTCGAGCACGACAATGATCCGGTGCGGCTGTTCCATGGCGGCTTCGGCTTCCGCGAGGTCGGCCAGCACGTCATGCCCGGCACCGACCTGCGCGCCTCGATGCTGGTCAAGGACATGTGCAGCTATCCCTGGGTGCGCGACACCTACGGCGGCCGGCTGCCCGACACCGCATGGCTCAGGCCCCGGCAGCTGCCGGCCGGCGCAGGGGCGGCCGCCTGATGGCCGGCCAGCTCGCGCCCGCACCCGCGACCGATTTCGAACCGGCCGGCGAACTGAAGATCGGCCAGGTCGGCATTGCCAATCTGCGCATCCGCACGCTCGACGTCGCCCGGTTGGGCGAGGAGATGCGCAGCCGCGTGACCCGCGCACCCAAGCTGTTCGAGCGGGCGGCGGTGATCCTCGACTTCGGCGGCCTGCCCGCGACCCCGGACCCGGCGACCGCGCAGGCGCTGATCGATGCGCTGCGCGAGGCCGGCGCACTGCCGGTCGCGCTGGCCTGGGGCAGCAGCGACAACGCACTGCTCGCGCAGGCGCTCGGCCTGCCGCTGCTGTCGAAATTCCGCGCCCAGTACGAGAACGCGGACGCCGCCGCCGTGCCCGCGCCCTCCCCGGCGCGCGCAGCGCCTGCTCCGGCTACCCCACCGCCGGCGCCCGCACAGGCGGCCGCCGAACCGGGACTGATGCAGACCACGGCGGTGCGCTCGGGCCAGCAGCTCTACGCCCGCAACCGCGACCTGACGGTGATGTCGCAGGTCGGCGCCGGCGCCGAGGTCATCGCCGACGGCTCGATCCATATCTACGGCCCACTGCGCGGCCGCGCGCTGGCCGGCGCCCAGGGCAACCGCAATGCCCGCATCTTCTGCCGCAGTTTCCACGCCGAACTGGTGGCCGTGGCGGGGCAGTACAAGGTGCTGGAAGATATTCCGCGCGAGCTCCACGGCAAGGCCGTCCAGGTCTGGCTGGAGCATGAAGAACTCAAGATCGCCGCACTCGAGTGACGGCGGCACACCCAGGAGACGTGTTTTGGCTGAAATCATCGTAGTCACATCGGGCAAGGGCGGGGTCGGCAAGACCACCACCAGCGCCAGCATCGCCAGCGGGCTGGCCCGGCAGGGCAAGCGCACCGCGGTCGTCGACTTCGACGTCGGCCTGCGCAACCTCGACCTGATCATGGGCTGCGAGCGCCGCGTGGTGTACGACCTGGTCAACGTCGTCCAGGGCGAGGCCTCGCTCAAGCAGGCGCTGATCAAGGACAAGCGTTTCGACAACCTCTATGTGCTCGCCGCCTCGCAGACCCGCGACAAGGACGCGCTGACCAAGGAGGGCGTGGAGCGGGTGCTCAAGGAACTCGCCGACGACGGCTTCGACTTCGTGATCTGCGACTCGCCGGCCGGTATCGAGAAAGGCGCGTTTCTAGCGATGTACTTCGCCGACCGCGCGATCGTGGTGGTCAATCCCGAGGTCTCCTCGGTGCGCGACTCCGACCGCGTCATCGGCCTGCTGCAGTCCAAGACCCGCCGCGCCGAGTCGGGCGAGCGCGTGCAGGAACACCTGCTGCTGACCCGTTACAGCCCGGTCCGCGTGGAAAGCGGCGAGATGCTGTCGATCGCCGACGTCGAAGAGGTGCTGGGGCTCAAGACCATCGGCGTGATCCCCGAATCGGGCGACGTGCTCAATGCGTCCAACAAGGGTGAGCCGGTGATCCTCGACGCCCAGTCGATCGCCGGCCAGGCCTACGACGATGCGGTCGCGCGACTGCTCGGCCAGGAGCGTCCGCTGCGCTTCACCACCACGGAGAAGAAGGGCTTCTTCAGCAAGCTGTTCGGAGGTTGATGATGGCCCTGTTCGATTTCCTCAAGCCCAAGAAGAACACCGCGACGATTGCCAAGGACCGCTTGCGCATCATCGTGGCCCAGGAGCGGACCAGCCGCAACGCCCCCGACTATCTGCCGCTGCTGCAGCGCGAATTGCTCGAAGTGATCCGCAAGTACGTCAGCATCGATGTCGATGCGGTCAAGGTGGACCTGGTCAAGGACGGCGACAACGACGTGCTCGACATCTCGGTCGCCCTGCCCGACGAGCGCATCACCCCGGCCTGAGCCGACGTGCCCTCGCCCTCCAGCATTTCGGCGACATCCACTGTGCCGCCGCATGCGGTCGCCGCGCCCGTGCTGTGCCTGGCCGACATCGGCTTCGAGGCGCCGACGGCGCTGTTGCGGCGCTACGGGCTGCAGTTGCATCGCATCGCCCCGGGGCTGCCGATTCCCGGCAGTTACTGGGGCGAGAGCGAGGCCGGCATCATCGGCTGCGACGTGCATGCGCGCGACGACACGCCGGTGCATTCGCTGTTGCACGAGGCCTGCCATCTGATCGTGCTGCCGCCCGAGCGCCGGGCGGCGGTGCACACCGACGCCACCGACTCGGTCGAGGAGGAGGACGCGACCTGCTATCTGCAGATCGTGCTCGCGCAGGCGCTGCCGGGCGTGGGCAGCGCGCGCCTGATGGCCGACATGGATGCCTGGGGTTACACCTTCCGGCTGGGCTCGGCGCAGGCCTGGTTCGAGCACGATGCCGAAGATGCGCGTGCGTGGCTGATCGCGCGCAGCCTGTTGCCGGCGCCCGTTTCCGACTGAATACGGGCGTGGGTGCGGTACCGCATCGCCTCGTCGCTGGACGCCGCCCCCAGCCACCGGCCGCAGGCCCTCACTTGCGGCGCTGCAACCGGCGCACTAGCCTCCCGGTTCCTTCTGTACACCGGATGTCGCCGTGACCCATCGCCACGCCCTGCTCGCCCTCGCGGTCGCCGCGAGCCTGACGCTCGCCGGCTGCAACCGCTCGGCCTCGCCCGATGCCACGACGCCGGCCGCATCCACGGCGCCCGAGGGCGAGACGGCCGACCAGTTCATCGCGCGCGTGAACGACGAGATGCGCACACTGATGCCCGAACTGACCGCCTCGCAGTGGCTGTCGGCGACCTATATCAACGACGACAGCCAGTTGCTGGCGGCCAAGTACAACGAGCGCTACCTCGCCCAGCTCAACAGCTGGATCGAACAATCGCGCAAGTTCGAAGGCCAGCAGATGTCGCCCGAGACCGCCCGCGCCATCAACCTGCTCAAGCTTGGCGCTTCGATGCCGCCGCCGCGCAATCCCCAACACCTGGCCGAACTGACCAAGATCGCCTCGAAGATGGAAGGCACCTACGGCGCCGGCCAGTACTGCACCGGCGAAGGCGAGGCGCGCAGCTGCCGCCAGCTCGGTCAGCTCGAGGACGTGCTGCGCAGCAGCCGCGACTACGACGCGCAGCTCGACGCCTGGCAGGGCTGGCACACGATCGCCCAGCCGATGCGCGGCGATTACACGCGCTTCGTCGAGCTGGTCAACGAAGGCGCGCGCGACCTGGGCTTTGCCGATGCCGGCGAGGCCTGGCGCTCGGGCTACGACATGCCGCCGGCCGAACTGGCCGCCGAGACCGATCGCCTGTGGGGCCAGGTCAAGCCGCTGTACGAACAGCTGCACTGCTACGCGCGCGGGCGGCTGGAAGCGCGCTATCCCGGTCGCGGCACGGTCGAGGGCGGGCTGCTGCCCGCCCACCTGATGGGCAACATGTGGCAGCAGGACTGGAGCAACCTGTGGGACGTGCTGCAGCCCTACCCCAACGCCGGCGACCTCGACATCACCGGCGCGTTGGAGAAGAACTACCAGGTGCTGCTCAACGAGCGGATGGTCAAGGAGAACGCGCTGATCGATTCCGACCGTCGCGCCGACATCGCCCACGCCGCGCAGACCGACAACGCCAAACGCATGAACGAGCGCGCGCAGGACTTCTACGTCTCGCTCGGCATGCCCAAGCTGCCCGACAGCTACTGGGCCAAGACGCAGTTCATCAAACCGCGCGACCGCGACGTGGTCTGCCACGCCAGCGCCTGGGACATGGGCGGCAAGATCGACGGCCAGCCGGACGTGCGCACCAAGATGTGCACCAAGCCGAACGAGGAAGACTTCACGACGATCTACCACGAGCTCGGCCACGTCTATTACTACCTCGCCTACAACGGCCGACCGCCGCTGTTCCAGAGCGGCGCGCACGACGGCTTCCACGAAGCGATCGGCGACACGATCGTGCTGGCGATGACGCCCAAGTATCTGCAGTCGATCGGCCTGGTCGGCGAGCAGCAGCAGTCGCAGGAATCGCTGGTCAATTCGCAGATGCGCATGGCGCTGGCGAAGGTGTCGTTCCTGCCGTTCGGGCTGATGATCGACCGCTGGCGCTGGGGCGTGTTCGACGGTTCGATCACGCCGGACAACTACAACGCCGCATGGTGGTCGCTCAAGGCGCAGTACCAGGGCGTGGCACCGGCGACGCCGCGCGGCGAGGCGTTCTTCGATGCCGGCGCCAAGTACCACGTGCCGGGCAACACGCCCT
This sequence comes from Xanthomonas citri pv. mangiferaeindicae, assembly GCA_002240395.1. Taxonomy (NCBI): domain Bacteria; kingdom Pseudomonadati; phylum Pseudomonadota; class Gammaproteobacteria; order Lysobacterales; family Lysobacteraceae; genus Xanthomonas; species Xanthomonas citri. Next base: position 186,031 of record CP016836.1, read on the forward strand.
ACACGCGCTACTTCCTCTCGCACGTGCTGCAGTTCCAGTTCTACAAGGCGCTGTGCGATGCGTCGGGTCACACCGGTCCGCTGTACGAGTGCAGTTTCTACGGCAACAAGGCGGCCGGCGAGAAGTTCTGGGCGATGCTCGAGAAGGGCAACAGCCAGCCCTGGCAGCAGACGCTCAAGGAACTGACCGGCGGCGAGACGATGGACGCTGCACCGGTGCTCGAGTATTTCGCTCCGTTGCAGACTTGGCTCCAGCAGCAGAACGAAGGCCGCAACTGCGGCTGGAGCGCACCAGCCGCCGCGCAGTCGCCAGCGCCGGCCGCGACGCCTGTACGGGGCTAAGCGGCCTACACCGGCGACGTTGCGCCTAGCCGAAGCCTGGTGGCAGACGCCGCGACAGCGGACTGACGGCCGGTGGCCGCGTCGAGCGCGCCATGGGTGAGCCCGCTCTGTCTGCGCGGCATGCCGCGCGAGCGTGCGAACGCCCGGCGCGCTGCGCCGGGCCGGACCGATCCGCGACGCGGAGCGGCGCGCGCCCGAGTCAGGACAGGATGTCCTGCCGAGGGAAGAGCGGCTTCCGGCTGGCAGGCCGCTGCCTCTACGAAGTGGAACTCATATCCCGCGCTTATCAAAAGCGTCAGGACATATCTCTCTCCGCTGCTCGACCGTGAAAGCCCGCTACAGCGGTTCGGTCGGTATCGGGGCAGCCTCGTGCGCGGGGGTCGAGGGCGGCGCACCACGCGCCAGTTCGGCGCGCCAGAACAGCCAGCCCAGCAGCATGAAGCCGGCCGAAGTGATGGCCAGCGCGCGTGGATGCGGGCTGACCAACGGCGAGAGCACGCCCGCGGCAACCGCGTTGAGCACCAGGCCGACGAAGGCCTGCAGCGACGATGCCGAGCCACGCTGCCGCGGATACATGTCCAGCACGGCGAGCGTGAGGATCGGGAACACGAGCGCGATGCCGAACGAGTTGAGCATCATCGGCAGCACCGCCCACGGCACTGCCGGCTGATCGACCAGCAAGTTGTAGCCAAGGTTCGCGACCATCGCCACGCCGCTGCAGGCAAAGCCGATGTTCGCCAATCGCGGCCCGCTGATCCGCCCCGCCGCCCGCCCCGACACCCAGGCGCCGAGCATCATGCCGGTGATCATCGGGATGAAGAACCAGCCGAACTGGCGCTCATTGAGGCGCAGCACATCGATGACGAACACCGGCGTCGAGGCGATGTACAGAAACAGCGCCGAAAAATTGAACGCGCCGGCCGCGGCGATGCGCTGGAACCGCCGGTTGGCGGCAATCGCCGCATAGCCACGCAACAACCGCGCCGGCGCCAGCGAGATCCGGGCCTCGGCCGGATGGGTCTCCGGCAGTCGGCGCCAACACACCGCCAGCAGCACCAGCGAGAACGCCACCAGGAACCAGAAGATCAGCGGCCAGCGGCCCCAGCCCAGTAGCCAGCCACCGATCACCGGCGCGATCGCCGGCGCGATGCCGAAGATCATCGACACCTGGCTCATCAGCCGCTGCGCATCGTCGCCATGCAGCACGTCGCGGATCACCGCACGCCCGACGATCAGACCCACGCCCGCCGACAGCCCCTGCAACGCACGGAACGCCAGCAACGCGCCGAGACTGGTCGACAGCGCGCAGCCGATCGAGGCGACGACGAACACCGCCAGCCCGCCCAGGATCACCCGCCGCCGCCCGAGCGCGTCCGACAGCGGCCCATGCACGACGCTCATCAGCGCATAGGCGACCAGATACACCGAGATGGTCTGCTGCATCGCCGCTGCATCCGCGCCCAGGTCCGCACCAATCGCCGGAAACGCCGGGAAGATGGTGTCGATCGAGAACGGGCCGAACATCGCCAGCCCGGCAAGCAGCAGGGTCAACAGGCGGATCGGAACCTGGGGCGACGGCGATGGCGTCACGGCCATCGCCGGACGCTCCGGCATGGACAAGCGCGCATAGGGAGGACGGTCACAAGAGCGGCCGCGCAGCATAGCAACGCATCCGTGACCGGCGCGCCGGACGCAGCGTTCCCTGCATGCCCATGCCCACCCCGCACACGTGCCGCGCGCCCGTTGCACGGCCCCACAAGGATGACCGCCGGCTGTCCACCGCCCGTGCACGCCCGGCGCGCCACGGTGGTGCCATGTCTTCTCCATCTCGCACCTTCGCCTCGCTGGTCCTCGCCGCCGGACTCGCTGCCTGCACTGGCAACACCCCTACCGAACCGGCGGTCGCCCCGCCCGGCGCCACCCCGACCGCTGCCACGCGCACGCTCGAAGCCGGTGCGCGAGCTCTGCAAGGCACTGCGCCGCTGCGCGACATGGACATCCATATCGTCGGCTTCCACCCGATGAAGGACGACCCGTCGATGCAGATGGAGGCCCACCACTACTGCCGCCAGGTCAATGAGGATTTCGCGCAGTGCGCCCTGTTCGACGGCGACACCGTCCAGGCCAACCTCACCGGCATCGAGTACATCATCTCCGAACGGGTATTCGCGCAGTTGCCTGAGGACGAGCGTGCGTACTGGCATCCGCACAACGGCGAGATCCTGTCCGGCCAGTTGCTTGCCCCTGGCCTGCCGGAAGTCGCCGAGCGCGCACTGATGCGCCAGAAGATCAACAGCTACGGCAAGACCTGGCATACCTGGCATTCGCGCCACGGCACCGAGCCCGGCGATGCGCTGCCACTTGGACCCGCTGCGCTGGCCTGGTCATTCAGCCGCGACGGCGAGGTCGATCCGGCCCTGCTGGCCGACCGCGACCGGCGGACCGGCATCGGCAGCGCCCAGCGGCGCCAGGCGCGCGAGGACCTCCGTGCCCTCGCCCATCCGCAGGCCGGGGTCGACACCCTGCAGCACCATTTCCCCGACGCCACCCCGATTCCGGGTGTCCGCGATATCGCCGCGGACCCCGAGCGGACGCAGCGCTAGAGCCGCTCGACCGCGCTGGCACGGATCAGGACCTCGTCCTGGTCGAAGCGCGCCTCCAGCGTGGCGCGGTAGGCCGCCCACCAGGCGCGGTCGAGCCGGTCGGTCATGACCTCGACCAACACCACCTCGTCGCGCTGCACTTCGCCGCCCGGGTCTTCCCAGGCGCCGGCGGCCGGCGCGCGCACGAACGCGGTGGCGCCGCCGAAGCGTGCGGTCAACTCGTCGCGCACCGCATCGAGCATCGCGCGCGGCCAGGGCTGGCCGTCGGCGCCGCGCAGCGGCAGGAAGAGCTGGACAAGCGTGCACGGCGTCGGCGCTGCGGACATGGTCGAAACATCGGGCGGCAGAAGGGCCGCAGCATCGCCGCGGCGTCATGCAGCCGACGTCACGACCCGCCCGGCCGGGCGCAGGAGCACGGTATAATCGGCGCGCTGCAACCAACCGGTGGGAGAAGCGGGTCCGCCCCGCTGCCGAAGGCGCAACGCCCGTAATCGCTCAGGCCCACGTACTGCCGGCGGGAAAACTCTGGAGAGACCGGTTCGATCCGGCGCCGAAGGTGCATGGGGACGCGTCACCCCCGAACTCTCAGGCAAAAGGACAGAGGGGCACGAGGAAGGCCGGCGCCTTCCGTCGCCGCATGCCGTTCCGGGCGCGGCGCGGCATCCGTCGGCCCGCCGCCCCTGCCGCCCTACCGGATGCCCGCCATGACCGCATCGCCCCTGCGCGACCTCGAACACCCCTCGGCCTTCGTCGAGCGCCATATTGGCCCGAACGATGCCGAGATCGCCCACATGCTCGAGGTCGTGGGCCATGCGTCACTCGACGCGATGACCGACGCCATCGTCCCGGGCAGCATCAAGTCAGCCACCGACCTGGCGCTGCCGACCGCGACGACCGAGGTCGAGGCACTGGCGAAGATCCGCGCCATCGCCAAGAAGAACACCGTGCTGCGCAGCGTCATCGGCCAGGGCTACTACGGCACCCACACGCCGAACGTGATCCTGCGCAACATCCTCGAGAACCCGGCCTGGTACACCGCCTACACCCCGTACCAGGCGGAGATCTCGCAGGGCCGCATGGAAGCCTTGATCAACTTCCAGACCATGGTCGCCGACCTGACCGGCATGGATATCGCCAACGCCTCGCTGCTCGACGAAGCGACCGCCGCGGCCGAGGCGATGACGCTGGCCAAGCGCTCGGCCAAGTCGAAGTCGAACGTGTTCTACGTCGCCGACGACGTGCATCCGCAGACGCTCGACGTACTGCGCACGCGCGCCGCGGGCCTGGACATCGAGCTCGAGGTCGGCCCCGCCGACGCCGCCGCCCAGTCCGCCAGCTACGGCGTGCTCCTGCAGTACCCCAACACCTTCGGTCGCATCGACGACCACCGCGCGGTCGCCGACGCGGTGCACGCACGCGGCGGTATCGTCGCGGTCGCGGCCGACCTGCTGGCGCTGACGCTGATCGAGGCGCCCGGCGCCTGGGGCGCGGACATCGTCGTCGGCAGCGCGCAGCGCTTCGGCGTGCCGTTCGGCTTCGGCGGCCCGCATGCCGGCTACATGGCCTGCCGCGACGCATACAAGCGCTCGATGCCCGGCCGCCTGATCGGCGTATCGGTCGATGCCGACGGCAACCCCGCCTACCGGCTGACGCTGCAGACCCGCGAGCAGCACATCCGCCGTGAGAAGGCGACGTCCAACATCTGTACCGCCCAGGTGCTGCTGGCGGTCATGGCCTCGATGTACGCCGTCTACCACGGCCCGGAAGGCCTGACCCGCATCGCCCGCCGTACCCACCGCTTGACCGCGATCCTGGCCGCCGCGCTACGCCAGGCCGGTGTTTCGGTCGGCGACGCGTTCTTCGACACGCTGCACGTGACCGGCGTCGACGCCGACGCGCTGCACGCCAAGGCGCGCGCGGCCGGCTTCAACCTGCGCGCGATCGACGCCGCGTCGGTCGGCATCAGCCTCGACGAGACCACGACCCGCGACGACGTCGTGGCGCTGGCCGCGGTGTTCGATGCGCAGGCCGACATCGACGCGCTCGACGCCGCGACGGCCGACGCGCTGCCGCAGGCGCTGCGCCGCAACTCGAGCTTCCTGCAGCACCCAGTGTTCAACACCCACCACAGCGAACACGAGCTGCTGCGCTACATGCGCACGCTGGCCGACCGCGACCTGGCGATGGACCGCACGATGATCCCGCTGGGCTCGTGCACGATGAAGCTCAACGCCACGGCCGAGATGATCCCGGTCACCTGGCCGGAGTTTGCCAACCTCCACCCGCTGGCCCCAGCCGATCAGACCGCCGGCTACACCGAGTTGATCGACGGCCTGGAGGCGATGCTGGTGGAGATCACCGGCTACGACGCGGTCAGTTTCCAGCCCAACTCCGGCGCCCAGGGCGAGTTCGCCGGCCTGCTGGCGATCCGCGCCTATCAGCGCGCGCAGGGCCAGGGCCATCGCGACATCTGCCTGATCCCCGAATCGGCGCACGGCACCAACCCGGCGTCGGCGCAGATGGTCGGCATGACCGTGGTAGTGACCCGTTGCGACAAGGACGGCAACGTCGACGTCGACGACATCCGCGCCAAGGCCGAGAAGTATTCCGACCGCCTGGCCGCGATCATGATCACCTACCCGTCCACGCATGGCGTGTTCGAGGAAGACGTGGTCGCGATCTGCGACATCGTCCACCAGCATGGCGGTCAGGTGTACACCGACGGCGCCAACATGAACGCGCTCGTCGGGCTGGCCAAGCCCGGCAAGTGGGGCTCGGACGTCAGCCATCTCAACCTGCACAAGACCTTCTGCATCCCGCACGGCGGCGGCGGGCCGGGCGTGGGCCCGTGCGCAGTCAAGTCGCACCTTGCGCCCTATCTGCCGGGCACGCTGGGCGACAACGGCACGGTCGGCATGGTCTCGGCCGCCACCCACGGCTCGGCCTCGATCCTGCCGATCAGTTGGATGTACATCGCGATGATGGGCGCCGACGGCCTGCGCCGCGCCACCCAGGTCGCCCTGCTCAATGCCAACTACGTCGCCAAGCGCCTGGCGCCGCATTTCCCCACGCTCTACACCGGCCGCAACGGCCTGGTCGCCCACGAGTGCATCCTCGACCTGCGCCCGCTCAAGGACGCGACCGGCATCAGCGCCGAGGACGTGGCCAAGCGCCTGATCGACTTCGGCTTCCATGCACCGACGCTCAGCTTCCCGGTCTCGGGCACGCTGATGGTCGAGCCGACCGAGAGCGAATCGCTGCATGAGCTCGATCGGTTCATCGACGCGATGATCCAGATCCGCGACGAGATCCGTGCGATCGAGGACGGCCGCCTCGACCGCGAGGACAACCCGCTCAAGCACGCACCGCACACGGCGATGCAGGTCACCGCCAGCGAATGGACGCATGCCTATCCGCGTGAGTTGGCGGCGTTCCCGCTCGCAAGTCTGCGCCAGACCAAGTACTGGCCGCCGGTCGCGCGCGTGGACAATGTGCACGGCGACAAGAACGTGTTCTGCAGCTGCATCCCGATCGGCGCGGCCGAAGATGCGCCCGAAGCGTTCAGCGAGCCCGACGTCGCCTGAGCGCGCCCCCGTTGCACAATCACGATCCCGGGCCCCAAGCCCGGGATCGTTGTTTTACCGAACCGAAGACCACCATCCCGCCCACGATCTGGACGCGGAACATGACTTGGTCTACTTGGCCGCGCGCCGCCGTTTGCGCCAGGTCACGACCTGGCCGACGATCGCGGTGATCAGGATGCAGACGTTGGTGACGATGAACACCCAGTCGCCGACCAAAGCGCTGTAGGTGACGAAGCCGGTCGAGGCGGCGATCTGGCCGAGGAACAGCCATTTCGACACCCCGCGCGCGCTGTCGTCGCGCAGCTGCGTGGCGATCTGCCGCGCCAGAGTGGCCAGCAGAATCACCGAGGCCGCCCAGCCGATGAGTTCAGGGCCCATGCGCTCGGACCTGCGCGAAGCGGACGCGTTGGCCGGGCCAGGCCGCCATCAACGCTTCGCCGTCTGGCCTTCGGTTTCGTCGCGATCCAGATAGGTCAGCACGGTCTCGTCAAGATTGGCAGCCAACCATTCGGCCATCGCCTCTTCCTGGGCGAGGATCTCCTGGCACACCGCTTCGGTCTGCTGATCGCCCACCTTGCGTGCAGCGGCGATGATCGCGCGGTACGTGGCGATCTCGAGGTGCTCGAAGGCGTAACTCAAGCCGGAGCCCTTGACGACTTCGTCGCTCATCATCGAATTGCCGGCCGCGTGCATCGCTGCGGTTGCCGAGCCCATGACGTCCTTGACGGTCGATGTGGATCCACCAAGCGCCTCGATGCGCGCCTCAAGCATCCGCGCCTGTCCTTGGGTTTCCTCGACATGCTGCTCGATACGCTGCCGCAGGCGCGGATAGTGCTCCAGACGCGACGCCTGTCCCTTGAGCATGGTCTCGGCTTCGCTCTCCATCGCATGCGCATCCGACAGCCATTCCAACAGACGTTTCTCGTTCGCCTTCGTCATCGTTGTGTCCTCGTTGAATGAGCGTCCATTGGGCAGGCCGGACCGTCTGACCAACGTGAGCCGTCAATGGGGACGCCGCAGGCGAGCGGAAGAAATGTCCGGATCACCGCCACGCGCGACCCGCATGGCGTGCAAGAACTCCAGGCTTGCAGGCAACACGCACAACAGCAATGGCGGCAGCAGGACCAGACCACAGAGCCGGAGGTGATCGGCGTCGAACGTACGCAGTGCCGTCACCCATCCCGTCTCCTGCGCCAGTCTGCCTTCTGACACGAGCAATACGGCCAGTGCGATCCAAGGCGCCATATCGAGCACGCTGTGCAGATGCTGCTCGACGGGCGGAATCGCACGTCGGCCGTAAGCGACACGGGTGTCGAGATAGCCGGCCACCGCATGCGCGCAGACCAGCACCGCCTGCAGACCGAGCGTCGTCAGTGACGGCTCGAACGTGAGCCAGATCACGACCACGGCGCCCAACAGTGCAAGCTGCACCAGATGCATTGCCGATTCGGCCGCGCCAGACGTCTGCGCAAGGTGTTGCCGGCGATGGCAGGCGAAATCGCCAAGCCCGGCGAGCAGCCACGTCAGGTAACCGGCATACGCAAGGACGGCCGCGTTCATCGCTCGACAGGATCTCCATCGAGCGTGCACGGTGCCAGCGGCTGGTCGGTCGGCCCATTGAGGATCGCACCGGTGCGCGCCTCGAAGCGCGATCCATGGCAAGGGCAGTCCCAGCTCTTCTCCTCGGTACTCCAACGCACCACACAGCCCATGTGCGGACACCGCGCGTTGTGCACATGCAGCGTATCGTCGCCCGCTCGATAGACTGCGACACGGTGCAGGCCGCGGCGCAGTACCGCACCGGTCCCGCGCGCGATGGCGTCGGGTGAGTGCACATCCGCAGGCTTGATCCAGTCGCGGAACTGCGACGCGGCGTTGGCGTTTTCCCGAATCCAGGCCCCGCCACTGCGGATCGGTTTGCGTGCCGGATCGTAGAGGTCGACCCACGGGTTGTCGCGCCCCTGGATCAGGTCGGCAATCAGCAAGCCGCCAATCGTGCCGTGCGTGATGCCGTTGCCCGAATCGCCAGTGATCAGATAGACGTTTTCGTTCGCCGGGTCGGCACCGAGGAACGCCAGTCCGTCCGCCGGCTCGAGCACCTGCCCCGACCAGGCGTGCGTGAACGTGCCCAGCCCTGGAAACCGCGCGCGCGCCCACGCCTGCAACCGGGCGTAGACCTCGGGATCGTCGCCCTGCCCGGTCTTGTGGTCGGCGCCGCCGACGATCAGCATCGCCGAGCCGTCGCGACGCGTGTGCAGGCGCACATAGTGGTAGGGATCGGCGTCGTCCCAGTACAGACCATCGGGCACTGCGTCGGCCGCGATTTCGGCTGCGACGACGAAACTTCGGTAGGGCGCCTGCTTGTGGAACGTGGCGCCAGTGGGATGGAACGGCACGTTGGTCGCCACGACCACCGCGCGCGCGTGCAGCGTGCGCGCGTCCATCGTCAGCGTTGGCCGGGCGCCGCCCTCGACACGTTCGACTTCGGCCCGATGGAAGCGGCAACCGGAGGCCCGCGCTTCCTCGGCCAGACCCTGGAGGTAGCGACCGATGTCGATGCGGGCCTGGCCTGCGAATCGCAATACCGGCCCACCCAAATCAGGCAACGCCTCCAGACCGGGCAGTCGTTCGACCTCGAGCCCCGCCTGCCGCGCGGCATCGAACTCGCGCTCGATGTCCGAGACATCGCTGCCGTGCGGGAACAGATAGCCGGGCACGCGTCGAAAATCGCAGTCGATCCCGTCACGCACTCTCGCCTCGATCCAGTCGATCGCAGCCGCGTGGCTCGCCGCCGCGAGTCGCGCACCCGCCTCGCCATGGTGGCGCGCCAGATTGAAGAAGCGATCGTCGAGTGCCGAGGCCAGGTGCGCGGTGGTGCGCAATGTCTCGCCCGCACCGATGTCGTCCCGTTCGACGATCAGCACGTCGCGTCCTGCGTGCGCCAGTTGCACGGCCGTCGTCAGACCGGCGATCCCGGCCCCGACCACGACCACGTCCTGCTCACCGCCAGGATTCTTCTCGGTGAATACATCGGCCAAAGGCTCGAGGTCGTCGAACCAGACCGGGCGGGTGATACCAGTGCTCATGCCGTCTCCTTTCGCAAAAAATGCGGCGCGCAGCAGCCGGAATGTGGCGCCGCGTCCATCAGCAGCACGCGCTGCGTTGTCGGCAGCGCGTGCTCGCAGGAACGCGACCGACCTCAGATCAACGGCGGATCGCGCTCGCGATCGAAGTTGCGATGCTGCGCCAGCGCCTTGACGAAGCGTCCGATCGCCGCCTTGCCGGCATCGCGCGCCACGATCAACGCGGCGTCCTCGCCATCGAGGGGAATGCCCGCCGCTTCGAGCAGATCGGCGCCATTGCCGACGGTCAGGATCGCCTTGCAGTGGCGGAACTGGTCGCTGACGAACTCCACCGCACGCCCATCGCGAGTCAGTTGCCGCACACCCTCACCACTCGGGATCGCGACGCCGTCGAACAACACCGACGGCTCGTTCTCCAGCGACGCGTCGGCATCGAGGCTGGCGCCGTCGGCGGCGGTGAACGCCCCCACGCGCGGACCGACCAACCGACCGACCGCGCCTTCGGCCAACAAGGTCTTCTGCAGCGCGGCGACCTGATCGGCATCGCTGCCCTCGGCAATCAGGATCGCGATCTTGCGCGTGCGGATGCCCGCCTCGCCCGGCCGCGCCAGCATCGACAGTGCCGGCGACACCTCGACCTCGGGCGCCGGCGGATCAGGCAACACGCGCGGCATCGGCTCGGGCAACGGCATGCCCAGGCCCGCGGCGACCCGTTCGGCAAGATCGTCGGAGACATTGCGCAGCATCGAGACCACCCGCTCGCGGATCGCCGGCACAGTCACCTTCGACAGTTCGAAACGGAACGCGGCCACGATGTGTGCCTGCTCGATCGCAGTCTGGCTGTTGTAGAACAGCGTCGCCTGGTTGAAATGCTCGGCAAACCGCTCGGGCTTGCCGCGCACCTCGTCCTGTTCGACAGGCTCTGGAAACGGCACGAAGCCGGCCTTGCCGGCCTGGAACGGACAGCCGCCACCGAGCGAGTTGGGCTCGTAGGCGACCTTGCCGCGATGTATCGCCTGCCGGTGCATGCCGTCGCGCTGGTTGTTGTGGACGGGCGCGATCGGCGCATTGATCGGCAATTCGTGGAAGTTCGGACCGCCGAGCCGCGAGATCTGGGTGTCGACGTAGGAGTGGATGCGGCCGGCAAGCAGTGGATCGTTGGTGAAGTCGATGCCCGGGATCACGTGCGCGGTGCAGAACGCCACCTGCTCGGTTTCGGCGAAGAAGTTGTCCGGGTTGCGGTTGAGCACCAGACGTCCCAGCGGGGTCAGCGGCACCAGTTCCTCGGGCACGAGCTTGGTCGCGTCGAGCACGTCGAACGAGAAGCGCTCGGCATCTTCTTCGGAGAACACCTGCACCGCCAGTTCCCATTCCGGATACTCGCCCGCCTCGATCGCATCCCACAGGTCGCGGCGATGGAAGTCGGGATCGCAGCCGGAGGTCTTGACTGCCTCGTCCCACAGTTGCGCGTGCGTGCCGAGCACCGGCGTCCAGTGAAACTTCACGAACGACGACACGCCGTCGGCGGTCACGAAGCGGAAGGTGTGCACGCCGAAGCCCTGCATCATGCGGTAGCTGCGCGGAATCGCCCGATCTGACATCTGCCAAAGCAGCATGTGCGTGGACTCGGGCATCAGCGAGACGAAATCCCAGTAGGTGTCGTGTGCGGACGCTGCCTGCGGCATTGCGTGGTGCGGCTCGGGCTTGACCGCATGCACCAGGTCCGGGAACTTCATCGCGTCTTGGATGAAGAACACCGGGATATTGTTGCCGACCAAGTCCCAGTTGCCTTCATCGGTATAGAACTTCACCGCGAACCCGCGCACGTCGCGCGCGGTGTCCTTCGAGCCCCGCTCGCCGGCCACGGTCGAAAACCGCACGAACACCGGCGTGATCTTGCCCGCTTCCTGGAACGGCGCCGCACAGGTCAGCGACGGCACCGCCTCGTAGCATTCGAAATAGCCGTGCGCACCCGAGCCGCGCGCGTGCACGATGCGCTCGGGAATGCGCTCGTGGTCGAAGTGGGTGATCTTTTCGCGGAGGATGAAATCTTTCAGCAGCGACGGACCGCGCAGGCCCGCCTTGAGCGAGTCCTGGTTGTTGGCGACGGGCACGCCCTGATTGGTGGTCAGCCGCCGGCCGGTGGCGTCGACCCGGACGCGATCGAGCGACTCGACGGTCGGGTTGGCGCCAGGCGCCGGCCGCGTGCCGACCTTCGCCGACGCGTTGGATTCGCCCAGGGTGCTGGCGGTCGGCAAATCGGACGGTGGCGCCACCTGCCGTCCACGCGGGGGCGTCGTGGCCTGATCGCGGCCGTATTCGACTGCCTTGTTCTCGTTATAAACGAACTGCGCGGCGAGGAACTCGGTATCGGCGGCTTGCTCGGCCTGGAGATCGCCGGTCCCCCGGTCGGGCGCCTTGGACGCGGCGCTGTCGGATGCGCGCGCCGCGGACACCTGCTGCGCGGCGGCGTTCGAGGACGCGGGCCGCTTCGTGGATTTCGTGGACTTGGCCATCTGGGGGCTCCTGGACGCCGGGGATCGAATCTCCACACGCTAGAGCGACCGATGTGCGGACGCCGTGCACACTCCGTCACGCAACGCGAGCGACCACGCCAGTTGTGCCGACCCGCGACCCGGGGCCGGCAATGCCTCAGGTCACTCGGCCTGAGCGAGCAGCGCGAGCGCCGCGTCCAGTGGCTGCGGCCGTCCGAAGTGGTAGCCCTGCGCCTGATCGCAACCGTGGGCCGTCAACCAGTCGCGCTGCGCTGCGTCTTCCACGCCCTCGGCGATGATCGAAAGCCCCAGGCCGTGCCCGAGGTCGATCAGTGCCCGGCAGATCGCCGCACTGCGCGCATCGTCGACGACGTCGCGAACGAAGGCACGGTCGATCTTCAGCGAATCGAGCGGCAACTCGCGCAGGTACGCCATGCTCGAAAAGCCGGTGCCGAAATCGTCGATCGACAGACAGACCCCCTCGTCGCGCAACCGGCCCATCTGCGCACGCACCGCGTCAGGATCGCGCAGCAGCACACTCTCGGTCAGTTCGAGGTGTAGCACGCCCGGTCGCAGCGCATAGGACTGGCGCAGGGCGCGGATCGCATCAAGCGGCAACCCGGCCTCGAACTGCACCGCCGATACGTTCACCGCGATCGCCACGTCCGAGCCCGCATCCGATAGCCGCCGACTCGCGCGCGCAGCCTCTTCGATCACCCACGCGCCGATCGGCACGATCAGGCCCGATTCCTCGCACAGCGGCACAAACTGCGCCGGCGGCACGAAGCTGCCGTCCTCCTGACGCCAGCGCAGCAATGCCTCGAACGCCACCACTGCACCGTCGCGCAAGCGATGGATCGGTTGATAGAACAGCTCGAACTGGCGCTGGTCGAAGGCCTTGCGCAGGCGCCGCACCAGGGCCAGGCGCTCGGCCGCCTGCGTGGCCATGGCGTCGCCGTAGCGCACAACCGCGATACGCTCGCGCCGGGCCTGCAGTGCTGCGAGCGCAGCGTGCGCGATGACGTGCTCGGCGCCACCGTCCTCGCACGGCCCGTCGGCCAGCCCGATCCAGGCCTCGAGCGGGAACATGCCGCCGTCGGCTTCCACGGGCGATTGGCTGGCCGCCATCAGCTCCTCGACCAGCGCCGGCAGGTCCGCAGGATCGAAGGCGGCAATCGCAAAGGTTTCGGGCGGTGCGTGGCCGCCAAGCCCATAGCGCTCGGCGATCCGCGCAAAACGGCCGGCCGCTTCGCGCAGCACCGCCTCGCCAGTCCGGCGTCCCAGGGTGGGCGCGATCAATTCCAGATCGCGTAGGTGCACATAGGCGACCGCGAATCCGCTGCACGGGCGCACTGCGCACTGCGCATCGAGCTGCTCGGCCAGCGCGGTGAGCGTCAGCATGCCGGTCGCCGGGTCGTGGCTGGCGCGCCAGGCGAGTTCGCGCTCGTAGGCCAGCCGCGCGCCGATATCCTCGGCCAGCACCAGCCGTGCGCGCCCTTCGTCCATCTCGATGTCGCGGGCGTGCACGCGCGCATCGATCCGCTGCCCGCCCTGCGTGACCAGGGTCCAGGTCCGCTCACTGCTCCCCTCACCACGGCGCAAGATCACCTCGGTACCGGCGTCGCGGTCTTCGGGCGCGAGCAGGTCGGTCACGCGCATGCCGACAAAGGTCTCGCGGCTGTAGCCGTAGACCTCGATCGCCGCTTCGTTGACTGCGAGCACGTCCAGCGTGCGCACGTCGTAGAGCCAGGCCGGCAACGGATTGCGCTCGAACAGCTGACGGAACTCCATCTCCGCACGCTCGATCCGCATTTGCGCATCACGCCGCTCGGTAATGTCGATCACCGTCCCGGTCATCACCTCGCGACCGCCGTCGGACACGGTCGCCCCACTGCCCTTGAGCCAGCGGATGCGCCCGTCGGGCAGCACCACCCGGAACTCCTGCTCATAGGGCTCGCGCCTGCGGCGCAGATCGCTGAACTGCTCGAAGCTGCGCGCACGGTCGTCGGGGTGCATGCGCGCGAAGAACGCGTCGAGTGCAATGGTGCCGCCTTCGGGCACCAGGCCGAACAGTGCCGCCATCTCATCGGTGACGCGCACTCGGTCGTCGCCGGCCTCGAGCCGCCACACACCGATCTGCGAGGCCAGCTGCGCCTGGCGCAACCAGCGAGTCTGGGTCTCGATCTCGGCCAGCAGACCGGCCTGGGCCCGTTCGTTGGCGCGCAACCGGGCCAACACCGCGGCCAGTGCGATCCAGTAGATCACCACCAGCGCCAGCGCCGTCCCGACGTAGACGCGCCATGGCGCCAGCACCTCGCGCACGCTCAACCCGCCACTGACGACGAAGGGGTAGTCACTGGTTCGGCTGAAACCCGTTGCCCGTTCGATGCGGTCGAGCTGACTGACCCGCAGGATGTTGAAGCGCGCGCCATGCGCTGCGGCCGGGGCGGGCAACACCACCCGCTGGCCGATCTGGGACGGCCCGGGACCAAAGCGCGACACCACCAGGCCATCATGGGTGTAGATGACGATGCTGCCGTGACGACCGAGGTCGAAACCCGCCGTCATCGCATCGAACTCGCGGGTGAGCAGCCTGGCCACCAGCCAACGGCCGCGGCCATCGGGCAGCACGAGCGGCAGCTCCCAGCCGGCGTCGCCGCGCTGCAAGGCGCCCAGGCGTAGTCCCGTCGGGCCGGATGCGGGGCACCTTGCCATACACGCAGTGCGGGCGCATCGGGGCCGCCCGACAGCGCGCGCCCGTGCGCGTCGTAAAGTACGATCGATGCGATCTCGGCGTGGCGCGCGACCACTCCGGCGATCGCCTCCTGTACCAGCACGGGCACCGGGTCATCGCCGACATCAGCCGCAATGCCGCCCAGTGCACGCTCGATGTTGCGCAGTTCCAGATGCAGCAACCGGTCCACACCGGTCGCCATCGTCAGGCTCTGGCGATCGGCGGCCCGCATGCGTGTCTGCCGATCGAGCAGCAACAACACGATCAGACCGACACTCATCGCCAACCCAAGCGCCAGCCCGATCGCGCGCACGGTCGCGACCGACCTCCAGCGCCTCCCTTCACGCTCCATGGCCTGTTCCTTCGGCATTCCCGGCTCCTCGTGGCCTGGCCACGCGCTGAGTACTGCATCCGACGGCAGTGGACACCGCTTGGCGGCAGCCGCTCACGATACGAGGATGGACACAGACGCCGTGTGCATCTTGTCGCGCTCTCCGATACACAAGCTACGCCCTGCGACACCCACGAACAAGCGATTCACGTCCCTCTCGCATGCCGGCTGGCCACCATGGCAACCCCGCCTTTGAGGAGCGCTGCCATGTCGCGCAAACCCGATGCCGGCTCCGATGTCCATCCCGACCAGCCACAGCAGGCCGACAATGTCGCGGTCAACGATCGGATCGCCGCCCGCGGCGCCGATTACGCGCACGACAACAACCCATCGGCCGAGGGCAACGATCCGGCGCTGACCACCGGCCCGACATTCGTCCGCCGGGTCAAGGCCGATGGCACCGTCGAAGCGGCGTCGCCGGATGCCGAGCGCCAAGCCTCCGACAGCGACAGCGACGCGACGCCCGACTGAGCCGGCGCTTGCGCGGCCGTGCAATGCCACGCATCGCACGGCCCGTCGCGTCCGGAACGAACGAGCACCCGCCTCGCTCCGGCACCGCGACGCCCATCTCGATACCGCGCCGACCGGCCGCCTGACATGCGCGGTCGTCTTCCCTTCAGTCCTGCTTGCGGGTGCGTGCGGCCTTCTTGGCGGCCGCCTTGCGACCGGCGGCCCCCTTGGTCTTGGCCGCCTTCTTCGCTGCCGCCGAGCGGTCGGCTGCGGTGCGTTTGGTCGCTGCCTTCTTGGCCTGGGCCGACAGCGCTTTCTTGCCAGCGACCTTTTTGGCCGACGTCTTCTTGCTTGCGGTCTTGAGGGCCTGCTTGGCGCCGCGCGAGCGGGCCGCGGACGGCTTCTTGGTGGTGCCGGCCTTCTCCGAGTCCTGGGCCGCCTTCTTCTTGGTCGCCTTGGACGCGGTTTTGCCCGGTTTGGCATCGACCCCCGCGCGCCGCGCCTTCGACAGGCCAATCGCGATTGCCTGCTTGGTGGACTTGGCGCCATGCTTGCCCTCGCGGACGTGCTCGATCTCCTCGCGAACGAACTCGCCGGCCTGGGTGCTGGCGGACTTGCCCTCGCGCTTGGCTTTCGCGGCACGGGCGGTGGTCTTCTTCTCCGGCATGGCACGCTCTCTTTCGATGGACAAGGGCTGCGATTAGCAAGCCGTCGATCAAGGGCATGCGAACACCCCCCGCCGTTTCGCCCCGTCCTGCGCGAAAAATGCGACACACCAGGGAAGCGCGAATGGCGTCGATCTTCTAGAATTCACGCGCCCCCAATCTCCGGAGTTCGCCATGACCTCACCGCTCGCCTATCGCCGCGTCCTGCTCAAGCTGTCCGGCGAGGCGCTGATGGGGGACGAGGACTACGGCATCGACCCGAAGGTGATCGGGCGGCTGGCCGAAGAGGTCATCGAGGCGCAGAAGGCCGGCGCCGAACTCGGCCTGGTCATCGGGGCGGCAATATCTTCCGCGGCGCCGGACTGGCTGCCGGCGGCATGGACCGGGTGACCGGCGACCAGATGGGCATGCTGGCCACGGTCATCAATGCGCTGGCGATGCAGGACGCGCTGGAGAAGCGCGGTGCACGCGTGCGGGTGATGAGCGCGATCAAGATCAACGACGTCTGCGAGGACTACATCCGTCGTCGCGCGATCCGCCACCTGGAAAAGGGCAGGATCGGGATCTTCGCCGCCGGCGTCGGCACGCCGTTCTTCACCACCGACTCGGGGGCTGCGCTGCGTGCGATCGAGATCGGCGCCGACCTGCTGCTCAAGGCGACCAAGGTCGACGGCGTCTACGACGCCGACCCCAAGAAGGTGCCCGGCGCCAAACGCTACGACCGCCTGACCTACGACGAGGTGTTGGGCCAGGGCCTGGAGGTCATGGACACCGCGGCCTTCGCGCTGGCCCGCGATTCCGACCTGCCGCTGCGCATCTTCGACATGGGCCAGCCCGGCGTGCTGCTGCGGATCCTGCGTGGCGAGCCGATCGGCACGCTGGTCCAGGGACGCGGCTGAACCTGCCGGCCGGCGCCGGGCACCCGCCGCCCCGCGCCCGTCCCGGCCGCTTATAATCCCCCGATTCAGCACACGGACCGGGGGCGCGCATGCTCAACGACATCAAGAAAGACACCCAGACCCGCATGGCCAAGAGCGTCGAGGCCCTGCGCCACGCTCTGGTCAAGGTCCGCACCGGCCGCGCCTCGACTGCCCTGGTCGACCACCTGAAGGTCAACTACTACGGTTCGGACATGCCGCTGACGCAGGTCGCCAGCGTCACTGTGACCGATGCCCGCTCGCTGACGATCACCCCTTGGGAAAAGCAGATGGTGGGCGCGGTGGAGAAGGCGATCCTGGGCTCCGATCTTGGCCTGACCCCGAACACCGCCGGCACCACGATCCGCCTCAACATCCCGGCGCTGACCGAGGAACGCCGCCGCGACCTGACCAAGGTCGTCCATGGCGAGGGCGAGGACGCCAAGGTCGCGATCCGCAACATCCGCCGCGATGCCAACCAGCAGGTCAAGGAGTTGCTGAAGGAAAAGCTCGTCTCCGAGGATGACGTGCGCCGCAGCGAGGACGAGATCCAGAAGATCACCGACAAGGCGATCAAGGACGTCGACGACGTGGTCAAGGCCAAGGAACAGGAACTGATGGCGGTCTGAACAGCCGGGAATCGGACGACGGGAATCGGGAACCGAGTCCTGCGTCGCTCCCCCCTTCCGCAGCACGCTGCGATGCAGACGGACCGCTCTTGAACGATTCCCCATTTCCCAACCCCGATTACCCGGTCCCAAGGCACATCGCCGTCATCATGGACGGCAACGGCCGCTGGGCGGCGCGCCGGCGGCGGCCACGGGCGATCGGGCACCGCGCCGGTGCGCGGACGGTCAACCTGTGCATCGACTTCTGCCTGGAACGCGGCATCGAGGCGTTGACCCTGTTCGCGTTCTCCAGCGAAAACTGGGGACGGCCCGAGGACGAAGTCGGCGCACTGATGAAGCTGTTCCTCGGTGCGCTCGATCGCGAAGTCGGCGAGCTGCACCGCCGTGGCGTGCGGCTGCGCTTCATCGGCGAGCGCACGCGTTTCGGCGAGGCGCTGGGCGCGCGCATGGCCGCAGCCGAAGCGCAGACCGCCGGCAATACCCGGCTTTCGCTCAATGTCGCGGCAAGCTACGGCGGCCGGCAGGACATCGCGATGGCGGCGCGTGCATTGGCCCAGGATGTGGCCGCGGGCCGTCTGCGCCCCGAAGACATCAACGAGGCAGCGGTCGGCGCGCGGGTCGCCCTGGCCGACTTGCCGGCACCGGACCTGTTCATCCGCACCGGCGGCGACCTGCGCATCAGCAATTTCCTGCTGTGGCAGCTGGCCTATACCGAACTGTGGTTCACGCCGACGCTATGGCCGGAACTGGGCGTGACGGAGCTCGAACAGGCCCTGGCCGCCTACGGCTCGCGCGAGCGCCGATTCGGCCTGACCGGCGAGCAGATCGCCGAGACCGCGCCGCCCAAGGAGAGCATCGAATGACACGCACGCGCATCCTCGCCGCGCTGCTGATGGCGCCGACCGCCATCGCCGCCGTGCTGCTGCTCAATACCCCATGGATGGCGGCGGTTTCGGCCATCGTGTTCCTCGCCGCTCTGTGGGAATGGCTGCGGCTGGCGGGTGTCGACGACACCCTCGCGCGCACCGCGCTGCTGCTGCTCAACCTGCTGCTGATGGTCGCCATCGTCTGGGGGTCGGCCACCGGCGGCGGCTCGCTGGTGCTGCTCAAGATGCTGGCCATGGTCGGCGTGCTGTGGTGGCTGGCGGCGGCACTGTGGCTGCGCCGCTACGATTTCGCCGCCGAACCCGACGCCCGCGGGCGGATCCTCAAGCTCGCCGCCGGGACGTTGGCGGTGATCCCGGCGTGGGCGGCGTTGTGCGTGATCCACGCCAACGAGGGCGGCGAGCACGGCAACCGCTGGTTGCTGCTGGCGCTGGCGATCGTCTGGGCCACCGACACCGGCGCCTATTTCGCCGGCCGCCGCTTCGGCCGTCGCAAGCTGGCGCCGCGGATCAGCCCCAACAAGACCGTCGAAGGGCTGGCCGGCGGCATCGTCGCGGGCCTTGTCGTCGCACTGGCCTTCGCGCCGCTGGCCGGCGCGCAGCTCGCCCAGTTGCCGCTGGTGGCCGCGGTCGCAGTGCTGACGGTGCTGGCCTCGGTGGTCGGCGACCTGTTCGAAAGCCTGCTCAAGCGCCAGGCCGGCGCCAAGGACTCGGGCACCCTGATCCCTGGCCACGGCGGCGTACTCGACCGGATCGACAGCGTGCTCGCCGCGTTGCCGGTGTTCGCGTTCGGGCAGATCTGGCTCGGCTTCTGAACACGATGACCGCCCGACTTCGCGGCCTGCCCTGCCGGGCCGACACCCCATGATCCGCCGCGTCGCCATATTCGGCGCGACCGGCTCGATCGGCACCTCGGCGCTGGACGTCATCGCCCGGCACCCGCAGCGCCTGCGCGCCAGCGTGCTCGCGGCCGGCAGCAACGTGGCCGCGCTGGTCGCGCTGTGCGCCACGCATCGGCCCGACCACGCGGTGATTGCCGACCCGTCGGCTCTGGAGGCCTTGCGCTCCGGGCTGCACGCGGCCGGTCTGCGCACGCAGGCGCACGCCGGCATGGCCGCGCTCGATGCACTCGCGGTCGACCCCCAAGCCTGCGATACGGTCGTCGCGGCGATCGTCGGCGCCGCCGGGCTCGACTCCACGCTCGCCGCGCTGCGTGCCGGCAAGCGGGTCCTGCTGGCGAACAAAGAATCGCTGGTGCTGGCCGGGGATCTGATGATGCGCGCCGCGCGCGAAGCCGGCGCGGTCATCGTGCCGATCGACAGCGAGCACAACGCGATCCACCAGTGCCTGCCCGCAGACGGCGATCGCAGCGGCGTGGCGCGGATCGTATTGACCGCCTCCGGCGGTCCGTTTCGCGGCCGCAACCGCGCAGCGCTGGCGCAGGTGACCCCGGCCCAGGCTGTCGCCCACCCCAAGTGGTCGATGGGACCGAAGATCTCGGTCGACTCTGCGACCCTGATGAACAAGGGCCTGGAGCTGATCGAGGCTCACCATCTGTTCGCGACGCCGTCCGAGCGCCTGGACGTGCTGGTGCACCCGCAAAGCCTGGTGCATTCGCTGGTGGAGTTCATCGACGGTTCCACCCTCGCCCAGCTCGGATTGCCGGACATGCGCACCGCGCTCGCGGTCGGCCTGGGCAGCCCGGAACGGATCGCCTCAGGCGTGTCGGGGCTGGACCTGTTGCAGCATGGCCGGCTGGACTTCGAGGCGCCCGACACCGACACCTTCCCCTGTCTGGCGCTGGCGCGTGCGGCATTGGTCGCTGGCGGCACGGCACCGGCGCTGCTGAACGCCGCCAACGAAGTCGCAGTTTCAGCCTTTCTTCAGGGACGGATTCGTTTTCTAGCCATTCCGGCGCTGGTCGAGCATGTGCTCGCCGCGCTCCCCACCCTGCCCGCCGATTCGCTGGACGTGTTGCGCGATGCCGATGCGCAAGCCCGGCGGGCCGCTGGGCAGGCGATCGATTCTGGCGTGGTCCATTGAGCGTGCGCGATGTCTGAATTTCTCGGCTCGGTGTGGTGGCTGATCGTCAGCCTCGGCGTGCTCGTGACCTTCCACGAGTTCGGGCATTACTGGGTCGCGCGCCGCTGCGGGGTCAAGGTGCTGCGCTTCTCGATCGGCTTCGGCCGCCCGCTGTGGTCGCGCCGCGGGCGCGACGGCACCGTGTACCAGATCGCGATCCTGCCGTTGGGCGGCTATGTGAAGATGCTCGACGAGCGCGAGAGCCCAGTCCCGGCCGACCAGGCCGCCCAGGCCTTCAACCGGGCCTCGGTGTGGAAGCGCATCGCGATCGTCGTTGCCGGCCCGCTGGCCAACCTGCTGCTGTGCGTCTTACTGCTGTGGGCGATGTTCGTGATCGGTCGCCCCGACTACGCGCCGGTGGTGGGCCAGAGCACCGGCATCGCCGAAGCCTCGGGCCTGCGCCCCGGCGACCGCGTCGATCAGGTCGGAGACCGGGCCACCCCGACCTGGTCGGAAGTTCACCAGGCGCTGCTGCCGGCCGCCCTCGACCATCGCGACATCGCGTTGCACGTCACCGATGCCAGCAACCGTCAGGTCGTGCGCGACCTGCGCCTGTCCCAGCTGCCCGACGACTTCGACCAGCGCCGCTTCACCCAGGCCATCGGCCTGCTGCCGCGGCATCTGCTGGTGCCGCCGCTGGTGGGGCGGGTCGAGCCCGACAGCGCGGCCTGGGGCATCCTCGCCGCGGGCGATCGCGTGACCGCGATCGACGGCAGCCCGGTGCGCGCGTTCGAGGACATCGGCCCGCTGGTCGAGCAGTTGGGCGAGCGCGGCGGCGCGGCGATGATCGAGGTCGCCCGCGACGGCGAGCGGCTGGCGCTGGAGATCACGCCCGGGCGCATGGACCTGCCCGAGGGCCGCGGCCAGTACTGGGCGCTGGGCATCGCGCCCCCGCGCAACCTGCAGCCCCCGCCGAAGGATGCGATGCAGCGCTACGGCGTGATCGCCGCCGCGCCGGTCGCGGTGCGCGAAGTCGGCCATCTGGCCGGACAACTGGTCGGCATGATCGGTCGGGCGTTCTCGGGCCGGGTGGCGCTGGAGAACACCGTCGCCGGTCCGATCACCATCGCCCGAGCCGCCAATACCTACGCCCAGCAGGGCCCGGCCTGGTATCTGACGATTCTCGCCCTGCTGTCGCTGAGCCTGGCGATCCTGAACCTGCTCCCGATCCCCCTGCTGGATGGGGGCCACCTGTTGTATTACCTTATCGAGTTGGTCAAAGGCAGCCCCGTGAGCGAGCGCACGATGGTGGCCGGGCAGTACGTCGGCCTGGCCCTGCTGGCCAGCCTGATGGGCCTGGCGTTCTACAACGACATCCTGCAACTGGTGCGCTAGACGACCGCCCCGACCTGGTTTCCGCCGCGCAGCGCCGGACTCCCTCCCCTACCCGGACCCGAAGAATGACGCGTATCCCCGACCGCCGCCTGCTCGCCCTCGCCCTCGCCGCGGTGATCGCCGCTCCGGCCTGGGCCCAGACGACGGCCAACGCACCTGCAGCCCCCGCCGCGGCGCTGCCGCCGCTCGCGCCGCCGGCCGCCAGCAGCTTCACCGTCAGCGACATCCGTGTCGACGGCCTGCAGCGCATCGGTGCGGGTACGGTGTTCACGTACCTGCCGGTCGAGCGCGGCGACGCGGTCAACCAGACCCGCATCTCCGAGGCGGTCCGCGCGCTCTACCGCACCGGGTTCTTCGAAGACATCCAGGTCGCACGCCAGGGCGACATCCTGGTGTTCACCGTGACCGAGCGTCCGGCGATCAACCGGCTCACGCTCAACGGCAACAAGGACATCAAGACCGAGGACCTGACCAAGGGCCTCAACGACATCGGCCTGTCGGAAGGCGAGACCTTCGACCGCCTCGATCTCGACCGCGTGACCCAGGAACTGGTCCGCCAATACAACAACCGCGGCAAGTACAACGTCAAGATCACCCCGACCGTCTCGCGGCTGGATCGCAACCGTGTCGACATCGCAATCAACATCGAGGAAGGCAAGGCGGCCAAGATCCGCCACATCAACATCGTCGGCAACGAGGTCTACGACCTCGAGACGTTGACCGACAACTGGGAATCGGGCGAATCCAACTGGCTCAGCTGGTATCGCCGAGACGACCAGTACTCGCGCGAGAAGCTCGAAGGCGACCGCGAGAAGCTGCACAACTTCTACCTCGACCGCGGCTACATCGATTTCAGCGAAGACAGCATCCAGGTCGCGATCAGCCCCGACAAGGCCGACATGTTCATCACCGCCGGCATCACCGAAGGCGAGATCTACAAGGTGTCGGACGTGCAGATCACCGGCAACACGGTGCTGCCCAAGGAGGAGATCGAGAGCCGCGTCTTCGTCAAGAAGGACCAGGTGTTCTCGCGCGCGCTGCTGGAGCTGAGCTCGGACGCGATCACCGCCACGCTCGGCAACATCGGCTACGCCTTCGCGCAGGTCAACCCGATCCCCGAGGTCGACCGCGAGAACCGCACCGTGGCGATCAACCTGCAGGTCGTGCCCGGCCCGCGCGTGCAGGTGCGCCGCATCCAGTTCAAGGGCAACAACCGCACCTCCGACGAGGTGATCCGCCGCGAGATGCGCCAGTTCGAGGGCAGTTGGTACTCGCAGGCCGCGATCGACCGCTCGAAGGTCCGCCTGCAGCGCCTGGGCTACTTCGAGTCGGGCAGCGTCAACGTCGAGACCCAGCCGGTGCCGGGCAGCAACGACCAGGTCGACGTCGTCTTCAACATGACCGAGACCACCTCGGGCAGCTTCGTGTTCGGCCTGGGCTACTCGCAGCTGGCCGGCGTGACCACGTCGGTGCAGCTGTCGCAGAACAACTTCCTGGGCAGCGGCAATCGTGTGTCGGTCGAGGCGCAGCGCAACGTCTACCTGCAGCGCTACTCGTTCTCGTTCATGAATCCGTACTTCACCGACGGCGGCATGTCGCTGGGCTACAACCTGTGGTGGCGCGAGTTCGACAACTCCGAGTTCAACACCGCGCAGTACTCCTCGACCAGCGCCGCCGGCCAGGCCATCCTGGGTATCCCGCTGACCGAGAACGACTCGATCTCGCTGCTGTTCGGCGCCGACCGCAACCAGATCTTCGCCTGGCGCGGCTCCTCGCCCGAATCGATCGTCAACTACATCGAGGCCTTCGGTTCGCGCACCTTCCACGCCTGGCGCAGCGAGCTGGCCTGGGCCCGCGATACCCGCAACGACTATCTGCAGCCCACCCGCGGCATGATGCAGCGCGTCTCGCTGGAGACCACCCTGCCCGGCTCGACCGCCGAGTACTTCAAGCTCAACTACGAGATCTCCAAGTACTGGCCGATCAACCGCTACCTGGTGCTCAACACCCGCGCCGAGATCGGCTACGGCGACAGCTATGGCGACGACATCGTGCGCAACATCTGCTACGTGCCGTCGACCGAAGCCAACCCCAACCCGACCCCGAGCGCGCCGTGCGAGCCCACCTCGCCCGACTACGTGCGCACGGTCACCGCCACCGGCCTGCCGTTCTTCGAGAACTTCTACGCCGGTGGCGCGCGCTCGGTGCGCGGCTTCCGCGACAACACCCTGGGCCCGCGCGAGACCGCGTTCGCCAGCAGCTACCTGCAGCCGATCGGCGGCGCGGTGAAGACCGTCGGCTCGTTCGAGATGTTCTTCCCGCAGCTGATCAAGTCGCCTGCCGCGCGCATCTCGGCGTTCGTCGACTTCGGCAACGTGTTCCGCGACGTCGATTCCTGGGAAGCCAAGGAACTGCGCGCCTCGGCGGGTGTGGCGCTGATGTGGCGCGCGCCGGTCGGTCCGATCTCGATCAGCTACGCCTATCCGCTGCGCAGCCAGAAGGAAGTGCGCGGCGGCTCGGGTGAACTGATCCGCGGCGGCGACGAGCTCGAGCGCCTGCAGTTCACGTTCGGCGGCGCGTTCTGAGCCGCCCGGACCGATGACCGCTCATGCTCCCCTCACCGCCCGCGCACTCGCAGACCGCTTCGCGCTGACCGTCCACGGCGATCCCGACGTTGCCGTCGTCGGGGTCGCGACGCTGGCGGCCGCCGGTCCCGACCGGCTGGCCTTCCTGTCCAATCCCCGCTACCGGCCGCAGCTCGAGCACACCGCGGCCGGCATCGTCGTGCTGCGCGAGGCCGATGTCGCAGGGTTCACCGGCACGGCGCTGATCGCGCGCGATCCCTATGTCGCCTACGCGAAGATCGCCGCGCTGTTCGCGCCGCGTGCCGACGCGCCCGCAGGCGTGCACCCGTCCGCCGTGGTCGATGCGACCGCGTCGGTCGATCCCACCGCATCGGTCGGCCCGCTGACGACGATCGGCGCGCGTAGCGTGATCGCCGCCGGCGCGACCATCGGGCCGGGCTGCACGATCGGCGAAGACTGCGTAGTCGGCGAAGGCGCGCGGCTCGTCGCGCGCGTGTCGCTGGTCAAGCGCGTCCGCCTGGGCAAGCGGGTGACCGTCCATCCCGGCGCCGTACTCGGCGCCGACGGCTTCGGCCTGGCGATGGAGGCCGGCCGCTGGCTCAACGTGCCCCAGCTCGGTGGCGTGGTGGTCGGCGACGACAGCGATATCGGCGCCAACACCACCATCGACTGCGGCGCCCTCGAGGACACCGTGATCGAGGAGGACGTGCGCCTGGACAACCTGATCCAGGTCGCGCACAACGTCCACATCGGCGCGCATACCGCGATCGCCGGTTGCGTCGGCATCGCCGGCAGCACCCGCATTGGCCGCTACTGCATGCTGGCCGGCAAGGTCGGCGTGGCCGGCCATCTTGAAATCTGCGACAAGGTCGTCGTCCACGCGATGACGATGGTGTCGGCTTCGATCACCGAGCCGGGCGAGTACTCGTCCGGCATTCCCGCCCAGCCCACTCGGGAATGGCGCAAGAATGCCGTGCGGATCCGCCAGCTCGATTCGCTCGCCCGCCGCATCGGCGCGCGCGCAAAGGGGGATGAATGACGTTGGACCTGACGCTGCCGATCGATATCGGCGGCATCCGCAAGCTGCTGCCGCACCGTTACCCGTTCCTGCTCGTCGACCGCGTCGTCGAGTTCGAATCGGGCAAGCGCGTGCTCTGCTACAAGAACGTCTCGGCCAACGAGCACTTCTTCCAGGGCCATTTCCCCGACCATCCGGTGATGCCGGGCGTGCTGGTGATCGAGGCGCTGGCGCAGGCCGGCGGCATCCTGAGCCACCTCAGCCGCAGCCGCACCAGCGAGGGCGCGCTGTCGTACCTGGTCAAGGTCGATGCGGCGAAGTTCTCGCGCATGGTGGTGCCTGGCGACCGGCTGGAGCTGGACGTGAGCATCAAGCGCGAGATCCGCAACATGACGCTCTACAGCGGCATCGCCCGCGTCGACGGCCAGCAGGCCGCGTGCGCGGACATCCTGTGCGCGGAAGTGAAGGACTGACGATGACCGAGGCCGCGATCCACGCCACGGCCGTCGTCGATCCCGGCGCCAAGCTCGGCGCCGGCGTGCGCGTCGGGGCGTTCACGATCATCGGCCCCGAGGTCGAGATCGGCGATGGCACGGTGATCGGGCCGCATTGCAGCATCCACGGCCCGACCATGATCGGGCACGACAACCGCGTCCACGGCCATGCCGCGATCGGCGGCGAACCGCAGGATAAGAAGTTCCGCGGCGAGCGGGTCGAGCTGACCATCGGCGATCGCAACACCATCCGCGAGTTCGTCACGATCAACCGCGGCACCGGCGACGGTGGCGGCGTGACCCGCATCGGCGACGACAACTGGCTGCTGGCCTACACCCACGTCGCCCACGACTGCATCGTCGGCAACCACTGCGTGTTTTCCAACAACGCCACGTTGGCTGGCCATGTCGAGGTCGGCGATCACGTCATCCTCAGCGGCTTCGTCGGCATCCACCAGTTCTGCCGGATCGGCGCGCACGCATTCATCGGCATGGGCGCATTCGTCAACGGCGACGTGCCGCCGTTCGTCATGGTCGCCCAGGACGGCTACGGCCGCCCGCGCGGCATCAACGCCGAGGGCCTCAAGCGCCGCGGCTTCGATGCCGAGCGCACCGCTGCGATCAAGCGTGCCTATCGTGCGCTGTACGTCTCGGGCGAGCCGCTCGAGGCCGCCCGCGCTCGACTGGCGGAATGGGCGCGCGATAGCGCCGATGTCCGTGCGATGCTCGCGTTCATCGACGCCGGCGAGCGGCCGTTGCTGCGCTGAGGCCCGGATCGGGACTTCGGGATTCGGGCATCGAGCGGGCACAATGCCCGGGTCCGAACGCCCTCGATCTGCCGTGTCGCATCCCCACTCCCCAATCCAGACGCCCCCGCCGTCCCAGCGCGCCGCCGAGCCCACGCTTCGCGTCGCACTGGTCGCCGGCGAAGCCTCCGGCG
This sequence comes from Xanthomonas citri pv. mangiferaeindicae, assembly GCA_002240395.1. Lineage (NCBI taxonomy): Bacteria > Pseudomonadati > Pseudomonadota > Gammaproteobacteria > Lysobacterales > Lysobacteraceae > Xanthomonas > Xanthomonas citri. The sequence goes on from CP016836.1 coordinate 213,261, forward strand.
ACCTGCTCGGTGCGGGGCTGATCGAACGCTTGCGGGCGGCCCACCCTGATATCGAGTGCGTCGGCGTCGGCGGCGATGCGATGCGCGCGGCCGGGATGACGACCTGGTACGACGCCTCGGAACTGGCGGTCATGGGCTTGAGCGAGGTGCTGCGGCATCTGCCGCGCTTGCTGCGGCTGCGCCGCGCGCTGCGCACGCGTCTGCTGGCCTGGCGGCCGGATGTGTTCGTCGGCATCGACGCACCGGACTTCAATCTCGGGCTCGAACGCACGCTCAAGCAGCACGGCATCCGCACCGTGCACTACGTCAGCCCATCGATCTGGGCCTGGCGCCAGGGCCGCGCGGCGAAGATCGGACGCAGCGCCGACCGAGTGCTGTGCCTGTTCCCCACCGAGCCGCCGATCTACGCCGCGCACGGCGTCGATGCGCGCTTCGTCGGCCATCCGCTGGCCGAGATGCTCGCGCTCGAACCCGACCGCGAGGCCGCGCGCCGGGCGCTTGCGCTCGACGGCGACGCGCCGGTGCTGGCGGTGCTGCCGGGCTCCCGGCTGGGTGAGATCGCCCGACTGGGTGAGGTGTTCCTCGACGCGGCCGCGCGCGTCGCGGCCGCGCTGCCGGGACTGCGCGTCGTCGTGCCCGCGGCCAATGCCGCCTGCCGCGCAGCGATCGACGCCTTGCTGGCGCAGCCGCGGTTCGCCGCACTCCACGTGCGGGTCCTCGACGGTCAGGCGCGCACCGCGATGGTCGCCTCCGACGTCGTGCTGCTGGCCTCGGGCACCGCGACCCTCGAGGCGTTGCTGGCCAAGCGGCCGATGGTCGTGGGCTATCGCATCGCGCCGAGCACGGCATTCGTCGTGCGCCTGCTGAAGCTCATGAAGGTCGACCGCTATTCGCTGCCGAACATGCTCGCCGGCCGCACGATCGTGCCCGAACTGATCCAAGAGGACTGCACGCCCGAGCGGCTGGCCGACGCGGTGCTGCACTGGTTCGACGATCCGGCGGCCCGCGCCGCGCTGCAACCGGTGTACCGCGACCTGCACCTGCAGTTGCGCCAGGGCGCCTCGGCGAGCGCCGCCGAGGCCGTGGCGCAGCTCGCGCCGCCGGCCTTGCCGGTCGCCCCTCAACAAGGGGCGCTGCGATGACCCGGCGCCTGCGCGTGGCCGGCGTCGACGAGGCCGGGCGCGGCCCACTGGCCGGCCCGGTCGTGGTCGCGGCCGTGGTGCTGCATCCCAAGCGCCCGATCGCCGGCCTCGACGATTCCAAGAAGTTGACCGAAAAGCGCCGCGAGGCACTGTATCCGCAGATCGTCGAGCGCGCGCTGGCCTGGCGGATCGAGTTCGTCGGCGTCGAGGAAATCGACCGCATCAACATCTACCACGCCACGCACGCCGGCATGACCCGCGCGGTGCAGGCGCTGGCCCCGGCCGCCGAGCGCGTGCTCGTCGACGGCAATCGGCTGCCGCCCGGGCTACCGTGCCCGGCGCGTGCGATCGTCGGCGGCGACGCCAGCGAGGAAGCGATCATGGCCGCCTCGATCCTGGCCAAGGTCGCGCGCGACCGCGCGATGGTCGCGCTGCATGCGCAGTTCCCGGCCTACGGCTTCGATCGCCACAAGGGCTACAGCGCCCCCTCGCATTTCGCCGCGCTCGAGCGCCACGGCCCGTGTATCCACCACCGGCGCAGCTTCGCGCCGGTGTCTCGGCTGCTTGCGCCCGCGCCCACGGCGCCCGCACTGGCGGATCTGTTCGACACGCCCGTGCTGGCCTGAACGCCGACCTCCCCGCGGCGGCCGCCCGGCCGCGCCGCGCCGCGGTCGCCCGGCTGTCAAGCCTTGTCCGCCCCCGGCCCCGGCCCTACCCTGACGCTCCGGCCGCCTCGCCCCTGCAATGCCCGCGCGCTTCGTCCACCTCCACGTCCACAGCGAATACTCGCTCGCCGATTCGACGATCCGGATCAAGGCGCTGGTCAAACGCTGCGCCGAGCTCGGGCAACCGTCGGTCGCGCTGACCGACCGCAACAATCTGTTCGCGCTGGTGAAGTTCTATCGCGCGGCCGAAGGCGCCGGCATCAAGCCGGTCATGGGCGCCGACATCTCGCTGGCCGAAGGCGACGAGCCGACTTCGACATTGACGCTGTTGTGCCGCGACCACGACGGCTACCTGTCGCTGTCGCGTCTGCTCACGCGGGCCTGGATGGAAGGCCACCGGACCGACGGCGTGGTGGTGCGGCCCGACTGGCTGCGCGAGTGCAATGCCGGCCTGTTCGCGATCGCCGGCCGCCATGGCCCGGCCGCACGGCTGCTCACCGGCGGCCGCGAGGACCTGGCACGGCAGTGGTACGCGCAATGGCGCGAGGTGTTCGACGAGCGGCTGTTCCTGCAACTCACCCGCTGCGGCTTCGACGAGGAAACCGTCCACAACGCGCTCGCGATGCAGGTCTCGTCCGATCTGTCGCTGCCGGTGGTGGCCGGCAACGACGTGCGCTTCCTCGATGCCGAGGGCTTCGATGCGCACGAGGCGCGCGTGTGCATCGCCACCGGTCGGGTGCTCGACGACCCGCGACGGCCGAAGCTGTACACCCGCGAGCAATACTTCAAGTCGGCCGACGAGATGGCCGCGCTGTTCGCCGATGCGCCCGACGCGATCGACAACACGCTGGCGCTGGCGCAGCGCTGCAACCTCGAGTTGCGCCTGGGCACCTATTACCTGCCCGCCTATCCGGTGCCCGCCGAGGAAACCCTCGACAGTTGGATCCGGGTGCAGTCGCGCGAGGGCCTGGAGGAGCGGCTGGCGAAGTATCCGCTGGCGCCCGGGCACACCCGCGAAAGCTATTTCGAGCGGCTCGACGTCGAGCTCGACGTCATCTGCAAGATGGGGTTCCCGGGCTACTTTCTGATCGTCTCGGACTTCATCAAGTGGGCCAAGGAGCACGACATCCCGGTCGGTCCGGGCCGCGGTTCGGGCGCCGGCTCGCTGGTGGCCTGGGCGCTGAAGATCACCGATCTCGACCCGCTGCCCTACGACCTGCTGTTCGAGCGCTTCCTCAATCCCGAACGCGTGTCGATGCCCGACTTCGACATCGACTTCTGCATGGACCGGCGCGACGAGGTCATCGACTACGTTGCCGCCAAGTACGGCCGCGACCGCGTCAGCCAGATCATCACCTACGGCACGATGGCCGCCAAGGCGGTCGTGCGCGACACCGGCCGCGTGCTGGGCTTTCCCTACGGCATGGTCGACGGCATCTCCAAGCTGGTGCCGATGACCCTGGGCATCGGCCTGGAGGATGCGCTGGGCCGGACCGAGAAGTCGCGCAGCGACGATGCCTGGCGCTCGGACGAACTGATCGCGCGCTACAACGACGAGGACGATGTCCGCGACCTGCTGGATCTTGCGCTGCAGCTCGAGGACCTGACCCGCAACGCCGGCAAGCACGCCGGCGGCGTGGTCATCGCGCCCTCGCCGCTGTCGGATTTCTGCCCGCTGTTCGCCGAACACGACGAGGGCGGCCGCGGCCGCAACCCGGTCACCCAGTTCGACAAGGACGACGTGGAATCGGTGGGCCTGGTGAAGTTCGACTTCCTGGGCCTGCGCACGCTCACCATCATCGACTGGGCGGTCAAGGCGATCAATCGGCGGCGCGCGGCCGCCGGCGAGGCGCCACTCGACATCGCCGCGCTGCCGCTCGACGACGTCGCGTCCTACGAGCTGTTCGCTCGCGGCGATACGGTCGCGGTGTTCCAGTTCGAATCGCGCGGTATGCGCGAACTGCTCAAGCGCGCGCAACCCGACACGTTCGAGGACATCATCGCGCTCGCGGCGCTGTTCCGTCCCGGCCCGCTGGGTTCGGGGATGGACAAGGAATGGGTCGACCGCAAGCACGGCCGCACGGACGTGACCTATCCGCACCCCTCGCTCGAGCCGGTGCTCTCGCCCACCTACGGCGTCATCGTCTACCAGGAACAGGTGATGCAGATCGCCCAGGTCCTGGCCGGCTATTCGCTGGGCGGCGCGGACCTGCTGCGCCGCGCAATGGGCAAGAAGAAGGCCGAGGAAATGGCCAAGGAGCGCGCCAAGTTCGAGGCCGGCGCGGCCGCGAACGGCGTCGACCCCAAGGTCGCCACCTCGATCTTCGACCTGATGGAGAAGTTCGCCGAGTACGGCTTCAACAAGTCGCACTCGGCCGCCTATGCGCTGGTCGCCTACCAGACCGCGTGGCTCAAGGTGCACTACCCGGCCGAGTTCATGGCCGCGGTGCTGTCCTCGGACATGGACAACACCGACAAGGTCACCGGCTTTCTGACCGAGGCGCGGGCGATGGGCCTGGAGGTGCTGCCGCCTGACGTCAACGCCTCGGCCTACATGTTCGAGGCGATCGACCCGACGACGATCCGCTACGGCCTGGGCGCGGTGAAGGGCGTGGGCCGCGGCGCCTGCGAGAACGTGGTCGAGGCGCGCGAGCGTGGCGGGGTCTACACCGACCTGCTCGACTTCTGCCGCCGGGTCGACTCGCAGCGCCTGAACAAGCGCACGCTCGAAGCGCTGATCAATGCCGGCGCGCTCGACGCGCTGGGCCGCAACCGCGCCTCGCTGATGCTGCAACTGCCCGAGGCGATCAAGGCCACCGACCAGCTCGCGCGCAACCGCAGCGCCGGCATCGTCGACATGTTCGGCAGCGCCATGGGCGGCGACGATGTGCTGCACATCGATCTGCCCGAATGCGAGGAATGGCCGCTGCGGCAGAAGCTCGACGGCGAACGCGAGACGCTCGGCCATTACCTCAGCGGCCATCCGCTCGACCCCTACCGCGAGGAGTTGCAGGCGCTGGTGGGCACCGACCTCGGCCAGCTCGACAGCCTGTGGGCGGCGCGCGACGCCAAGGCCGGCGGCAACAGCTGGAGGCCCGAGACCCAGGTCATCGTCGCCGGTCAGGTGTCGTCGATGCGCAAGCGCGGCGATGCGCAGGCCTTCGTGCTGCTCGAGGACGGCCGTGGCCGGCTCGAGTGCGGCTTCTTCTCCGAGACCAGCGCCGAATACGCGCACCTGCTGACCCGCGACCGCATCCTGATCGTCGAGGGCGGCCTGCGCGAAGACGAGTTCAGCGGTGGCTTCGCGCTGCGGGTCAAGCGCTGCTGGGATTTCCACGCGGTCTGCCCCGAGCACGCGCGTCGGCTGTCGCTGCGCCTGGACCTGCGCGTGCCCGGCACGATGGCGCGGATCGAACAGGTGCTGGCGCAACACCGGCCCGGCAAGACTGCGCTGCGCCTGGACCTGCTGCTGCCCGCCGGCGCGGCCGGCACGCTCGAGGTCAACGGCAGCCATGGCATCCGCGCCGACGCCGAGCTACCCGGCACATTGCGCGCGCAGCCGGGCGTGCGGGTCGCCCGGCTCGACATGAGCAAGCCATGGGCGCACTGAACCGGGCTGGCTGAAGGCCCACCCCCTCCCCCGTCCCAGAGAGACGACGATGATCCGATCCTTCGCCGCGGCGAGCGCAGTGTTGCTGCTCGCCGCCTGCAGCCCTTCCACGCCCTCCTTCGAGATCGACAACCCCACCGACACGCCGGTCAAGGTCACTATCGACGGCAAGACCCACGAGGTGGCGGCCGGCACGAGCGCGGCGCTGGAACTCGACGCCGGTCCGCACACGCTGCGCACCGACCGCACCGGCGAGGTCCGGATCTCGGTCTGCGGCGCCGAGCGTGGCACGTTGATCAACCCGACCCTGTCGGACTACGTGCTGGCCCGCGAGATCTATGTCGCCGACGCCTCCAAGCTGCGCAACTTCGGCGCGGCGATCGCCACCGTGGAACTCGGCGATGCGGTCTACGAGGGGCCCTTCGAGCAGTACACCGGCCTGTTCATCGACCGGACCTGGGACTTCGGCGTCCGCGAGGCGTTCCCCAAGCAACAGACCGTGGCGCGGATTCCGGAGAACGGCGGCAAGATCAGCACCAAGCTGTTCACCCCGCAGGCCTTCATCGACTACATCGAGGACGCCAGCGACCGTCAAGGCGAGTTCGCGCGGCTGCACCCGGACGGTTACGTGCAGCCGGCACGGGCGCTGGAGACCGCGCCGGCCGAGCTGCCGCCGCTGCCGCAGACGTTCGAGCCCCATTCGGCGCCGCTGCGCGAGGCGTATGCGCAGCGCCTGCAGGTCCATGATGCGGGCGACTGCGAGGCGGTGCGCAAGCGCTCGCACGAGGCCATGATGGCCATCACCGGCGCGACCGCGATGCTGCACGTGGACCAGAGCCCCGCCGACAATCAGGCCTACAACGATTTCATCGACCTCTACGCGCGGCTGATGGGCGCCGGCGCGCTGGTCCTGCCCCGGTGAGGCCCGACCGCCCGGCCACCCCAACGCACCCCGCCGTACGGGGCGCCGGGGGCCGGTCGGCTACACTTTCCCCCAAGTCACCCGACGGCGCGTCATGAACCCGAACTACCTCGATTTCGAGCAGCCCATCGCCGACCTGGAAGCCAAGATCCAGGAACTGCGCCAGGCCAGCGATGGCCCGGCCGTCAACATCGACGCCGAACTGGCCACGTTGCGCGACAAGCTGCGCAAGCGCACCGCGCACATCTTCCGCGACCTGACCCCGTGGCAGGTCTCGCAGTTGGCGCGCCACCCGCAGCGGCCCTACACCAACGACTACATCCGCACGTTCTGCGACGAGTTCGAGGAACTGGCCGGCGATCGCGCCTACGGCGACGATGCCGCGATCGTCGGCGGCCTGGGCCGCATCGATGGGCGCAGCGTCATGATCATCGGCCACCAGAAGGGCCGCGACACCAAGACCAAGGTGCGGCGCAACTTCGGCATGCCGCGGCCGGAGGGCTACCGCAAGGCGCTGCGGCTGATGAAGATGGCCGAGCGCTTCAAGCTGCCGCTGCTGACCTTCATCGACACGCCCGGTGCCTATCCGGGCATCGGCGCCGAAGAACGCGGCCAGTCCGAAGCGATCGCGCGCAATCTGATGGAGATGGCCGAGCTGCGCATCCCGATCATCTGCACCGTCATCGGCGAAGGCGGCTCGGGCGGCGCACTGGCGATCGGCGTGGGTGACCGCACGGTGATGCTCGAATACAGCACCTATTCGGTGATCTCGCCCGAGGGCTGCGCGTCGATCCTGTGGAAGGACGCGGCCAAGGCGCGCGATGCCGCCGAACAGCTCGGCCTGACCGCCAAGCGGCTCAAGCAGCTGGGATTGATCGACAAGGTTGTGCGCGAGCCGATCGGCGGGGCGCACCGCAATCCTCGACAGACCGCGACGCGGCTCAAGGCGGTGCTGATGAACGAGCTCGACCAGCTCGAGCAGTTGCCGGTCGAGACCCTGCTGCAGCGCCGCTACGAGCGTCTGCGCAGCTACGGCGCCTACGAGGCGGCGTGACCGCGGCGGGACGGGTATCCGCCCGTCCGCACCGCACGCCCCGAACGACGCGCGCCGTCACCAGGCGCGCTGATACTGCGCCGGCGGTTCGAGCGCCGCGCCCAGCACCTGGGCCGCGCGCCTGGGGAAGTAGGGATCGCGCAGCAACTCGCGCGCCAGCAGCACCACGTCCGCGTCGCCGTCGGCGACGATGCGCTCGGCCTGCTCGGGCGTGGTGATCAATCCGACTGCACCGGTCGCGATGCCGGCCTCGGCGCGGATGCGGCGGGCGAACGGCACCTGATAGTCGGGACCGACCTCGATCTTCTGGTCGGGCGACAGGCCGCCCGACGACACGTCGAGCAGGTCGACCCCGCGCGGCGCCAGCAGGCGCGCCAATGCGACGCTCTGCTCGATGTCCCAGCCGCCCTCGACCCAGTCGGTCGCCGAGAGCCGAAGCCACAGCGGCAAGCGCTCGGGCCAGACCTCGCGCACCGCATCGACGACCTCCAGCACCAGACGCGTCCGGCCTTCGAAGCTGCCGCCCCAGGCATCGTCGCGCGTGTTCGACAGTGGCGAGAGGAACTGGTGCAGCAGATAGCCGTGGGCGGCGTGGAGTTCGACCAGCTCGAAACCGGCGGCGAGCGCACGCTGCGCGGCCGCGCGGAATGCCGCGACGACGCCGCCGATGCCATCGGCATCGAGTGCGACCGGCGCGGGATAGCGCGCGCTGTAGGCCGACGCCGAGGGCGCGACGACCTGCCAGCCCCCATCAGCCTCCGCAACCGCGCCATGGCCCCGCCACGGCGCGTAGGTGCTCGCCTTGCGACCGGCGTGCGCCAACTGGACACCCGGCACCGCGCCCTGCGCGCGCACGAACGCCGCGATCGGCGCCCAGGCCTGCGTCTGCGCGTCGTTCCACAGACCGACATCGTCGGGCGAGATGCGACCTTCGGGCAGTACCGCCGTGGCCTCGGCGATCACCAGGCCGGCGCCGCCGACCGCGCGGCTGCCCAGGTGCACCAGATGCCAGTGGTCGGGCATCCCGTCGACGGCGCTGTACTGGCACATCGGCGAGACCGCGATGCGGTTACGCAACGTCAGCGCGCGTTGCGCCAGCGGAGAGAACAAGTCGGACATTGCAGGTTCCTGCAGGCGGGTCGCCGACTGTAGGCCCAGCGCCCCCACCTCCGCGACCACGCGGTCGGATCGCTGCATTCCGGTCGCGTGGCACCATGCGCGGATGTCCGCGCCGTTCCCAGACCCGACGCTGCCCGCGCCGCCCGGCGACGGACCGCTGCACGTGGCGTTCAGCGGTGGCCTCGACTCGACCGCCCTGCTGCACCTGCTCGCGCACGATGCGCGCGTGGGCGCACGCGGCTTGGTCGCGCTGCATGTGCACCACGGCCTGCAGCCGCAGGCCGAGGCCTGGGCCGCGCATTGCGAGGCCGTCTGTGCCGCGCTCGGCATCGCCTGCGACGTGTTGCGCGTGACGGTCGTGCGCGCGGGCGGCGAGGGTCTGGAAGCGGCGGCACGCGCGGCCCGCCATGCCGCGCTGCAGGCCCGGCTGCCGCCGGCCGCGGTCGCGGTCTTCGCGCATCACCGCGACGACCAAGCCGAGACCGTGCTGCTGCGCGCGTTGCGCGGCGCCGGTCCCGACGGCCTGGCGGCGATGCGGCCGCTGCGGCCCTTCGGCACAGGCTGGCTGTGGCGGCCGTTGCTGGCGGTCCCGCGCGCGCACCTGCTGGCCTATGCCATGCGCCACGGACTGCACTGGATCGAAGATCCGAGCAATACCGCCGACGACGCCGACCGCAACTTCCTGCGCAATCGCGTCCTGCCGCTGCTGCGCACACGCTGGCCGCAGGCCGACGCCGTGCTGGCCGATGTCGCGACGCTGCAGCACGCGACGGTCGCCCTGCTCGACGACGAAGACACCGCCGCCCTGGCCAAGGTGCGCACGTCCGACCCGGCAACGCTGGACATGGCCCGGCTGCGGACCCTGCCGACCGCGCGCCGTGCGCGCGTGCTGCGGCGCTGGATCGCGGCGCTGGGCCTGCCGCCGCTGCCGCGCCAGGGCAGCGCCTGGTGCGAGGCCACACTGCAAGCGCCTGCCGGGGATCGCAGCCCCCAGTTCGACTGGGCGGGGTGCCGACTGCAGCGCTGGCGCGACCTGCTGCACGCAGGGGCGCAGCGCGCACCGCTGCCGCGCGATTTCGCCGTCGACTGGGCCGGCACTGCGCCGCTCACGCTGCCCGGCGGCGACCGGCTGCACCTGCACGGGCCACCGCCGGACGCGCCCTTGGATTGGCAGGTCCGGGCCCGGCGCGGCGGCGAGCGGATCGTACTGCCCGGCCGGACGCATTCGCATACGCTCAAGCACGTACTGCAGGATCGCGCGGTACCGCTCTGGCGTCGCGAACGATTACCGCTGCTGGTCGATGCCAGTGGCCGATTGCTCGCGGCCGGCGACCTCGTCCTCGACGGCGCATTCCAAGCCTGGCTGCGCGATGGCGGCCGCCGCTTGCGTTGGGAGCACGCAGCGACAGCACACGACGAACCGGACGATCTGTCGCTGCGGTGAGGGCCGCACTCAGCCCTCGCCCAGGCGTCATCGCTTAGAATCGCGGCATGGCCAAATCCGCTTCCACGCCCGCCCCGCCCGCCCAGGATCCGTCCCCGGTCGCCGACTTCGAAAACGCCCTGGGCCAGCTCGAAGCCCTGGTCGAACGCATGGAGGGCGGCGAGTTGAGCCTGGAGGAATCGCTCGGCGCCTACGAGCGCGGTGTCGGCCTGTACCGCCGCTGCCGCCAGGCGCTCGAGGACGCCGAACAGCGCGTGCGCCTGCTCAGCGACCCGGCCGCCCCCGAGCGCAGCCAGCCGTTCGGCGGCGAGCAGGTCGACGATCCCGATGCCTGATTCCGTCGGCGAGATCGCCGCTCGCATCGGCGATTGGCGCACCCGCACCGACACCGCGTTGCAGCGCGCACTCGACACCGCCGCAGGCGGCGAACCGCGGCTGGATGCAGCGATGCGTCATGCGGTGCTGCTCGGCGGCAAACGCATGCGCCCGCTGCTGGTCCACGCCACCGCGGCGGCCTTCGGCGCCGCGCCCGCGCAGGCCGATGCGCCGGCAGTCGCGGTCGAACTCGTGCACGCCTATTCGCTGGTCCACGACGACCTGCCGGCGATGGACGACGACGCGTTGCGTCGCGGCCAGCCGACCGTGCACGTCGCCTTCGACGAAGCCACCGCCATCCTCGCTGGCGACGCCTTGCAGACCTTGGCGTTCTCGGTGCTCGCCGAGGCGCCACTTGCGGCCGAAACGCGGCTGGCGATGGTCGCGCGGCTGGCATCGGCATCGGGCGCGCTGGGCATGTGCGGCGGCCAGGCGATCGATCTGGCCGCGACCGGCGGCGGCGGTGCGCGCGACATCGCAGGCCTGGAACGTCTGCACGCGCTCAAGACCGGCGCGCTGCTGCGTGCGGCGGTTGCGCTCGGGGCACTGGCCGCCGACGTCGATGCCGCGACGCGCGCCCGGCTCGACGAGTTCGCGACCGCACTCGGCCTCGCCTTCCAGATCCGCGACGACCTGCTCGACATCGAGGGCGACAGCGCGACGCTGGGCAAGACCGCGGGCAAGGACGTGGCCCAGGACAAGGCGACGTTCCCTGCGCTGATCGGCGCCGACGCCTCGCGCGCGCGGCTCTCCGAGCTCGCCTCGCGCATGCGCGAGGCGCTGGCACCGTTCGGCGATGCCGCCGCACCGCTGGCCGAACTCGGCCGGCAGGCCATCGAACGCGACCACTGAGCCGGGTAGGCCAGCCGCGCAACCCACACCCGCGGCCCACTGGCCGGCATGTCCCTGCAGACGAGCGCTGGCCGCGCATGATCACGCTTCGCCCCTACGCCCCGTCCGACTTCGATGCCTGCCTGGCCTTGTTCGACGGCAACTGCCCGACGTTCTTCGACCGCGCCGAGCGCGACGATTTCGCGCGCTTCCTGTCGCGACATGCCACGGCCTGGCATTTCTTGGTCGTCGAGCGCGATGGCCGCCTGCTCGCCTGCGGCGGCCATGCCCAGAACGATGACGGGCGGCACGCAAGCCTGTGTTGGGGCATGGTCGCGCGCGACCATCACCGCCAGGGGCTGGGACGACGCCTGCTCGAGGCGCGCATCGCATGGTGTCGGCGCACGCCGGGCATCGAACGCATCGTGCTGGACACCAGCCAGCACACATGCGCCTTCTACGCGCGGTTCGGCTTCCGGGTCGAGCGCGTCACGCCCGACGGCTATGGCCCCGACCTTGACCGCTACGACATGGTGCTGGACCTGATCGAAACGAGCGGAGACGCCACGGGCTGATGCACGCGAGCCCGCCCGATGCCGCACGCGGCACCGAGCGGGCTGCGCGGCGATCAGCCGATCAGGCGCAGCGTCAGCGGATAGCGATAGGTCTCGCCGTTCCAGGCCTTGACCGCCGCCACGATGCCGCAGACCAGCCAGAGCACCGCGAGGGCGACTGCGCCCAGCACCAGCAGCAGCCCGAGCGGCAACGCCACGATCGCCCCGATGCCCAGCGTCAGCACCGTCATGCCCAGCAGCACGAGGCCGGTCACGCCGAGGACGCAGGCGTAGAGGAACATACTCAGGTTGAAGTTCAGCGCTTCCAGCGCATGGTCGGCGACGAAGGCATCGTCGTCGCGCTTGACCAGATAGACGGTGCCGGCGACGACGATGCCGGCCACGCCGGACATCCAACTCGTCAACAAGGCGAGCACCAGCGCGCCGATGTGCGTGCCGGCGGCCCATTGCCGACTGGCGATGGCAGGCGGGGCCTGGGGGAGCGTCGAAGCGTACATGGGGGTCTCCAGAAGCGTCGAGGGACAGGCCCATCATGGCGCCGCGCGTCGACGGCGCAAGCCAACGGATGGCACCCAACCGATGGCACCCAACGGATGGCAGGGGCGATACGACGACGGGGATCGTCCTGAGATTGGAAGATCGCGCCAAGCAAAAACCCCGGTTTTGGAAGGGCGCGCATTCCCTCACGCTGGCGAAGAACGAAAAACCCCGGCACAAGGGCCGGGGTTCGGGAGGCTGCGGTGCGTGCCGATCAGCTGATCAGACGCAGCGCGAAGGGGTAGCGATAGGCCACGCCGTCCTTGGCCTTGAGCGCGGCGATGATGCTGAACACCACACACAGGATCCACAGCACCAGGTTGATCAGGCCGCCGATCAGGATGATCGTCAGCACCATGCCGATGACGTAGCCGATGGTCAGCGTGATCTGGAAGTTCAACGCTTCCTTGGCCTGGTCGGTGACGAAGGCCTTTTCGGGCCGGTCCTTGTGCACCAGCCACATGATCAGCGGCACGATGAAGCCGAAGATGATGCACGACAGATGCGTGAGCATCGCGAACGTGCGGTCGTCCTGGGTGGCGGCCACGGCCGGTGCCGGGTCGAAATCGTTCATTGCAAAGTCCCCATAGGCAAGGTGGAAGAAGATGCGCTGGGCCGGGCGACGATCGCCGCCGCAGCTGGCGGTGCGAGCATACGTCAATCCGTGCCGGCAACCGTCATCCTGCCGATCAGCATCGAGCCGGTACGGACATGCGAACGCGGGTCGACATCGGTGCCCACCGCTTCGATGCTGGCGAACATCTGTTTCAGATTGCCGGCGATGGTGATCCCGTCGACCGCGTGCCGGATCTCGCCGCCCTCGATCCAGAACCCGGCCGCGCCGCGCGAATAGTCGCCCGTCACCGCATTGACGCCCTGCCCCATCAGTTCGGTCACCAGCAGCCCGCGTCCCATGCCGCGCACCATCGCATCGAGGTCGCCGGCATTGGCGGCGATCTCCAGATTGTGCACGCCACCGGCGTTGGCGGTGGTCTGCAGACCGAGCCGGCGCGCGGAGTAGCTGCCGAGGATGTAGCGCTGCAGCACGCCGGCCTCGACCAGCGGCGACTCGCGGGTCGCCACGCCTTCGGCATCGAACGCAGCGGACTGGAACCCACGCGCCAGGAACGGCCGCTCGTGGATCGAGAACCAGTCGGGAAACAGTTGGGTGCCGGCGCTGTCGAGCAGGAAGCTGGCACGCCGGTACAGCGCACCGCCCGAGACCGCGCCGAGCAGGTGCCCGACCAGCGACCGGGCGACCTCGGCCTGGAACAGCACCGGGTAGCTGCCGGTCGGCACCGGCCGCGGATCGAGACGCGCGAGCGTGCGCTGCGCGGCGCGGCGGCCGATCGCCGCTGCCGGCTCCAGGTCGTCGGCCGCCAGCGCCACGCTGTACCAGCCGTCGCGCTGCATCTGCTCGCCGCTGCCTGCGATCAGCGCGCAGCCGATGCTGTGGTGGCTGCTGCGCTCGGCGCCGACGAACCCGTGGCTGTTGGCGTAGACGTGCAGCGCACGCGCAGTCGAGACCGAGGCGCCGTCGGAGTTGCCGATCCGTGCGTCGGTGTCGCGCCCCGCGGTTTCGCAGGCCAGCGCCAGGTCGACCGCGCGATCGGCGTCGAGCGTCCAGGGATGCCAGGCGTCGAACTCGGGGAAGCGGCCATCGGCACCCGGCCGCGCCATCAGCGCGGCGTCGGCCAGGCCCGCGGCGGGGTCGTCCTCGGTGAAGCGGGCGATCGCGCAGGCCTGGTCGACGGTCGCCGCCAGGCTCTCCTCGCGCAGATCCGCGGTGCTCGCGCTGCCCTTGCGGCGGCCGAAGTAGACCGTCACCGCGATACCGCGATCCTGGGTGGACTCGACCGTCTCGACCTCGCCCATGCGCACGTCGACGTTGAGGCCGGCATCTTCCGAGCAGGCGACTTCGGCCTGAGTCGCGCCCTGGGCCCGGCAGCGCTCGAGCAGGCGCTGCGACAGCTCGGTCAGTGCGTCGAGCCGGGCGAGGGAGTCGTCGCCCGCCACGCGGTCGGCGATCTGCGATGGGGACATGGTCAATGGCTTATCCTGTTGCGATGAGAGGCATAGACGAAGACAGCGGCGAGTACCTGGGCCCGAGCCGCAAGCAGCAGCGCCGCGAGGCGCTGGAAGTGTTGTCGCTGGCCGAGGCGCTGGTGGCGCTGCCCGAGGGGCGGTTGGCGAAACTGCCGGTACCCGACACGCTGCTGCCGCACATCGCCGAAACGCGCCGGATCACCTCGCACATCGCGCGCAAGCGGCAGATGGCGTTTCTGGCCAAGCAGATGCGCCGGGAGGAAGACGAGACGCTGGAGGCGATCCGCGACGCGCTCGACGCCGGCGGCGAGGCCTCGCGCATCGAGACCGCGATGCTGCACCGCGCCGAGAGCTGGCGCACGCGCCTGCTCGACGAGGGCGACGCCGCTCTGGCCGAACTTCTGGAGGCCTACCCGCAGGCCGACCGCCAGCGCCTGCGCCAACTGGTGCGCAACGCGCTGGCCGAGCGGGCCAAGAACAAGCCGCCGGCGGCGTTCCGGGAACTGTTCCGGCTGCTGCGCGACACGGTGGCGCAGAAGACCGAACAGCCGTGAAGCGCCCTCGCTGACCGGCGATTCGACTGCGCGGCCCGGCCGCGCGCGCCCGAACCTGCGCGTTGGCATCCGCCATCCCGCCCCATCCATCACGACGCTCAAGCTTGGGTACCACCCACGGTGAGCCCGTCGATCAGCAGTGATGGCTGGCCGACCCCGACCGGGACGCTCTGGCCGTCCTTGCCGCAGATGCCCACGCCGTCGTCGAGCGCCATGTCGTGGCCGACCATGCGCACGCGCTGCATCGTCTCGGGGCCATTGCCGATCAGCGTGGCGCCCTTGACCGGCGCGGTGATGCGGCCGTCCTCGATCAGATAGGCCTCGGTCGCCGAGAACACGTACTTGCCACTGGTGATGTCGACCTGGCCGCCGCCGAAGTTGACTGCGTACAGCCCCTTTTTCACCGACCGGATCATGTCCTGCGGGTCGTCGCGGCCGGCCAGCATGTAGGTGTTGGTCATGCGCGGCATCACCCGGTGCGCGAACGACTCGCGGCGGCCGTTGCCGGTCGAGGCGATACCACTCAGGCGCGCGTTGAGGGTGTCGTGCATGTAACCGGTCAGCACGCCGTCCTCGATCAGCGTGGTGCACTGGGTCGGCGTGCCTTCGTCGTCGACATTCAACGAACCACGCCGACCGGCCAGCGTGCCGTCGTCGACGATCGTCACCCCGGGCGCGGCCACCCGCTGCCCGACGCGACCTGCGTAGGTGCTGGTGCCCTTGCGGTTGAAGTCGCCTTCCAGGCCATGGCCGACAGCCTCGTGCAGCAAAACGCCCGGCCAACCGGCACCGAGCACGACTGGCATCACCCCGGCCGGGGCGTCGACCGCCTCGAGGTTCACCAGCGCCTGGCGCAGCGCTTCGCGCGCGAAGTGCTCCGGGCGTCCGTCGCCGAGCAGCTCGGCATAGCTGTAGCGCCCGCCGTAGCCGGCATAGCCGGACTCTCGGCGCCCATCCTGCTCGACCAGCACCTGGATGTTGAGCCGGACCAGCGGCCGCACGTCGCCGGCGAGCACGCCGTCGCTGCGCGCGACCAGGATGGTGTCCACGCCGCCCGTCAGGCTGACGCTCACCTGTTGTACGCGCGGATCAGCGGCACGCAGGAAGCGGTCGATCCGGCGCAACGCCTCGACCTTCTCCGCACTGCCCAGTGCGTCGATCGGGTCGCCGGACGGATAAAGATCGTGCGCACGCGCACGCACCAGCGCCTGCGGGGCATGCGCGCGGCCGTCGCGGGCGATCGCACGCGCCGAACGCGCGGCGCTGAGCAGCGCCACCGCGTCGATATCGTCCGAGTACGCCAGGCCGGTCTTCTCGCCGCTGATCGCGCGCACACCCACGCCCTGCTCGATCGCATGCGAGCCGCTCTTGACGATGCCGTCCTCGACCGACCAGCTCTCGCGGCGCGCATGCTGGAAATACAGGTCGCCGAAGTCGATGCCCGGGCCGAGCAAGGCGGAGAAGGTACGGTCGAGATGGGCGCTGTCGAGGCCGGCGGGCAACAGCAGACGGGACTGCGCGAGCGCCAGCGCGTCGCCGGTCGCGGGGGAGAGATCGGTCATCCCTGCAGTGTGGGGCCTGGTGGACGAATGGCAACCCACTGCCGCGTCCTGGAGGGGCGCGGACGCCGGCTAGGGGCCGGTGGGCGGCGACGGCGCCGCCTCGGGCGGCGGCACGTCACGGCGCTCGACCACTTCGACCTTGGGGTCCTGCCACGGGCCGCTGACGTGATAGTTGCGCGCGCCCATCTCGGCCAGCGGTCGCCGCAGCACCGCATTGGCAACCGCGCCCACCGCCGCGCCCACTGGACCGGCGGTCAGCGCGCCGACAGCGGGCAGCAGGTTGCCGGTCTTGGGCAGCACTTCGATGTCCTGGTCGTGGGTGCGCGCCTGCAGGTCGGCGGTGCCGCGGATGCGGATCTCCGCCGCGGGGCCGTCGATCGTCACGCCGTCGCTGCGGGCCAGGCCCTGGCCGAAGCGGATCTCGCCGGCGATCCGGCTGAAGCCGAAGCCGCGATTGAAGAAATCGCGGAAATCGAGCATCAGCCGGCGTGGCAGTTCGGCCACGCTCAGCAGGCCCAGCACACGTCCGGCCCCGGGCTCGACCTCGACCAGTTGGCCGTCCTTGACCGTCATCTGCAGTGCGCCTTCCAACGATGCGACCGCGAACGCATTGGGCGCACCGGGCCAGGCGGCATCGAAGTCCACTCGTCCCTGGCCGCCGACGATACTGCCGGCAAATCCCAGGCCGGACGCCAGCCGGCCGAAATCGTCGCTCTCCAGGTCGGCCTCGAGCGTTGTCCGCGCAGCGGTGCCGCGTCCGGTCCAGCGGCCGCGCAGCTCGATCCGGTGCTGCGGCGACTGCACCCGCAGATGATCGAGCGCGACGCCACCGGGCACACGCACCAGGCTGCCGTCTGCGGTGCCGAGCTGCAGCGGGCCGACGCGCAGGTCCTCGATCGCCAGCCGGATCGGCCGCAGCGTCGCCGGATCGATCGTGTCGGCATCGCCGGAGGGCGCCGGCGGCTGCGCTGCCCGCGGTTCCTCGGCCGGCGCCTGCGCCTGCATCGGCCAATGCAGGCGCTGTAGCGTTGCGACCACCGGCGCACCGTCGGCGTCGGGCACACGCACGCCCCCCGCCAGCGCCGCACCATCGAAGCGCAGGCTGGTGCCGGCGCCCTGACGCACTGCGGTGATCCGGGTCTGGCCGAAGCCGGCGCCGGGCAGACGCAGATCCAGTGCCGTCAGATCGATGCCGACCAGGCGCGGCGCATCCACACCGTCGCCGCCGCCGGCCGCCAGGCCAATCCAGTCGGCGAGTTCAATGACCGGAGTGCGTCCGCCGATCGCGATCCCCGACACTGGCGGCGCCTCGGCAACGCGCGCGCTGCCGAACGCCAGGCGCACGCCGGTCCCGGCATCGCGCGCACGCGCGCGCACCGCGAGCCGATCGCCGAATCCGACCGCGATATCGCCGGCATCGAACGGCAACGGCGCTTCGATCGTCGTGCGCAACGCTTCGCCGGCCGGCTTGGCCAGCGGCGCCGGCAGCCGTAACGCGGTGCCGACCAGATCCGAGCGCAGCAGCAGGCGCGCCGGTGCCTGGCCCGGCGCAGGCGCACGCGCCACCGAGACCTGCACCTGCCACGGCGCCGCGCCGTCGACATGCGGGCGCAACCAGCCCAGATCGGGCGCGCGTGCGAGCAAGTCGCTGGCCGCGAGTGTGGTGTCGAGTTCGGCCTCGAACGCCTGGGCGCGGTCGCGCACATGGCCCTCGCCCGCGCGCAACGCCAGCGTGCCGACGCGCCCCTCGGTCCGGGCGGCCAGCCGTTCGCCGGAAAACCCGTTCTGGTCGAAGCGTGCGCTGCCGCGCACATCGCTGAAGTCGAGCGCAAAACGGCCTTCGCGCGCCGACACGCCGTCCAGCGCCACGCTGCCGTCGAGCCGCACCGGCGCGCCGTGCGGCACCGCCAGCGTCAGCGCAACGCGCGCCGGGCCAGCGACCTCGAGGTTGTCGAGCGTCTCGGCATGCTCGACGTGGAACGGGCTTTGCCGCATCAACGTCAATAACGCGCCGGCATCGGCTTGGGTGGTCGCACGGACCTCGACCGGGCTGTGCGCGTAGTGCCGCATGCCCGCTTCGATCGTCTTCACCGGCGCCCCGGCCAGTTCGCCGTGCGCGTCTTCGACCGAGAACCCATCGTTGAGGAAGCGCACTCGCCCGCTCATGCGCTCCAGCGCCGGCCAGTCGTCCTGGAAGCGGATCGTCGCGTCCTCGATTCGTGCCCGTGCGTCGAACACACCCCGCCGATCGTGTCCGTCGGCGCTGCCGAAGGGCCAGTCGCCCAGCTCGCCGGAGACGATCGCGCGCCCGTCGCGGACGGTGCCGGCGACCAGCGCCATGTTCAGCCAGTCCATCGCGGCCGCCGGCATTTCGTGGCGCACCCAGAATTTCTTGGCGACCGGCACCTGCGCCGGGTCGACGACGGCCGCCAGATCGATACGCGGGCGCGTGCCATTGCCGTGGAAGGCAAGGCCACCGCGCACGTCCGCAGCATAGCCCTCGCCTTCGATCCGCAGCGCCGGTGTCTCGACACGCCAGTCGCCGTCCTCGCGCCAGGCGGCGATATCGCCCTCGAGCCGCAGCGGATGCGGCACACCGAAGCCCTTGGGCCAGTCGAACACCGGCCGGGCCTGCGGATCGGGACGGAAGACCAGGCCATCGGCATCGCCGGCCAAGGTGCCGGTCAGCCCGTGCAGGCCCGGCGTGGTTCCGACTGGCGCAAATCCCAGGTTCTCGATGCGCGCGGCCACACGGGCCGGTCCGCCGGGCAACGCGGCGACCTCGACATCGGCCAGGACCGCCTGCGGCGCGGCGGCCTGCAGCCAGTCGCGCAGCGACGGCGACAGGCCGTCGCCGAGCGCGGCCAGCGCCAGCAGCGGCGCAACCTCGACGCGTGCGGCGCGCATTGCGTAGCGCGAGCCGCCGGCCAGCACCAGCCCGTCGAGCGTCTGCTCGCGGCCGTGCTGGACCATGCGCAGCGTCGGCGCGTCGAGCCGCCAGTCCGCGCCCTCGTGCTCCCAGCGCAGTTGTGCGCGCACGCCGTCGAATGCCACTGCGCCCTGGGCATCGCCCCCCTGCCCGCTCGGCACGGCGCGCCGCAGCGACAATGTGTCGAGCGCGATGTCGGCCGTGGCCGCGACCACCCGGCGCTCGCGCAACTCCAGCCAGGCCGCGACCCGGCCATGACCCTCGCCGATCGCCGCGCCACTGGGCGCCAGCAACGGCGACCAGACCTGGAGGTCGTTGCGCGGCATCGCGACGTAGGCGCGGCCGGTGAGGTCGTCGCGCAGCAGATCGACCCGCAGATCCAGCGGCGCCCCGTCGACCTCGACCCAGGCCTTGGCCGCGGCGCGCACCCGGCGCCGGTCGACCTGCATCCGCAGATCGACCCGTGGCAGCGTGTGTCGCAGCGACAGCGAGGGCGCATCGATCGTGAGCCGCGCGCCGATCACCTGCAGCTCGCCCAGGCCTTCGAGCGCGGCCAGCGGATCGTCGTTGGGCGTCGCACTGCCCGGCAGGCCGCGGACATGCCAGCCGCCGTCGTCGTCGCGTTCGAGGGTCAATGCCAGCCCCTGGATCCGCAGTTCAGTCAGCGAGCGGCCCGGCAGCAGGCCCGAATACGGCGCGACCTGGATCTCGGCACTGTCGATCGGCACCGCGGTCCCTGGCTCGCCGATGCGCAGCCCGGTCACCCGCAGCAGCGGCCCGCGCCGGCTCCACTGGGTGCGCAGGGTCTCGAAAGCGACCGGCCGGCCGGCGCGTTCACTGAGCCAGCGCTCGACGCTGCGCGGATTGCGTTCGACCCACGGCAACGCCAACTGCGCCAGCGCCACCGCGCCGACCGCGACCAGCACCACCGACAAGGCCGCGACGTACCACGCGCCCAGATGCGCGCGACGCAGGCGCTTCGCCCACGCCGCGGTCATCGTCGTGCCCTAGAGCAGCACAACGTCGAACTGCTCCTGCAGGTACTGGTCGTCGGACTGGAACCGGATCGACTTGCCGAGGAACTCCTCGAGCTCGACCACCGCGGCCGATTCTTCATCGGTGATCGCGGTGACCACCTTGGGCGAGGCGATGACCAACAACCGGTCGGCATCGAACTGGCGCACTGCGCGCACGATCTCGCGGAAGATCTCGTAGGTCACCGTCTCGACGGTCTTCACGATGCCGCGGCCGCCGCAGGCGCCGCACGACTCGCCGAGCTGGCGCTGCAGGCTCTCGACCGTGCGCTTGCGGGTCATCTCGACCAGGCCCAGTGGCGAGAAGTCGTAGACCGTGGTCTTGGCATGGTCGCGCGCAAGCGATTTTTCGAGCGTGCGCAGCACCTGGCGGCGGTGCTCGGGGTCGGCCATGTCGATGAAATCGATGATGATGATGCCGCCCAGATTGCGCAGCCGCAGTTGCCGGGCGACCGCCTGCGCGGCCTCCAGGTTGGTGCGGAACACCGTCTCCTCGAGGTTGCGCTGGCCCAGGAACGAGCCGGTGTTGACGTCGACGGTGGTCATCGCCTCGGTCTGGTCGATCACCAGCGTGCCGCCGGACTTGAGCGCGACCTCCTTGTTGAGCGCCCGCTGGATCTCGTCCTCGACCCCGTACAGGTCGAAGATCGGCCGCGACCCGGTGTAGCACTCGATCCGGTCCACCAGCCGCGCCTGCTCGGCCGGCCCGGGCGCCGGCAGGTACTGCGCGGCGAATACGCACAGCTTTTCGTAGGTGTCGCGCGAGTCGACCTTGACCTTGTCGACATCGCGGCGCATCAGGTCGCGCACTGCGCGCATCGGCAGGGTCAGGTCCTCGTAGACCCGGCTGCCCACCCTCGCCTCGCCGACCGTGCGCTCGATCAGCGCCCAGGCCCGCTGCAGGTAGGCGATGTCCTCGGCCAGCGCTTCGGCGCTCTGGCCCTCGGCATTGGTGCGCACGATATAACCGTGGCCGCCAGTGGCGGCGGCCAGCTCGGACACCAGCGTCTTGAGCCGCACTCGCTCGGCCTCGTCCTCGATCCGCGCCGACACGCCGACCGCGCGCGACTGCGGCAGCAGCACGAGGTAGCGCGAGGGGATGCTGATCTGGGTCGTCAGCCGCGCGCCCTTGCTGCCGATCGGGTCCTTGACCACCTGGACGACGATCTCCTGCCCGTCGCGCAGCAGTTCGTTGACCGGCAGCGTCGGCCCGGACGGCGGGAACAGGCTCTCGCCGTCGCCATCGCCGTTGGCCTGCGGTGCGCGCATCACGTCGTTGGCGTGCAGGAAAGCCGCGCGCTCCAGGCCGATGTCGACGAACGCCGCCTGCATGCCGGGCATCACCCGCTGCACCCGGCCCTTGTAGATGTTGCCGACCACCCCGCGCCGCCAGCCGCGCTCGATGTGCAGCTCCTGCAGCATGCCGTTCTCGACCACGGCCACGCGTGTCTCGCGCGGCGTGACGTTGATCAGGATCTCTTCGGACATGCGAGATCAGGCCTCCTGTGCTTCAGCGACGAACGGCCGCGGGGCCAGCCCGAAATCGCGCAGCAGCACGCCGGTCTGCTGCAGCGGCAGGCCGACCACACCCGAGTAGCTGCCGGCCAGGTGCGTAACAAACAGCGCCGCACCGCCCTGGATCGCGTAGCCGCCGGCCTTGCCGCGCGGCTCGCCACTGGCGACATAGGCCGCAATGGTCGTCTCGTCGAGCGGCGCGAACGTCACCTCGGTGACCACCGTCGCCTGCGCCTGGCGATCGGCGCCGACCAGCGCCACCGACGAGATCACCTCGTGGGTTCGCCCCGAAAGCTTGCGCAGCATCGATGCAGCCTCGGCATCATCGCGTGGCTTGCCGAAGACCTCGCCGTCAAGGACGACCTCGGTATCGGCACCGAGCACGACCGCACCGGGCTCGGTCGCCAAGGTGCGCAGCCCGGCGTCGGCCTTGTCGCGTGCGACACGGCGCACGTAGTCGCCCGCCGCTTCGGCCGGATCGCGGCACTCAACGACATCGACATCGACGACCCCGAACGGGAGTCCGAAATGGGCCAGCAGGGCGCGACGGCGCGGGGATTGCGAGGCGAGATACAGCATCCGGCAAGGATACCGTGCAGCGGCCACGCAGCCGTCGACGCGGCACCCATTAACCCCGTTCAGGCTCACGACCCGTTCACTGCCCCGTGACGACCCTTGTTCCGTCGTCCTTGGAGACCACCATGCGCCCCAATCCGCTCCGCCCCTTGCTGCTTGCCTGCAGCCTTGCCCTTGGGACCGTTTCGATGACCGCCACCGCCCAGGACCCTCCGGCCACCGCCCCTGCCGACGGCACGATGCTCTCGATCTCGGCCAGGGCCGAGGCCAGCCGCGTGCCCGATATCGCGACACTGTCGACCGGCGTGGTCACGCAGGCCGCCGACGCCAATGGCGCCATGCGCGCCAATGCCGAGCAGATGACCCGGCTCACCGCCGCGATCAAGGCCGCCGGCATCGCCGAGCGCGACGTGCAGACCTCGGGCATCAACCTCAGCCCGCAGTATCACTACGCCGAGAACCAGCCGCCGACGATCACCGGTTACCAGGCCAGCAATACGGTCAATCTGAAGGTCCGCGACCTGCGCAGGCTTGGTTCGGTGCTCGATGCCCTGGTCGCCAACGGCGCCAACCAGATCAACGGCCCGACGTTCGAGATCGACAATGCCGAAGCGGTGGAGGACGAAGCCCGCGCCGCAGCGCTGAAGCTGGCGCAGCAGCGCGCCGAGCTCTACGCCAATTCGCTCGGCATGCGGGTGCGACGGATCGTGAGCATCAGCGAGGGCGGCGGCTTCGCCCCGCCTCGCCCAGCGATGGCGATGCGCATGGTGGCGCAGGACGCCTCCACCCCGATCGCGCCGGGCGAGAGCTCGCTCAGCGCCAATCTCAATGTCGTGTTCGAACTGGGACGCTGATATGAGCCGAAAGGACACGCCGCCTGCCGCCCCGCCCAAGCCCGGCCAGACGCCGGGCTACTCGGAAAATCACCCGCGCGACCACGAGGACGCGCGGCAGTCCGACCCCAAGCGCAAGCGCAATCCGGACGAAGGCGGTCTCGACCGCGAGCCTGAGGGCATGCCCGGCGACTGACCCATCGGGAGGTCCGGTCGCGCGCCGCGCGATCGGACCGCCTGTCCGCCGGCAACGACCACCCGTCGCCGTCCGCTTGCCTGCCCGCAGGATCGGTGCCCAGTCTGCAGACAGACACGGCGACCATGCCCGGCACGGCCGGGGCCCGGGTCGCCACGCTTCCGTCGGCCGTCCGGTCGGCACGTTAGGAGGTGGCGCATGGTGCTACAGCAGACCGCTCCCCACATGCGGGGCTTCGCGAACCCGGACCGCCGCCCGGACCCGGTCCGGATCGTCGGCATCGCCGGCACTCTCGCCTTCAATGCCGTGGTGTTGTCGGTGCTGCTGGTGCCCGCCGGCGGCGGCGACCGGCTCTCCCTGCCCGACGCCCCGCCGCAGCTCGAGTTCCGTTGGCTGACGCCGCCACCACCGACGCCGCCGCGCCCGCCCGAGATCCGCGAGATCGTTGCACCGCGACCGCTGCCACCGGCCGTCACCCCGCCCGCACCGGTCACGGTCGCGCCCACGATCGACAACGCGGCCGTCGCCATCCCCACGCCCGGCCCGGTCACGGCGCAGGCGCCCGGCGACGAGGTCGCGGTGGCGCCCCCTACACTGACGGCGCCCGTGAGCGGCATGCAACTGCAGTACGCGGCCGCGCCGCCGCCGACTTATCCGCGCGCCTCGTTGCGCGCCGGCCATACCGGCGTGGTGCAGCTCGAAGTGCACGTCGGCACCGATGGGCGTCCGCTTTCGGTGCGCGTGCACCGCAGCAGCGGGTACCGCGACCTCGACCAGGCCGCACTGCGTCAGGTGCAACGGCACTGGACGTTCCAGCCGGCCATGCGCGACGGTCGTCCGATCGAGGCGATCGGCGTCGTCCCGATCGCCTTCGACCTCGACCGCGGCTAGGCGCCGCAGCCGGCGCACCGGCACGTCAGGTGCGCCGGCAAGTGCACAGACGCACGCGCGCGACATCGCGCGACCGTGCAGACGTGGCCGCGCGCATCGCCGGGCACCACGATGTGCGCCGGCGTCCCCGTGAGGAACAATGCAATGCGTAGACCCGCAATTGCAGCGACGTCGCACGCGGGACGTCCTGCCCGTCGCGTGTCATCGCGCAGGCCTATCGACCATGCCGTCGTCGCGCGCCGGAGGCGAAGTACTTTGCGACGAGCGAAACAACAGGCAACAAAAAAGCCGACGATCTCTCGTCGGCTTCTCTGTTTGTTCTGGCGCGCCCGGAAGGATTCGAACCTCCGACCCCCAAGTTCGTAGCCTGGTGCTCTATCCAACTGAGCTACGGGCGCCTTGAACAGGAGCGGAATTTTGCAGGTAAAGCGAAATTCCGTCAATGCCTTTGCGAAGATTTTTTTCTTCCGTCGGTTTTGCCGACGTCGAACATCCAGGCAATGGCGGAGAGTGAGGGATTCGAACCCTCGATGGAGCTTTTGACCCCATACTCCCTTAGCAGGGGAGCCCCTTCGGCCTCTCGGGCAACTCTCCGAAGCATCACGTCATGCGATCAATTGCTCGACGCGGTGCGAAGGATACCGACTCACCGCGCTTGCGGCAAATCCTCGCCCACATCGGCCTGTGCATCGACACCTTCGCCACGATGGATCCGCTGATAGATCTCCTCGCGGTGGACGGCGACATCCTTGGGGGCAGTGATGCCGATGCGCACCTGATTGCCCTTCACGCCCAGTACCGTCACCGAGACCGAGTCCCCAATCATCAACGTCTCACCGACGCGACGGGTCAGAATCAACATAGAAATCTCCTGAGGCCGGCGTGGAACGCCCCACCGGCGTGGCCTGCAATTCGGACCGTTCTCGACCTTGGGAACCGATTACAGACCAATTGAACCGTGAAGGATGTCGTCTCGAACGCGGCTGGTCAACCGGGTCCGAAACGTGTTTAGCGTGCGCTTATCCGATTCGCGCCCCGACCCAGGCCTCGACATCGGCCAGTGCCGACCGCAATGCGGGGCCATCCTCGCCGCCGCCCTGCGCCAGATCCGGGCGTCCACCACCCTTGCCGCCGATCCGTCCTGCGATCTCCGACAACAGTTCGCCGGCCTTGACGCGACCGCTCGCACTGCCCGCCACACCCGCGACCAGCGCCGCCCGCCCATCGCTGGCGCCGGCGAGCACGATGACCGCATCGCCCAACTGCTGCTTGAGCCGATCGACGGCATCGCGCAGCGCCTTCGCATCGAGTCCCTCGACGCGTGCGGCCACCACTTTGATACCACCAACATCAACCGCACCTGCACCGAGGTCAGCCGTCGCACCGCTGGCCGCCTTGGCCTTGAGCGCATCGAGCTCGCGCTCGAGTTGCTTCTGCCGGTCGAGCAGCGCACGCAGCCGCTCGCCGACCTCCGCACCGGTGCCGCCCAGCAGTCCCGCGGCCTGCCGCAGGCGGTCCTCCTCGGCGCGCACATGGTCGAGTGCCGCCTGGCCGGTCAGCGCCTCGATCCGGCGCACACCAGCCGACACACCGCCTTCGGACACCAGCTTGAACAGCCCGATGCGGCCCGTCCGGTCGACGTGAGTCCCGCCGCACAGCTCGACCGACTCGCCCATCGTGACCACGCGGACGCGCTCGCCGTACTTTTCGCCGAACAGCGCCATTGCGCCGGCGTCGAGCGCGGCCTGCATGTCCATCTGTTCGATCGAGACCGGATGGTTCGCCCGGACCTCGACGTTGACCCGGCGCTCGATCTCGGCGAGTTCATCGGCCGCAACCGGCTGGAAATGCGAGAAATCGAAGCGCAGCCGCTCGGGCGCGACCAACGAGCCCTTCTGCGCGACGTGCGTGCCGAGCAGGTCGCGCAACGCGCCATGCAGCAGGTGCGTCGCACTGTGATTGAGCACGATCGTGCCGCGGCGCTCGGCATCCACCACGCCATGCACACGGTCGCCGCGCCGCAGCGCGCCGCCGGCAAGCCGGCCCAGGTGGCCATGGAACTGACCGGCAAGCTTCTGCGTGTCGCCGACCTCGAAGCGCGCCCCCTCGGCCTCGAGCACACCGGTGTCGCCGACCTGCCCGCCCGACTCGCCATAGAACGGCGTGCGGTCCAGGATCACCACCGCCTCGTCACCGGCCTCGATCGCATCGACCGGGCGGCCATCCTTGAGCAGCGCAACGACCTCCAAGCCGTCCGCCTGCGTCGCGTCATAGCCGACGAACGCGGTCGGCGAGAGCTGCGCAACCAGTTCGGCCGGCAGCGCCGTGCCCGACGCGAAGCGTCCTGCTGCGCGCGCGGTCTCGCGCTGGCGCTGCATCGCGGCGTCGAAGCCGGCCATGTCGACCTTCAGCCCGCGCTCACGCGCGATGTCGGCGGTCAGGTCGAGCGGGAAGCCATAGGTGTCGTAGAGCCGGAACGCGTCCTCGCCGGGAATCGCGCCCTGGCTGCGGGCGGCGACCTCGTCGAAGATGCGCATGCCGGCATCGAGCGTTTCGGCAAAGCGCTCCTCTTCGGCGCGCAATGCGCGTTCGACCAGCGTGCGCTTGTCGCGCAACTCCGGATACGCCTCGCCCATGGCCACGTCGAGCGTGTCCACCATCGCGTGGAAGAACGGCTGACGCACGCCGAGCATCCAGCCGTGGCGCAACGCGCGGCGGATGATCCGGCGCAGCACGTAGCCACGCCCCTCATTGGACGGCAGCACACCGTCGACGATCAGGAAGCTGCAGGCGCGGATGTGGTCGGCGATCACGCGCAGCGACTTGTTCTCCAGGTCTGCGGTGCCGGTGAGTTCGGCGGCCTTGCGGATCAGCGCCTGAAACAGATCGATCTCGTAGTTGCTGTGCACGCCCTGCAGGATCGCCGCCAGGCGCTCCAGGCCCATGCCGGTGTCGACACACGGCGCAGGCAGCGGCGCCAGCGTGCCGTCGGCCTGGCGATCGAACTGCATGAAGACCAGGTTCCAGATCTCGATGAAGCGATCGCCGTCCTCGTCCGGCGAGCCCGGCGGGCCACCGGCGATATGGTCGCCATGGTCGTAGAAGATCTCGGTACACGGACCGCAGGGGCCGGTGTCGGCCATCTGCCAGAAGTTGTCCGACGCGAACGGCGCGCCCTTGTTGTCGCCGATGCGGACGATGCGGTCCTCCGGCACGCCGACCATGTCGCGCCACAGCGCGTAGGCCTCGTCGTCAGTGTGATAGACGGTGACCAGCAGGCGTTCGGCCGGCAGCTTCCAGACCTGGGTCAGCAGCTCCCAGGCCCAGGCGATCGCATCCTTCTTGAAGTAGTCGCCAAACGACCAGTTACCGAGCATCTCGAAGAACGTGTGGTGACGCGCGGTATAGCCCACCGCATCGAGATCGTTGTGCTTGCCGCCCGCGCGCAGGCAGCGCTGCACGTCCGCCGCACGCACATAGCTGCGCTTCTCCGCCCCCAGGAACACGTCCTTGAACTGCACCATGCCGGAGTTGGTGAACAGCAGCGTGGGATCGTTGCCCGGCACCAGGGGCGCCGACGGCACGATGGTGTGGCCCTTGCTGCGGAAGAACTCGATGAAATCGCTGCGGATCTGCGCGGTCGTGGAACTGTGCGTGGTCATGTGCCTGGCGTGACGGGACGGGCATGCCCCAGGCCGGGAATCACCGCCGTTGGCGGGGCCGGTCCGGAACTCGCGCCCAAGAACGGCAAGATTAGCAGGCCGATCGCCCGCATTGGCCCAGCCGTCCACCCAGGCGCCCTTGGCACCGCCGGGGATTCAGCGCTCGCGCAGGCGCCGGACCGCCGCGTAGGCGAGCTCACCGCCGAACCCGCGACGGAGCAGGAAATCCACGGCCTTGCGCCGGAGCGCCGGATCGGCCTCGAGCGCGGCCCCGTCGTAGCGCCGGGCCAGCAGGTCGCAGGCCCGAGCCTCCCAGTCGCCCTCGCCGTCCTCGTCCAGCGCATCGAATGCGGCCGCGACCTGCGCCGAATCGAGCTGATGCATCGCCAGTTCGGCCTCGATGCGCAGCGGTCCGTAGCCATTGCCCGCGCGCGAACGGGCCAGACTGGCCGCGAACCGGGCATCGTCCTGCCAGCCCTCGCGGGTCATCCGCTCGACCGCGGCGTCCGCATCCTCGGTCTCGACGCCCTTGGCCACCAGTTTGCGCCGCAGCTCCAACTGCGAATGCTCGCGCCGCACCAGCAACGACAGCGCCCGTTGCGCAGGCGTCATCTGTCGACCACGCCGACGCGGGGGTACGACCTCGGCCGCATCGCCCTCGTCGGCCGCCAACGCACTGCCGCGCCCAACGTCCGGCACGGGACCATCATGGTCCCCGATGCCGGACGCGAACCGGGCCTCGGCAGGCCCCGCCTCAGTCGTCGGCAGCGTCTTCGCCATCGCCTGCCACCACAACCGCCGGCATCAGCCGCTCGCGCAGCGCGGCCTCGAGCCGGGCGGCGACTTCCGGGTTGTCCTTCAGGTACTGGCGCGCGTTCTCCTTGCCCTGGCCGATGCGCTCGTCGCCGCAGCTGTACCAGGCACCGGCCTTGTCGACCAGCTTGGCTTCCACGCCCATGTCGATCAGCTCGCCCTCGCGGCTGATGCCCTCGCCGTAGAGGATCTCGGTGACGATCTGCTTGAACGGCGGCGCCATCTTGTTCTTGACGACCTTGATGCGCGTCTGGTTGCCGATGATCTCGTCGCCCTTCTTGATCGCGCCGATGCGGCGGATGTCCAGGCGGACCGAGGCGTAGAACTTCAGCGCGTTGCCGCCGGTGGTGGTTTCCGGGCTCTGGCCCGGCATCATGATGCCGATCTTCATGCGCAACTGGTTGATGAAGATCACCATGCAGTTGCTGCGCTTGATGTTGCCGGTGAGCTTGCGCAGCGCCTGGCTCATCAGGCGCGCCTGCAGGCCGGGCAGCTGATCGCCCATCTCGCCTTCGATCTCGGCCTTGGGCGTGAGCGCGGCGACCGAGTCGACGACCACCATGTCGACAGCGTTGGAGCGCACCAGCATGTCGGCGATCTCCAGCGCCTGCTCGCCGGTATCAGGCTGCGACACCAACAGATCGTCGAGATTGACGCCGAGCTTGGTGGCGTAACTGGGGTCGAGCGCGTGCTCGGCGTCGATGAACGCCGCGGTGCCGCCGGCCTTCTGGCACTGGGCGATCGTCTGCAGCGTCAGCGTGGTCTTGCCCGACGACTCGGGGCCGTAGATCTCGACCACCCGGCCCTTGGGCAGGCCGCCGATGCCGAGCGCGAGGTCGAGCTGCAGCGAGCCGGTGCCGATGACCTCGGCCGCCTCGGCGGTGCCGTCGCCCATGCGCATCACCGAGCCCTTGCCGAACTGCTTCTCGATCTGGCCCAGGGCGGCCGCGAGCGCGCGCTTCTTGTTCTCGTCCATCGTGGTGGTCCTTGTCATTCGTGTTCCGGGAAGTTGGAGGCATCGTCGCAGGCCTGGATCGCACAGGCTGCGACGCGATGCGGTGATCTCGATCCTGCGCCGCCATCGGCGCGCAGATCAGCGGGGGAGTCCGCGCTTGCGCCTCGGGGAACGCCCCGTCGGCCACTGGACGGCGTCCGGCTCATCGGGCGACCGTCACCGGTTCGGCCTGACGAGGCCGCAGTACAGGCCCTCGATCGCGAAATCCTGGTCGGGCAGTACCTCGATCGGCGCGTAGTCGGGATTGCGCGGCAGCAGGCGGATCCGGTCCTTGCCAATCTTCAGCAGCTTGACGGTGATCGCATCGTCGAGCCGGGCGACGACAATCTGGCCCGATTGCGCGTCACGCGTGCGGTGCACGCCGATCAGGTCGCCCTCGAAGATGCCTTCGTCGCGCATCGAATCACCCTTGACCTTGAGCAGGTAGTCGGGCGACGGCGAGAACAGCACACGGTCCAGGACGATGTAGTCGTCCGGGGTGGGCAGGTCGTCGGGAGCATGGGCGCCGATCGGCGTGCCGGCCGCGACCTGCCCGAGCACCGGCAACCGCAACGCGTCGCCAGACACGACCTCCGCGAGCGCCGCCGCCTGCTGTGGGGCGACGCGCAGGCGGATGCCGCGTGCGCGGCCGGGCAGGCGCTCGATGGCACCGGCGGCCTCGAGTGCATCGAGGTGGTACTGCGCGGCGCGGACGCCGCTGAATCCGAAGGCGCGGGCGATCTCGGTCTGCGAAGGCGGCATGCCCTCGTTCTCGATACGGTCGGCGATCATGTCGAGGATCGCGTGCTGGGTCGGCGACAGGTCCATGATGAGTAGTATTACTACTAACCAACGTCCGAGCAAGTCCCTACCGGCGTCTCAGCCGGTCGCCTCGGGCGAGGAAGGCCGCGGCACGGCGGCGTTGGCGATCAAGCCCAATTCCGCAAGCACGGCGGTGGCATAGCAACCCGGTGGCAGTGCAAACGCGACCTGCAGTCCGGCCTCACCCTGCCAGGTCCAGGCCAGCGCGCCGGGCAGCAGGCGGGTCGCGCGGCGCTCCTGGGCCAGGCCGGCGCGCTCGAGCCCCTCGCGCAACGCCAGCGCGCGCGCATCGGCCAGCGCCGCCAGCTCGACTTCACGGGCGGCCCCGACCGCCCGTATCTCGCCCCGGCCCCACAGGGGCCCGGTGGGATGGATATCGTGCGCAGCGACCCGCGCGGCCAGCGTCTCGCTCCCCGGCTCAGGGCCGAACACGCTGCGGCTGCCGTCGAGCATCCACACTTCGCCCTCGCAGCCGGTCGCCCAGGTACCGGCGGTCACGCGCGCGGCCAGCACCTGGTTGAACAGCGCCGAGCGCGCCGAGGACAGCAACAGCGCACGCTGCTCGCGGCCCAGCCGGCGACGCGGCGCGGCGAAGAAGGCCAGTGCCTTGTCGACATTGCCTCCGCCATGGCCGAAGCGCTGCTCGCCGAAATAGTTGGGCACGCCGTCGGCGGCGATCGTGCGCAGCCGGGCCTCGATCGCCGCGCGGTCGCCGGCCACATCGCGCAGGGTCAGCGCGAAGCGATTGCCGGCCAGCGCGCCACGCGGCAGCTTGCGCGCATGCCGCGACGTCGCGAGCACCCGCAGCCCCTGGCCGGCCCCCTCGCCCATCGCCTCCAGTACCGCGATATCGGGATCCTCGCGGCCGGGCAATTGCACGGTGAAGCGCTGGATAGTCAACGCGTGGCGGTCCTTGAGCCCGGCGAAGCCGACCGCACGCTCGTCGACGCCGGCCCACTGCGCGAGCAGCCGCGCGACGAAGGCGGTGTTCATGCCGCGCTTCTCGATCGTCAGCAGCAGGTGCTCGCCGCTCCCCGAGGGCGCGAAGGCATCGATCTCGTAGACCCGGAAATCCTCGGCGTCCTGACGGATCGTCGCCGACAATGCCGCCTCGCCATGGGCACGCGGCAGCGCGGGCGCGCTCACGCGGCGACGAGCAGGCAGGCGGCCTGCGCGGCGATGCCCTCGCCGCGTCCGGTGAAGCCGAGTGTTTCGCTGGTCGTGGCCTTGACGCTGACGCAGTCCAGCGCGATTCCGAGGTCGGCGGCGATCGCCTCGCGCATCGCCTGTGCGTGCGGGCCGACCTTCGGCCGCTCGCAGATCACGGTGACATCCGCATTGCCGACCCGCCAGCCGCGTTCGCCCAGCAGCGCGTTGCAATGCCGCAGCAGCGCGCGGCTGTCGGCACCCTTCCAGCGGTCGTCGCTGGGCGGGAAATGCACGCCGATGTCGCCCAGCGCAAGCGCGCCGAGCATCGCATCGCACAGGGCGTGCAGCGCGACGTCGCCGTCGCTGTGCGCGAGCACGCCGCGTACGTGCGGCACCCGCACGCCGCCGATCATCACGTGGTCGCCGTCGCCGAACGCGTGGACGTCGAAGCCCTGGCCGATGCGGAAACGGGGCGTGTCGGACATGGTGGGCACCTGCGCAGAAGGGGGCCGCAGCTTGCCATGGTTCGCCGACAAGACAAGCGCAGAGCGCGCGCAGCGCCGCGCGGGCGCGGCCTCAACTGCGCTGCGAGAGCTCGAAAGCGAAGCGGGCCAGATCGGCCGGGGTGGTGATCTTGAAGTTGTCGTCGCGGCCCTCGACCAACAGCGGGCGGGCGCCCTGACGCTCCATCGCCATCGCCTCGTCGGTGACGACGATACCGGCGGCATGCGCGGCTTCGAGCGCACGCCCCAGTTGCAGGCGGCGGAACAACTGCGGGGTCAACGCGCGCCACAGCCGTTCGCGCGGCTCGGTGCCATCGATACCGCCATCGTCACCGGCCCGCTTGAGCGTGTCGCGCACCGGCGCGGCAAGAATGGCGCCGACCGGATCGGTGCGCCCGCGCTCGAGCAAGGTGTCGAGGTCGGCGGCAGCGAGATTGGGTCGCGCAGCGTCGTGGACGAGCACGAAGTCGTCCGCGCGCACGGTGTCGGGCAGCGCATGCAGTCCGGCGAGCACCGAATCGGCGCGGCTGTCGCCGCCGTCGGCCCGCAGCAGCGGCGTGTCGCCAAGCTCCGACCTCAGCAGATCGAGGTCCACGGCGTCGCTGGCGGCCAGCACCAGCACGATGCCGGCCACGCCCGGGTGGCTGGCCAGGCACGCCAGCGTATGCGCCAGCACGCTGCGACCTCCGACTTCCAGGTACTGCTTGGGCACGTCGCCGCCGAAGCGCGTGCCACGGCCTGCGGCAGGTACGATGGCCCACAGTCCACCGCGCGCGGGCTCGGCGATCACCGGGCCTCTCCTTCCTGCGCGTCCGGGGCCGCCGTGTGCTCGGCCGGCAACGGCGCCACCCGCGCATCGTCGACCACCCGGTAGAAGGTCTCACCGGGCTTGATCATGCCCAGCTCGCCGCGCGCGCGTTCCTCGATCGCGGCTTCACCGGACTTCAGGTCGGCGACCTCGGCGGCCAGCGCATCGTTGCGCTGCTGCAGGCCCTCGTTCTGCCGGGCCTGCGCCTCGACCCGCGCACGCAACTCCTCGACCTGCGTCGTCCCGCCGACGCCGTACCACAGCCGGTACTGCAACCAGCCCAGCAGGACGGTCAGCATCAGCAGGACGACGAGGATCGCACGCATGGCGGTGGCCCGGGTTCAGCGCTTGAGCGAGACGAACGCGTCGCGGCCGGCGTAACGGGCCTGTCCGCCCAGCGCCTCCTCGATCCGCAGCAACTGGTTGTACTTGGCGACGCGGTCGCTGCGGCACAGCGAGCCGGTCTTGATCTGCGTGGCGGTGGTCGCGACCGCGATATCGGCGATCGTCGTGTCCTCGGTCTCGCCGGAGCGATGCGAGACGATCGCCGCGTAGCCGGCCGCGTCGGCCATCGCGATCGCCTCGAGGGTTTCGCTCAGCGTGCCGATCTGGTTGACCTTGATCAGGATCGCGTTCGCGGTCTGCGAGTCGATGCCTTCCTTGAAGATGCGCGGGTTGGTCACGAACAGATCGTCGCCGACCAGTTGCACCTTCTGACCGATGCGCTCGGTCAGCAGCTTCCAGCCCGCCCAATCGTCCTCGGCCATGCCGTCCTCGATCGTGACGATCGGGTACTGCGCGGCCCAGTCGGCGAGGAAGTCGACGAACTGCTCGCCGCTCAGGCGCTTGCCCTCACCCACCAAGTGGTACTTGCCGTTGTCGTGGAACTCGCTCGAGGCCACGTCCAGACCCAGCAGCACGTCCTCGCCCGCGGCGTAGCCGGCCTTGCCGATCGCCTCGAGGATGGTGTCGAGCGCCTCGACGTTGCTGCGGAAGTCCGGCGCGAAGCCCCCCTCGTCGCCCACTGCCGTGCTCAGGCCGTGCCCTTTGAGCACTGACTTGAGCGCGTGGAAGATCTCGGTACCGGCGCGCAGCGACTCGGAGAAGCTCGAAAAGCCGACCGGCAGGACCATGAACTCCTGGAAGTCGACATTGTTGTCGGCATGCGCGCCGCCGTTGATGATGTTCATCATCGGCACCGGCAGCACCGGTGCGCGGTCGCCGGCCAGGTGCTTCCATAGCGGCACCTTTTTCGAGGCGGCGAGCGCGTGGGCGTTCGCCAGCGACACGCCCAGCAGCGCGTTCGCGCCCAGCCGGCCCTTGTTCTCGGTGCCGTCGAGGTCGATCAGCCGCTTGTCCAGCCCGGCCTGGTCGGTCGCGTCGAAGCCGGCCAGCGCCTCGGCGATCGCGCCATTGACGTTGGCCACCGCCTTGGTCACGCCCTTGCCCAGGTAGCGGGTGCGGTCGCCATCGCGCAGCTCCACGGCCTCGCGGGCGCCGGTTGACGCGCCCGAGGGCACCATCGCGCGGCCGAAGCTGCCATCGGCCAGGGTGACTTCCGCTTCCAGGGTCGGGTTGCCGCGCGAATCGAGGATTTCACGGGCGTGGATCTTGGCGATTGTGGTCATGGGCTCGCTGTGTCGTGTTGGACGGAAAATTCAGGGGAAACGCATTGTGGCCGCAGAGGTCCGCCGATGGTGCGGATCGGTGCGGGACGTGGCGCAGGACCGTTGGATCCGTCCGATCGCGCCCCAGCCCGTGCCAGGCGGCTCAGAGTTTGGTTTCGAGCAGGCCGTGACGCTTGGTGATCGCGTCGAGCTCGAGCATGGTCTCCAGCAGCGCGCGCATCCGGTCCAGCGGCCAGGCATTGGGGCCGTCGCTGAGCGCCTCGGCCGGACGCGGGTGGGTTTCCATGAACACGCCCGCGACGCCGACCGCGACCGCCGCCCGCGCGAGCACCGGCACGAACTCGCGCTGGCCGCCGCTGGACGTGCCCTGCCCGCCGGGCAACTGCACCGAATGGGTCGCGTCGAACACGACCGGGCAGCCGGTGTCGCGCATCACGGCGAGCGAGCGCATGTCCGAGACCAGATTGTTGTAGCCGAAACTCGCACCGCGCTCGCAGACCATGATCGCGTCGTTGCCGGTGGACTTCGCCTTCTCGACGACCGGCTTCATGTCCCACGGCGAGAGGAACTGGCCCTTCTTGATGTTGACCGGCTTGCCAGCACTGCAGACTTTCTTGATGAAATCGGTCTGGCGCACCAGGAAGGCCGGCGTCTGCAGCACGTCGACGACGCTGGCGACCTCGTCCATGGGCGTGTATTCGTGGACGTCGGTGAGCACCGGCACGCCGATCTGCCGCTTGACCTCGGCCAACACCCGCAGCCCCTCCTCCATGCCCGGGCCACGGAAGCTGGTACCGGAGGTACGGTTGGCCTTGTCGAAGCTGGACTTGAAAATGAAGGGGATGCCCAGCGCGCCGGTGATCTCCTTGAGCTGGCCGGCGACATCGAGCTGCAATTGCTCGCTCTCGATCACGCAGGGGCCGGCAATCAGGAAAAACGGCCGGTCGAGACCGACGTCGAAGCCACACAGTTTCATCAGTTTTCCTCCAACTGCCAGCAATCGCCCGTCGAAATCGTGGCGATCTCACGAAGGGGGCAATGCTCGCCGTTCAATAACGGGGGAGCCATCAACACGTAGCACGCAGTTCCGGGATTCTCGAACTCAAGGCGCGGGCAACCCGGCACCTCAAAGCTGAATCCACCGCGACCCGGCGCCAGGACTTGCATCCGCTCAAAACCCTCTCCAGCGACCTCGACAGGCTTTTGCGAAGCCTCGTCGATGATCCAGCGCACGACACCGTCTTCTTCGACCTTGATCACGCCGCGTCTGACGGAGGCCGCCGATTCGTTGACCGATGCAGCAGAGACATCAGCCGCTTGATCCGACTTGGGAGGATCTGAAACGTCGTCATCTGCGCAACCGACCAGCAGAGCAGCGGGGAGCACCACTGCGAACAAGGCCGATCGCCTCACGCCTGCGCTTCCTTGAGCAGCTTGCCGCCGGCCTTCTTCTCGCGCGCGGCGCGGATGAAGCCGATGAACAGCGGGTGGCCGGTGCGTGGCGTGGACAGGAATTCGGGGTGCGCCTGGCAGGCAATGAACCACGGATGGTCGGGCAGTTCGATCATTTCGACCAGCAGGTCGTCCATCGACTTGGCCGAGATCACCAGGCCCGCATCCTCGAGTTGGGTGCGGTAGCGGTTGTTGAACTCGTAGCGGTGCCGATGGCGTTCGCCGACCACGTCCTTGCCGTACAGCGCGCGGGCGCGGGTGCCGGGCTTGAGCCGCTGCTCCTGCAGGCCCAGGCGCATCGTGCCGCCCAGATCGCTGGTCTCGCTGCGACGCTCGACCTCGCCCGACTGGGTACGCCACTCGGTGATCAGACCGATCACCGGGTGCGGCGACTGGCGGTCGTTCTCGGTGCTGTTGGCGCCCTCGAGCCCGGCGAGATTGCGCGCCACGTCGACCACCGCCGCCTGCATCCCGTAGCAGATGCCGAAGTACGGCAGGCCGGTGGTGCGCGCGTACTCGGATGCCAGCACCTTGCCTTCGAAACCGCGATCGCCGAAGCCGCCGGGCACGAGCACGCCATCGACATCGGCCAGCCACGCGGCCGCGCCGTCGCGCTCGATGTCCTGCGATTCGATCCACTTCAGGCTCACGCGCGTGCGCTGGCGGATGCCGCCGTGCTTGAGCGCCTCGCCGACCGACTTGTAGGCGTCCTTGTGGTCGACGTACTTGCCGACGACCGCGATCGTGACCTCATCGAGCGGGCGCTCGACCGCGTCGACGACGTCCAGCCACTCCGACAGATCGGCGGTCGGCGCCGCCTTGGCGTCCAGGCCCAGGCGCTGGACGATCAGCTGGTCCAAGCCCTGGGCGTGCAGCCACATCGGGATCTTGTGGATGTTGTCCAGGTCGACCGCCGAGATCACCGCCTTCTCGGAGACGTTGGTGAACGAGGCGATCTTGCGCCGCTCGCCGTCGGGCAGCGGCTGCTCGCTGCGGCACAGCAGCACGTCGGGCTGGATGCCAATCGAGCGCAGTTCCTTGACCGAGTGCTGGGTGGGCTTGGTCTTGAGCTCGCCGGCCGCGGCGATGAACGGCACCAGCGTCAGGTGCATGAACACCGCTTTCTCGCTGCCGCGGTCGGTGCGGATCTGGCGGATCGCCTCCAGGAACGGCAGCGATTCGATGTCGCCGACGGTGCCGCCGATCTCCACCAGCGCCACGTCGAAGCCCTGGGTGGCCTGGTCGATCGCGCGCTTGATCGCATCGGTGATGTGCGGGATCACCTGCACCGTCGCGCCCAGGTAATCGCCGCGGCGCTCCTTGCGGATCACGCTCTCGTAGATCTTGCCGGTGGTGATCGAGTTCTTGCCTGAGAGGCGGACGTTGATGAACCGCTCGTAGTGGCCCAGGTCCAGGTCGGTCTCGGCACCATCGTCGGTCACGTAGACCTCGCCGTGCTGGAACGGGCTCATCGTGCCCGGATCGACATTGATGTAGGGATCGAGCTTCATCATCGTCACCCGCAGACCGCGGGCTTCGAGGATGGCGGCCAGGGACGCTGCGGCGATGCCCTTCCCGAGGGAAGAGACCACGCCGCCGGTCACGAATACGAGCGGAGTGATGGAGCTGGTGGGGAGCGTCATGAGAACAGCGGTCGCTGGAAAGCCCCATTCTACAGGCTGCGGCGCCGCCGCGCTGGGCACCGGCGCCCGGATGGACGAACGCCCCGGCTTGCCGGGGCGTTCGCGGGCTGGCTACGGGAGCCGGACGGTCAAGCCGGCACGTCAGCCTGGTCGGCCGCGCGCTCGGACGCCTCGGTGTCGAGCTTCGCTGCATCCCCCGCTTCGTCCTCGACATCCTGCGCCTCGTTCATGGCATCGGATGCATAGGTCTCGGCGGCCGCCTGCTCGGCGGCCTGGGCGGCGGCCTCGGCGGTCTGCGCGTCCTGTTCGGCCTGCTGCGCCGCGACCTCTGCCTGGCGGACCTGCTGTTGGACGTCCTGGGCATCCTGCGCGAAGGCAGGGGCGGCGAAGGCGGTGACAGCGGCGACAGCGAACAGCAGGGTGCGGGTCTTCATGGGTGAGCCTCCAATGCGGGAAAAGGTCCCGGTTGCGATACCTCGATGATGGGTGCGCCATGGGGCGCGGCGTGCCGGTTGGAAGCGGCGACGGGTCCAACCTAGCCACGCGCGACCGGCCTCAAACTGAACAACTGGCCGCTTACATCGGCTGCACACCCGCTTAACGGACGCGAAAACGCTTACATCGCGTCGTGGCGCGCTTGCGCGTCTTTCGCAGTCCGAATCGACGTCTGGGCAATTCCTTTACCATGCGCCGACCTCCCCGCAGCCTCACCGCATGAACAACCGCTACAACGCCGCCGACATCGAAGTGCTCTCGGGCCTGGACCCGGTCAAACGCCGCCCGGGCATGTACACCGACACCGCGCGCCCGAACCATCTGGCGCAGGAGGTCATCGACAACGCGGTCGACGAAGCGCTGGCCGGGCATGCACGCGGCATCGAAGTGCGGCTCTACGCCGATGGCAGTTGCGAGGTCGCCGACGATGGCCGTGGCATGCCGGTGGACATCCATCCCGAGGAGAAGATTCCGGGCGTGGAGCTGATTCTCACGCGGCTGCACGCGGGCGGCAAGTTCAACAACCGCAACTACACCTTCAGCGGCGGCCTGCACGGCGTCGGCGTCAGCGTGGTCAATGCGCTCTCGACGCTGGTCGAGGTGCATATCAAGCGCGAGGGCAGCGAGCACCGCATCACCTTCCGCGATGGCGATCGCGCCACGCCGCTGGAAGTGGTCGGCAGCGTCGGCCGCAAGAACACCGGCACGCGCGTGCGCTTCTGGCCGGACCCGAAGTACTTCGACTCGCCGAAGTTCAGCGTCCGTGCCTTGCGCCACCTGCTGCGCGCCAAGGCAGTGCTGTGCCCCGGCCTGCGCGTCACCTTGTACGACGAGGCCAGCGGCGAGCGCGATGAGTGGTACTACGAGGACGGTCTGCGCGATTACCTGCGCGGCGCGCTCGAGGGGCGCGAGCTGCTGCCGCCCGAACTGTTCGTCGGCGGCCTGGGCCGGGAGACCGAGACCGTCGACTGGGCGGTCGCGTGGCTACCGGAGGGCGAACTGGTCCAGGAGAGCTACGTCAACCTGATCCCGACCGCGCAGCACGGCACCCACGTCAACGGCCTGCGTACCGGCTTCACCGATGCGCTGCGCGAGTTCTGCGATTTCCGCAGCCTGCTGCCGCGCGGGGTCAAGCTCGCGCCCGAGGACGTCTGGGACCGCGTCGCGTTCGTGCTGTCGCTGAAGATGACCGACCCGCAGTTCAGCGGCCAGACCAAGGAGCGCCTGTCGTCGCGGCAGGCGGCCGGCTTCGTCGAGGGCGCCGCCCACGACGCGTTCTCGCTGTGGCTCAACCAGCACGTCGAACTGGGCGAGCGAATCGCGCAATTGGCGATCGAGCGCGCGAGCGCGCGGCTGAAGACCGAGAAGCAGATCGTCCGCAAGAAGGTCACCCAGGGCCCCGCCCTGCCCGGCAAGCTGGCCGATTGCATCAGCCAGGACCTCTCACGCACCGAGCTGTTCCTGGTCGAGGGCGACTCGGCCGGCGGCAGCGCCAAGCAGGCGCGCGACAAGGATTTCCAGGCGATCCTGCCGCTGCGCGGCAAGATCCTCAACACCTGGGAAGTGGCCAGCACCACCGTGCTCGGCTCGGAGGAAGTGCACAACCTCGCGGTCGCGATCGGCTGCGACCCGGGCAAGGACGACATCGCCGGGCTGCGCTACGGCAAGGTCGTGATCCTGGCCGACGCCGACTCCGACGGCCTACACATCGCGACGCTGCTCAGCGCGCTGTTCCTGCGCCATTTCCCGGCACTGGTCGCGGCCGGCCATGTGTTCGTCGCGATGCCGCCGCTGTTCCGCGTCGACGTCGGCAAGCAGGTGTTCTACGCGCTCGACGAGGAGGAGAAGCGACTGCTGCTGGAGAAGATCGAGCGCGAAAAGCTCAAGGGGCAGGTCAATGTCACCCGCTTCAAGGGCCTGGGCGAGATGAATCCCTCGCAGCTGCGCGAATCGGCGATCCATCCCGACACCCGGCGCCTGGTGCAACTGACCGTGGACGACGACCTGGAGACGCGCTCGCTGATCGACATGTTGTTGGCGAAGAAGCGGGCCGGAGATCGGAAGGCGTGGCTGGAGACGAAGGGCGATCTGGCAACACTGGAGGTTTGACGGCAATTCATCCCGTCCTGCCGTGGCGACGTCCCAAGCCATCCCACACCGGAACGTGATGCGTGGCGCGGTTGGAGACCAAGGGGGGTCTGGCGACTTGGAAGTCTGACCGCGATGCATGCCGCCCTGCCGCACTGATGGGCTGGACGAAAAATCGACTCTGACCCCGATTTTGGAAATTCAACTCTGACCCTGGTTTTGGCGCGGCCTCAGCCCTGATCGGCCTGGCCGACCGCCTGCTCCGGGATGCGCCGGGTGCGGCCGAGTTGGGCGAAGATCCCGGCCGAGACCATCGTGAGCGCGCCGACGCAGATGAACGTCCAGCGGAATGCGGCGATGACCGGCTCGCCGCCGCCCGACTCGCCGAAAGCGGCCAGCAGGCCGCCGGCGGTCGCGACCCCGAGGCTCATCGCCAGCATCATCACCATCGACAGCAGGCTGTTGCCGGCACTGGCGTGCTCGCCGTCGAGGTCGCGCAGCGTCAAGGTGTTCATCGCGGTGAACTGCAGCGAGTTGACCGCGCCGAAGCACGCAAGCTGGACGATCTGCAGCCACAGCGGCTGGCCCGGATGCACCAGCGCGAAGCTCGCCATCGCCAGCCCGGTCAACAAGGTGTTGATCACCAGCACCTTGCGGTAGCCGAAGCGCTGCACCAGCGGCACCACGATGCGCTTGGAGAACATGCCCGCGACCGCGACGGGGATCATCATCATGCCCGCGCGCGCCGGCGGCACGCCCAGACCGACCTGCAGCAGCAACGGGATCAGATACGGCATGCCGCCGCTGCCCAGCCGCGCGAACAGATTGCCGAGCACGCCGACACTGAAAGTCCGCACCCGGAACAGCGACAGCGGGAACAACGGCGCCGGGGCGCGGGCAGCGTGCAGCCAATAGGCGACCAATGCGCCGAAGCCGGCGACCAGGAGCACGACCAGCGCCGGGCCACGGGCGGCGTGTCCCGACAACGCGTCGACCGACAGCGATACCGCCGCCATGCCGAAGGCCAGCAGGCCGTAGCCAAGCAGATCGAAGCGCGACACCGACGCGCGCAGGTCGGGCATCAGCCGGAGCGTGGCCAGCGCGCCGGCCACGCCCAACGGCAGGTTGATCAGGAAGATCCAGTGCCAGCTTGCGACCTCGACCAGCCAGCCACCGAGCGAAGGCCCGATCAACGGCCCGATCAGGCCTGGCACGGTGACGAAGGTCATCGCGGCGAGGAACTCGGTCCGCGGCACCGCACGCAGTACCGCGAGCCGGCCGATCGGCAGCAGCATGGCGCCGCCCACCCCCTGCAGCACCCGCGAGGCCACCAGCGCATGCAGCGTCTGCGACAGCGCACAGGCCAGCGAGCCCAAGGTGAAGACGACGATCGCGACCAGGAACACACGCCGGGTGCCGAAGCGGTCGGCCAGCCAGCCCGAGGCCGGGATCAGCACCGCGACCGTCAGCGCATAGGCCACCACCACCGCCTGCATCCGCAGCGGCGACTGGTCGAGACTGGCGGCCATGGCCGGCAGCGCGGTGTTGACGATCGTGGTGTCCAGCATCTGCATGAACACCGCCGCCGCGACCAGCCACAGCATCGGCCGGTGGGGGCGCAGGACATCGGGTCGGCTCATGGCGGGCAGCATGCCGCCTTCGACGTCACGATTCCGCCAAGTGTCAGCCGGTCCGACTGCCCTGTGCGTGGGCGATCGCGGTCCGAAGCAAGCGCTGCAGGAGCGGCTGCAGCGCCGCGGCACGCGCCGCGTCCCAGCCGAAGCTGGTCTCGTCCATGTAGCAGCGCTGGCTGATCTCCAACTGGACCGCCTCGATGCCGTCGTCGGGCGCGGCGTAGTGCCGGGTGATGTAACCGCCGCGGAAGCGGCCGTTGGCGACCCATTCGTAGTCCGACTGGCCTTCGAGCAAGCCGGAGATCCGCGCTTCAAGCGCCAGGCTGCAGCTGGTGCCGGCAGCGGTACCGAGGTTGAGATCGGGCAGGCGCCCGTCGAACAGGAACGGCAAGACGCCGCGGATCGAGTGGCCCTCCCACAGCACCACCCGCCGATGGCGGGCGCGCAGGCGGGCGAGTTCGTCGCGCAAGGCGGCATGGTAGGGCCGCCAGTAACGGTCGACCCGCGCCGCGATCTCGTCCGCGTCCGGCGCGGCTCCGTCGAGATAGACCGGCCCGCCGTCGAAGCGCACCTGCGGACACAGCCCAGTGGTGTTCTGCCCCGGATACAGCGACGTGTCGTCCTCCGGTCGGTTGAGGTCGATCACGTAGCGCGAGTAGCGCGGCACGAGGATCGAGGCACCGAGCGCGCGCGCGAAGGCGTACAGCCGGGACACGTGCCAGTCGGTATCCGGCACGGCCCGGGCCTCGGGGGTGAGGCGCTGTGCGATGTCGTCGGGCAGCCGGGTGCCGTCATGCGGCAGGCTGACCAGCAGCGGCGCGGTGCCGCGATGGAGTTCGAGGATATCGGCCATGGCCCATTGTAGGGCCCCCGCGCCGCCGCCATCGCGCACTAGAGATCCATCGACCATTCCATCTGCAGCGAACGCCCCAGGGCGTTGTAGAGCCCACGGTCGTAGAACGGCCAGTTGCCATTGGTACGGTCCACCGGCGGCTTGCGGTTGGCGATGTTGTTGACCGAGAACAGCACGCCGTAACGCTCGCCGAAGCGGTAAGAGACACTGCCGTTGAAGGTCGTCCACGGGCCGATGTCGCGGGCGCGGCCGGCCGCGTTCCAACTGCGCGCATTGCGCACGCCCCACAACGTCGCGGCGAGCGGGCCGCGGTTCCAGGCGACGCTGGCGGTGGTGCGGTGCTGCAGCTCGTTGGAGTTGGCGCAGCACAGCAGATCCTCGACCGGATCGTCGGCCTGCGGCTGGCGGTCGTGGCTGAGCGTGCGGTAGTAGCCCAGGTCGATATCGAAGTCGCCGACGTTGCCGGCCGTCCAGCGATAGCGGGCCGCCGCCTGCACGCCGGTCTGGCGCTGGCGCGCGAGATTGATCGGATAGGTACGGACTTCGGCGACCCCGTTGGGATCGACCGGATCGCTGTCCAGGCGCCGCTGGACCTGGGCGATCACGTCGCGACAGGTCGGCGAATCGATGTCATAGCGGGTCTGCCCGTTCTCCGACACGCCCAGCCGGCAGTTGGCCTCCAGCTCCAGGATATCGGCGATGCCCAAAAGTTCGACCTCGTCCTCGATCTCGATCGCGTTGTAGTCGAGCGACATCGTCAGCGCGTTGCCCGGCGTCGACCACACCACGCCGTAGGTGAACGTCCGCGCGGTGATGTCGCGCAGGTCA
This sequence comes from Xanthomonas citri pv. mangiferaeindicae, assembly GCA_002240395.1. Lineage (NCBI taxonomy): Bacteria > Pseudomonadati > Pseudomonadota > Gammaproteobacteria > Lysobacterales > Lysobacteraceae > Xanthomonas > Xanthomonas citri. The sequence goes on from CP016836.1 coordinate 257,043, forward strand.
CGGTTGCCCTGCCCCAGATGCCGGGTGGACTGGTCGGCCTGCGGGCAGGCCTCGTAGTCGTCGACGCCATAGCCCGCCTGCCGGCAGCGGTAATAGTCGGTGGTGGTGGTGAACCCGCTGGTCTCCGATGCGTAGAGGTAGAACATGTCCGGCGAACGGAACGCGGTGGCGTAGCTGCCGCGCAGCAGCAGGTTGTCCAGCGGGCGGAACTCCAGGCCGGCCTTCCAGGTGGGCTTGCCGTTGCCGCCGCCATCGAGCGCGTACTTGTCGTAGCGCCCCGACAGGTTGATGTCGAAGTTTCCGGTCACCGGCACCTGGAACTCGACGCCGGCCGCGTAGAGGTCGCGCTCGCCACGGGCGATCGTGCCACCACCGGCATTGCGGAACAGGTCGCGCGCATCGGCCGATTGCGAACGATTGGAGAAGCGCTCGCGTTGCCCCTGTACGATCGCCGCGAAGCCCACCGGGCCGGCGGGCAATGTGAACAGCTCGGCATGGGTGAGCAGCGCCGTGCCGCCTTGGTTCCAGGCGGTGGACTTGGCGCGATTGATCGCGCTCCAGGCGTCGTACTGCTCGGGCGTGATCGGCCGGTACAGGGTCGCCTCGTCGGGGGCGTAAATCGGATATCCGGCCGCGTCCACACCCAGCTTCGGCCCCAGGTAATGGTCATCGACGCCGTTGCGCGCGAGGAAATCCGTGGCCTTGCGGATGGCCCCGGTGCCCGAACGGTTGAGATACACGTCGTAATCGAAGCCGCTGTCGCCCAGTGTGCCGCGCACGCCGGCCGCGACGTTGTAGCTACGGGTGTAGACGCGCTGGTCCTTGGCATGCAGGCCCACTTCCTCGGGCGCGAAGATGCGTTGCCACTGCTCGTAGCGACCAGTGGTCTGGTTGTAGAAGCTCTGGTTCCACGACGGGCTGCCGCCGGTGTACGTCGGCCGGCTGTAGCTGAGCAATACATCGGTATAGAACTCGGCATGCTCGCCAAGCGCACGGCGCAGGAACAGACTGCCGCTGGCACTCTCCGATTCGCTGAGCAGCGAAGCCGTGCCGACATTGCGCAGACTGCCGCAGTAGCGGCCGCCCCCGTCGATGTCGCGCAGCGCGTACTCGGTACTGCCGCCATACAGATACGACAGCGGCGCGCAGGTCGCCGCGCCGGGATCGATGTAGCCCGTCGCACCGGCGGTCAGATCCTGGCGCAGGAACGTGCGCGCCGGATCGACCGGGCCGGTCGGATTGTCGGCCGCGCTGTCGGTGGCATCGCGCTCGAAGGCATAGATCGGCTTCTGCGTTTCGTACTGCAAGCCGTAGCTGATGTCCCAGCCCGCGAACGCATGGCCGGCGCTGAACTGCAACCGGTGATTCTCGCCACCGCCGTCGCTGTAGCCGCCGACGCGATAGCGCGCATGCACGCTCTCGATGCGGTCCTTGAGCACGATGTTGACCACGCCGGCAATCGCCGCCGAGCCGTAGACCGACGATTGCCCGCCAGTCAGCACATCGACCCGCTCGACCATGCCCATCGGGATGTTGGCGATATCGACAATGCTGGTATTGCCGTTGTAGCCCAGTGGGTAGCTGTTGACGGGCCGGCCGTTGATCAGCGTGAGCGTGTAACTCGGCGACAGGCCGAACAGGCTCACGGTCTTGGCGCCGGGCGTGTAGGTGCCAGTGCTTTGCGCGTCCTGGACGGGCCCACTGGACTGCGGCAGCGCGCGCAAAGCATCGAACAGATTGGTGAATCCCTGCTGCTCCATCTGCTCGGCGGTGATCGTGGTGACCGGCGACGGCCCTTCGATCTGCGCCCGTGGAATCAGCGATCCGGTGACCCGGATCGCATCGATGTCGGTGGGTTGGCCTGTGGGCCGGGCGTCGTCCGGTGGCTCGGTAGGCGACGGTGCAGGTGTCTGTGCGGACACGGTGCCCGACACCAGGGCCACGGCGATCAACATCGACAAGGGACGGCTGCGCATCTGATCTCTCCCATCAGGACGTGAGGCACGCGCGGCGTGCGCGCCGGCGTGTCGTGGCACCGCAGTGCCGGATCGTTCACATGTCGCAATGCCTTCGCCGCCGGAAGACACTCGCAGCGAACGCTTGGCCGGACGATGCCGCCCCCTCGGCAGCGCCCTGGCGATCGATTTAATCGTTTCAAATACCAGTGTCACGCTGCACTGCGGCAAGCATGTTCGCGATTCGAGGCACGCGAGAGCGGCAAGCGACAGTGACACCACACGCTCGGGCAAAGCCTGTTTTCAAGCGCTTGTTGCAATGCGGTTTGCCAAGCGCAGGGATTTTCTGCAGGATCGATGCACCTCTTAAAACGATCCAGCCATGACCCGATCCGAAACGCGTCGACGGGTGACCCTGGCCGACATCGCACGCGCCTGTGGCGTGTCGCCGGCGACTGTCTCCTTGGTCCTCAGTGGCAGTCCGGTGGTCGCAGCCCAGACCCGACAACGCGTCGAAGCCGAGATCCGCCGCCAGGGCTATGTCTACAACCGCAGCGCGGCGAATCTGCGCCGGAAGATCTCTACCAGCGTCGCCTTGGTTGTCAATGACCTGTCGAACCCCTTCGTCGCGGAGTTTGCCGCTGGCGTGGACGAGGCACTGGCTGGCGCCGGCTGCGTGATGTTGCTGGGCAGCAGCGGCGAGTCGGTCGAGCGCCAACGCGCGGTGCTGGCATCGCTGATCGAGCATGGCCCTGCCGGCGTCATCCTGACGCCCGCCGATGGCACGCGCGCCGACGACCTGCGCCCCGTCGTCGGCCTGCACACGCCTTTGCTGTTGTTCAACCGCGAGGTTGCCGACGGCGACTGGGACTATCTGGGTGCCGACAACGCGACCGGTGCGCGCCTCGCGACCGAGCACCTGCTGGCCCAGGGCCACCGGCGCATCGCGTTCTTTGGCGGCAGCCGCACATCGAGTTCGTTCCGCCAGCGCACCGACGGCTACCGCGCCGCGCTGGCGAAGGCCGGCGTCACGCTCGAACCGCAGTGGATCGTCGAGTGCCCGCCGACGCGGATCGCGGCGAGCCTGGCGACCGCGGCGCTGTTCGCGCGCGATCCGGCGCCGACCGCCGTGGTGGCCTACAACGACGGTGTGGCATTCGGCCTGATGATGGGCCTGCGTGCGCGCAACATCGCACCAGGCCGCGACTTCGCGATCACTGGCTTCGACGATACGCCCGAGGCCTGTGCCCAGGTGCCGACGCTGACGACACTGGCCACCGGCCCACGCGCGCTCGGACGCCAGGCGGTGGACATCGTGCTCGAGCGCGGGCGCGCACCCGATGCACCGCGACGCACGACGATCGCGCCGGTGCATCTGGTCGAGCGCGCCAGTTCGCTGACCTACACGCATGCGCCTGACGGACAACGCGCCGGCACGGCGCGTCCTCGCACCCGCAATCGGAACCCCGCGGCATGACCCGACATCTTTCGACGCGCACGCTGCTGGCGTGCGCGCTTGCCGCCGCCTTCGTGCTCCCCACGCAGGCGCAAGATGCCTCGGGCTTCGCCAGCTCGTTCGAAACCGGAGATCCCCGACCCACGACGGAGGCGACCGGCGCGCTCGCGGTGCGCGTGGGCGACGGTCCCGAAGCCCCTTATGCCGCACGGGCGGGCGCCGGCTACAGCGGCCTGCGGGCATTACGCTACGAGGCCGCCGCACCTGGTCGTCAGCGGCTGTTCGATGTGGATGTCGCCGTCGCGTCCGACACCGAACTGTCGTGGCTGGTGCTGCCGGAGATCGTCGACGGCAATACGGACGCATCGACGTGGGTCTCGCTGGATCTGCTGTTCGACGACGGCAGCCGGTTGTCGGCCCGCGATGCGCGCGACCAGCACGGTGTCCGGGTCGGCGCCGGTGCACAGGGCGCATCGAAGTCGCTGTATCCGCAGCAGTGGGCACGCAAGGCGGTGCGCCTGGGCGATGTGACCGGATTGCGCGGCCGGCGCGTGGTCGCGATCGAGCTCGACGTGCAACCGCCTGGCGGCGCTGTCGCACGTGGCTGGATCGACGACATCGCGCTGTCGCAGGTGTCGCAACAGACGCGGGCGCATCCCAGCGACTGGGTGTTGACCACGCGCGGCACCCAGTCCAACGGCCGGTTCTCGCGCGGCAACAACTTCCCGGCAACCGCGGTCCCGCACGGCTTCAATTTCTGGACGCCGGTGACCGATGCGGGCGTGCTGAACTGGCTCTATCGCTGGAACGAGCAGAACGACGCGGCCAACCGGCCGCGACTGCAGGCGCTGGCGCTCAGCCACCAGACCAGCCCCTGGATGGGCGACCGCCAGACCTTCCAGTTCATGCCCTCGCGCGATCGCGGCGTGCCCGAAGCGGACCGCCAAGCGCGTGCGCTGGCGTTCGACCGCAAGACCGAGATCGCACGGCCGCACCTGTATCAGGTGCGCTTCGACAACGGCATCGAGGCGGCCCTGGCACCGACCGACCATGCGGCGGTGTTCGAGTTCGCCTTTCCCGGCGACGGCGATGCGAATCTGCTCTTCGACAACGTCGATGCGCGTGGCGGGCTGCAACTCGATGCCGCGACCGGGACACTGATCGGCTACACCGATGTGCGCAGCGGCCTGTCCACCGGCGCGACGCGCATGTTCGTGGTCGCCCGCTTCGATACGCCCTGGCGTGCCAGCGGCGCCCTCGACACCGGCCGACCGACTGGCTACGTCAAGTTCGACGTCGACGGCGCGCACACCGTGCGCATGTACGTCGCGACCTCGCTGATCTCGGTCGAACAGGCCTGGCACAACCTCGCATTGGAAATGGACGAGGGCGACACCGTCGCCAGCGTATCGGAGCGCGCCCGGGCCCGATGGGACGCGTTGCTGGGCCGCTTCGAGGTCGAAGGCGCCAGCGACGACCAGCGCACGACGCTCTACTCCAATCTGTATCGATTGTTCCTGTATCCCAACAGCGGCGCAGAGAATGCCGGCAACGCGACGCAGCCCGACTGGCGCTATGCCAGCCAGATGAGCAGCGCCGACGACAATGCCGAGGGCAACGCGCAGCGCACCTTCGCCCCGGTGCGCGACGGCCGTATCGTGATCAACAACGGGCTGTGGGACACCTTCCGCACCGCGTGGCCGGCCTACGCGCTGTTTGCCTCCGACAACGCCGGCGCGCTCGTCGATGGCTTTCTCGAGCAGTACCGCGCCGGCGGCTGGCTGGCACGCTGGTCCTCGCCCGGCTACGCCGACCTGATGGTCGGCACCAGCACCGATGTCGCCTTCGCCGATGCCTGGCGCAAGGGCGTGACAGACTTCGATCCGGTGCTGGCCTACGAGGCCGCGCTCAAGAATGCGACCGTGGTCCCGCCCAGCCGGCACGTCGGCCGCAAGGGCATGGCCGAGGCGACCTTCCGCGGCTACGTCGACACCCGCGTGCCCGAGGGCATGTCGTGGACGATGGAGGGGGCGCTCAACGACTTCGGCATTGCCGGCATGGCGCAGGCACTGGCCGAGCGCGCCGATACGCCGCAGGCCCGCCGCCGCTACGACGAGGAGGCCGCGTACTTCCGCTACCGCGCGGCCGCCTATGCGCACCTGTTCGACCGGCAGGCCGGGTTCTTCCAGGGCCGCGATGCCGGCGGTGCTTGGCGCGTGCCATCGGCGCAGTACGACCCGCGCGTCTGGGGCCACGACTACACCGAATCCAACGGCTGGACATTCGCGTTCACCGCGCCGCATGACGGCAATGGCCTGGCCGCCCTCTACGGCGGCCGCGAAGCGCTTGCGGCCAAGCTCGATGCGTTCTTCGCCACGCCAGAGACCGCGGACCCGACCTTGGTCGGTTCCTACGGCGGCGTGATCCACGAGATGACCGAGGCACGCGACGTGCGCCTGGGCATGTATGCGCACAGCAACCAGCCGGCGCACCACATCCCGTGGATGTATCTCTATGCCGGGCAACCGTGGAAGACCCAGCGCATTGTGCGCGAGGTGCTGGCGCGGCTGTATCTGGGCAGCGAGATCGGCCAGGGCTATCCGGGAGACGAGGACAACGGCGAGATGTCGGCCTGGTATCTGTTCGCCTCGCTCGGCCTGTACCCACTGCGCATGGGCGCGCCCGAGTATGTGATCGGTTCGCCGCTGTTCGACCGCGCCCGCGTGCAACTGGGCGAAGGCCGGACGCTGGAGGTCCGCGCGATCAACAACGCCCCGGACCATGTCTACGTGCAATCGCTAACCGTCAACGGTCGGCCCTGGCATCGCACGTGGATCCCGCATGAGGTCATCGCGGCCGGCGCCACGCTGGAATTCCGCATGGGGCCCGAGCCCTCGACCTGGGGCAGCCGGCCGGAAGACGCGCCGCCCTCGCTGACGCCCGATGGCCAGGCGCCGACGACGCTGGCCGACTTGGCGGTCGCGGGCGCGCGCGCCACGGTGGCCGGCGACGAGGCAGCGGTTCTGATCGACGACGCTGCCGCCAGCGGCCTTTGGCTGCGTGGCGACGACACCGCGGTTGAAATCGCGCTGCCGCAGCCCGGCCGCGCGCACTTCTACACGCTGACCTCGGGCGAACGCACGATCCGGGACGCCGACTGGACGCTCGAAGGACGTCGCGGCAACGGCCCGTGGCGCACGATCGATACCCGCCGGGCGCAGACCTTCGAGTGGGCGCGCCAGACGCGCCCGTTCCGCATCGACACGCCGGGCGACTTCGACACCTATCGCGTGCGCTTCTCGGCACCCGGCCGCCTGCAGTTGGCGGAACTCGAACTGCTCGCCCCCTTTAACCCCGTCCCGCTGGAGACCCACCGATGACCCGCCTTGCCCGTCTGCTTCCGCTGCTGTGCCTGCTGCCGCTCACCACGGCGGCGGCGACGGAGACCACGATCGAGCGCGACGGCGTGACACTTGTCTACCGCGACGCTGCCGATGCGCTCGATACCGGCATGCGCGAACGCATCGTCGACACGTTCTTCTCGACCTACGCGCGCCAGCGTGCGGACTTCAATCCCGCAGCGGCCGACGCTGTCGACATCATCATCGACCCCGACTACGACGGCGTCGCCTTCGTCGACAACAAGGGCCGCGCGACGATGACCATCAATCCGGCCTGGCTCGTCGAGCGCCCTGGCGATGTCGACCTGGTGACCCACGAGGCCATGCACATCGTCCAGGCCTATCCCGGCTACGGCGACGGTGCGCCGGTGTGGCTGACCGAGGGGATCGCCGATTACGCCCGCGACCGCTACGGCCTCGACAACGCCGCCAGTGGCTGGGCCCTGCCCGAAGCCGTCGCCGACGACCACCGGTACGACACCGGCTACCGGGTCAGCGGCGCGTTCCTCAAATGGGCCGATACGGCGCACCCTGGCCTGGTGCGCAAGCTCGATGCCGCGCTTCGAGCGGGCGCCTACACCCCGGACACCTGGGCCGCGCTGACGGGCGAGACGGTCGACGCGAGCTGGGCCCGCTATGCGCAGGCACGCGCCGGCGGCCACAACGGCCAGTAGTCGCGCCGCACGCTCCCGATGACGACGCGGGACCCGGCGACGCGCTCGACGCGCCCGATTTGCAGAATGATGCGTGATGCGCGATGCTTGATACAGTCCGTTCTGGAGCGCCGACCATGCGCACGACCCTTTCGCTCGACGACGATGTGCTCGCCGCGGCCCGCGCGTTGGCGCAAGCACAGGGCCGCAGCCTCGGTGAGGTGGTCTCCGACTTGGTCCGCAAGGGCCTGACGCCCGCCACGCCACCGCCGCGTTATCGCAACGGGATTCCACTGCTTCCGGCCCGGCCTGGCGTGGAGCGGGCGACGCTCGAGCTGGTGAACCGGCTGCGCGACGAGGCCCCATGACAGGGGCCCGCTATCGGGTGGCGGAGCGCGCGCCCGGCTGGCCGCCGGGTGCGCCCGTCCATCTGCTCGACGTCAACGTGCTGCTGGCGTTGCTCGACCCCCTCCACTCGCACCACGACCGCGCCCACGACTGGTTCGCACGTGAAGGCGCGCAAGGCTGGGCTTCCTGCCCGATCACCCAAAACGGTGCGCTGCGGATCCTGTCCAATCCGCGCTATTCGAACCCGGCCGACTCGGTCGTCGAGGCGGCGCAGGTCTTGGCTGGCCTGTGCGCGCATCCCGGGCACCGGTTCTGGTCCGATGCGCTGAGCCTGCTCGACGCGCAGCACGTCGCGCATGATCGGCTGCTGACCTCGGGCCAGGTCACCGATACCTATCTGCTGGCGCTCGCCGTCCAGATGGGCGGGCGCCTGGCCAGCTTCGATCGCCGCCTGGTGGTCGACGCGGTCCGCGGTGGCGCGCAGGCGCTGCACCTGCTGCCCTGAGCGAGCCGAGCTGCGACAGGTCAGCGCATCAGCACCACTTCCTCCGCGCTGGTGGGGTGGATGGCGACGGTGTCGTGGAAGTCGTCCAGCGTGGCGCCCATCTTCAGTGCGACGGCAAAGCCCTGCAGAATCTCGTCGGCAGCGTCGCCGAGCAGGTGCAGGCCGACCACGCGCCGCGCCTCGCCCACGCAGATCAACTTGAACAGGCTGCACTGCGAGGTATCGGCCAGCGCCTCGATCATGGGGCGGAAGCGGCTGGTGTACACGTGCACGTCGTCGCCATGTCGCTCGCGCGCCTGCGCCTCGGTCAGACCGACCATCGCCAGCGGCGGGTGCGAGAAAATCGCGCTGGGCACGTTCTCCGCGTCGAGGCGCGCATCGGGCCGACCGCCGAACAGACGGTCGCACAACCGGCGCGCGGCCGCGATCGCGACCGGCGTGAGCGCCGGACCGCAGCCGCAGATATCGCCGACCGCATGCACGCCGGGCGCAGGCGTGTCCTGAAACGCATCGACCTGCAGATGACCCTGGGGGTCAGGCGCGATGCCGACGCGCTCCAGGCCCAGGTCGTCGGTGTTGGGGCGCCGCCCGGTCGCGAACAGCACCTGGTCGTAGTCCGCGAGCCGCTGGCCGCCATCGGTCTGGATCGCGATCCGCCCGTCGGCCTGCCGATGCAGCGCCTGCGAGGCCATGCCCAGATGCAGCACGATCCCCTGCTGGGTGTAGTTGTCCTGCAACTGCGCGACCAGTTCGGGCTCGGCCTGGCGCAACAACCGGCCGTCGCGTACGACCAGATCCACCTGACTGCCCAGGGCCTGCAGCACACCGGCCAACTCGACCGCGACGTAGCCGCCACCCACGATCGCCACGCGCGGCGGCGCCTGCGTCCAGTGGAAGAAATCGTCCGACACCACGCCCAGCGACGCGCCAGGAATCTGCGGCACGATCGGACGCGATCCGGTCGCGAGCACGATGTGCGGCGCGCGCAGCAAGGCGCCATCGGCCGTCTCCACCGCGCCCTCCCCCGCCAGCCGGCCGCGCGTGGGAAGCAACAGCACACCGTCACGATCGAGCCGCCGGCGATAGCTGGCATGGATCCCGTGGATGTAGCGCTGACGATCGGTCAAAAAGCAGGGCCAGTCGAACGCGGCACGGCCGTCGCGCGGCAAGTCGTATCCAAGTCGCGCGGCGTGGCCGATGCGCAAGCCCAGGTCGGCAGCCAGCCACATCGCCTTCTTGGGCACACAGCCGACGTTGACGCAGGTGCCGCCGAGGTCGCCCGGCTCGAGCAGTGCAACACGCCGGCCGTACTCGGCGGCTCGGAACGCCGCAGCCAGTCCGCCCGAGCCGCCGCCAACGACGATCAGGTCGAACGCCAGCGCATCGCCGGCCGTGCTCATGCGAACCTCGCCGGCGCGAAGGGGGCCGGATCGAATCCGGGCGGCGTTCCGCAGATCAAATCGCGGATCAGGTGGGCAGTGGCGACACTCATGCTGATACCGAGCATGCCATGCCCGGTCGCCATCCAGATGTGACGATGCGCCGGCGCTGCACCGATCAGCGGCAGGTCGTCGACACACACCGGGCGCAAGCCGGTCCACGTGTCCTGGCGCCGGGGCGCCGCCGGCAGATGCAGATACTCGCCGGCCGCCTGTTCGATCGCATCGATCCGCACACGGTTGAGGCTGCGGTCGTAGCCGGCGAACTCCATCGTGCCGCCCAGCCGCAGGCCGGCGTCCCAGACCGTCACGAACACGCTGCGCTCGTGCAGCACCATCGAACGCTGCGGCGCAGACGCCGGACGTGCGTACGTCATCGAGTAGCCCTTGCCCGGCTGCACCGGCACCCGCAATCGCAGCCCACGCGCGACGCCGGGCGACCAGGCCCCGGCAGCCAGCAATAGATCGCGGCCCACGAAGTCGCCGCGCGAGGTCGCCACATGCACGCCCTCGCGGGTCTCTTCGGCCGACAGCACCTCGCACTGTTCTTCCAGCGTGCCGCCCGCCGCGCGGAACGCCGCAGCCATTCCCGCGACATAGACATCGGGCCGCAGGCGCGCGTCGCCCGGAAAACGCACAACGCCGGCAACGCCTTCGCGCAGCGCCGGTTCCTCGCGCAGCGCGCGCGGGCCGTCGATCTGGTCCAGCGTCAGACCCAGCTCGCGCAGCATGCGCGCCTCGTCCTCGAAGGCGTCGAATTGCGCGCGGTCGCGGTAGACGTAGTCGATGCCAGTCGCCGCGAACTCGCATTCGATGCCGTGGTCGGCGAGCCATGCCGGGAACGCCGCGCGCGATGCCTGCAGGATCGCCGCCCGCGCGCGCGTGGCGTGCTGCCAGTCGCGGCGGTTGCAGCGCAGTGCGAACCCTGCGAGCCAAGCCCACAGCGCGGGATCGAAACGCGGTGCGATGCGCAGCGGCGCATCGCTGGCGAACATCCAGCGCAATGCACGCGCGATCGCACCTGGCGCCGCCAATGGTGCGGCATGGCTGGGGGTGATGGTGCCGCAATTGCCGTGCGAGCTGCCGCAGCCTGCGGTGCCTGCCTCGAGCACCCGCACCCGGCGCCCGGCCTCGACCAGCGCCAGCCCGCAGGCGAGGCCGACCGCGCCGCCGCCGACGATCAGCACGTCGTCGCGCGGGCTCATGCCACCTGGTACGCGCGCCGCCAAGACGGCCGGTGGCCGTAGGTCGCCCAGCGCCACAGCCATTCCACCGGCCCGTGCCGATGCCGCGCCAGCCAGACAGGACTGATCGCGAGTTGCAGCGCGAACACCACCAGCACCAGGCCGGTCTGCGCCGCGCGCCCGAGTTCACCCCAAAGACCGGCGCCGTAGCCGTAGAACAACAGCGAACACACCAGCGATTGCGCGAGGTAATGCGTCAAGGCCATGCGGCCAGCCGGCGCGAAGATGCGCAGCGCCCGCTGCCCGGAGGCCGATGTCCAGGCCAGCACCAGCAACGCGACATAGGCCAGCGACATCGGCAGCGACCCGAGTAGCATCAAGCCCGCCGACAATGCGGCGTGTGGCGCGAGCGGACTGTCGAACGACGTGCCCAGCCACACGCCCAGGGCCGTGAACAGCACCGCAGGCGGCACCGCCCAGGCCAGCAGCCGCCACCAGAAGCCGCGATGCCGGGCAGGTGCGCGCAGCCAGCCGCCGCGCAGCAACCAACTGCCGACCAGGAACACGCCGGCAATCATCGGCACCTGGAACAACTGGCTTTGCAGGCCCAGTTGCAGGTAGTCGGACACACGACGCTGCGTGATCTCGCCGAAGCTGCCGCTGGGATAGATGCGCTCGGCGGCTTCGCGCCCCGACGCCAATGCGCCTGCAAAATCGGCCAGCATCGCATCGGGCACCAGCGCCAGCAGCGCGGCGTTCGCCAGATAGAACGCCCCAACCCCGGTATAGAGCGTCAGCCCGACAGCGAGCTGCCAGCGAGGCGCGATCTCACGCATTGCCAGCAGCAACAGTCCGGCGATGGCATAGCTGTGCAGGATGTCGCCCCACCACATGAGCACGATGTGCAGCAGGCCGAAGGCCAACAGCACCGCCTGGCGGCGCAGGAACACCGGCGCGACCGGACGCCCCGAGGCGGCAATGCGCTCCCTCATCAGCGCAAAGCCCATGCCGAACAGCAGCGAGAACATCGTCCAGAACTTGCCGGCGATGAAGACGTGGACGCCCCAGGCGACCGCCCAATCCAGGCCGGTGGCCTCGGGCGGGATGCCCGCGCCCATCTCCTGCGCGGGCCGAGAGAACCCTTCGATGTTCATCGCGAACACGCCCAGCAGCGCGACGCCACGCAGGGCATCGAGGATCTCCAGCCGCTGCGCAGCGGGCACCGGCCCAGTACGGCATGCCGCGATGCGCTCATTGCATGTTCCCCGATCGACCGATCCGGCCCGGCAGCGCGACGCCTCCCCGCGTCGCCCACCGTTGACGGATCAGTGGTGGTGACCGCCGTCGCCGTGGACGTGGCCGTGCTCGATTTCCTCGGTCGAGGCCTCGCGCACTTCGACGATCTCAATGTCGAACGTCAGATCCTTGCCGGCCATCGGATGGTTCAGGTCGACATCGACCACGCTCATGCCGACCTTCTCGATCGTCACCGCGCGCGGGCCAAAGCTGGTGTTGAGCACCACCTGCTGGCCGACACTGAGCTTCTGGTCGCCAAAGTGCTTCTTGGGCACGCGCTGGGTCATGCCCTCGCGGCGCTCGCCATAGGCCTCGGCGGCGGTGACCTCGGCCTTGAAGCTCTCGCCGGCCTCGCGCCCTTCCATCGCCTTTTCCAGGCCCGGGATGATGTTGCCGTGGCCGAACAGGATCGCCAGCGGATCGCGATCACGCGACGTCTCCACCGGCGCCTGGCCAGCCTCCGCGACGCTGTAGTGGAAACGGACGACGCGGTCTTTCTCGATCTTCATGGGGGGATCCCTGGTGGCGCGGCCGCAAGGCCGCTTGAGGACGGTGGCGCACATGCGGCACGATGCCAGGACTGGCAGGTGGAATGACGTACATGCAGGCAAGTCCGCATTATCCCGACTCCGACGCGTTCGCGCCAACCGCGCGGCGCTGCGCGGTTGGCGTGCTGACGACGACGCTCGCCCTGCTCGCGCTGGCCGGCTGCGGCGGGCGCGACGTTCGCCCGACCGCGCCGGCCGCCTCGGCGCCGGCCCCGCAGCGCACCTGGAATGCGGTGTCGCCAACCGACCCGGCGGCGGCCAATGCAGTGCTGATGCGTGCGATCAGCCTGGTCGGCACACCTTATCGATATGGCGGCAACACGCCCGAGGGCGGCTTCGACTGCAGCGGCCTGGTGAACTACGTGTTCCGCGACATGCTCGATGTGCGGCTGCCGCGTTCATCGCGCGAGCTCTATGCCTACCAGGGACCGAAGATCGACGCCGATCGGCTGGCCCCGGGCGATCTGGTGTTCTTCGGCAGCGGCGGGAGCGTTTCCCACGTCGGGATCTATGTCGGCGAGGGCCGCTTCGTGCATGCGCCGAGCACCGGCGGCACCGTGCGCCTGGACCATCTGGATGGCAGCTACTGGCGCCGGAACTACACGGGGTCACGACGCGTTCTTCACTGAATAGCGAACACAAACAAGCACTTGTGCGCATTCAGTAACTTTTGCTTAACAACTCCTTCGCACAAACCCGGTAGCTTCCCCCGCTGGTCCGGAAGATGTGAAGCACACGTGACGACGACAGACGCGTCTTTGAATGGCGCTGGCGCCTCCCGCAGCCTCCTTCGCAACACCTCCGCCGCGCTGCTGCTTGCGCTGGCGACCGCCCCGGCATTCGCAGGCCCTGGCCTGGCTGCCGACTCAGCGGATCAGTTCGATCAGACCACATCGGTCGCGAAGGCGATCGTCACACCCGCCGCCCAGCTGCAGCAGCCGCAGATGCTCCTGGCCAGCGACATCAACCAACTCATCGCGATGGAAGTCGACAAGCCGGTGCAGGTCGCCGACGGCCGGGTCGAATCCCTGCTCAAGCGCGCGCTCACCCTGCTCGGCACACCCTACCGCTGGGGCGGCTCCAGCCCCGACAGCGGTTTCGACTGCAGCGGCCTGGTCGGCTACGTCTTCCGGACGGCACTGGGCATCGAACTGCCGCGCGTCTCGCGCGAAATGGCCCAGAACGGCGAACGCATCGACCGCACCTCGCTGACCGCAGGCGATCTGGTCTTCTTCGGCCGCCGCGGCAACCGCATCGACCACGTCGGCATCTACCTGGGCGAAGGCCGCTTTGTCCACGCCCCGCGCAGCGGCAAGGACGTCATGGTCTCCGACCTCGACTCCGGCTACTGGGCCACCCGCTTCCAGGTCGCCCGCCGCGTCGCCGGCGTCTGAGTCACCCGAACCCGAAAACCGGGGTCAGAGTCGCTTTTCCCTCGCCGCCACCCAACTGCGGCGAACCGGAAAAGTGTCTCTGACCCCGTTTTTTTCGTCGGCGCATACCCGGCGTCGGAGCGACGATCGCCTCCCCGCCACAAACCGGTGTCAGAGTCGAATTTGGATCCATCGACCGGCACAGCCTGCCCCGGTGCCGGCGAAAAATGGACTCTGACCCCGGTTTTTGGGGCTCAGTATTGGGCGGTGCGCACCAGCAGATGCTTGGCGATGGCGCCGTGCAGACGGCCGATGCCGCGGCACAGGTGCAGGGTGCCGAACAGCAGCAGCACGCCGATCGCCGACAACAGCGGCAGCAGGAACGGGGCTTGCCGCGGCACGTCGATGCCCGAGATCCAGAGGTTCAGGTTCAAGCCCGGCAGCAGCGACAGCGGGGCGGCGATCAGCGGCAAGGACGCGCTGAGCAGTGTCACCACCAGCGTGAAGTAGACAATGCCCAGCGGCAGCATCAGCAGCATGTACAGCAGCGTGCTCCAGGTCCGCGCGTCGGTGAACATGTCGCCGATGCGCCCGGTCCAGCTGCGACCGTGGGCCGCGTACAGCGGCCGGCGCGGCATGCGCTCGCCGAGCATGACCTCGACCAGCCGGCCCTCCACCAGCGACAACACCCGCACCGAGCCCAGGAACAGGATCAACAACGGGATCCCGACCAGCACGATGACCAGGCTGCCGGAGATCGACAGGCCCAGCACGACCCACAGAAAGTAGAAGATGCCCGTCGCCAGCGACAGCAGCATGTAGAACAGCGACGACCAGGTCCGCGGATCGGCAGCGACCCCGAAGAAGCGGCCTGCCAGCGAGCTGCGCGGCGCGGGCGCCGGCGGCCGCAGCGCGGTCTGCACCTTGACCTCGGTATCGCGGTAGATGTCGGCGACCTCGTCGGGCGCGCCGTAGCTCGAGGCCACCGCGGCGATCACCTCGGCCTCGCTGCGGCCCGGATGCTCGGCCAGTTCCGAGCGCAGGTACTCCTCGGCGTCGTACAGCGCGTCCTGCACCAGTGCCGGATCGGCGCCGGCCAGCGCGCGGCGCAGGTGTTCCAAGTACTCGGGGATGCTTTGCGGCAGACCTTGGGTGTTCATTCGATCATCCCCTCCAGGACGGCGTCGACAGAATCGCGGGTGGCGCGCCAGGCGGCGGCCCAATGGCGCAGGGTCGTCCGCCCTGCCTCGGTGATGCGGTAGTAGCGACGCGGCGGCCCGGCATCGGAGGGCGCGACGTGGCTGTCGAGCAGCCCCGCGGCGCCGAGATTGCGTAGGACCGGATACAGCGCGCTCTGCTTGCCGGCGAGCACGCCGTCGAGCCGTTCGAGCCGCTTGGCGATCTGGTAGCCATACATCGGCTCGGCACTGCCAGCCAGCACCGCCAGCAGCGCGAGCGAGACCGTGCCTGCGCTCAGTTCCTTCTGGAACTTGCGCAAGCCCGCGTCGTCCGCTTCGTCGCTTCCGGTCAATGCCTGCCCCCAAGTGTCGAGCAGGACTCTATTGCGAACTTCGCTATAGCGAATGTGCCGCTAGTCATGCGACGCGTCAGGTCGGCCACAATCGGCGCTCGACTCCACAGGATTTCTGCTCATGCGCCTGCCCTCGTCCCGACTGCGCCGTCCCGTCGCCGCCTGCGCTGCTGCACTGGCGCTGTTGATCACGGGCTGCGCCAGCACACCCGCAGCCGACGTCGCAGGCACGCGCGAGGCCGACCCGCGCTCGACCCAGGACCTGCTCGACGCCTCCACGCCAGCGGACTGGCGCACGCCCGACCCCAGGACACGCTGTATCTCGACCTGGAGACCGGCCGGGTGATCATCGAACTGGCGCCCGACTTCGCGCCCGCGCATGTGGCCAACATCCGAACGCTGGCACGCGAGGGTTTCTGGGACAGGCTGACGCTCTACCGCGCGCAGGACAACTTCGTCGTGCAGTTTGGCGACATCGTCGAGGACGGCGCCCCGGGCAAGCCGATCGGCAGCGCACGCGCGCACCTGCCGGCCGAGTTCGACCGCCCGGCCGCGGGGCTGGCATTCCATGCCTTGCCCGACCGCGACGGCTGGGCGGCCCAGACCGGATTCGCCGCCGGCTTCCCGGCCGCGCGCGATGCCGACGCGCAGGCCGGCCGCGGGGGCGTGCCTGGCTCGCGCACTGCTACGGCACGCTCGGCGCCGGCCGCGACACCGCGCCCGATTCGAGCAACGGCACCGAGCTCTATGTCGTGACCGGCCAGTCGCCGCGCCAGCTCGACCGCAACATCACCGTCGTCGGCCGCGTGCTGCAGGGCATGGAACTGCTCAGCGTGCTGCCGCGCGGCACCGGCCCGCTGGGCTTCTACACCGACCCGGCGCAGCGCACGCCGATCCGCGCGGTGCGCCTGGCCTCGGAACTGCCGCCCGCGCAGCGCACACCGCTCGAGGTGCTGCGGACCGATACGCCGCTGTTCGATGCGGTGGTCGAATCGCGCCGCAACCGCCGCGACGCCTGGTACCTGCATCCGGCCGGCCACATCGACCTGTGCAACATCACGGTGCCGGTCCGCACGCCCGTCGCGCAGCGCTGAGTCGCCGACGACAGGCCACGAGACGGTCTACCGCAAGTAGCCATGCATCAACCACCGACCTGCCGAATCATGCATACGAATGCACGATATTGCACGTTTCCGCCGACTGATCCAGACTTGCACGCTCACGTGACGGGAGTGCCTGATGTCGCAGTGCAGGGAGTTGGACGGTCGCGACTCTCGCCGGGCCGCGTCGCGACGCCGCGATGCGCCTTGGGCGCGTGACGTGAGCGCTGCGTTCGCGCACGCAGCCCCGTGCATCGCACGCGGTCGTTTTCGATGACCACCTCCGGCGATGCCCTGCCGCAGGAGCGCCAGCAGGCGATCCTGCGCCGGCTCGCGATCGAGGGCCGGGTCGTGGCGACCGAACTGGCGACCGAGTTCAGCGTGTCGGAGGATTCGATCCGCCGCGACCTGCGCGAGCTTGCCGCGCAAGGTCTGTGCCGACGCGTCTACGGCGGCGCACTGCCGCCGACGCCCGACTTCCCCCCGTTGGCCCGACGCCATCACGAGCACGCGGCGGGCAAGCGCGCGCTCGCGGTCGCCGCCGTGGCGGCCGCGCGGATCCGCCCCGGCCAGTTGCTGCTGCTCGACGCCGGCTCCACGAACAGCGCGATCGCCGCTGCATTGCCCGAACGCGAGGCGCTGACGGTCGCGACCAATGCCCCCGATATCGCCCAGACACTGATGGCCCGCGACGGCTTCGAGGTCCTGCTGATCGGCGGTCGGATCGACCCCAGCAGCGGCGCGGCGCTCGGCGCGCAGGCGATGGCGCAACTGCGCGACCTGCGCGCTGACCTGTGCTTTCCCGGCGCCTGCGCGATCGATGCCGACCACGGCATCTGGAGCGTCGACGGCGAGCAGGCCCGCTTCAAACGCCTGATGATCGAGGCCAGCGGCGAGGCCATCGTGGTGGCGACCAACGCCAAGCTCGGCACGCAGGCCGCGCACCGGGTCGCAGCGCTCGAAGCGATCGCCACGCTGGTCGTCGAACACGATGCGCCGCCTGCGCAACGCGCGCGCTTCGCCGCACGCGGCATCGCGGTGCACGTCGCCGCCCCACCCTGAGCGCCAGCTGCTTCCCCCTTCCCCGCCCCACGTCGTCCGCCATGTCCGTCCCCACCTCCTCCCCCGCGCGCAGCAGCATGCGACGCGCGCCGCGTTCTTCATTCCCGGGTTCGCGATCGCCGCCTGGGCGCCGATCGTGCCGTTCGCCAAGGCCCGGACCGGGCTCGACGAGGCCTCGCTCGGACTGGTGCTGCTGTGCCTGGGCACCGGCTCGCTGCTGGCGATGCCGGCCGCTGGTGCGCTCGCCGCGCGGCAGGGCTGCAAGCGCGTCATGGTGGCCGCGCTGCTGTTGATCTGCATCACCTTGCCGATGCTCGCGATGGCCGCAACGCCCTGGCTGCTGGCGGCTGCGCTGGCGGCATTCGGTGCCGGAATCGGCGCGATGGACTGCGCGATGAATCTGCAGGCCGTCGCGGTCGAACGCGACAGCGCACGTCCGATGATGTCGGGCTTCCATGCGTTCTACAGCATCGGTGGTTTTGTCGGCGCCGCCGGGACGACTGCCTTGCTCAGCGCAGGCCTGGCGCCGTGGCTGGCGACGGGCCTGGTCGCGTTGATCGTGCTGGCGCTGTATGCGCCGTCGGCACGCCATTGGCGCAGCGAACGCGTGGCGCGCGACACCGCCGCGTTCGCGTGGCCGCGCGGCGTGGTCGCGTGCATCGGTGTGCTGTGCTTCGTGGCGTTCCTGGTCGAAGGCTCGATGCTCGACTGGAGCGCGGTGTTCCTGCACGAGGTCCGCGGTGTGGACGCCGATCGCGCGGGACTGGGCTTTGTCGTGTTCTCACTGGCGATGACGGTCGCGCGGCTGTGTGGCGACGGCCTCGTCCGCCGCCTGGGTGATCGCCGCGCGGTCGTGCTCGGTGCGTTGTGCGCCTGCGTGGGCCTGGGCATCGCCACGCTGGCGCCCCATGGCGCGATCGCGCTGGCCGGCTATGCGCTGGTGGGCGTGGGCTGCGCCAATGTGGTGCCGGTGATGTTCTCGATGGCCGGCCGCCAGACGACGATGCCCGAGGCACAGGCGATCCCGGCAATCAGCACACTCGGCTATGCCGGCGTACTCGCAGGTCCCGCATTGATCGGCTTTGCCGCGCAGGCGACCGGACTGGTGATCGCATTCCTCGGCGTCGCTGCGGCGATGGCCGGTGTCGCCCTGTCGATGCGCTGGCTGCGCGTGTGAACCGCGCCGCCCGTTCGTGCAACGCGATCATGGCGCCCTCGTCACACAGGCTTGCCCCCGCTTCTCTCAGCCTCACGCTTCCCCGCTCAATCGAAGACGAAGAGGACCCGCCATGCCCATGCTCCGCATCCGCCTGACCGGCAGCGACGACACCGCCCGCACGGTGATCAATCTCCTGCAGAGCATCGATGGCATCGAGCATGTCGAGGAAATCGACGACCTGATGCCGCACATGGACGACGCCGATTCGAGTTCCGCCGGGCTGAGCGATGTCAGCGGCCCGCAGATGCACGAGATCGAGGTCGAGGCCGGCAACGCCGCCACTGCACGCAAGGTCCGCGAGGCGGTCGAGGCGCTGGCTTTCGACCTCGACGCCCTGGTGGAATTCGAGGAAGAAGAGGAAGGCTGAGCGCCGCAGGCCGGTCATCGGCCGCTCGACCGCGCGGCGGCGTTAATGGGGCGCCGTCGCCTCGACGAACCGCACCAGGTCCTGGTTGAAACGCGCCGGCGCTTCGGCGAACGGTGCGTGGCCGATGTCCGCATAGATCATGGTCTGCGCATCGGGCTTGAGCGTTCGCGCCCGCGCGATCGATGGCTCGGGCCGGACCAGCGCATCGCGCGCGCCGTGGAGCAACAGCAATGGCTTGTGCAGGCGTCCAAGGCCGCCTGCTGCATCCATGGTCATGCTGGGCACGGCCGCCTGCATCCGATCCGAGGCCAGCGCCGCACCGGCGAGCAGACGCTCGAAGGTGACGGTCTCGGGCGGATGCGCGAAGCACAGTGCGAGGAACGCGCGCTCGGCATCGAGATGCGTGCGCAGATCGTCGTCCGCCATACCTTGATAAAGCGACGGATGCGGCTGGAGCAGCGACGGGTCCAGTTCGACCACGCCACCGACATACACCGCGCCGGCGATACCGGCATCGCCGTGACGCGCCAGGTACTCGGTCACGACCGCGGCGCCCAACGACCAGCCGACCAGCACCGGCGCCTGCGCACCGCTGGCCTCGATCACGGCCGCCAACTCATCGGCCCAGCGCGCGCCGTCGGTATATGCCGCCGCGTCGTCGGGTTTGCCGGAGCGACCGTGTCCGCGCAGGTCGTAGGCGATCAGCCGGTAACCGGCGAGATCGGCACTGCGCAGCTGCGCCTCCCAGTTCAACCGGCTGCCGAGCAGGCCGTGTACCAGCACGATCGGCCGGCCGGCAGGATCGCCGGCCTCCTCGACCGCGATTGCGACGCCATCGGGCGCGGTGACGGTGTAGTGGCGTCCTTGTGCGAACACCGGCCAGGCCGCGAGCGCGAGCAGCGCGGCCAGCAGCAAGGCGGGCAATGACGGCACCATCGAATGACGAATGACACGGGACATGCGGGGTCTCCAGAACACGGGGCACGCCAGTGTCGAGCCTCACATCGGTGTCAAGGTCAAGCGCTGGCTGCTAGCATGCGCCGATGTCGCCTTCAGCCCCTGCGCCCGCTGCGTCGTTGACCATCGGCGCGCTGTCGCGCCAGACCGGCGCCAGCCAGCGGTCGCTCCGCCACTACGACGCACACGGCCTGCTCGCCTCGACGCGCGCCGACAACGGCTACCGGCGCTTTGCGCCGATCGCGGCCACCCAGGTCCGACAGATCCAACGGCTCATCGCGGCCGGTTTCAATCTGGCCGAGATCCGGGCGTTTCCCGATTGCATGCGTCTGGTCGAGGGGGCCGCCGCCTGCCCGCAGACCACCGCCATGCAACAGGCGCGGCTGGCTGAGATCGAACGCCAGATCGCCGATCTCGAACGTAGACGTGCGCGTCTGCGGCAGATGCTGACCGAGGGCGTGGCACCGCCGACGACGTCCGACATCGGGGACTGACGTACGCTCAGCGCGCCGATGCCACGGCCCCCGATCTGCGCCGCAGACGTGCACGGCCGCGCAACCACGGAGTCGCGCCTGTTGGAGGGACGATAGCTCAGCGCCGGCGGCGCCTCGCTCGGGCCCGGATCGGGGCGCTACGTAACGTGAGCGGCGATGGCCATACGGGGACACCGCGTACGATCAGAATCGAGCGCCGTCGATCTGCACGATCTTCAGTGATCCCAGGTCCAATCCGTCGATGCAGCGCACGTTGACGCAGGCCATCGGCGCCCCATCGGGAGCAATGCCGCGGCTGTAGGGCGCGATGCCGCAGACGGTGCAGAAATGATGGTCGATCCGGTGCGTATTGAAGCGATACGTGCCCGCGCTGCCGGTCCCGGTCTCGCGTAATGCCTCGGCGGGCGCGAACGCCAGCAGACCGCCGCGCCGTCGGCACATCGAGCAATTGCAGTCGTAGACCTCAGCGATCTCGCCGTCCAGTTCGAATGCCAGACTGCCGCAATGGCAGCGTCCGCGATACGTCATCGTCGTTCCTCCTTCGTCAGGCCGAAAGATTAGGCGATCCTGGTGGGCTCAGCTTTACGCGCCCCAGCCGTGCACGGCCGAGCGCCCAGAGCGCCGCGGTCGCCAACAGCCAGGCCAGCGCCCAGGGCCAGCTCGAGCCGGGCGCGGTGGCCTGCGGTGCAGGGTCGCCCGCGGGCGCGCGCACCAGCGCCTGTGTGCGGGCACGCTGCTGCGCGGCCCACAGGCCCGGAGCCTCGTCGCTGGCGCGCGCGCGCAGTGGCCAGCGCCGATCGGCATCGACGATGCGATACCAGCCGGCGACGCGCGGCCACAGACCGGCGCAGTCGCGCGCCGCCGGATCGCGCAACAGCGAGATCGCACGCCCGTCCGGGGCGATCGCCTGCGCGTTCGGACCGAGCCCGCACAGCGCGGCGCGTTTGCCGACCCAGGCCGGCTCCTCGACCGCGACTGCGGCCTGGTCGCCGACACGTGCCAGCGTGCCCGCCCAGCCGCTCCACAGTGCCGCGTGCAGATCGGCGCGGCCGGCCAGCGGCAGGCGCCAACTGTCGGCCAGCGTCACCAGACCGATGCGGCCGCGGCCCCAGGCCTGCCAGCGCATCATGTCCGGCGGGCTGTCCTCGCTGCCCGGTAGTCCTCCAGCCAAAGGCCGGTAGGCCAGCGCCGGTGGCGCCTCGCCCGCCAGCAGCGGATCGAATGGCGCATCGTCGCTGCCGGGGCCGGTCCACGCGCGCAGCCGCGTCGCATCGGTCGGACCCGGGTCGGGACGCCAGGTGCGAGCCGGCGCCGCGTCGATCGCCAGCCCGGTGCCGCGCAGCCAGTCGTGCAACGCCCTCGACGGTGGCTGCGGTGCATGCACCAGCACGCCGAGGCCATTCGCCACCGCGCTGCGCAGCGCGGTGCGCGCGCCAGCGCTCAGGCCGTCGAATGCGCGCGCTTCGAGCAGCACCAGATCCTGCTCGGCCAAGCCGGCCGCATCGAGCGCCGGCGCATCGCCGACACCGGTGCCGCCGCCCAGGGCCACCCGCCAGCGCAGGCGCAGGCCCGTGTCCTCGGCCCAACGTCGCAGCGCGCGCAGGTCCGGATTCGGCGCACCGGCGAGCAACAGCACGCGCACCGGCGCCGCCGCCTCGACCATCACCGGCACCTCGACCTGGGACAGTTCGGTATCGTCGGCATCGCGCACGCGCACGACGAACAGGTCCGCACCGACACCGCGCGCGGTACCGGCCAGGCGGAAACCGCCCGCCTCGTCCAGCGCCGAGGTATCGACGATGCGGCCGGCCGGGTCGACCAATGCGACCTGCGCGCCATCGAGGCCGGCGACACGGCCACGCACCTCGAAGCGCGCGCCCGGCGCGACGCCGCGCGGCACCTCAAGGGCGACGATGCCGTCAGGCAGTGCCGCCGGCACGAACGCCAATGCACGATCGCCGACCGCGTCGCGGTCGCGCGCCGTCAGCCCGGCGCCGACGATCGTCAGCGCCTGCACCTCGGGGTGACGCCGCAATGCGGTCGCCAGATCGGGCATCCGCAGTGCCCCGGACGGGCCTTCGCCGGCCTCGGGCAATGCGATGACCGGTTGCGACGCGGGCAGCGGCAGGTCGTCCCAATCCGCGGTCAACACCACCAGCCCGCCGCCTGCGGCTGGTACCGGCGGCGGCTGCAACGTGAGCGCCAACAATCCCGCCGAGACCACTGTCAGCGTGGCGAGCACGCAGGTGCGCCAAGCGGCGGGCCGGGTCTCGCGCGGTGCGCGCAGATGCGCGATCGCCAGCCGCAGGATCGACAGCGCGGCAGCTGCACACAACAGCGGGAGCAACCAGCGCTCGGGCGTCATCGCGCATCCTCCCGCAGCGCATCGAGATAGCGCGCGCCCATCGCGTCGATCGCAGCGCGACGCGGCGGTGCGGGCAGCGGACGCTGCAAGACATGCCACAGCTGCCCGCGCAGGGCCTGCCGGCATGCGGCGCAGGCAGGATCGCGCTGCAGCGCATCGATCGCGGCCAGCAACGCAAGCGGGTCGTCGAGCGCGCGCGGCTGCGTCTGTGCCCAGGCGACGAGCGCCGCCGGATCGAAGGCCTCGTTCCAGGCCAGCGCCTGCCAGGCCGCCGTCGGGGCGTCGAGCGCGACCGTCGCCGGACCTGGCACCGCGCGGGGGGCGATGCCGTCGCGCTCCCCCCCAGCCGCCGGGCGAAATCGACCGGCGGCAGCGCCGTGCCCACCCGCGCCAGATAGATGCGGTCGGCCTGCTGGACCTCCTTGATCAGCACCAGCGCACGATTCGCCGGTGCCAGCGCCTCGCGCGGCGCGGCCTGGCGCAAGTGCAGCTCGGATTGCCACATCTCGCGCAGCGCGCCGCGCAGCAATTCGCGCGTCTTCGGGTCGAGCAACGTCGCTGCTTCCGGCAGGTCGTGGGTGTGGCCGAAGGTGGCGAGCACGTCGTCGGCACGGCCGAACGTCGTGACCTCAGCCGGTGTGTGATCGTGATCGTGGTCGTGGTCGTCGTGCGTGTCGTCGTGCGCGCGCGCCGCCTGCGCCGGCGCCTCGTCCGTGGCCGGATCGCCCTGACCGAAATCGTCGATCGGCAATGGCTTGCGCGGCGCGGGCGGCGTGTCGTCGGCATCGGCGGTCGGTGGCGGTCGCGCATGGCCTTCCGATTCCTCGCCCAGGAACTGTCCATAGCGCAGCCGCAGCAAGCGCTGGTCGACACCGAGCGTGTCGGAGCGCGTCTCGAACGTCTCGTGCGCCAGTCGCGGCTGCTCGGCGATCAGCGCTTCGGCATCGAGGATGATCTGGCGCTGGCTGCGGAAGTACGCCGGCAGCACGTCGCGCGCCAGGCCCTCGAGTCCGTCGGCATCGGGCGGCGTCGGCGGCGGCCAGCGCAGGATCAGGCTGGCGCTTCGGGCCTGTTGTGGCGCGGGCACGCGGTTGTCGCGGATCTCGAGCTGGGCGACCAGATCGCCGCCCTCCTCCAGGCCCAGCGCGATCGGGTCGAGCGTCGCCGCAAATGCGCGCGCGCGCGCATCGCCGCTGCCGCGCAGCGTACGCGTGTGATCCTCGAACGTGATCGCCTCACCGCTGCCGCGGGTCACGGTGATGCGCAGGCGCGCGTCCGCCGCGACGCCGAAGTCATCGGTCGCCTCGAACGCCAGCGCCCAGGCGCGTTGTCCGCGGGTGTACGTGGACAGCGTCGACTCGGGCGCGCGCACGCGCACCTCGGGCGGGCGGTCGGGCACGGCCTCGAGCCGCCAGGGTTGCGCACGCGCGGGAATGCCGTCGGTGTCGCCATCGACCGCGATGCGGTACAGCGACGAGCGGTCGAGCCGCAGCGTCGCCGTCCAGTCCTCGTCTTGGCGTACGAACGCCAGTTCGCGGCCATCGTGGAACTGCAGGGCCACGCGCTGCGGCTGCGGCGCAAAGCGCAGCGTCCAACGCAAGGTCGCGCCGGTCGTGGCCTGCGCGTCGAGTTCGGCCTGCGTCCGCGGTGCCTGGCCCGTGTAGGCCGGCGCGTAGATGCGCAGCGCCTGCGACAGAAGCGCCGGCGTGTCCGGTGCTCCGGCCCGCGCGGGCACGCTGTCGATCGTCCCGGGAGCCGCGCCCGTCGGCCATGCCAGCACGGCGACAGTCAGCAGTGCACCCACCGACCACGCTAAGAACAGCGCACGCCACGGCCAGGGCGCCGACGGCGGGTGCCAAGGCCGCGCGGCGAGTCGGGCCTCCAGCCGCGCACGTTGCAGTTGCGCCAGCGGCGCAAGCGCGGCGGGGTCGGCGAACAGCAGTGCGGCGCTGTCCTCCATGTCGCGGCGGTCGGCATCGAGCCGGTGCACGAGCCAACGGCGGTCGATACGGCGGACCCGGCGTGTGCCGATGACCGCGGCGAGCGCGGCGACCAGCAACACGGCCCAGGCCGCCGCCGGTCCGTCGGCCATCCGCCAGGCGAGCGCGGCCAGACCAACCACCAAGGGCGCCGCCACCAGCACGACACCGATGACCGCACGCCGACGCGCCGCGGCGCGCACGCGCAGCAGTGCGGATACGACGCTCATGCGGTCGTCGTCCGACGCGCGGCGGCGGCCAGCCAGCGCTCGAGCGCGAATGCCAGCGCGACCAGCAGCGCCCACCACGGCCGCAAGTCGCGCGGCACTGGCGGATACGCCGTCAGCCCGCTGGCGGGTGCCAGGTCTGCCGCGGCGATGCGCGCCGGCGCCGGCCCCGGCTGCAGACGATCGCGCAGTCGTGCGGGGAAGCCGGGATCGAGCAGTTCCGAGTCGTGCGCCGGGTCGAACGTGCCGCGCCAGCGCACACAGGTCGCCGCACCGCAGGCCGCACGCTCGAAACCCGCGTCATCGACACTGGCGTGCCAGTCCGTGCCCTCGGGCAGCAACGCCGCCGGGCCCAGCAACAGCGCGCGGCCCGCCGCAGCCTCGAGCAATGCGGGTGGCGGTGCGCTGGCCCTCCACCATGCGAGCGTGGCCTCCGCGCGCGGCGTCTCGCCGGACGTTACGCGTCGCAGCGCATCGCCATCGTCGGGACGCCAGGCGTGGGCGATCGCCGCCAGCACGCGTAGTGCGGGATCGCCGTCGGCGATGCCGAATACATCGAGCTGCGGCCATGGCGCGCGGGGTGTCGCACCCGGCGCGGACGACGCCGGCACGAGCCGCCAGTCCACGGCGCGCGACAAGACCACGCGCCCGCCATCGACCCCGTCGACGGTCTCGGGCACGACGACGGTCAGCGCGGTGCTGGCTGGAAGCATCATGTCCAGTTCGCGCAGCAGGCTGGCGATCGGCACGGGACCGGTCGGTGCGACGGTGTCGCGCGCCTGCGGAAAGCCCGGCGCCAGCCAACGCACCGGCGAGTCGGCATCGGCTGGCGGTATCGCGTCGGCCGCCACACCCGGCACGACAACCGTCCAGCGCGCCAGGGCCGCGCCGCCATGCAACACCGGCCATGCCAGCCACAGTGCGAGCAATGCGAGCAGCAGCAGGCGGGCCAGCAGCAGTGGCCAGTCATCGAAGCGCAGCCGTCGGTGTGGCTTCGGCCGCTCGCGCAACCAGCGCAATGCCGCGAACGGCGTGGGCCGCGTGGCATCGCGGCGCGCCAGATGCAACAGCAGCGGCAGCAACAGTGCGGCCAGCGCCGCGAGCGCAGCCGGTGCGAGCAGGCCGAAGCTCATCGTGTGCGCTCGCCAAACAACGCGCGCAGCACGCCCTCAGGCGGCGCATCGGCGACGTGCATCGCGAACGCGATGCCAGCGCCGGCCAGTCGAGCCGCCAACGCGCGTTGCGCCGCGCCGAAGCGCGCAAGGTACTCGGCGCGCAGTGCCGGCCCGTCTCCGAGCAGCGCCTCGCCGGTCTCGGGATCGACGAAACGGCGCCCATCGCGGAACGGGAAATCGCGTTCGTCGGTGGTCAGCACCTGCAGCGCAATGACCTCGCGCCCAGCCCGCGCCAACTGCAGCAGCGCGTCGACCGCGCTTGCATCGAACCAGTCTCCGATCGCGACAACCAGATCGCCCCGCGCGATGCGGCCCCAGACTGGCGCGAGCGTCGCGGCATCGGGCCAGCCGCCGGCCGGCGTGACGTGCACCAGCGCGTGGCGCAAGCGGTCGCGTTGCCGCGGCCCGATGCCGGGGGCGACCAGCGCGATGCCGGCACCGCCACAGGTCGCCAACCCGCAGGCATCGCCCTGGCGCTGTGCGATCTCCACCACGCAGGTCGCCAGCAAGCGCGCGATCTCCAGACGCGTGCGCTGCGGCGCAGCCTCGTCGGCCTGGGCCATCGATGCGGTGGTGTCGAGCAGCACCCAGGCCCGGACCGGGCTCTCGCGCTCGGCCTCGCGCACGAAGAAGCGATCGCTGCGAGCGTAGAGCTTCCAGTCGATCTGCCGTGGTTCGTCGCCGGGCTCGTAGGCGCGGTACTGCGCGAACTCCAGGCCGGCGCCGCGATTGCGGCTGGCGTGCTGGCCCAGGCCGTCGCGCCCCCGTGCCTGGCGCGGGCGCAGCCGCAATGTCGCCAGACAGGCTCGCAGCGCGGGCGTCAGCCCGTCGCCTGGCGACGGGCCGTCCGGCGACATCGGCGTTGCCGGGCTCGCGGCCACCACGCGGCGCTCAGCGGTCCGGTGCCGGCAGCGCGCGCAGCAGGCCGGCGACCACCGCATCGGCGTCGATCTGTCCGGCCTCGGCCGCGAACGACAGCACCAGCCGGTGACGCAGCACTGGCGCGATCAAGGCCGCGACATCCTCGCGCGTCGCCGCGAGCCGGCCATGCAGCAGCGCGCGTGCTTTGGCGGCCAGCACCAGTGACTGCCCGGCGCGTGGTCCGGCGCCCCAGCGCACGTAGTCGCACACGATCTGCGGCGCCCCGTCACCCGGTCGGGTCGCGCGCACCAACGCCGCAATCCAGGCCAGCAGGTCCTCACCCAGGTGCACCTGGCGCACCAGCGCCTGCAGGGTCAGCACCGCGGCGGCGTCCATGACCTGCGGCACCTCGGCCTCGGCAGCGCCAGTCGTGCGCGCGAGAATCGCCTGCTCCTCATCGGCATCGGGATAGCCCAGCGCGACATGCAGCAGGAAACGGTCGAGCTGCGCCTCGGGCAGCGGATAGGTCCCGGCCTGCTCGATCGGGTTCTGCGTGGCCAGCACGAAGAACGGCTGCGGCAGCGCGCGGGTCACGCCGGCATGGCTGACGGTGCGCTCGGCCATTGCTTCGAGCAGCGCGGCCTGGGTCTTGGGCGGTGTGCGGTTGAGTTCGTCGGCCAGCAGCAACTGGGTGAACACCGGCCCTTCCTGGAAACGGAAATGCCGCCGCCCGGTGCCATGGTCCTCCTCGAGCAATTCGGTACCCAGCAGGTCGCTGGGCATCAGGTCGGGCGTGAACTGCACGCGCCGAAAGTCGAGGTCGAGCGCCTGGCCAAGCGTGCGTACCAGCAGCGTCTTGCCCAGTCCCGGCACGCCTTCGAGCAGCACGTGCCCGCCGGCGAGCAGCGCCACCAGCAGTTGTTCGACAACTTCGGCCTGGCCGACGACAGCGCGCGCAATCGCATCGCGCAGCGCGTCAAGCTGCGCCAAGCGCGCCTGCAGGTCGGCTTCGGTGGGGGTGGTCGCGGTCATGCGGCAGGTCCTGCGGAAGCGGAAGTCATGCGGTCAGTGCGTACATCACGATATTGACCGCGAACTTGGTGTTGTCCTGCGCCAGGAAGCGCTTGTTGCGCCAGTCGTAGTCCCATTCGCAGCCGTAGTCCTTGTTGCTGTAGAGCACCGCCAGCCGGCCATCGATCTCGATGCCCTTGAGGTAATCGTGCACCAGATCGTCGCCCCAGCCGTTGAGCTCGAAGCCAGTCGCCGGCGGGCCATCGGGGAAGCGGAAGAAGCTGTGATACAGCGCATGCGAGTTCGGCAGTTTGCGCATCGCCGATCCGCCGAAGATCGCGGCCATCTGCGCCTCGAACGACTTGGCGAACAGGCCGTCGATGTCGTGGTTGCAGTCGTCGACGAACACGAAACCGCCGCTGCGCACATAGCGCTCGAAGTTGCGCCGCTCGGCCGGACTGAACTCGACCAGGCGATGTCCGGCGAGATAGCAGAACGGCGCGGCGAGCATCTTCGGATCCGACAGCGCGACCACATGCTCGGTCGGATCGACGCGCAGGTCGGTGTAGTCGATCAGCGAGGTGATCACATTGGATGGCATCCGCGCATCGACGTCCCAGTCGCCCGACTCGTAGCGCAGCCGGGTGAACCAGAAATCGTAGCGCGCCGACTGCGCCAGCACCGGCGGCAGGGCCAGCCCGGCCGCCGCGCCCAGCACCCACTGCAGCGCGTGACGCCGCTTCATCGCCCCGCCCCGCCCCAGCTCGGGCGGGGCCGCGCCTGCGGCAGGTCATGCCCAGGCGGCCGCCGCCCGGACATCGGCGTCACCCGCGATGCGGACGCCTCAGACCGCATCCGACAGCGAGGTGAAGGTGAAATCGCGCAAGCGCATCGGCGGCAACATCATCACCATCGACGACTCGTCGCCGCCCACGCGCACCGGCCGGCCGAGTTCGTCGATGTTGTTGAGCATGATCACCGGCGATTCGTTGAAGCGGAAGTTCTTCAGCGGGTACTTGATCTCGCCGTTTTCGATGTAGAACGTGCCGTCGCGGGTCAGCCCGGTCAGCAGCACGGTCTGGGGGTCGACCATGCGGATGTACCAGGTACGGGTGACCAGGATGCCGCGATCGGTGCCGGCGATCAGGTCGGCGGTCGACTTGTCGCCACCTGCCATCAGCAGGTTGCCCGGCCGGCCGACCGCGCGCTTGCCCTGCTGCTGTGCCCAGAAGCGCGAGTAGTCGAGGTTGGCGACCTTGCCGTTCTCGATGATCGCCATCTTCTCGCGCGGCAGACCGTCACCATCCCACGGCAGCACCGGCGCCTCCGGATGCCAGGGGTCGGCGACGATGCTCACGCGGGGGTCGTAGACCTGTTCGCCGAGCTTGTTGCCACCGCCACGCTTGGACAGGAAGCTGCGGCCCTCGTCGGCGGTGCGCGCATCGAAGTAGCGCATCATGAACGAGATCAGCCCGGCCGCCGCGGCCGGCTCCAGGATCACCGTGTACTTGCCCGGCTCCAGCGCCTGGGCCTGCGCCGAATCGCTGGCCTTGCGCATCGCCACGCGCACGTCGCGGCCGGCGTCGAATGCGCTGGCGTCCTTGAGGTTGCGCCCCACCCAGCCCGACCCGCGGCCGTCCTCGGTGCGCACGGTGCAGGTGTAGTTGAAGTTGGTCGCCTGCTGGTAGCCGAAGTTGCCGTTGCTGTTGGCGAACGCGACGAAGCTGCGACCATCGTCGAGGAAGCCGGCGGCGACCAGTTGCTCGGCCCGGCAAGGCGCGATCGAATCGGCCGCAACCTGCGCGCGGAACTCGGGCGTGATCGCCGCGGTCGATTCGCTGAATGTCGGACTGGCGCGGTAGTCCTGCTTGCCGATCGCCGGCAGGAACTCGGGGTTCTCGGGCGCCAGCCGGGCGAGGTCTTCGGCGCGCTTGACCACGTTGCGCAGCGAGGCGTCGTCGAAGGCGTTGATGCTGGCCGTGCCCACGCGTTTGCCGAAGGCGACCTGCACGCTGAGTTCGGCATTGCTGACGATGCCGCTGGTGGACACGTTGTTGAGCGCGAAGCGGATGTTGCCGTCGATCGAGCCCGACAGCGTGGCGGTGCACTCGTCGGCGGTCGACAGCGCGACGGTCTTCTCGAGCAGTTCGCGGGCCTGGGCTTCGGTGAAGATGGTCATGGTCGGAACTCCTTAGCCGAGCGAACGCGCGGTGTTGATGACGTTGATGCCGTTGAAGCGTGCGGTCGCCGAGCCGTGCGAGACCGCCGAGACCTGGCTGGGCTGGCCCTTGCCGTCGAAGAACGAACCGCCGAGGCGGTAATCGCGCTCGTCGCAGACCGCCACGCAGGCGTTCCAGAACTCCGGCGTGCGGATCTGATAGGCGACGTCCTCGATCATGCCGGTGATCTTGCCGTTGCGGATCTCGTAGAACAGTTGGCCACCGAACTGGGCGTTGTAGCGCTGCTGATCGATCGAGAACGAGCCGTCGCCGACGATATAGATGCCGTTCTCCACATCGCCGATCATCTGCTCAACGCTCAGCGGCGTGCGGCCGGCGGCCAGCGAGACGTTGGGCATACGCTGGAACTGCACGCTCGACCAGGCGTCGGCGTAGCTGCAGCCGTCGGACTCGGTCTTGCCCAGAATGTGCGCCTGGTCGCGCGTGGCCTGGTAATCGACCAGCTTGCCGGCATCGATCAGGTTCCAGCGCTTGGTCGCCACGCCTTCGTCGTCGTAGGCCACCGCGCCCAGGCTCCCGGGCTGGGTCTTGTCGGCGAACACGGTCACCTGGTCGCTGCCGTACTGGAAGCGCTGCTCGCGCTTGTCGAGCGTGGCGAAGCTGGTACCGGCGTAGTTGGCCTCGTAGCCGAGCACGCGGTCGAGCTCGAGCGGATGGCCGATCGATTCGTGGATGGTCAGCCAGGTGTGCGAGGGGTCGAGCACGAGATCGTAGCGACCGGGCTTGACCGACGGCGCGCGCAGTTTCTCCTGTGCCTGGCGCGCCGCGGCGATCGCATCCTCGCGCATGTCGTAGGAGGTGCTGTAGTTGACCACGCCATTGGGCGAGACGACCTTGCCCGCGGCGGCCCCGTCGAGGTACTCGAAGCCCATGCCCATCGGCGCCGACAGGCCCTCGCGTGTGCGGAACTTACCGCTGGCCTTGTCGATCGCGGTCACCGTCATGGGCGCCCAGATCCGATGCACGTCCTGGTCGATATAGGAGCCGTCGGTGCTGGCGAAGTACTTCTGCTCGTTGACCAGGAACAGCGTGGAATTCACGAAGCTGGCCCCGGCCGACAGCGCCGCGGCGTTGACGCCCAGCAACAAGTCCACCTTGTCCTTGACCGGCACCTCCATGCCGTTGCGGGCGATCGGGGTGCGCCAGGCGACCTCGCCCACGCCCTTGACCGGCGCCAGTTGCACCGGCGCGGTCTGCACCTTGGCGTTGGCCTGCGCGATCGCGACCGCCTGGCGCGCGGCCTCGGCCACGCCCTGCTCGGTCAACGTGTTGGTCGCCGCAAAGCCCCAGGCCCCACCAGCGACGACGCGCACGCCCACGCCGGTCGACTCGGTGCTGACCACGTTCTGGACCTTGTCCTCGCGGGTCATCACGAACTGCCGCAGATACCGGCCCACACGCACGTCGCAGTAGCTCGCGCCCGCGGCGGTCGCCGCATTCAGGCCGGCATCGGCCAGTCGTTTCTTGAAACCCACATCGAGTGTGGACAGCAGTTGCTCGGCGGCAATCACCTTGCCGAAGACGGCGGGCAGCAACAGGCCGCCCGCGCCGACACCAGCGAGGGCGAGGAAATCGCGTCTATGCACAGCAGCTCTCCCGAAAAGCGAGGGTCCGCGGCGCGCGCGGACGTGGCGATGAATGCGACGCGTCCCCTACGCGCCGTCTGGATTGATGACATGCCGCGCCCCGCCCCGTCCAGTGACGAATGGCACAGGCCCGCCATTGGCGTCGGATTGGACGCATCGCCGACTCGGCGATCGTGCCGGCTTAACCCGGCACACGACCGATGCCGCTGGCGCGCGGCCGCGGCGACCCTGCGCGTCCCGCATCCGCGACCGGATGCATTCACCCCAGGAGAGACTGCAATGCCACTGACCCCGACCCAGGCGAGCGCGGCCGTCGCCGCCCTGCTCGACGTGAGCGCCGAGCTGTTCTACGACGGCAACAGGCCAACCGTGTTCGGCGAGGCGATGGTGCCAGTCGTGATGGAAGTGCCGGGCGCCCAGCCCAATGGCAACCTGGCGCCGGCGACCGGCGGCTACGGCATCGAGGCCAGCCAGGGCCTGCTCGGCCTGGACGACGAGGTCGCGATCAAGTTCGCACTCGCCCACGAGGCCGGGCACGGCATGAGCGAACGCATCCTCGCCGACATCGGCCTGCACGGCATCAGCGGGCCCGCCACCGAAGTCATCGCCGATCTCGCTTCCGCCTACCTGTTGACGCGGATCGGGCACGGCTGGCCCGAGGTCCTGGCCAGCGTGCGGGCTTGGCGGCAGAACGGCATCTTCGACGAACACGCCAGTGGCGATCACCCCGCCGGTGCCGACCGCGTCCGTCATGTCGAGACGCTTGCGCATGCGATGGCCGGGCAGCCGCCGCCGTCGTTCGGCGAGGTCGCGCTCGCGATCTGCCAGTCGCTGTAGCGGCCCGGCGTCGGGCGATGCAGACCCCGCATCGCCCCGACGCCCCCGCTCGCCGCTACAGCGAGCGTGCGGTGTTGATCACATTGATGCCGTCGAAGCGGGCGGTCGCCGCGCCGTGCGACACCGCCGAGACCTGGCCGGGCTGGCCCTTGCCATCGAAGAACGAACCGCCCAGGCGATAGTCGCGTGCATCGCAGATCGCGCTGCAGGCGTTCCAGAACTCCGGCGTGCGGATCTGGTAGGCGGCGTCCTCGACCATGCCGGCGATCTCGCCATCGCGGATCTCGTAGTACAGCTGGCCGCCGAACTGGGCGTTGTAGCGCTGCTGGTCGATCGAGTAAGAGCCACGGCCGTGGATGTAGAGGCCACGCTCGACGCCGGCGATCATCTCGCGCACTGTCAGCGGCGACCGGCCCGGCGACAGCGAGACGTTGGGCATGCGCTGGAACTGCACGCTGGACCAGGCGTCAGCATAGCTGCAGCCATCGGACTCGGTCTTGCCCAGCAGATGCGCCTGATCGCGCGTGGCCTGGTAGTCGACCAGGATGCCGTCCTTGACCAGGTCCCATTGCTTGCACCGCACGCCTTCGTCGTCATACCCGACCGCGCCCAGGCTGCCGGGCTGGGTCTTGTCGGCGACGAAGTTCACGATCTCGCTGCCCCAGCGGTAGCCGGCATCACGCTTGTCGAGGGTGGCGAAGCTGGTGCCAGCGTAGTTGGCCTCGTAGCCGAGCACACGGTCGAGCTCGAGCGGGTGACCGACATTCTCGTGGATGGTCAGAAACAGATTCGACGGATCGAGCACGAGGTCGTAGCGGCCGGGTTGGACCGAGGGCGCGCGCAACTTCTCGCGGGCCTGCCGGGCGGCGGCCACCGCGTCCTCGCGCATGTCGTAGGCGCGGCCGTAGGCGACCACGCCGCCGGGCAGATCGAAACGCTGCGCGGGGTCCGGCGTGAGGTACTCGTAGCCCAGCCCCATCGGCGCCGACAGACCATCGCGCGTGCGGAACTTGCCACTGGCCTTGTCGATCGCGGTGACCGTGAACGGCGCCCAGATCCGGTGCACGTCCTGGTCGATGTAGGAGCCGTCGGTGCTGGCGAAGTACTTCTGTTCGTTGACCAGGAACAGCCGCGAGCCGACGAAATCGGCACCGGCGGCAATCGCGGCGGCATTGACGTCGAGCAGCAATGCGACCTTGTCCTCGACCGGCACCGCCATGCCGTTGCGGGCGATCGGTGTACGCCAGGCAACTTCACCCACGCCCGCGACCGACGCCAGCTGCACCGGCATCGCCTGGATGCGCGCATTGGCCTTCGCGATTCCCACCGCCTGGCGCGCGGCCGCGGCGACGCTGTCGGGATCGAGCGCATTGGTCGCCGCGAAGCCCCAGGCGCCGTCGGCGAGCACACGGATGCCCACGCCGGTGGATTCCTCGTTGACGACGTTCTCCACCTGCGTCTCGCGGGTCATCACGTACTGGCGCAGATACCGGCCGATGCGCACATCGCAGTAACCGGCGCCGCCATCGCGCGCGGCCTGCAGGCCAACGTCGGCGAGCCGCTTCTTGACGGCAGGGTCGAGCGTGCCGACCAATTCCTCGGCCGCGATCGCCCGACCGATCCCGCCTGGCAAGAGCAGGCTGCCCAGCCCGATCCCACCCAAAGCCATGAAGTCGCGACGCCGCATTCCACTCTCCCCGCGGCGATGGCCGCACAGCCCCCGATTCTTCGGTGCGCTTGACGTGCACGTCAAATCGCAGGCATCGCGCCGGGTCAAGACGCATTGAGCAGGCCAAGGGCAGCGCGCGATCGATCGCCCCACCCGCAGCCGGCCGCAGGCTTACCCGACCGGAGCACAATCCAAGGGCGCATCAGCTGCGTGCTGCGCCCCGGTCAGAGTCCGGTGGCGGCCTTGAACCGTTCGCGATCTTGCTGGATGCGTCGACGGATTTCAGCCAGTGCTTCGCTCTCTGTCGCCTCGAGCATCGATTCGAACAGCCGCTGGAAGTGATTGCGCATGGCCGTGCGCGCGGCCGCGGGGTCGCGTTGCCGCAGCGCGTCCAGGATCGCGGTGTGTTCGTCGTTGCGGACATCGCTGTCGTCGTGACAGACGTTGGCGTAGACGCGCTTCACCCGTGGCAGTTCATTGCGCATGCGCCAGATCAGCTGTATGCAGTGCTCCACCACCGGATTGCCCGCGATCCGCGCGATCGCCAGGTGGAACTGGCGATCGGCCTCGCCGGTGGCCTCATCGCTGGCCGTCGGATCGACCATCGCCGCGATCAGGCCCTCCAGGGTGGCGATGTCTGCACTTGTGATGCGACTTGCCGCCATCGCCGCCGCCTCGGATTCGATGACCGCGCGCGCGGCGGTCAGGTCGAATGCCGAGACGTCCGGCAACGCGCCTTGCCCCTGCGTCGATCGCGCTTTCACATACACGCCCGAGCCCGTCTTGATGGTGATCAAGCCCTGCGCTTCCAACGCGATTTCAGCCTCCCGCACGGTGACGCGGCTGACCCCGAGACGTTCGGCCAGGGCGCGCTCACCAGGCAAGCGCGCCCCAGGCGGAAACTCGCCCTTTTCGATCAGCGCGACGATTTCTGCGGCAACGGACTGGTAGAGGCGGGATTGGGACATCATCGAATGCTTGGCTGCAGGGGGCTGGAACGCGTCATTGCGCCCACCACGGCGAGATGCTCAGAAGCGGTAGCGCAGCCCCAGATAGTACCTCCGTCCGTAGGTGGTGTACTCGCGGAAGCTGCCCAGGATGGGCATGTCCGACACCCGCGGCTCGTCAGTGAGGTTGCTGGCAGACAGCGACAGGGACAGGTTTCTGTTCACCTTGTAGGTCGCCCGGGCATCCAGCGACCCGGTGTCCCGCACATAGCGGTTCTGCGCCGGATCGCCCACGAACTGCTGGTAATAGTCGGAGCGGTACTTGTAGATCGCCTGCAGGTCCAGCGCGCCCAGCGCCCAGTACAGCTGGGCCGATGCCACATGCTTGGATAGACCGAAAATATTCGCTGGCTCGACGATGCCCGGCGTCACCACGCCGCTGATCGGGTCGGTGGACGCGCCCAGACGCAGATCCTCGGTCTCGAAGTTGGAATCGGCATAGTTGTAGCTGACCTTCACGCCCAGGCCGGAGAAGATGCCCGGCAGGTAGGAGAGGCTGTGGGAGGCGGTGAACTCGACCCCGAACAGATCGCTCGTCTGGTCACTCGTGGCCAGCTGCTGCACCGGCACGACGACAGTCCGCCCGTCGATGATGAAAGTTTCGTCGACCACCACCGGCATCGATCCGCCATTGAACTGCTTGTAGTACAGCGCCCCCGACAACAGGGTGTCGTCATTGGCGTACCACTCCAGCGACACGTCGCCGTTCCATGACATCAGCGGCTCGGCACGCGGGTTCCCGGTCGCATTGATGCTGCGCAAGGCATCACTGATGCTATTGAACTCGGTGTCCACGTCCTGCAGGTTGAAGCTGCGGCCATAGCCTTCGGCGGCCAGATCCGGCCGCGACATCGCGCGATAGGCGCCCACGCGCAGCAGCAGGTCGGGACGCAGTTCGAAGGCGGCGTTGAAGCTGGGCAGCCATTCGTGGCCGGCGGACTTGAGCACCTGCGAGGTGAAGTCGCCGGTGGGTTGCAGTGTGATGGTGCCGTCGGGATTGTCGATGACATCCAGATCGCTTCGCAGCCCGACCGATCGCACATCGGTCCGCACCCAGCGCACGCCAAAGTTCCCGGTCACCGGCAGCCCGAACCACTCGCTGCTGTACTCGCCCATCACATACAGCGCGCTGGTCTTCTCGGTGACATCGTTGTTGGCCGGATCACGCAGATCATCGCTCGGGCCGGTGTCGTCCACGCCGGTGAAGGCGCGGAACAGGCAGCGGCTGTCGAACGAAGCCCAGCGGTCGATGGTATTGCCGCTGGCATTGTCCAGGAAATCATCCTGCGGGAACTGTTGACGGCAGGCGAGGTTCGCTGCACGGATTGCCCCGGCGTTGGTGGTGCTCAGTTCCACGGTGTTGTCGAAGTCGGTATACGTCGCTTCGGATCGACGCAGCCCCCCTTTGATCGCAGTGAAGAAGCCGCTTTCCAGGGTGAATGCCACATCGAAACGACCGGCTCGGATGGTGTGCTCGCGGGTCTGCTGGCGGCGGCGTACCAGCGCCGAGTCGGTGAAGTTGTCCCAGTTGTTGACGTCGAACGCCGGATCGAGATGGATACTCGGCACGTCGCCGATGTAGTCGTAGGTGTAGTCGACGTAGCGGTTGTTCTTGACCCCGGCCACGGGATTTCCATGGATATCAGTGCGGCCCGCACGCAGGCGGGTCGAGCGCTCGTACTGGTTGCGCAGCGTATTGGAGTAGGACAGGTCGGTGGAGAACATCCAGGCCGGGCCCGGCCGGAAGATCACGTTCAGGCCGCCGCCGCTGTACTCCTCATCCCGCTCCAGGAAGTTGGAGGTCGAAT
Source organism: Xanthomonas citri pv. mangiferaeindicae (assembly GCA_002240395.1). Taxonomy (NCBI): domain Bacteria; kingdom Pseudomonadati; phylum Pseudomonadota; class Gammaproteobacteria; order Lysobacterales; family Lysobacteraceae; genus Xanthomonas; species Xanthomonas citri. The sequence goes on from CP016836.1 coordinate 294,696, forward strand.
CGATCGAAGTGCTGCCGGTATGGTGCAGCAGCGCGCCGGTGTCGCTGACCACGCGGTTGTTGATGTTGCGCATCATCGAAGACAGCGACAGGTCCGAGCGGTCTTCGCTGTAGTCGCGTTTGGAGTGCTGATAATCGAGGTTCACCTCGACCGCATCGTTGGGACGCCACTGCAGCGCGGCGAACTGCGAATCGCGCTTGTCGTGCTCGACAAACTGCCGGTAGATGCGACTGCCCGGCGCAAGGTAATAAGGCACGCCGCCGGCCACGTCATTGCCGTCCACCTGGGTGCAGTTGCGGGTGGCACCGACCACTTCCCGGCCATCGCAGGCGACCCAGGTCGAACTGCTGGAGAACATTTCTTCGGGATTGCTGCCTTCCAGGCCCTGCAGTCCGATCGAAATGCCAAGCTTGCCGGCGCCTCCCATGTCGAACTGGTCGATATAACTGGCGGTGCCGCGCCAGCCCACGCCGTTGTTGTCCTTGAGCCGATCGTCGTACGCCTGCCAGGTGCCGCGACCGTCGAGTTGGATGTTGCGCTTGCCGTACGCCAGCGGCTTCACCGTCTCCATGTTGATCGTGCCGGCGACGCCGCCTTCGACGAAGTCGGCGCGTTGGGTCTTGTAGATCGACACGGTGTTGATCAGTTCGGACGGGAACTGATTGAAGTTCACCGAGCGGTCGCCACTGCCGTTGGTGGCCTCGCGGCCATTGAAGGTCGATGAGCCGAGGAACGGGCCAAGACCACGGATCGAGATCTCCGACGCGCCGCCCTTCTCGCGATGCGTGGAGGCGCCGGTGATGGTTTCGATCGCCTCACCGATCGACAACGCCGGCAGATCCCCGATGTCGTCGGCGGCCAGTACGTCGGAGACCACAGTCTCGTCCCGCTTCTTGTCGATGGACGTCTGAATGGTGGCCCGGATACCCGTCACCTGGACTTGGTCCAGCGTGGTGGTCTGCGCCGCGGGCGCGGGCGTGGGGACGTCGGCGTTCTGCGCGTGGGCCACAGACAAGCCAGCGCTCGCGCACAGCGCGCAGGACAACGCGCGATGCAACGCGGTGCGATGAAGACCTCTCGACGAGGCGGTATGGCGGTCATGCAACATCGGATCTCCCTCCCAGGATGGATCGTCGACACGGATTCGACGCAGACATTTCACTCTTTTCAGACCAATGTCAACGAACTGGTCTTAATAAATTCCAGGACCATCCTGTGCGCATATGTCATACCAATTTATGTGCAGATGCAGCATAGAATTGCGAGAACCTCGGGCCATCAAGTCCTGTTCTGGTATGCAAGACAGGTCTGCAAATTTCGCCGTCAGCTGTTAGGATCAGTCGAAACCCAGGGTGCGGCTTCTCCGCAAGGACCTAAGCCATTGAATCTTCAAACTCCGTGTAGAGGCTCCGTCCCGGGAGGCCTTTTGTCCGGCTTCTGGCTAGTACTTGCGGCAGTGGCGCTGCCCGGACGCTGTGCCGAGCATCTGGTCCATGACCAGGCCGCTTTTGTCGAAGCATCACGATCGCTGCAGCCGGGGGACACCGTGGTTCTGGCCGACGGGATCTGGCGTGATGTCGACCTTCTGCTGCGAGGGGAAGGCAAGAGTGGTCAACCAATTACACTTACAGCGCAGACGCCCGGCAAGGTCATCCTCAGCGGCCGATCCCAGTTGCGGCTTGCCGGCAAGTATCTCGAGGTGTCCAACCTGGTGTTCCGCGACGGCTGGGCGCCCAGTGGCGAAGTCGTGTCGTTCCGGAGCTCGTCTCGCGAATGGGCCGAGCACAGCCGGGTGACCGGCATCGTCATCGATGGCTACAGCAATCCCGACCGCCAGCAATCCGACCATTGGGTCGCGATCTATGGCCAACACAATCGCTTCGACCACAGCCAGTTGGTGGGCAAGACGAATGTCGGCCCCACGCTGGTCGTAGTGCGCAACGCGACCAGTGGCCTGGACAACCGCCACCGCATCGACCACAACTGGTTCGGGCCGCGCCCCAATCTGGGATCCAACGGCGGCGAGACCATCCGCATCGGCACCAGTCACGATTCGCAGTCCGACTCCAACTCAGTGGTGGAGAACAACTGGTTCGAACACTGCGATGGCGAAGTGGAGATCATCTCCAACAAATCCGGCGGCAATCTATACCGCGGCAACGTCTTCTTTGAGTCGCGCGGCTCGCTGGTGCTGCGCCATGGCCACGGCAACGTGGTCGAGCGCAATGTATTCATCGGTAACGGCAAGGCGCATACCGGCGGCGTACGGGTGATCAACCGCGACCAGACGGTCCGTGACAACTACTTCGAAGGCGTGGCCGGCGACAACTTCGCCGCCGCATTGAGCCTGATGGCGGGCACTCGTGATGCGCCGCTGAACCGTTACGAACAGGTCGCCAATGCGGTGATCGAGCGCAACAGCTTCGTGCAGGTGCACCAGCTGTTTCTCGGCGCCGGGCTCGACGACGAGCGCGATGCGATGCCGATCAACAGCCGCATCGCCGGCAATCTTGTCATCGACGATGGCAGCGGCGAAGTGCTGCGGACACAGGGTGATCTGTCGGGGATCGCCTTCAGCGCAAACGTGCAGAGCCCGAAGGTGTCGCCGGGCTTTCCGGGCGGCGTCACCGGCGCGCCGCTGACGCTGCAGCGCGCGAGCAACGGCCTGCTGTATCCGGTGACGGCCGTCGACGCCGGTGCGCCGCGTGACCTGGCGCCCGTCGCACGCGAGGACGTGGGCGTGGCCTGGTATCCCAAGACACTGACCACCCCCGCGCTGGACGGCGGTATCGCACACGATGTCGCGCCGGGCGAGGACAGCTTGGCGGCCGCCATCGACGCAAGCGAGCCCGGTGACCGGCTCCAACTGCAGCCTGGCCTGTACCGCGTCAACCGGGTACTGGCGCTGGACCAGCCGCTCACCATCGTCGGCCCGAGTCGCGGCCATGCGCATGTGCAGTTCTCACGCCCGACCCTGTTCGAACTCCGTGCCGGCGGGTCACTCCGGCTGTCACGGCTGGACATCGACGGCACGCTGGCACCGAACGCCGCCGGCAACGCCGTGGTGCGCGTACCGTCGGACGGCCAGGCATTCAACTACACCCTGCAGATCGACGACAGCCATATCCACGGGCTGACGGCAGGCAGTGCCTTCCATGTCGTCGCCACCGGCAAGGGAAGCTTCGCTGCCCACATCGCGTTGAACCGCGTCACAGTCGAGGACGTCACCGGTAGCGTGATCGCTGCGGCGGCCGAAACCGATGACCGGGGGACCTACAACGTCGAGCAGGTCGATGTCCTGCACTCGCGCTTTGCGCGTATCGGCGGCCCGGTGCTGGATCTGTATCGCGGCGGCATCGACGAGAGCACGTTTGGCCCGACCCTGCGCGTCCAGGGCAACCAGCTCGAGCAGGTCGGCGTGGCCGATGACACCAGCCTGCGCCTGCACGGCGTGCAGCACGCGATCCTGGCCGACAACGCGTTCGCGCACAGCGGACGCGTGCGCTTCAGCCACAGCGTCGGCAGGCCTCGCCTGCAGATTCGACGCAACGTGCACGACGCCACAGCGGCGATGCAGTCCGACACCCCTGCCGAGACTCTGCCATGACACGCTCCCCGCTGCTGATCCTGCTGCTGACGGTTCCATTCAGCGCCGCCGGCCTGCCCGACGCGCAGGCCGGCCCCACGACCACGCAACAGGTCACCTCCGACGCGACGGCCCCCGTGCTGGTGACCGCCGCACAGTGGACACAGATGCGCCAAGAGGGCGCGCGCTTTCCCATGTTCGCCCGGGAGCAATCGCGCGCCGAACGGCGCGTGCGGGCCATGATGGACGCGGGCATCGACGTGCCGGTGCCACAGGACAAGGGCGGCGGCTACACCCATGAACAGCACAAGCGCAATTACCAGGCCATCCAGGCCGCCGGTGCGCTGTACAGGCTGACCGGCGACCCTGCCTACGCGAGCTTCGCGCGCGATCTGCTGCTCGCCTACGCCAGGCTGTATCCAGGCCTGGGGCCGCATCCGCAAGGTCGCGGGCAGATCCCCGGCCGGCTGTTCTGGCAGACCCTCAATGATTCGGTGTGGCTGGTCAGTGCGGCGCAGGGCTACGACGCGATCCGCGACAGCCTGAGCGCGGCCGATCGCAGCACCATCGATGACAACGTATTCCGGCCGATGGCGGACTTCCTGTCCGGCACACCGGAAAATTTCGACAAGATCCACAACCACGCGACCTGGGCGGTCGCCGCGACCGGCATGACCGGCTATGTGCTGCGCGACCACAGCTACGTCGAGAAGGCCCTGATGGGGAGCCGGCGCGATGGCGAGGCCGGCTTCCTCAAGCAGGTGGACCAGTTGTTCTCGCCCGACGGCTACTACGAGGAAGGCCCCTATTACCAGCGCTACGCACTGGCGCCCTTCATCCTGTTCGCCAATGCGATCGAGCGCAACGATCCGCAGCGCGGCATCTTCCGATACCGCGACGGTGTCCTGCTCAAGGCCGTCGACGCGCTGGTGCAAAGCAGCTACGGCGGCTACTTCTTCCCGATCAATGACGCCATTCTCGACAAAGGGCTGGACACCGAAGAGCTGGTCGCCGGCATCGGCATCGCCTACGCACGGACCGGTGATGCGCACTTGCTTTCGATCGCCGAAAGACAGGGGCGCGTCCTGCTGTCGCCTGAAGGGCTCCAGGTCGCCCGTGCGCTGGAGGAAGGCAAAGCCAGGGCCTTCGACTATCGGCCGCAGCTGCTTCGCGACGGGCCCGACGGCACCGAAGGCGGCCTGGCGATCCTGCGCATGGGCGGTGAGAACGGCCAGACGCTGGTGATGAAGAACACCAAGCAGGGCATGGGTCACGGCCATTTCGACAAGCTCAACTGGCTGTTCTACGACAACGGCCAGCGCGTGGTCACCGACTACGGCGCAGCGCGCTTCCTCAACATCGAGGCCAAGGCAGGCGGCATCTATCTGCCCGAGAACAGCAGCTGGGCGCGGCAGACGATCGCGCACAACACATTGGTAGTGAACGAGCAGAGTCATTTCGGCGGCGACTGGAGAACGGGCCAGGCGCTGGCGCCGACGCCGCTGCTGTTCGACATCACCGACGACACGCAGATCGCCTCGGCACGCATGGACGCGGCCTACCCAGGCGTGCGCTTCACCCGCACCCAGGCGCTGCTGTCCCACCCGGCACTTGGCGAGCCGGTGGTGCTGGACCTGCTGCGCGTGGAGGGCGATGCCCCGGCGCGCTACGACCTGCCCCTGCATTTCAATGGGCACATCATGGACGTGGGCTTCCAGACCCGGTCGGCGGTGACCACCCGCCCGGTCCTGGGCAAGGCCAATGGCTATCAGCACGTCTGGATCGATGCCAGCAGCGAACCGAGCACCGACGCGCGCAGCCTGACCTGGCTGCTGGACGGACGCTTCTATACCTACCGGTTCGCCAGCACTGCACCCTCGCGCGCGATGATTGGCGAGAGCGGCGCGAACGATCCCTCGTTCAACCTGCGCCGCGAGCCGATGCTGCTGCAACGCGTGGATGGCCAGACCAGCACGACGTTCTTCGGCGTGCTCGAACCACACGGCTGCTACGACGGCACGGCCGAGACCGTGCGCGGCGCCAACAGCCGCATCGACCGCATCACTCACCACCGCGGCGCTGACGCCGACGTGCTGGTGCTGCATCTCGACGGCGGCAAGACCGTCGCGCTGGGCGTGGCCGACGACCCGGCAGTGGGCACCCCGCACGAAGTCAGCGGCGACGGTCAGCAATGGCATTGGCAGGGCGGCTGGAAACGCTTCGACACGCCCATCGGCGAGGACGCGAAATGAAGGTGACCAACAACACCCGTTCCTACGTGCGCTGGCTGATCGTCGCCCTGATCGCGGTCGCGACGGTGATCAATTACATCGACCGCAACGCTCTGGCGGTGATGTGGCCGCAGATCTCGCAGGATGTTGGCGCAACCAAGGAGGACTATGCGCTGCTGGTGACGATCTTCATGCTGTTCTACGCCGCCGGCCAGTTCGTGTTCGGGCGCGTGTTCGACATCATCGGCACACGACTGGGCTTCGCGCTGTCGATCGTGGTGTGGTCGATCTCCATCGCCCTGCACGCGGTCACCCACTCCATCCTGTCTTTCGGCATCGTGCGCGCCATGCTCGGCATCAGCGAGGCCGGCGCATGGCCGGGCGCGGTCAAGGCCAACGCCGAGTGGTTTCCCGCACGTGAGCGCGCGCTCGCGCAGGGCGTGTTCAATGCCGGCGCCTCGATCGGCGCCATCGTCTCCGCCCCACTGATCGCGGTGCTGTTCCTGTGGCTGGGCTGGCGCGGCACGTTCCTGCTGATCGGTGCGATCGGCTTCGTCTGGCTGCTGCCGTGGCTGATCATCTACCGCGCAGGTCCCGACAGGCACCCGTGGGTGAGCGCGGCCGAGCGCGCGTTGATCCTCGACGCGCCTGCCGAAGCACCGGGCGCTCCCAGGCCGGAGTACCTGCCGACCGTGCGCCAGCTGCTCGGGCACCGGCAGACCTGGGGCATCCTCGCCTCGCGCTTCTTTCTCGATCCGATCTGGTGGCTGTTCGTGTCCTGGCTGCCGATCTATCTGGCCGACACCTTCGGTTTCGACATCAAACAGATCGGCATCTTCGCCTGGGTGCCCTATGTCGGCGCGATGATCGGCAGCCTTGGCGGCGGCTGGTTGTCCGGGCGCCTGATCGCCGCGGGCTGGAGTGTGGACCGCGCACGTAAATGGGCGATCACCCTGGGCGGCGCGATCATGGTCCCGGCCCTGATCGGCGCAGTGGTGGCGACCGATCCGGTCTGGGCCGTGCTGACGATCGCCTTCGTGCTGTTCGGTTTTCAGATCGCCATCGGCAACATCCAGACCCTCCCCGGCGACATCTTCCACGGCAAGTCGGTCGGCTCGGTGGCGGGCCTGGGCGGCATGGCCGCGGTCGCCGGCACGCTGATCACCACCTGGCTGGTGCCGGCGATGACCCGCGACTCGTATGCCCCGATCTTCATCCTGGTGGCGACCTTGGTGCCGGCCTCGCTGCTCGCGCTGTGGCTGATCACCGGCCGCGTCGAAAAGCTCGACGCTCCCGTCAAATCCCGCTGATTCCCCCAATGCTTCACTGGAGCTTTCAATGACCCAATTCAAGGACAAGGTGGCGATCGTCACCGGCGGTGGCCGTGACATCGGCCGCGCCATCTCGCTCAAGCTGGCTGCAGCCGGCGCGAAGGTTTGCATCAACTACGCCAATGACGAGGCCAGCGCGCAGGACACGCTCAAGCAGGTCCAGGCCGCAGGCGGCACGGCCATCGCCCATCGCGCCGACGTCACCGATGCCCACGCGGTGGCCGGCATGGTCGCCGCCACCCAGGCCGCGTTCGGCGAGCGCATCGACGTGCTGATCAACGTGGCCGGCGGCATGGTCCAGCGCCGGCCGCTGGCCGAGATCGACGAGGCGTTCTTCCACAAGGTGATGGATCTCAATATGAGCTCGGTCTACCTGACCACCCATGCGGTGGTGCCGCACATGGCCGAAGGCGGCGCGATCGTGAACTTCGCCTCGCAAGCTGGCCGCGATGGCGGTGGCCCGGGCGCGGCAATCTACGCCACCGCCAAGGCGGCGGTGATGACGTTCTCACGCGCGATGGCCAAGGAACTGGGCCCACGCGGCATCCGCGTCAACGCACTGTGCTGCGGCATGATCGCCACCCGCTTCCATGACGAGTTCACCAAGCCCGAAGTGCGCACCGCCGTTGCCGGGAATACCCCGCTGCGGCGTCAGGGACGCCCGGAGGAAGCCGCCGATGCCGCGCTCTATCTGGCGTCGGACGCGGCCGGCTTCATCACTGGTGCCAACCTCGACGTCAATGGCGGCACCTACTTCTCCTGACCGCCCAGGAGGGCTGCTATGCGTCGCTGGATCACTGGGTTCTCGATCGCACTTGCCTTCGGCGCCGCAGCGCTGCCCGTCCATGCCCAGGTCTGGGTGCCGGCATGGACCGCCTCGCCGGCACCGGACCGCCGGGAAGGCACGGCGGAGGCGCCACTACAATTCGCCAACCAGACCGTCCGCCAGGACATGCGCCTGGCCAGTTCGGCCACGGCGTTGCGTTTCCGCATCAGCAATGAGCTGGGGGAGGCGCCCCTGAGGATCGGCGGTGCGTCCGTTCGTCTCACCGGCACCGCCAGTCCGGCAAACCCGGTGACCTTCGACGGTCGCAGCGAGGTGGTGGTGCCGATCGGCGCGGCCATGCTCAGCGATCCGGTGCCGATGGTGGTGCCGGCGCTGGGCGATGTCTCGCTGACCGTGTACTTCCCCGATGCGACAGCACCGGCTGTGCGCCGCACCGCGCTGCGCGTTGCCGAGGGCCGCCAGGCCGATGTCGGCGATAACGTGCCACTGGCCTACCGCCAGAACGTGGTCTCGGCGGTCCTTGCCGAGCGCAGCAGCAAGCCGGTCGTGGTGGTCGCACTTGGCGATTCGATCACCGAAGGCGCCACTGCCACGCGCGGCAGCAACGGCGACTGGCCGGCGCTGCTGGCCCGTCGTCTGCAGCAGGCATGCCCGGACCAGGTGGTGGTGGTCAATGCCGGCATCAGCGGCAACAAGATCATGGACCACGGCCGCAGTCACAGCGCCTTGGCGCGCTTGGACCGCGACGTGATCGCGCTGCCGAACCTGGATCGCGTGATCGTGTTCGAAGGCATCAACGACATCCGCCACGACGGTGGCACGCCGCCGGTGGCCGGCCGCAATGCCGACGACATGGTGCTGGGCTATCGCCAGATTGCCGAACGCCTGCATGTCAACGGCATCCGCGCGATCGCCGCGACCATCACGCCGTTCGGCGGTTCGGATCGCTACGAGCCGGTCGCAGCGGCGACGCGGACCACGCTCAATACCTGGATGCGCAGCGGTCACAGCGGCTTTGATGGGCTGATCGATTTCGACGCCATCCTGCGCGACCCGCATCGCCCCGAGTACCTGCCCGACACTCTCACGCGCGATCACCTTCACCCCAATGATGCGGGCTATCAACGCATGGCCGACGGTATCGACCTGTCCGTGTTGGGATGCCCCGCGCAATAGCCCAAGCCACATCGCGTGACTTGGGGATGGAGAGCATCCCGCCCCGGGGCGACGGCGGGCGGCGTATCGACACGATCGGCACATGCAGCGCGGAGGCGGCGCCTCTATGCTTGCTGGCTGTCCCCCACGCCTGGAAGTTGTCGCATGCGTCGTTCTCTGCTCGCCGTTGCCGTGCTCACCGCCGCCCTTGCCGGCTGCAACCGGGAGGCGCCGAGCGCCCCCGCCAACGCGCAGGACGGCGCAGCCGCGTCGGCGCCCTCGCCCGCCGACGCGGCATTTGCCGAACTGTCGAAGCGCTACCTCGACGAGGTGATGGCGCTGTCGCCGGTGTCGGCCACGCAGATCGGCGACCACCGCTTCGATGCCGAGGTCGACGACCTGTCGGCAGCGGGCCGGCAAGCGGGCCTGGACTTCAATCGCCGCTACCTGGCCGAGCTTGGCGCGATCGACTTCGACAAGCTTTCGCGCGAGAACCGTGTGGACGCGCTGATCCTGCGCAACCAGCTCGAGTACGGCATTTGGGACACCGAGGTCATGCAGAGCTGGGCCTGGGATCCGCAGACCTACAGCGGACTGGCCGGGGGCGCGATCTACGGGCTGATGGCACGCGAGTTCGCGCCGATGCCCGAGCGCCTGAAGTCGGCGACGCAGCGCATGGAGAAGATCCCGGCGATCCTCGCCCAGGCGCGCGAGAACCTGGATCCGGCGCGGGTGCCGCCGACCCACGCACGTACGGTCGCGGCGCAGAACAAGGGCGTCCTGGCGCTGATCGAGACGTTCATCACGCCCAATGCCGACCAGTTGCAGGGGCAGGACCGCGCGCGCCTGGACGCGGCGGTCGAGACGCTGCGCGCCGCGGTCGAGGAACACCAGACCTGGCTCGACGGCACGCTGGTGCCCAATGCCAAGGGCGAGTTCCGCATCGGCGCTTCGATGTACGACCAGAAGCTCAAGTTCGCGCTCAACTCCTCGCTCTCGCGCCAGGACATCCGCCAGCGTGCCGAGGCCGAGCTGGCCCGCATCCGCGACGAAATGTACACGGTCGCGCAGACGGTGCTCGAAGGCCGCGAGGGTGCGCCCGAGACGCCGGCCCAGCCGACCGAGGACCAGCGCCAGGCGGCGATCGAGGCCGCGATGGAAGTCGCCTATGCCGATCGCCCCGGCCGCGACGAGGTGGTCGAGTACGCCCGCCACACGCTGGACGTGGCCACCGAGTTCGTCCGCAAGCACGACCTGGTCACCGTGCCCAACGACCCGGTCAAGATCATCCTGATGCCCGAGTTCCAGCGCGGCGTCGCGGCGGCGTATTGCGATTCGCCCGGCCCGCTCGACAAGGGCCTGGATACCTACTACGCGATCTCGCCGATTCCCGAAGACTGGAATGACGCCCAGGTCGATTCGTTCCTGCGCGAGTACAACAAGCACATGCTGCATGTGCTGACGATCCACGAAGCGATGCCCGGCCACTACCTGGAAGGCGCGCATTCGGTGAATCACCCCTCGACGCTGCGCGCTGTGTTCCGCTCCGGGCCGTTCGCCGAAGGCTGGGCGGTGTACACCGAGCGGATGATGGCAGACGCCGGCTACGCCGACAGCGACCCGCTGTTCCGACTGATGCAACTCAAGTTCTATGCGCGCGCGGTCGCCAACGCGATCCTCGACCAGGGCATCCACGTCGACAACTGGACCAAGGAGCAGGCGCTGGACCTGATGGTGCGCCAGACGTTCCAGCAGCAGAGCGAGGCCGAGGGCAAGTGGACGCGCGCGCAGCTGTCGTCGACCCAGTTGGCGACCTACTTCGTCGGCGCGCAGGAGCATTTCGACGCACGCAAGGCGGCCGAGGCCGCCCGCGGCGAGGCATTCAACCTCAAGCAGTACCACGACGATATGCTCGCCCAGGGCGCACCGCCGGTCCGCTTCGCGCGCCAGCTGATGCTCAACGAAGACATCCAGTAACCCGCGAAACCGGGGTCAGAGTGCAATTTCGGATGCAGGATCGACATGCAGCGCGATCCCTGGAAATTGCACGCTGACCCCGTTTCTATTGACCCCATTTTTTTTTGCACTCTGACCCCGGTTTTCAGGGGCGGGCGGCGGCGAAGGCCTCGGGCAGGGTCTGCACCTGGCCGCAGCGGCTGGGGTCGTAGCCGGGCAGCAGGCCGAGTTCGCGGCGGAAGCTGTCGCTGCGCAGCAGGGCGAGCAGTCCGCGCAGGCGCCCGGACTCGAGCACGTCGTTGTGGCACAGGAAGAAGTAGTGCTCGGTGACCAGCGGGTGGAAGTCCAGCCCGTAGCGCCGCGCCGGGGGCTCGAGCGCGAAGCCGACATCGGCCAGGCCGCTGGCGACATACGCGGCGACCGCGGCATGGGTCAGTTCCTCGACGTCGCAGGCGCGGATGCGGTCGAAGGCGATGCCGTGATCGGCCAGCATCGTCTCGAACAGCAGCCGCGTGCCCGAGCCGGGCTGGCGGTGGATCACGCGGATGTCGGGGCGCTCCAGGTCCTGCAGCGTGCCGATGCCCAGCGGGTTGCCGGCTGCCAGCACCAGGCCCTGCCGGCGAACGGCCAGGTGGATCACGCGATCGGCGTCGAGGTCGAGGCGCGGGCGGTAGTGCGCGAACAACGGCGCCTCGAGCATGCCGATCGGCAGGTGCAGGCCGGCGATGTCGCAGGCGCCGGTGCGTAGCGCGGTCAGCGCGTCGTCGGGGCTGCGGTATTTGAGGTCCAGCGCCACGTCCGCTGCCGCCATCTCACGACGCAGCGTCTCCACGCCGAAACCATGCGAAGCGTGCACGCGCAGCGGCCGCGCATGCGCGCCCACCGTGCGCTCGAGTTCGGCTTCCAGTTCGGTCGCCAAGCTGTCGAGCAACGGCGACAGGCGCGCGGCGATCCGACTGTCGGCCCAGACCAGACGCTCGCCGATCGCCGTCAGCGAAGCCCCCCGCCCCCGGCTCATCCGCAGCAGCGGTTGACCGAAGACCGCCTGCGCGTCCTGCAACCGTCCCCAGGCGTAGCGGTAGGAGACCCCGGTCTGGCGGGCAGCCGCGGCGAGCGATCCGGTCGCCCGCACGGCCAACAGCAGGTCGACCAGTTGCGACGACAAGCCCACGCCGTCGCTGTTTTCGAGCGTCCACTGCGGTTGGATACGCACCTTGTACATCGCGACGCCTCTCCTGCGCGGCAGCTCAAATAGGCTCTTGAAAGCCGATTATTAGACCAATGGCGCTTTTCGGATAGTCCATATGCGGATACCGTTGCGACACTTTGTCGCAGCCAATATGCACATCACAGCATATTTGGCCGCAGCGCCGCATCCGGCTGATCGATTCGGGAGGATCCATGGCCAACAGCACCGCAGTTCCGCTTCCTGCCGCCTCACCTTCGGGCGGCCTGCTGTCGAAGGAGCGCATCATCGCCAAGGCCGGCTTCAACCGTTGGCTGGTCCCGCCGGCTGCGCTGGCGATCCACCTGTGCATCGGCATGGCCTATGGCTTCAGCGTGTTCTGGTTGCCGCTGTCGATGGCTGTCGGCATCACTGCGCCGGTCGCGTGCGGGCCGGAGATGGGCTTCTTCGCACGCATCACCTCGGCCAACTGCGACTGGCAGATCAGCGAACTGCAGTGGATGTACACGCTGTTCTTTGTACTGCTGGGCTGCTCGGCTGCGATCTGGGGCGGCTGGCTCGAACGCGTCGGTCCGCGCAAGGCCGGCTTCGTGGCCGCGCTGTGCTGGTGCGGCGGCCTGCTGATTTCCGCACTCGGCGTTCACCTGCATCAGATCTGGATGCTGTGGCTGGGCTCAGGCGTGATCGGCGGCATCGGCTTAGGCCTGGGCTATATCTCGCCGGTGTCGACGCTGATCAAGTGGTTCCCCGATCGCCGCGGCATGGCGACCGGTATGGCGATCATGGGCTTTGGTGGCGGCGCGCTGATCGGCAGCCCGCTGGCCGACATGCTGATGCGCCACTTCGCGACCCCGACCTCGGTCGGCGTCAAGGAGACCTTTCTGGTCATGGCGGTGGTCTACTTCGCCTTCATGATGGCCGGCGCCTTCGGTTACCGGGTGCCGCCGACCGGCTGGAAGCCCAAGGGCTGGACCCCGCCGCCCGCGTCGAACAACGCGATGATCACCCAGGGCCATGTGCACGTGAAAAAGGTCTGGGGCATTCCGCAGTTCTGGCTGGTGTGGGCGGTGCTGTGCCTCAACGTCTCGGCCGGCATCGGCGTGCTGGGGCTGGCCTCGCCAATGCTGCAGGAGATGTTCGGCGGCCGGCTGATCGGCGTCGACGCCGGCTTCGGTGACCTCACCGCCGAGCAACTGTCGGCGATCGCTGCAATCGCGGCCGGCTTCGTCGGCATGCTGAGCCTGGCCAACATCGTCGGCCGGTTCTTCTGGGCGTCGATGTCCGACAAGTTCGGCCGCAAGCTCACCTACTCGATCTTCTTCGTGCTGGGCATTGCGCTGTACGCCGCTGCGCCCACGCTGGGCAATGCCGGCTCGATCGCGCTGTTCGTCATCGCGTTCTGCGTGATCCTGTCGATGTACGGCGGCGGTTTCGCCACCGTGCCGGCGTACCTGGCCGATCTGTTCGGCACCCAGCACGTCGGCGCGATCCACGGCCGGCTGCTCACCGCATGGGCGGCGGCCGGCATCCTCGGCCCGCTGGTGATCGGCTACATGCGCGAGTACCAACTGGGCCTGGGCATGCCGCCATCGCAGGTCTACAACACCACGATGTACATCCTGGCCGGCATGCTGGCGCTGGGCCTGGTGTGCAACCTGCTGGTGCGCCCGGTGAACGCGAAGTACTTCATGACGCCCGAGGAACTGGCGCACGAGAAGCAGCTGGCGCACGAGAAGGTCGACGCCAGTGGCAAGTCGCTGCTCTCCCAGGACGATATGGACCGCATCGGCTCGGGCGGCAATCCGCTGCTGGTCGCGTTCTGCTGGGCCGCGGTCGGCATTCCGCTCGCCTTCGGCATCTGGAAGACGCTGGAAAAAGCGTTGGTGCTGTTCTCCTGACCGTTGCCGGCGGGCCTCACGGGCCCGCCGCTATCGTCATCCCATGACCCAGGCCCCTGACTCCGATCTGCCCCAAGGCGCCGTGCTGCGTTCGGTCGAACGCTGGCGCGGCGGCGCGGGCCGCCAGCTCGACGACGCCATCGCCGAGGAAGTGCCGGTGGCGTTCGTCTACAACGATGCGCCGTTCGCGGTGATGATGGCCACGCCGGCCGATCTGGAAGATTTCGCACGCGGCTTCGCACTGAGCGAGGGCATCGTCGAACATCCGGACGATGTCGCGATTGAGCGTATCGAGCATCTCCTCGAAGGCATCGAGATCCGCCTGCGCATTCCCGACGCGCGTGCCGAAGCGCTGGCCGCACGCCGACGCAGCATGAGCGGGCGCAGCGGGTGCGGCGTCTGCGGCAGCGAGCTGCTGGAAGCCGCGCTGCGCGTGCCGCCGCCGGTCGCGGCCGATGTCCGCATCGCGGTCCACGCCCTGCAACGCGCACTGCGACAGCTGCGCGACAGCCAATCGATCAATGCACTGACCGGCGCCACCCACGCCGCCGGCTGGGCCGCGACCGACGGCACCCTGCTGCTGGTGCGCGAGGACATCGGCCGGCACAACGCGCTCGACAAGCTGATCGGCGCACTGCATGGCACCGGTCAGGCACTGGACGCGGGCTTTCTGGTCGTCACCAGCCGCGCCAGTTACGAAATGGCGATGAAGGCCGCCAGCGCAGGTATCGCCCTGATGGCCGCGATTTCCGCTCCCACTGCGCTGGCGATCTCGCTCGCCCAGCGCGCCAACCTCACCTTGATCGGCTTCGCCCGCGACGACGGGCACGCCGTGTACACCCACGCGCAGCGGCTGCTGCCCGAGTCGGCGCCGTCGCCGTCCGCAGCCCCTCGCCCCGGCAGGAGTTCCACGCCATGAGCAAGCATCCGATCCGCAAGTACGACGCCCCCGCCGGCGGCTGGGGCGCGCTCAAGAGCGTCGCCAAGGCGCTGATGGACCAGAACATCGCGGTCGACGGCGCCAAGACCCTGCTGCGCGCCAACCAGCCCGACGGCTTCGACTGTCCCGGCTGCGCCTGGCCCGATCGCGACCACACCTCGACGTTCGAGTTCTGCGAGAACGGCGCCAAGGCGGTCGCGGCCGAAGCCACCAAGTTCCGCGCCGGCCCCGACCTGTTCGCGCGCTACAGCGTTGCCGAACTGCGCGGCTACAGCGACCACTGGCTCGAGGGCCAGGGCCGGCTGACCACGCCGATGCGCTACGACGCGGCCACCGACCATTACGTGCCCACGACGTGGGACGAGGCCTTCGCGCTGATCGCCCGCCACCTCAACGCCCTGCCCTCGCCCGACGAGGCGATCTTCTACACCTCCGGGCGCACCTCCAACGAGGCCGCCTTCCTCTACCAGCTGTTCGTGCGCGAGTACGGCACCAATAACTTCCCCGACTGCTCGAACATGTGCCACGAGTCGTCAGGCACGGCGCTCAAGAAGCAGATCGGCGTGGGCAAGGGCACCGTGTCGCTGCACGACTTCGAGCTCGCCGATGCGATCTTCATCTTCGGCCAGAACCCGGGCACCAACCATCCGCGCATGCTCGGCGAATTGCGCGAGGCAGCGCGGCGCGGCTGCGCGATCGCGTCGTTCAATCCGTTGCGCGAGCGCGGCCTGGAACGCTTCGCCGATCCGCAGGACAAGGTCGCGATGCTGACCAACGGCTCGACGCAGATCTCGTCGGACTACTTCCAGCTCAAGATCGGCGGCGATCTGGCGGCGATCAAGGGCATGATCAAGCACGTGCTCGAGCGCGACGTCGAAGTCACCGGCCAGGGCGGCGGCTCGCTGCTCGACCAGGCTTTCATCGCCGAGCACACGTCCGGCTTCGACGCGTTCGCCGCCGACGTGATGGCCGAACCCTGGGAGATCATCGTCGAGGAATCGGGCCTCGACGAGGCGCAGATCCGCCGCGCCGGCGAGCTGTACCTGAAGTCCGAACGGGTCATCGCGTGCTGGGGCATGGGCATCACCCAGCACAAGCATTCGGTGGCGACGATCAACATGCTGACCAACCTGCTGTTGCTGCGCGGCAACCTCGGACGACCCGGTGCCGGTGCCTGCCCGGTGCGCGGCCACAGCAACGTGCAGGGCGACCGCACGATGATGATCTACGAAAAGCCGCCGGCCGCGTTCCTCGATCGGCTGCGCGACGTGTTCGGCTTCGAGCCGCCGCGCGAAGACGGCTACGACACCGTCGGCGCGATCGAGGCGATGATCGACGGCCGCGCGAAGGTGTTCTTCGGCATGGGCGGCAACTTCGCGATCGCGACTCCCGACACCGAGGCCACCGCACGCGGACTGCGCAACTGCGCGCTCACCGTCAACGTCACCACCAAGCTCAACCGCACCCACCTCACCCACGGCCGCGAGGCGCTGATCCTGCCGTGTCTGGGCCGGACCGAGATCGACATCCAGGCCCGCGGCGCGCAGGGCGTGACCGTTGAGGACTCGATGAGCATGGTGCACCTGTCGTCGGGCATCAATCCGCCGGCCTCCGACACCCTGCTGTCGGAGCCGGCGATCGTCGCCCACCTGGCCCACGCCACGCTCGGCGAACGCAGCCGGGTGCCGTGGCTGGCGCTGATCGAGGACTACGATCGCATCCGCGACCTGATCGCCCGCACCTTCGACGATTTCCACGACTTCAACGCCCGGGTCCGAGTGCCCGGCGGCTTCCGGCTGTCGAACACGGCGCGCGACCGCCGCTGGCTCACCGAGACCGGCAAGGCCAACTTCGTGCCGGCCCGGGTGCCGACCGACAATCCGATCCACCGCGCACGCCGGATGCACGGCGACCGGCCGGTATTCACGCTGGCGACCACACGCTCGCACGACCAGTACAACACCACCGTCTATGGGCTGGACGACCGTTACCGCGGCGTGTTTGGCGAGCGCCGCGTGCTGTTCATCGCCGCCGAGGACATCGCCGCGCTCGGCATGCGCGCCGGCGATTGGGTGGACCTGGAAAGCCTCAGCGAGGATGGCGTGCGCCGGCAGGCCAAGCGCTTCCTGCTGGTCGAGTACGCGATTCCGCGCGGCTGCCTGGCCGCCTACTACCCCGAGACCAACCCCCTGGTGCCATTGTCGAGCTACGCCGACGAATCGCGGACGCCGACATCGAAGTCGGTGCCGGTGATCGTGACCCCGCACGTACCCGACACCGACGCCGCGGCCCCGCGCCAGCGCGACATCCCCGCTGCCGTTGTCCGCTGACACCGCCCTGCTCGAAGCGCTGCTGCACGCGCTCGCCGACGCCCCCGACGGGGTCTCGCTGCCGCGGCTGTGCAAGCGCCTTGGCCTGCGCATGAGTGTGCTGCTGCGCATGCTCGCCTACCTGGGCGAGGACACGATCGGTGGCACCCACGGTCTGGGCTGGGTCCGCACCGTCGACGACGGCGCGCGGACCCTGGCCCTGCTGACTGACACAGGCCGCCAAGCGTTGAATCAGGACGACGGCTGAAACCGCACCGCGTCGCGGGCAACGCCCGCCACCCGGCGCCCCTCACTCGCCGAGCGGTCGATGCTCCCCGCCCTGCGCGGGCGATGCACCACCTCCCCCGCGCTGCAGGGGAGGTCGGCCCGCCCGCGGGCCGGGTGGGGGCATGGGCCTGCCCGGGACACCAGCGCCCGGGCAGCCCTCAATCCCTCGGCTGACCGTCTGCCTGCGATCGGGTCACGCGGGCCGGCCTTTCACGCGCGCGCCTATTGGCACCCCGACGGCGCCGCGGCGACGATCGCGGCGAACCCGGGCGTTGCCGGCGACACGTACGGCGCCAAGCCGCCCTTGCCCGCCGTCGCGAACACATAGCGCGCCAGATCCATGTCGGCCGGCAGCCAGTTGTCCTCGAACAGGGCGAGCGAGCGCGCATCGTAGAGCGCCAGCATGTCCGGCACCGAGCCGACCGAGCGGGTCAGATCCCCAGGCACCCCGTGCGCCTGGCAGTTGGCATCCGAGTAACGGACCACGCTGCCCGCCACGCGCAATCCCGACGTATCGCGCACGTCACGCAGCAGCACCGCGATCCAGTCGTCGAGGTCGTCGCCCTTGCTATTGACGCTGTTGTTGAGCAGCAGGTTGTCCTCGAACGCCAGACGCCCGCCCACGCGCACGCTCAGCACGTCCTTGCGGTAGCCGTAGAAGACGTTGTTGAACAGGTGCGATTGCCCGCGCCGCAACAGCGGCACGCGGCGCAGGCCGTTGTAGGCGCTGTCGCCGAACACGTCGTCGGTGGTCACGTATAGATTGTTGTGGACGGTGCTGGTGATCTGCGCGTCGATCGTGTGGCTGTCGCTCGAGCCGTGCAGCGCGGCGCGCTTGACGTTGTGCAGCCGGTTGAACGACACGGTGATGTCGTACGCGCCGACCTTGACGTCGTAGGCCGAGTCGCCGGTGTTCTCGAACGTGTTCTGGTGGATCCAGATGTCATGCGAGGCGCCGGTTGAGCGCACCATGTCCGGGTCGAGGTCGTGGTCTTCGGTATGGCCGACGCCGACGAAGCGGTTGTTGGTGACGATCACGTTGCGCGTGCTGTGGGTCGGACTGCCGCTGCTGTCGGCGCCGATCTTGAAGCCGCTGAAGATGAAGTGCGCGTTCGCGCCGCGGCCGTCGATCGTGGTGTTGGCGCGCACCATCGGCAGCTTCAGCGCATCGAGGCTGGCATCGTTGAGCCGCGCATTGAAGAACGTGTCCTCGCACGCGGCCGTCGATACGCCCCGATTACTGCACCACAGCCGGTGATCGCGACACTCGGCGATGCTGGCATTGCCCAACGCGGTGCGCACCTTCGGGTCCGCACAGCCGTTACGGTACATACCGATCTCGGTCGGCGTGGCGAAATCGACCTTGTCGAAGACGATCCAGGTCGGCGTGTCGGTCCCGATCGCATCGAGGATCTGCTGCTCGGGCGGCACCGCCCCACTCTTGGTCACCACGACCAAGGTGCTGCCGCCGGCCGGCGCATAGCCGCCGGTGGTGCGGTGCCCGAAGCCGACCGGGCTGCCCAACGACTCGGACAGGCACTGGACGATCGCCTGGTCGGTGGTCAGCACCGGTGACTGCCGCCAGTTCATCGACGGGGTCTCCAGCAGTTGCCGGCAGGCCGCGGCGATTCCAGTGCCCGGCCCGCCGCCTCCGCCGTCGCCGCCATTCG
Organism: Xanthomonas citri pv. mangiferaeindicae; assembly: GCA_002240395.1. Classification (NCBI taxonomy): domain Bacteria; kingdom Pseudomonadati; phylum Pseudomonadota; class Gammaproteobacteria; order Lysobacterales; family Lysobacteraceae; genus Xanthomonas; species Xanthomonas citri. Next base: position 314,033 of record CP016836.1, read on the forward strand.
GCGCGATCGTCACTGCGACCGGCGCCGACTCGTAGGCGGTGCCGCTGCCGTCGAGCACACGGACCCAGTAGAAGTACGTGCCCGCCGCCAGGTCCGCGTCGGCGTAGCTGCCGCCGACCACATGGTCGGCCATGAGCGTGCGCCCTGCCGGATCGGCATCGACATCGCGGTAGATCTGTTGGCGCGCCGGCGTACCGCCGTCGACCGACCACGCCAGTTGCGCGATCGCGCCCGACGCGGTGGCCGACAGGGTGACCGTCCAGGGCGAGCCAGGCGGGTTCACGGTGCCATCGCCGGCATAGGTCTCGAATTCCGCCACTGCGGGCGTGCCATTGGCGCTGAGGATCTCGAAGTTGAGCTTGCTGAGCGAGACCGGCGCGAATGCGATCGTGCCTGCGCCGCTGCCGGTCGCCAGCACCTGGCCGTTGCCGTTGTTCACCAACCGCCAGTTGCCGATGCGGCCCTGCTGGCCGCTCGGCTCTCGGATCACCGCCGCGCCCACGCTGCGGGCCGCGCTCCACTTGACCGAGATCCGGCCCGTCGTGCCGCTGGGCGACCACCAGGTGCCGGCATCGCCGTCGATGGCGTTGCCGTAGCTCGTACCGCCGCCCTTGCTCGAACCATCGGCGCTCGCGCCCAGGCTCAGGTTGGGGCCTGTCTGCGCCTGTACGCCGCCCACGGCGCAGACGCCCAATGCCGCCGCCAACAGCCACTGCCTTGTCGCTTTCATCTCCGTCACCTCCTGCGAAGCGGGGCTAGCCCGGAATTCGATCCACGAAACCGGATGCCGACGGACGGGGGGGGAACTGGAGTATGCACACGCCAGCGAACAATGACCACCGGGGGACAATCAAGCGAATCAATGTCTTGCGGACATTGCATTGGGGCTGCGGCGGGCGCCGGACTGCAGTGCAGCGGTTGCGATCCAGCCGTGGACAGTGCGGCCGCAGGTCACGGCCGGCTCACGGCCCAGCCGCGACGCTTGCAGGGTTCGCAATCCACCACGGAGATCACGATGGGAATGCTGAGATGGTTGGCGCTCGGCGCCGCAGGGGCTTTCGCTTACAACGCCTGGCAGAAGCGCCAGACCGTCGCCGGCACGTCGGCGTCGGGCACGCTCGATGATGGCCGGAGCACGCCGCCACACGGCGATGCGATCACGGTCGGTGGACCCGATCGCGAAGTGCCCGACGCACCGACGACGCGGCCGGCGCATTCGAGCCGCAGCTTCGGCGACGAGGACTGAGCCGAATCGGCCGCCGCATCGCGCTGCCCATGGCCAGCGCGATGTGGCGGCCCGCGTTATCTGCGACCTTGTGTTCCCGCACTCGCGGGCATTCGATCACGCCGGACAGACGGCGCCGGTCCGCACGATCACTCCCACACCAGCTCGAACCAGCGCGTCAGTCGTTCGCCGGGCGCCAGTCGGCGTGGCGCGAGATTGAACGCATCCGGCGGTCCGCTTTGCGGTTCCACACAAGTCGCATGCGCGGCGGCGTCGTACACGACCCGATGGTCGCAGTCCGAACGCAACCGCAAGCGTTGCTCGCCGCGATACAGCACGATGTCGTCGCCACCCGGAAAACAGTCGTCCCAAGGCCCGGATGATGCAGGCGCGAGCGGTCGGGTCGCGATGCCGTCGTCGTCGCGCGGATAGACCTGCGTCGGCGCGAAGTCCACACGCTCGGGTTTGCGGAACCAAGGATGCCAGCCGATCTCTGCCGGCATCGCGTGCTCGCCGGCCGCAAGCGACAGCGTCAGCCTCACCCGCCGCGGCGCGACCTCGATCCGCTGCGCCGCAGTGCCGCCGAACGGCCAAGTCGCATCGGTCGGCAGCGTCAGCGACAACGCGATCGCATCGTGCGTCTGCGCCTCGACCTGCCATGGCAAGGCGAAGCCCACGCCGTGGATCGCATGCCCGCCGAAGTTCGTCGGCAACGCGTATTCGCGGCCCTCGAACCAAAACCTGCCACGTCGAATCCGGCCGACCCACGGCAGCATCGGATAGCAGCCCCAGGCGATCGTCGCCGGCCAGCCGTCGTCGGGGCCGACCAGGTGCGCGACGCCTGCGTGCACGATCTGCGCGATGCGCCCGCCCGCTTCGGGCGCGACGACGACTTCGGTCGCGCCGCTGCCGATGCGCAGCACCGGCCCCGGCGGCAGCGGCGTGGACGCATCGTCGCGGGTGCGCGAACGCGCGATCTCAGCCGCCATAGGGCGCGATCGTGCGGATGCGACCCTGGGCGTCGTGATGCAGTTCGGTGACCTTGACGTCGCGCAGGTGGGTCACGCCGCCCGAGCGCAAGGCATCGTGATAGTACAGCCACCAACGCCCCTCGAACTCGACGATCGAGTGCTGCGTTGTCCAACCCACGACCGGCTCGAGCAGCACGCCCTGATGAACAAAAGGCCCGTAGGGGCTGTCGCCGATCGCGTAGCACAGCAGGTGCGTGTTGCCGGTCGAGTACGACAGGTAGTAGCGACCGGCGTGGCGATGCAGCCATGGCCCCTCGAAGAAACGGCGCGTGTGGTCGTCGGCGCGCAGCGGCCGGCCGTCGGCGTCGAGGATCGCCACCTCGCGCGTGGGCTCGACAAGCCCGCGCATATCGGCGCGCAGCCGCGCCACACGCGGCCCCAGCGCAGGCGCCGCGCCGGCCGGTTCCTCGTGGGCCGCATCAAAGACGTCGTTGCGGTACTTCTGCAGCTGCCCGCCCCAGATCCCGCCGAAGTACAGATACTGCTCGCCGTCGTCGTCGGCAAACACCGCCGGATCGATCGAGTACGTGCCGAGGATCGGTTCGGGATCGGGCACGAACGGGCCTTCCGGCCGGTCACCGACCGCTACGCCGATGCGGAACAGACCGTCATCGCACTTGGCCGGGAAGTAGAAGTAATAGCGGCCATCGCGACAGGCCGCGTCGGGTGCCCACATCTGTCGCGCGGCCCACGGCACGTCGCGCACATGCAGTGCGCGGCCGCAGTCCTCAGCCTCGCCGCCGGGGTGGTCCTGGCGCAGCACGTGGTAGTCCTCCATGCCGAAATGCCCGCCCTCATCGTCGAACGGGGCGCCGGCATCGATGTCGTGCGAGGGATAGATATAGAGCTTGCCCTCGAACACGTGCGCCGACGGATCGGCGGTGTGGATGTGGGTCACCAGCGGCGTCGAGATCGCCCGGTCGGCGAGCGCCTGCAGGTCCGGCGCGGGCATCGCATCGGCTGTGGGCGCGCCGGCCGGCGATGCGTCCTCGGCGGGCGCGGTCATGCCGCAGCTCCAGCAGCGCGCGCACGACGCGCACCGAGCTCATGTTCGATCCGAGTTTCCATCGGCTTGTCGATCTCATAGAGGAACAGCAGGGCCACGCCGGCCAGGAACGGCAGCGAGCAATACACGCTCACCGCCAGTCGGATGCCGTCGATCGCGGCCGCCGGTTGAACACTTGCGCCGGCCTCATAGCCGTAGCGCGCCAGGACCGCGGCGACCAGCGCGCCGCCGATGCTCAGGCCGACCTTCAGGCCGCACAACATCGCCGAGAAGATGATCGCGGTCGCTCGGCGGTCGTTCTTCCACTCCGACCAGTCCGCGACATCGGCGATCATCGCCCATAGCAGCGGGATCGTGATGCCGTAGAAGAAGCCGTGCAGGATCTGCGAGCCGAACACCAGACCGATCGCATCGGGCGGATAGAGATAGAACGCCAGCAGGAACAGCGTCGAGACCGTCAGCGCGCCGCCGAACACGTTGCGCTTGCCGAAGCGATTGGCCAGCGGCCGCGACAGCCCGATCCCGAGGATCATGCAGAGGATGCCGCCGGCGTTGAACAGACTGAAGGCCGAGGTCGGCGCGTCCTCCGGCCACAGAAAGCCCGCCATGCCGGCGCCGGTCAGCAGCGCGTTGAGCCCGTCGATCGCGCGTTCGAAGCCCGTGCGCTCCAGGAACCCGGCCAGTGCGGTGGGGTCGAGGTAGTACTGGAAGTAGTAGATGGTCATGCCGCCCTTGAGGGCGAGCGCGACGAACACCAAGATCGTCAGCAGCAGCATCACCTGCCAAGGACGGTTGCGGGCCAGGTCGACCAGGTCCTGGCGCACGCCTGACGACTGCGCCGGTGTCGGCACGATGCGCTCGCGCGTGGTCGCAAACGTGATCAGGAAGAACACCGTGCCGACGATCGCAAACAGCGTCATCACGCTCTCGAAGCCGCGCACCCGGTCGCCGTCGCCCAGAATCAGCACCAGCGGCAGCAGCAGCACCTGGATCACGAACTGCGCGATCATCACTGCGACGAAGCGGTACGCCGACAGGCTATTGCGCTGGGCCATGTTGCCGGTCAGCACGCCGCTCAGCGCCGCATACGGCAGGTTGTTGGCACCGTAGACCAGCACCAGCAGCGTGTAGGTCACCAGCGCATAGACCACCTTGCCGCGCTCGCCCAGTTCCGGCGTGCTGAAGGCCAGCAACGCCAGCGCCCCGAACGGCACCGCCGTCCACAGGATCCACGGCCGGAACTTGCCCCAGCGCGTGCGCGTGCGGTCGGCCAGCAGGCCGATCATCGGCGTGAACACGAACGCGCCCAGCAGGCCGACGACAAAGATGATCGTTGCCGCCGTCGCCGCCGGCAACGCATAGACGTCGGTGTAGAAGAACGCCAGGTACGTGATCAGGGTCTGGAAGATCAGGTTCGCGGCGAGGTCGCCGAGGCTGTAGCCGACCTTCTCCCTGACCGAGAGGACCTGCGATGCGTTGCTCATTGTATCGATGTTCCCCACTGCTCCCGGACGGCACCGGCGCGGTGCCCGCATCGCCACCTGCAAGGCACCTGCGCACCGACGTCCGGGAGGAAGACGCCGGCGCGCAGGGCCCGCCCTGCCTCAGAACGTACCGCGGATCCCGACCGTGAACGTGGTGCCCGGGTCGTAAAAGTCGTTGACTGCGTTCGGGTAGGCGAAGTACGACCGGCGCTCCTCGCCGGTGATATTGAGCACGTTGAAGGTCAGCTGCGGCTCCGAACGCACCCCTTTGAGCGTGTAGCTGGCCGACAGGTCGAGCTGGCCGCGATCCTCGCCATAGATCTGCGCAAACGGGATGCCCTGCTGGTTTGGCCCCGAGCCCACTGCGCCCTCGGACCAGGTATAGGACAGGCGCACCGAGGCGACGGCGTTCTCCCAGTAGGCGGTCGCGTTCCACATCGACGGCGCCACGCCATAGACGTTGCCCGCCAGCGCATTGGCATCGTTGCCCAGGGCCTTGATGTCGAGCTTGGTGTAGTTGGCCATGAAGCCCAGGCCTTCGAGCACCACGCTCAGCGGCTGCACCCAGATCGCCTCCCAGCCGCGGACCTCGAGTTCGGCATCGGCGTTGACCTGCTGGTTGACGTTGACCATCGCCACGTCCGGGCCGCCGCGCGAGTTGATCGCCTGCTGCTGCGCGTCGACCAGCGTGTCGAACGGGATACCCAACTCGCGGAACGGCTTGGTGGTCACGCCCTGGTAGGTGTAGCCCTCGATGCGCTTGTTGAACAGCGTCAGGCCGACGAAGCCCTCACCGCCCGTATACCACTCGCCGCCGATATCGAAGTTGGTCGAAGTGTAGGGCGTGAGGTTGGGATTGCCCTGGGTGGCGACCTGGGCCGAGATGTCGGTGAAGGTGGTCGCCGGCAACATGGAGCTGGGGTTGGGCCGGGTCATCGTGCGCGAGGCCGAGGTGCGCAGCACGACGTTCTGGGCCACGTCCCAGGCGGCGCTGAACGACGGCAGCCACTCGGCGTAGTCGCCGGTCAGCGTCTGCCACTGGCGGACCCCGCCGATGGTGACCGGACCGCTGATCTCCTGATCGGTGGTCGCATAGCGCACACCCATGTTGTAACGCAGGTTGCGATTCCAGATCTCCGACTCGCCATTGACCATCACATAGGCGGCCTTGGTGGTCTCGTCGAAGCCACCGGTGGCGCCCCCGGTATTGGGACCGGCGGCCTCCGGCGCGCGGTCGCGGTAGTGCGCGTAATTGGTGTCGCGCATGAAGCGATCGAAATCCACCGTCACGAACCCGCTCGGTCCGGGCAGGATGTAGTTCGCCAACTGGGCGTCGCTGATCTGCGACAGCGCATAGGGCTGCCAGTCGGTGCCGGTGTCGCCAAAGCCCTCGATGCGCCGCTGGTTGTTGTCCCAAGACACACCGAAGCTCACGTTGTTGCGATCCTCGCCCAGTTGCAGGTCGGCGCGGATGCCGCTGGTTTCGGTGACGCGCTTCTCGTTCTGCGCCCAGACGCGGCCGCCGGTCCAGGTCCAGCCCAGGCCCGGATCGTTGAGATCCAGGTCGCCGTCCCAGGTCGGCACGTTGCCGTCGTTGCGGTACTGCAAGGTCGTAAACGGCGAATTGAAGCCGATCGTCGGCGAGTCGCGGAACATCCAGCTGCGGCTCATATTGGCCTGCACGTCGAGCTTGATGTCCTGGCCCTCGCCGAACCAGAACGTACCTCCGGGCGTCAGATGCCAGTACTGCACGTCCTCGGTGTAGGGCCGCGCCTCCATGAAGAACTGCGCATTGGCGAAGGTGGCGCTGGTGACGACGTTGTTGCCATCGAGCTGCATGTCCAGCGGAATGATGTTGCCATTGCGACCGATCAGGTTGATGTCGATGCGGTCATTGGTCCGCTTGGCCTTGGTGTAGAGCACGTCCATGTACAGTTCGACGCGGTCGTTCGGGCGCCACTGCACCGAGCCCAGGAACGCGTCGCGGTCGCGGTCGCCGCTCATGTGCACCGGCCGGCCCAGCCGCGGGATCAACGCTTCGCCGATCTGCTCGGGGGTCAGGCCGGGATTGGCAGCCCGCAGCCACGCGGCATCGATCACCTGGCCGGGCACCAGTCCGGCACCCAGCGTCGAGCGGTTGCCCGGCACGACATCGGGGATGCGCCAGCCATTGCCGCCGGTCACGTTGCAGGGGCTGCCCAGCGACGGAAAGCCTGCCGGCGCGCCGCCGTTGCCGCACTGCGCATTGGTCAGGTTGGGATTGGTCCAGCCGATGGTCTCGTAGCCTTCGACACCGATCTTGCCGCGCTGCGAGGTCACGCCGGCGAGCACGCCGAATGTCCCGTCCTCGTTGGTCCAACTGCCGATCACGGTGCCGCGCGGACTGGTCTTTTCGCTGATGTCGTTGTAGTCGGCCTGCAGCGAGTAGGTCAGCTGGCTGCCGTTGACGTCGAACGGACGCATGTTGCGCATGTCGACCACGCCCGAGGCGCCGCCTTCGGCCAGGCGCGCGGTGGGCGACTTGTAGACGGTGAGCTGGTTGAAGAACTCGGTCGGGAAGATATTGAGATCGACCTCACGGTTCTGGTTGGTCGCATCCAGGCCGATCGACGCGGTCGCGACCGAGGCGCCGTTGATCGTGGTCTTGGTGAAGCTGCTGGGCAACCCGCGGATCGCGATGTTCAGCCCCTCGCCGTTGACGTCGCGGTTGAGTTGGATGCCCGGGATGCGGCTCAACGATTCGGCGATGTTGGTGTCGGGGAACTTGCCGATGTCCTCGGCGAAGATCGAATCGGTGAAGCCGGTCGAGTCGCGCTTGGCCTCGGTCGCAAACTGCAGGCTCTGCCGGTAGCCGCGGACGACGACCGCATCGAGATCGGTGGCCGACGCTCCCGCCGGCGCCGTGTCCTGCGCGAGCGCCGGCGTGCCCACCACTCCCAGCAGCGCCAGACCCAGCGCATGCGACAACGCATTCTTCGAGACTTGCTTGTACACCGTACTCCCCTCCCGTTTCTGGTGACCGCACATGGCGCGCTTTGCGTCGCCCATGCCATGGTGTGGTGTTCGTTTTTCGCCCCTGCCCGGCCTGACAACCGCCTCGGCGCCGCGCTCGAAATTGATGGTAGCGCTATCAAAAAACGACCGCACGCTGCGTAGCAGCATGGATACACTGGCGCGGATTGACTGCATAAATCCAGCTGAAATCACGCATGTCGCGCGCATCGGCGATGCAATTCCGGCGTGGTGCAGCGCAGAACGCATTCCGAAGCTCGCTATGATAATGATAGCGCTACCACGTCTCGGCGACGCGGACGACGCCTGGAGGGAGGCGATGACAGCGATTGGGAGCGCGCGGCCACGGACGGTCGCTCACAGCGAGCGTGCGGAGCGATGCGGATGAGCGGCGGTGATCGGGCCGCGCTCGCCTCATCGGCCGCGAAGGTCGGCATGTACCGTTGGCGCGTCTGCGCGATGTTGCTGGCCGCCACCACCATCAACTACGTCGATCGCCAGGTGCTGGGCGTACTTGCGCCGTTTCTGCAGGACGAGGTCGGTTGGAGCGAAATGCAGTACGGCGCCATCGTCACCGCGTTCCAGGCCGCCTACGCGATCGGCTTGCTGTGCGCTGGCGCCGTCATCGACCGGCTCGGCACCAAGGCCGGCTACGCGATTGCGATCTGCGTGTGGAGCATCGCCGCGATGAGCCATTCGCTGGCGGCGAGCGTCGCCGGCTTCATGATCGCGCGCTTCCTGCTGGGACTGGGCGAAGCCGGCAATTTCCCGGCCGCGATCAAGACTGTGGCCGAGTGGTTTCCCCGGCGCGAACGCGCGTTCGCGACCGGCATCTTCAATTCCGGGTCCAACATCGGCGCGATCGTCGCCCCGTTGCTGGTACCGGTCATCGCAGTGACCTGGGGCTGGCAGGCGGCGTTCCTGTTCACCGGTGCGCTCAGCGCGACGTGGCTGGCGGTGTGGCTGCTGACCTATCGCACGCCTGAGCAGCAGCCCGCACTGTCGGTCGCCGAGTTGGCGCATATCCGCAGCGATCCGCCCGAACCGTCGGCCAAGGTGCCGTGGCGGCGCATCCTGCGCCACCGCCAGGCCTGGGCCTTCGTCGCCGCCAAGTTCATCACCGACCCGATTTGGTGGTTTTTCCTGTTCTGGCTGCCGAAATTCCTCAATGCCGAGTACGGCCTGACCCTGCTCGCGCTCGGGCTGCCGCTGGTGGCGATCTTCGTGCTGGCCGACGTGGGCAGCATCCTCGGCGGCTGGCTGGCCGGACGCTTCCTGCGCCTGGGCTGGAGCGTCAATCGCGCACGCAAGGGCGCGATGCTGGTCTGCGCGCTGTGCGTGGTGCCGATCGTGTTCGCCGCGCAGGCCGACAATCTGTGGCTGGCCGTGGCGCTGATCGGACTGGCGACCGCAGGTCACCAGGGCTGGTCGGCCAATGTGTTCACGCTGACCTCGGACATGTTTCCGCGCAACGCAGTGGCCTCGGTCGTGGGCATCGGCGGCTTCGCTGGCGCGGTCGGCGGCATGATGATCGCCACGTTCATCGGCTGGTTGCTGCAGACCACCGGCAGCTATCTGCCGGTGTTCCTGATGGCCGGCTCGGCCTACCTGGTGGCGTTGCTGATCGTGCACCTGCTTGCGCCGCAGCTGGCGCCGGCACGGCTGGACGACGGCGCGGCATGAGTCTGCACCGGTGCCACTGCGATGTTCTGTTCGATTTCGGGAGCCTGACACGATGAAGACCTCTTCCCTGCCCTTGCTCGGCGCGCTCGTCCTTGCCCTCGCCGCCTGCGGCGAGCGCCCGAATGCCGCGCCAGCCGCCGAGACCGCCGAACCGGCCTCAGCCTCGGCCTCAGCCTCCGCGTCCACGGCGCTGGCCCACGGTCACGACAAATTCCTCGGCGGCGCCTACAGCCCGCCACAGGCGCCGGGCTTCACCGACTACTGGAACAAGATCACGCCGGAGAACGGCGGCAAATGGGGCGAGGTCGAGGCCGAACGCGACGTGATGGTCTGGGACGAGCTCGATGCCGCCTGGCAGGTCGCAAAGGACCACGGCCTGCCGTTTCAGATGCATGTGATGGTGTGGGGCAACCAGCAGCCGGAGTGGATCAAGACCCTGCCGCCCGACGAGCAGCGCGCCGAGATCGAGCAGTGGTTCGCCGCCGTCGCCGCGCGCTATCCGGGCATCGATTTCGTCGAGGTCGTGAACGAGCCGCTGCACGACCCGCCGTCCAAGGACGACGAAGGCGGCGGCCACTACATCGAAGCGCTGGGCGGCGACGGCGAGAGCGGCTGGGACTGGATCCTCGAATCGTTCCGACTTGCGCGCCGGCACTTCCCCGATTCCAAGCTGATGATCAACGAGTACAGCGTGACCAATGATCCCGAGGCCACCCGGCGCTATCTCGAGATCGTGCGGCTGCTGCAGGCCGAGGAGCTGGTCGATGCGATCGGCGTGCAAGGCCATGCGTTCTCGACCACGACCGACACCGCGATCGAGGTGCACCGCCGCAACCTCGATGCGCTCGGCGCGACCGAGCTGCCGGTCTATGTCACCGAACTCGACATCGACGGGCCCGACGACGCGACCCAGTTGCGCGACATGCAGCGCATCTTCCCGATGTTCTGGGAGCACCCTGCAGTCGAGGGCGTCACCATGTGGGGGTTCCGACGCGGCCTGTGGCGCGACGCGCAAGGCGCCTATCTGGTCCGCGAGGACGGCAGCGAGCGGCCGGCGCTGACTTGGCTGCGCCGCTACCTGCGCGGCGAGGCGGAATGATGGTGTCGTTCGCGTGCGCAGCGCGCAGAAGGCGGCTGTCCACAGCGGTCATGCTGCTGATCGCCGCGGCCTGCCCGGCGCTGGCCACCGTGCCGACGCCAGTCGCCGACGACTGTGCGCGACCGGCCGCAGTCTGCGAGACAGCGGTGCCCGGCGCCTTGCCACTGATCGTCGAGGGTCGGCCGTTGCCGGTGCTGGTCGATGCGACCGACGATCCAGGCGTACTGCGCGCCGCCGGCGATCTGCGCGCCGACTTGGCCGCGGTCGCCGGTACGGATGCGCCCAAGGCCGCGACGCCGCTGGCGATCATCGCCGGCACGCTTGGCCACAGCCCGCGCATCGACCGCATCGTGCGCGAGCGCGGCCTCGACGTCTCCGGCGTCGCCGGCACCTGGGAAGGCCACCTGTTACAGGTGGTCGATGCCCCGGAACCGGGCATCGATCGGGCGCTGGTGATCGCGGGTGCCGACAGGCGTGGCACGATCTTCGGTCTTTACGAACTCTCGCGCCGCATCGGGGTGTCGCCGTGGACCTGGTGGGCCGATGTGCCGGCGCCGCATCGCGCCGCGCTGCACATCGCCCCCGGCCGCTTCGTCGACGCACCGGCGGTGCGCTACCGCGGCATCTTCATCAACGACGAGGACCCCGCGCTCGGCGGCTGGATGCAGGCGACCTATGGCGGCCCGAACCATCGTTTCTACGAACGCGTGTTCACCCTGATCCTGCGCCACAAGGGCAATTTCCTGTGGCCGGCGATGTGGGGCCGTGCGTTCTACGACGACGATCCGCGCAACGCCGCGCTCGCCCACGAGATGGGCGTGGTCGTGGGCACCAGCCACCACGAGCCGATGATGCGCGCGCACGTCGAATGGTCGCGCCATGGCGCGGGGCCCTGGGACTACGCCAAGAACGCCGAGCGCCTGCGCGACTTCTGGCGCGCCGGCATCACGCGCATGGGCGGCCACGAGAACGTCGTGACGCTGGGCATGCGCGGCGACGGTGACGAACCGATGGCCGAGGGCACGGCGATCGCGCTGCTCGAGCGCATCGTCGCCGACCAGCGGCAGATCCTCGCCAACGTCACTGGCCGCCCGCCGCAGGACACTCCGCAGGTCTGGGCGTTGTACAAGGAAGTGCAGGACTACTTCGATGCCGGCATGCGGGTGCCCGACGACGTCACGCTGCTGTTCGCCGACGACAACTGGGGCAACCTGCGCCGGCTGCCCGCGCCCGGCGACCGTCGCGCCGGTGGCTATGGCGTCTATTACCACTTCGACTACGTCGGCGGGCCGCGCAACTACAAGTGGCTCAACACCACCCAGATCGAGCGTGTCTGGGAGCAGATGCGCCTGGCCTATGCGCACGGCGTCGACCGGCTGTGGGTGGTCAATGTCGGCGACATCAAACCGATGGAGCTGCCGATCGGCTTCTTCCTCGACCAGGCCTGGAACCCCGACGCGATGACCCGCGACGCGCTGGCGGCCTATCCCGCCGCCTGGGCCGCGCAGCAGTTCGGTACTGCCCACGCCAGCGAGATCGGCGAGATCCTGACCCGCTACACACAGTACAACGCACGCCGCAAGCCCGAGCTGGTGTCGGCCGACACCTGGAGCCTGCTGCATTTCGGCGAGGCCGAGCGCGTGCTGGCCGAATGGGACGCGCTGGTCGCGCAGACCGAGCGCGTCGGCGCTGCTCTGCCGGCTGCGCAGCGCGACGCCTGGTACCAGTTGGTCGCCTACCCGGTGCTGGCGAGCGCCAACCTCAATCGCTTCCACATCGCGGTCGCGCGCAACCGGCTGTACGCCGACCAGGGCCGCGCGTCGACGAATGCCTGGGCGGACGAGGCGACGCGCCTGTTCGCGCGCGACGCGGAGCTTGCGCGCATCTACGAGCAGGACATCGCCGGCGGCAAGTGGGTGCACATGATGTCGCAGCCGCGCATCGGCTACACCCACTGGCAGATGCCCGACCGCAACGTGCTGCCGGCGCTGGCGCGCATCGATGTGCGCGAGCGCGGCACGATGGGCGTCGCGGTCGAGGGCGATCCGCGCGGTTGGCCGGTGCCGGCCGAGATCGCCCGGCTGCCAATGCTCGATCCCCAGGCCACGCGCGCCCCCGAGCTCGTCGTGTTCAACCGGGGCGCGGCGCCGTTCCGCTACACCGCCACCTCATCGGCAGCCTGGCTGCAGGTGACGCCAGCCGCTGCCGAGGTCACCGACGCCCAGCCGCTGCGCATCGAGGTCGACTGGCAGGCGGTGCCCACCGGGACGCAGGTTGCCTATCTCGACCTGCTCGGCAGCGACCGCACCGAAGTGCGTGTGGTGGTGCCCGTGACCCGGCCGGCATCGACCGGGCCGATGACAGGCTTCGTCGAGAGTGGCGGGGTCGTCGCGATCGAGGCTGGCGACTACACGCGCGCCGTGGCGCCCGACGGCCTGGCCTGGGAGACCATTCCGCACCTGGGCCGCAGCCGCGCGGGCGTGACCACGGTGCCGGTCACCGCCGCATCCAGCGAACCCGGCCGCGGTGGCGCGTGGCTGGAGTATCCGGTGCATCTGCAGACCGCCGGCGAGGTCGAGGTCCGCGTGGTGCTGTCGCCCACCCTCGACTACGCGCATCGCGGCGGCCAGCGCCTCGCGGTGTCGTTCGACACCGCCGCGCCGCAATTGCTGACCATGCGTTTGGACCCGACGCCCGGCCATCCGGACTTCCTGGCCTGGCAACGTGCGGTCGCCGACAGCGTGTACGTCGCCACGTCGCACCACCGCGTCGAGGCCGGTGCGCAGACGCTGCGTCTGTGGCGCGTCGATCCGGCCGTGGTCGTGCAGCGCATCGAGATCGTCCGCGACGGCGTGCCTGCGACCTTGCTCGGACCGCCGGCGAGTGTGCCGCGTTGAGTTCCTCCAGGAGCCCACACGTGGACGACTGACGCAGTCCTCAAACGTCCGCTCGCGCGCAGACGCGCGGCTGCCCCCCTTCGAAGAAGACCTTCCATGACGGCCCATCCCCCACTCGCCCTTCATCCCGATCGCCTGTTCTCGCCGGAGCCGACCCAGCGTGCGATCGCGCGTCGGCTGTACGCACAGATCGCCGGGCTGCCGATCGTCAGCCCGCACGGCCACACCGATCCGGCGTGGTTCGCGACCGACGCGCCCTTCGACAATGCGACCGAACTGTTGCTGGTGCCCGATCACTACGTGTTCCGGATGCTCCACAGCCAGGGCGTGGACCTCGACGCGCTCGGCATTCCGCGTGCCGACGGCTCGCGCGCAGCGGTCGACCCGCGCGCCGCCTGGCGCCTGCTCGCCGAGCGCTTCCACCTGTTCCGCGGCACGCCGTCCGCGCTGTGGCTCGATCATGTCTTCTTCGAGGTCTTCGGCCTGCGCGTGCGGCTATCCGAGGCGACCGCTGATCTCTACTACGACACCATCACCGACGCGCTGGCGACGCCGGCGTTCAGGCCGCGCGCACTGTTCGAACGTTTCGGCATCGAGGTCATCGCGACCACGGAGTCTCCGCTCGACCCGCTCGACCATCATGCCGCGATCCGTGCCAGCGGCTGGACTGGCCGCGTGATCACCGCCTATCGCCCGGACGCGGTGATCGACCCGGAGCACGAACAGTTCCACGACGCACTGGCGCGCTTCGGCGCACTGACCGGCGAGGACGTGCGCGATTGGGCCGGTTACCTGCGCGCCCACCGCACGCGCCGGGCGTTCTTCGCCGGCATGGGGGCGACCTCGACCGACCACGGCCACCCGAGCTGTGCGACCGCCGACCTGCCGCTGGGCGAGGCGCGCCGCCTGTTCGAAACCGTCGTCCGCGGCGAAGCCACGCCGGCACAGGCCGAACTGTTCCGCGCACAGATGCTGACCGAGATGGCACGCATGAGTCTGGACGACGGCCTGGTCATGCAGATCCATCCAGGGTGCTTCCGTAACCACAACCGCGCCCTGTTCGAGGGCTATGGCCGTGACAAGGGCGCCGACATTCCCTTGCGCACCGAGTACGTGCGCGCGCTCAAGCCGCTGCTCGACGTCGCCGGCAACGCACCCGACTTCCGGCTGATCCTGTTCACGCTCGACGAGAGCACCTACGCACGCGAGCTCGCGCCGCTGGCCGGCCACTGGCCGTGCCTGTCGCTGGGCCCGGCGTGGTGGTTCCACGATGCTCCGGAGGGCATGTGGCGCTTCCGCGAACAGACGCTCAGCAGCGCAGGCTTCTACAACACCGTCGGCTTCAACGACGACACCCGCGCGTTTCTGTCGATCCCGGCCCGCCACGATGTCGCCCGCCGGGTGGACTGCGCGTTCCTGGCCAAACTGGTCGCCGAGCACCGTCTGGACGAAGACGCGGCGGCCGAGGTCGCGGTCGATCTCGCCTATCGCCTGCCCAAACAGGCGTATCGGCTGTGACGCGTCGCGCCATGTCCTGCCAACCTGCCGGAGATCGCATGCCCGTATCCACGCCCTGCCGCCTGCGCCTGACGACCGCGCTGCTCGTGTTATCGGCCGCCGCCCTCGCCCTGCCACCCTCCACCGCGCAGGCCGCGACGGCCGCACCGCTACAGGCGCAGCCGCCGGCCACGCTCAAAAGCGCCTATGCCGGCGCATTCCGGATCGGCACCGCGATCAACGACGACATCGTCGCCGGCCGCGACGCGCGCTCGCAGGCCCTGGTGCCGCTGCACTTCGATGCGATCACCGCCGAGAACGTCATGAAGGCCGAGGTGCTGCATCCCGCGCCGGATACCTGGGATTTCGCCGCGGCCGACGCCTTCGTCGACTTCGGCCAGCGCCACGGCCAGTTCATCGTCGGCCACACCCTGGTCTGGCACAACCAGACGCCCGACTGGTTCTTCCAGGACGCCGCCGGCGCCCCGCTCGCGCCCGACGCGATGGCATCGCGCCTGCGCGACTACGTCGCCACGGTCGCCGGCCGCTATGTGGGACGCGTGCACGCCTGGGATGTCGTCAACGAGATCGTCGGCGAGGACGGTGCGTATCGCGACACTGTCTGGACACGTGCGCTTGGCGACGGCGACACCGTCGTGCGCGAAGCCTTCGCCGCCGCGGCGCGCGCCGCCCCCGACGCCGAGCTCTACTACAACGATTTCAACACCTGGCGCCCGACCAAGCGCGCCGGCATCGTGCTCCTGGTGACGATGTTGCAGGATGCCGGCATCCGCATCGACGGCGTCGGCATGCAGGCACACTGGGGGCTGCACTACCCGTCGCTGGAGGACATCGAAGCCTCGATCGACGCCTACGCCGCGCTCGGGGTCAAGGTCATGATCACCGAGCTCGACATCGACGTGCTGCCGCTCACGCGCGAGGGCCAGGTGATCGGCACCGGGCTGACGCACCCGCAGTTCCAGCTGGAAGAGTTCGAGCGCTACCTCGACCCCTACCCCGATGGTCTGCCTGCCGATGTCGAGCGTCAGCTCGCGCAACGCTATGCCGAGCTGTTCGCGCTGTTCCATCGCAAGCGCGACGTCATCGACCGCGTCACCGTCTGGGGGGTGCACGACGGTATGTCGTGGAAGAACGACTACCCCGTGCCCAACCGCACCAACTATCCACTGTTGTTCGACCGCGATCGTCGGCCCAAACCCGCGCTCGACGCGGTGCTGGCGGTGCCAGAGACGACGACGCGCTAGCATCGGGCGCCCAGCCCCTTCCAAGCAGGCCATGGATCGCAGCACGACTTTCACGCTCGACGAGCGCGACCACCGGCGCGGTGCGCGCGTCCAACTGCTGCGCGCGATGCGCGACCGGCGCACCCGCTGGCGCCTGACGCTGCTGTGGCTGGTCGGAACGCTCGTGGTGAGCGGGCTTGCGCGGATCCTCGGCATTCCGTGGTCCGAGCTCGCCGGCGATCTGCCGTGGATCGCGCTCGTCGCAGCGGCGACGATCCTGGGTTTCGCGTTCGGCCTGCCGCTGCTGCTCGCCCCACTGGCCGTGCGCCAGCGCTTCGGGCGCGAGGCACTGGTGCGCGAGCCGGTCGTCGCGCACTGGGACGAGGCCGGCTATCGGGCGCGCCAGGGCGGTGTCGAGAGCCGGGTGGCATGGGGCAGCTACGTGGCCTGGCAGGAAAGCCCGGACCTGTTCGTGCTGTTCCTCACCGACAACAATTTTCAGTTGATTCCCAAGCGGGCACTCGACGCGGCCCAGGTCGAAGACCTGCGCATGCGGCTGGCGGCGCGCTAGACGGCGAGTGTCGCCTTCGGGCGTGTCTGCTGCGTCGGGCGCGGTGACACCGGGCGCGGCCAAGGCTAGTCCGCGGCGCGCCGGCCGCTACACTGCCCGGCCCCCGATCCCGACACCCACCATGCCTGATCCCGTCCGTCTCGCCCATCGCGTCGCCGAGCTGTTCACGCTGTCCCGCAGCGAGGCCGAACAGGTCATCCGCAACGGCTGGGTGTCGGTGGACGGCGTCGTGGTCGAGGCGCCGCAACATCGCGTCACCGTCGAGCATGTCGTGCTCGACCCGGCGGCCCGCGTGGAAGCGGTGGAGCCGGCCACGCTGCTGCTGCACAAGCCGGCCGGCATCGATGCGATCGACGGACCACGACCGGCCGTCGCGCTGGCGACGCCCGACGCGCGCTGGGCCGACGACCCGAGCGGTGTACGCCTGCTCCAGCGCCATTTTCATCGTCTGACGCCCTTGGTGCCGCTCGACACCGAGGCCAGCGGGCTGATGGTGCTGACCCAGGATGGCCGGGTCTGGCGCCGGCTGACCGAGGACGCCGACCAGATCGAGCACGAGTACATCGTCGAGGTCGCCGGCACGCTGGGGCCTTACGGCCTGGGCCAGCTCGCGCACGGCATCCAGATCGACGGTCGCACACTGCCTGCCTGCAAGGTCAGCTGGCAGAACGAGACCCGGCTGCGCTTTGCGATCAAGGGCGTGCGCAATGGCCAGTTGCGCGCGATGTGCGCGCAGGTCGGCCTGGACGTGGTGTCGATCCGCCGCCTGCGCATCGGTCGCATCGCGCTGGGCAAAGGCCCGGACGGGGCGATGCCGCCCGGCGCCTGGCGCTACCTGCCGGTCGGCGAGAAGTTCTGAGGCTGCGGCCTAGTCGTTCGCGTCCGCGGCTTCTCGGCCCTGCTGACGGATCAGCGCTTCCTGCCGGGCGTCCTCGATCGCATCGCGCACGCCGTCGACATCCACCGCACCGGCCGGCGGCGTGAAACGCCCGGTCAACACGGTATCGGGGGCCAGCGCACCGGCCTCGAACAGCGCCCACATCTCCTCGCCGTACCAGGTATCGAGCAGTTCGGGCGCCGAGCGCCCGAGGTACGCGGTGAGGTTGTTGACGTCGCGCAGCAGCATTGTGCGTGCGGCGTTGTTGCCCGCCGCGCTGACCACCTGCGGGAAATCGATCACCACCGGCCCGTGCGCATCGACCAGCACGTTGTACGGCGACAGGTCGCCGTGGATCAGTCCGCAGCACAGCATCCGCACCACTTCGCGCACCAGCGCGCGGTGATAGTCGCGGGCCTGCTCGGCGTCGAGCGCGACTTCGCCCAGCCTGGGTGCCGAGAAGCCGTCGGCATCGGTCACCAGTTCCATCACCAGCACGCCGTGCAGGTAGCCGAACGGCTCGGGCACGCGCACGCCGGCGGCGCGCAGTTGGTACAGCGCGTCGACCTCGGTGTTCTTCCAGGCGGTTTCCTGCTGCTTGCGCCCGTACTTGCTGGCCTTGCCGATCGCGCGCGCCTCGCGGCTGCCGCGCACCTTGCGACCTTCCTGGTATTGCACGCGCTGCTGGAAACTGCGCTGCGCCATGTCCTTGTAGACCTTCGCGCAACGCACCTCGTCGCCGCTGCGCACGACGTACACCGCAGCTTCCTTGCCGCTCTTGAGCGGGCGTACGACGGCGTCGATCACGCCATCGTCGATCAGTGCCTGCAGGCCTTGGGGGGTCTTCACACGAGTCCTGTGCGGTGGTCGGCACGGCGGGGACCGGCCACGAGCGGTGAAGCTTCGCATGTCCGTTCCAGGGCCGCCATCGCCCGACGGCGCGCAGCAGGCTGCGGGCAGGATTCGCTTCATGCTGCATTCGAAAGGCTGCCCGCGCATCGGCGATTCGCCACTGCGCGCCGGACGTTGCATGCTGTCAGGCCCCAATCGGAGACCGCACACCGATGCGATGGCCTGCGCTGCTGCTTGTCCTCCCCTGCTCGCCGCCTGCGCGGCGCCGACGCCATCCGCCGATGCCGACACCGATGGGGCGTCGACGCTCGGTCGATTGACCCGCTGGCACGCCGATTTCGATGCGGTCGTCGCGGCGGATGCGCGCATCGAGCGCCTCGCCGATGGTTTCACCTGGTCCGAGGGGCCGACATGGATCGCCGACGGCGGCTATCTGCTGTTCACTGACGTGCCCGAGAACCGCATGCACCGCTGGTCCGAGGCCGATGGTGTCTCGGTGTACCTCGAACCGTCCGGCTACGACGGTCCCGACACCGGCGAACTGCGCGAGGCCGGCGCCAACGGCTTGCTGGCCGAGCCCGGCGGCAGCGTGCTGCTGGCCGACTCGGGCAATCGGCTGGTCGCACGCTTGGACCTCGTGACCCGGCGCAAGACCCCGCTTGCCGAACGCTTCGACGGCAAGCGCCTGAACAGCCCGAACGACATCGCCCGGCGCAGCGACGGCAGCGTGTTCTTCACCGACCCGCCCTACGGCCTGGTGGGCATGAACGATTCGCCCTCCAAGGCACTCGATTTCAACGGCGTCTACCGCATCGCGCCCGACGGTGGCCTGCATCTGCTCGACGCCACCGTGCCCTTCCCCAACGGCATTGCGCTCTCGCCCGACGAACGCACCCTGTATGTCGCCAGCTCAGATCCCGAGGCCCCGCTCTGGTACGCCTACGCGCTGGACGCGGACGGCACGGTGTCCGGGCGCCGCGTGTTCGCCGACGCCAGCGACCTGATGGCCGATGACGCGCCCGGGCTGCCCGACGGCATGACCGTCGCCGCCGACGGTACGGTGTTCGCGACCGGCCCTGGCGGCGTGCTGGTGTTCGCGCCCGACGGCACCCGGCTGGGCCGCATCGAGACCGGCGGCGCGATCTCCAACTGCACCTTCGGCGATGACGGCCGCACGCTGTACATGACCTCCGACGACATCCTCGCGCGCGTGCGCGTGCAGACAATTGGGCCAGGGTTCACGCGCTAGGCACGCGGTGCTGCGAGCGTTTCCCCACAAGCCGGCCCCCACCCAACCCTCCCCCGCAAGCGGGGGAGGGCTCTGCGCATCGCGTACTCCCTCCCCACCTGCGGGAGATGGCTCTGCGCATCACGTGCTCCCTCCCCAACTGCGGGGAGATGGCTCTGCGCATCGTGCTTCCTCCCCACCTGCGGGGAGATGGCTCTGCGCATCGCGTGCTCCCTCCCCACCTGCGGGGAGATGGCTCTGCGCATCGTGCTCCCTCCCCACCTACGGGAAGATGGCTCTGCGCATCGTGCTCCCTCCCCCGCTTGCGGGGGAGGGCTGGGGTGGGGGCACGCCACGGTGCGGCCTACGCGCCGCTCAGCCCAGCCGTTCCGAGCCCACGACATGCACACCCGGCGAGGCGTCAATCACGGCGTCCAGCAGCGCAGCCGCGATCCGCGGTGCCGTGTTGATGCGCCAGCGCGGTGGCAGCAGCGGACCGAGTGCGCCGAGCACGACGCCGGCCACCCGCTCGCCCAGCCGGAATTCGTCGCGCGTCCCGCCGATGAGCCCAGGCCGCACGAAGGTCAGCGACTCGAAGCCGAGTGCCGACAGGTCGCGTTCCAGTTCGCCCTTGACCCGGTTGTAGAACACGCGCGACGCCGGATCGGCGCCCAGCGCCGAATTCAACGCAAACGCCCGCGCGCCATGTGCCTGCGCCAGGCGCGCCACCCCCAGCGGATAGTCGTGGTCGACCCGGTAGAAGACCGCCTGCGAACCGGCCTTGCGGATCGTCGTGCCCAGCGTGCAGATCACCGCATCGACTCGCCACCACGGGGCATCGTCGGGCAGGCGCTCGAAGTCCACCTGCGGCGCCTGCAGTTTCGGGTGCGCTGGCAGGTGGCCGCGTACCGGCGCGATCACCGCCGCCACACGCGGGTCGGCCAAGGCCTGGGCCAGCACATGGCGCCCGACCAGGCCCGTCGCACCGACCAGCAACACCCGCACGCCAGCGCCCGTGCTCATCGCAGTTGCGCCCGTTGTCGCGCCGCGTCGATCTCGCGCACCGGTGGCTGGCCAAACATCCGCGCGTACTCGCGGGTGAACTGCGGCACGCTCGCATAGCCCACACCATGCGCGGCGATGCCCGCGGGAACGCCCTCGGCCAGCATGCGGCGACGCGCTTCGATCAGCCGCAGCCGCTTCTGGAACTGCAACGGCGTGAGCGACGTCGCCGCGCGGAAATGCGCATGGAACGCCGACACGCTCATGTCGGACATCGCCGCCAGCCGCTCCACCGGCAACGGCCGGTCGTAGCCGGCACGCAATGCCGCCACCGCACGCGCCACTCGCTGCGCACTGCCACTGGGCCATGCCAGCCGCCGGATCGCCGCCCCATGCCGCCCGGCCAACAGCCAGTAATGCATCTCGCGCACATGCTGGGCCTGCAGCACCGGCAGCGCCGCCGGGCGGGCGAGCAGCCGCATCAACTGCAGCGCCGCCTCGGCGAGCTCGGCATCGGTCGGCTCCACCCCGATCGGCGCTGCGCCCGGATCCGGCGCGGCATCCATGTCGGCGACCAGATCGGCCACCACGGCCGGATCGATCTCCATCACCAGCGAGCAGTACGGCGCCGCGGCGCTGGCCTGCACGATCCGGCTCTGCGTCGGCAGATCAGCCGCGATCACCAGTGTGTCGCCGGCGGCGAACGCGAACGTGCGCGTCCCCATCGTCACCTCCTTGGCGCCCTGCAGCACCAGGCAGGCCAGCGGACGCTGGATGTCGTGGGCCAGCCCGCTCGGTGCCAGCGCGTGCACCGTCGACAGTCCGGGGATCGGGGTCGCGGCAATGCCGCCGCCTGGTGCGTGGGCGTCCGCATGGCGGCGGACCAGATCGAGCAATGCGGTCATGGCGCCAGCCTACGCTTCCCGGACCAACGCCGGACAGACGGCTGGAGGATCAGGCAAGCATCGCCGAGCTTCCGGCAACCGCGGTGGCCGACGCGGCGCGATAGTGGCTCCCCCGCCACGCACACCAGGATTCCCCATGTCCCGCATCACCCTGATCACCGGTGCCAGCCGCGGCCTCGGCCGCAATACTGCCCTCGCCGTCGCGCGTGCCGGCGGCGACGTCGTGTTGACCTACCGCAGCGGCGAAGCCGACGCCCAGGCCGTCGTCGCCGATATCGAAGCGCTCGGCCGCAAGGCCCGCGCGTTCCAACTCGACGTCGGCGACGCCGCCAGCTTCCCGGCCTTCGCCGAGACCCTGCGCGCCGCGCTGCGCGAGACCTGGCAGCGCGAGACCGTCGACCACCTGGTCAACAATGCCGGCCACGGCGACACCGCCCCGTTCGGCGAGACCACCCAGGCGCAGTTCGACCGCCTCGTCGATGTGCACTTCAAGGGCGCGTTCTTTCTGACCCAGGCGCTGCTGCCGCTGATCGCCGATGGCGGCCGGATCGTCAATCTGTCCAGTGGCCTGACCCGCTTCGCCTACCCCGGCTACGCCGCCTACGCGGCGGCCAAGGGTGCAGTCGAAGTGCTGAGCCGATACCTGGCCAAGGAACTGGGCCCTCGCGGCATCGCCGTCAACACCGTGGCGCCCGGCGCCATCGAGACCGATTTCGGCGGCGGTGTCGTGCGCGACAACCCGCAGGTCAACGAACACCTCGCCGGCATCACCGCCCTTGGCCGCGTCGGCGTGCCCGACGACATCGGCCCGATGATCGCCAGCCTGCTCGGCGACGCCAACCGCTGGGTCACCGGTCAGCGCATCGAGGTCTCGGGCGGGCAGGCGCTCTGACGGCGAGCATCGGACGGTCCGCATCGGGGCGAGTCACGACCCGACGCGGACCGACGCTGGTGGCATCGGTCCGGCCGCTCCCAGCCACGGCGCAACGGCCACGCAAGCGCGCCCCTGGGGGACGGGGCGCCCTGACTCCACGCATATCGCTCACTCGAGCGCTCGCACCAACCCTGTCGCCATCTGCGCCGCCAGCGCGCGCTGCAGCGGCACGTAATCCTCTGTGTCGGTGTCGGCCGCAAACTCGCCAGACCACACCAGATGCCCCTCGGCGTCGTCTATCAGCGTCACGACCGCCACTGTCTGCTGGGGCGTCTGTCGAACGCTGACGCGCGCATGCAGGTCAGCAGGCGCCCCCTCGGTGGCCATGTGGTAGCCGGTCGGCAGGCTGCCGCTGAGCTGTGCAACCAGACTTTCGCGCAGTCCGGCATTGAACTGGGGGAACATCACGTACTCGCACAGGCCCTGCACCGGCTCGACGGCGATGCGGTGAGGCGGCGGTGCCAGCGCCAGCGCTCGATATCCCCAGCTTGCACCGCCGACCGCGAGCGCCACGACGGCGAGGACGCCGGACGCGAGCCCGAGCTGCCGGTGGCGACGCGGTGGCGGGCTGGCGACGGCGCCCTGCGCATCGCCGGCCAGGGTGCCGATGAAACGATAGCCCGCGCGCGGGCGGGTCTGGATGTAGCGCGGCGCGTCCGCATCGTCGTCCAGCAGCGCGCGAATGCGCCGGATGCAGGTATTGAGCGCGGCATCCCCGCCGGTGCCCGCGCGCGGCCAGAACCGGTCGAGCAGTTCTCGCCGGGGCACCACCCGGTCCCGGCATTCGATCAGATACGCCAGCACCTCCACGGCCTGGGGCGGGGTGTCGAGCGGCTGTTCGCCTCGGAAGATCTGGAGGGTCGCAGGGTCCAGCCCGAAGGCGTCGAAGCGCAGCATCGTGGTTCTCCCGGCCCGGTCGACGCGCCGCGTCATCGGCCTGTCAGCGAATGTCACGACATGTCATTGGGGCATTTTGGCAGAACGCCCTAGGCTTGTCCGAGCGGCGCCACGGGCCCGCCCCGGCCGCGTCCTCCCCTTTGTCTTCAGGATCCTGTCAATGCGCCTTTACCTGCTCGCCGCCCTGTGTGGACTGCCGGCCCTCGTCACTCCATTCAGCCAGGCCCTGGCCGAAAGAACGGATGTCGAGGTCCGCGTCATGGCACGCGGCGCCAAGTTCATGGGCGGCTACAGTGCCCCGGTCCGCGTGACTCTGACCGATGCGGAGACCGGCGAGGTCCTCGCGCGCGGGCTGACCTCGGGGACCACCGGCGACACCCAAACGATCATGAACACCGCCCACGTCCACGGCGCTGCACTGGCGAACGAGGCGACTGCCGCATTCCGCACTTCGCTCGACCTCGACCGCCCGCGTCAGGTGACCCTGAGCGTGACCGGTCCGCTCAGCCAACCCCAGGCCACCACCACGGCGACCAGCACGCAGTGGCTGCTGCCCGGACATCACCTCACCGCGGGCGATGGCTGGCGGATGGAACTGCCCGGCTTGATCGTCGACCTCGCCAGTCCACTCGCCTACCAGTGGGTGCAAGCAGGCCAGACCGTTCCCCTGCGGGCAGGCGTAACCCTGCTGTGCGGCTGCCCGATGTCCGAGGACGGCCCCTGGCGGGCGGGCGACACCGAAGTGGATGCCTACCTGCGCATCGACGGCGGGCCCCCGACTCGGCATCGACTTGCTTTCGACCCGACCCAGGCGCTGTTCGTCGGCGAACTGCCGACCCAGGCCGCGGGCCTGTACGAACTGGAGATCCGCGCCTGGATGGCACCGAGCAACAATGCCGGCGTGGCACGGACCGCCTTCTTCGTCCGCTGACCTGACCACTTGGCGCCGACCTCCCCGACCCACTGGGTCTGGGGAGGGCCGATCCGCAGCGCGAGAGGCGTACCACCATGCTCCCCAGACACATCCTGCCCGCCTGGCTCCTCCTGGCTCTGCTGCTCCCGTGCAGCGCATCCGCCGATGACGCGCGCGCCGATGCCATGACCAAGCAACTGGAAACCAACCGACAGCGCTACGGCATCGCCGGCCAGGCCGTGCTGGTCGCGCGCAACGGCCAGGTGCTGTTCCGCGGCGCGGATGGCGAGGCCGACATCGCCACCCACACCCCGGTCATCGAGACCACCGTATTCCCTGTCTACTCGCTGGCCAAGCTGTTCGCCAGCACGCTGGCGGTGCAGCGCATCGAGCAGGGCGCGCTGACTCTGGACGGCCCGATCGGCGCGACCCTGCCCGGCCTGCCGGCGCACTGGCAGCGCATCCGCCTGCGCGACCTCCTGGACCACACCTCCGGCCTGCCCGAGTATTTCGAGGCCCCGCAGGACGGCACGCCGGCTGCGCCGCTTCCGGCGGATGCGCGCGCCGTCTTCGCCGCCCTCGCGCAGACTCCACTCCAGTTCACACCGGGCACCCGCACGCGCTACACGCAGACCAACTACCTCGTCCTGTCGGCGCTGCTCGCAGCAGACGGCGGCAAGCCCTATCCACAACTCGTCGAAGACCGCATTCTGCGACCACTGCAATTGCGCCATACCTGGCTCGGACCGGCCGCGTTGCCCAAGCACGGCGTCGCAACCGCCTACACCGGCCGGGACGGCCGGCTCGTGCCCGACCCCGACCTCGCCTGGCCCGACGACGCGCTCGGTCATGCCGCGCTCTACACCACGCTCGACGATCTCGCCCGCTTCCTGCAGGCCATGACCGCCGGCGAGTTCGTCGGCCGGACGACGCTGCAGGCCCTGTGGCAGCCGCGCACCCTGCCCGACGGCCAGCGCGGCTGGTTCGCGGCCGGATGGGAGTACGGCGACAACGGCGTCGACCGCCAGGTCGGTCACGATGGCGGCACGCGGGTCCGCGTGCGCGTACTGTTCGAGGGCGCCGCGGACGGCGACGTCGACACCGTTATCTATCTGACCAACGGCAGCGCCCGCAACGTCTGGTCGCGCACACTGGTGGACAGCATCCAGGCCGCGATGGCGCCCGAACGCTTCCCCGCCGAAGCCCTGGCCGAGACGTTACGCAGCCTCGCCCTCGACACGGGCCAAGACGACGACCTGCACGCACGCGCGCGCACGATCCGCGCCGCCAGCCCGCTCGACGACAGCGCGTTCGAGCGCACCGTCAATGCCACCGGCTATGCCGTCCGCGACAACTTCGGCATCGATCCCGCACTGCACGTGTTCGCACTGAACACCGAGCTGTTCCCGATGTCGGCCAACGCCTGGGACAGCCTTGCCGAGGCGTACGCGGCCAAGGGCGACGACGCGCAAGCCAACGCGCTGTACGAGAAGGCAAGCCGGCTCCCGCGCGATGCGACGCGCGAAAAAGACTGACCGGTCGTGTCGGACATGCGATGGGCGCACCACGCCCTTATGGACGTTCCACATCCTCAGCGAGCAACGGGCGAATCATCGCCTCCGCTTGCGCCACGCAATGCTCGAAATCCAGCTCAGGACCGATGGTGTCGATCTGCGCGAACTCGCGTCGCAGCGCATCCCGCCGCTCGCCGAGCCCTCGGAGGAAGGCCGCGCCATGCTTGCGCATGAAGGGCACTGCCAGTTCGATCTGATCCGGCTGCGCCTCGGCCACTGCGCACAGATCGAACAGGTCCCGCGCCTTTGCACGGTTGCCGCGATGCCACATTTTCTTGGCGATGATCTCCGCCGAGGTTTCGACCCTGATCGCTCTGCCTCGATACGACGCCATCTCGTAGGGCGCAGCCGTCAATGAAGCGCCAACGACCACATCGATTTCGCCCCCCGGCAGAAACAGCTTCAGGTACTCGGCCGCTTCCTCGTAATCGGCGCTGACCTTCTCGGCCACCTCGCTCAGACGCGGATTCACGTAACCCAGGTACTGGGGATCGGGAACGAAGAGATCGATGTCCTTGCTCTGCCGATGGGCGATACGCAACATCAACACGGTGCCACCGCCGAACGTCCAGATGGCGCCTGGGACCTGCTGTTCCAAGTGGGCCATCAGCTCGAGTGCAGAGACGAACAGATCGTGCCAGAGGCCGGGGCGCTCCAGATCGACCGCACTCACGCCCAGATCTCGCGCTGACTCTTCACTTCGTGCGCCAACCGTCGATAGGTCTTCCAGACAGCACCGCGGTCGAGGCCGACCTGGTCATGCAGTTGATCGGCAACCGATGCCAGCAACGACACCGGCGCCTCGTCGAGAAACGCGTGCAGATGCGGGGCATAGTCCTCAACAACCCGTCCCGTCACCAGCATGCGCTTGAGCTTGGCTGCAGTGATCGGCGTCTTGTAGCTCACACTCGCCGTGGCCGCTGCCCGCATCAAAGGCGTCATCCTCTGGGGACGGGGTGGTCCTGCGCGACCGACATCGACCCGCAACGCCAATCCAAGCAGCGTGGCGAGCCGTTCGGCCTTGTTGAGCCCGAGGTCCGGCACCGCGCCCGTTTCCAATTGGTTCACAGTCTGCCGGGAAAGCCCGCTCAGCGCGGCCACCTGCGCCTGGCTCAGGCCCATTTCGGCCCGCCGCATCCGCATCGCCTGCCCGAGTTCATGGATCGCGCCCATACCGGGATCGTACGCCAGGCTTACAGAATGTCAAACATATGCGACATATCAATTGTGTTGACGGGGCCTATAGCGCCGCCCGCACCAGCGCCATCCCCGCGAACAGCCCGCCGATCGACAGGACGACCGACGCCAGCACATAGATGGCTGCCAGGCCTGGTTGCCCACGCTCATAGAGCAGCGCCGCCTCCAGCGAGAACGCCGAGAACGTCGTGAAGCCGCCCAACACGCCGGTCATCAGGAACAACCGCAGCGATGGCGACAGGCCACTGCGCGCGGCGAACCAGGCCACGACCACCCCCATCAGCAGCGAGCCGACGACGTTGATGCACAGCGTGCCGTAGGGAAACGTCGTGCCGGCACGCAGCGCCAGCATGTTGACGCCGTGACGCAACGCCGCGCCCAGGCCGCCGCCGAGAAACACCAGCATGAGCTGGATCATTGCGCGTCTCCGGCAAGGGCGGGCGGCGGCAGCCTGCCGTCCACACGCGTCTGCCGCGCATCGGTCACCGGCCATGCAAGAAAGACATCGCTGCCGCGCTCCGGGGCTGAGCGGCACCCTGCGTGGCCGCCATGCGCGATCGCGATCGTCCGCACGACCGCAAGTCCGAGTCCCGACCCGCCACCGGCGCGCGATCGTGACGGATCGCCACGCCGGAACGCGTCGAACACGTGCTGCCGCAGCGCCTCCGGCACCCCGGGGCCACTATCCACGACGCCAACGCAAGCTTCATCGTCGGCGACGCGGCCATACAGCAGCAGCGGGCCGGGCGTCGCATGCTTGAGCGCGTTGTCCAGCAGCGCGGTGAGTGCCTGCCGGATGCGTGCCGGGTCGCACGTCACCCGCGGCGGCACGCTGGTCTCCACGCGCAAGTCGAACCCGGCCGCGGCGAGGCGGTCGGAGACCGACTCGGCGACCCCGTGCAGCTCCTGGGCGAGATCGACCGCCACCAAGTCGATCTCGAAATGCCCACTGTCCTGCAGACTGAGCACGCGCAGATCCTCGACCAGCCGCGACAGGCTCTCGGCCTGCTTGAGTAGGCCCGCGAACACCGCCGGCTCGGGCGCAAACACTCCGTCGACCAGGCCTTGCAGGCGCCCACGCAGGATCGTGACCGGCGTGCGCAGTTCGTGGGCGACCGCGGCGTTCCAGAACGTCTGTTCCCGCATGGCGTCCTGCAGTCGCTCGGCCAGTGCATTGACGTCCTGCGCCAGTTGCGCCGTCTCCCCGGTGGCGCGTGCATCGAGCGCGACCCGGATGTGCAGGTTGCCTTGCGCGATGTCGCGCAGGCCGTGGGCCGCTGCATTCAAGGGGTTGAGGATGCGCCGCGAGAGTCGGATCGCGACCCAGACCGAAATGACCACGGCCGCGACCACGGTCATCACGATCCAGGCCAACTCGGCGCCCGATGGCACCCAGCTCTGCGAGAGCATTGCCGGCGCGTAGGCCGACGCCCATGCGTAGAAGGCATAGGACCCGACGAAGGAGAGCACCATCAGCCCGAGCGACATCACCGCCAGCGATGTCGCGATCTGTGACCGCAACCCCGAAGCGCGCGTCATGCGACCCGGCCGACGCGATAGCCCACGCCGCGTACGCTCTCCGGCACGCCCTGCAGACCGGCTGCCTCGAGCTTGCGCCGCAGCTTGCTGACATGGCTGTCCACGGTCCGCTCCAGCGTGTCGCCCTCCGGCAGGCACGCTGCCAGCAGTTCGGCGCGGCTGCAGACCCGCTCGGGCGCGCGCAGCAGATGCGCGAGCAGCTTGAACTCGGTGAGGGTCAGATCGATCGCGTGCAGGCCGTCCTCGAGATGCAGCGTCACCGCGTGACGGTCGGCATCGATCTCGATCGGTCCCGCCCGCAAGGTCGGTGCAGCATCGGCCACCGACACCCGGGTCCGCCGCAACACCGCCTCCACGCGGGCGACCACCTCGGCCGGATTGAACGGCTTGACCACGTAGTCGTCCGCGCCGATCCGCAGCCCGGTCAGCTTGTCCACATCCTGGTCCATCGCGGTGAGCATGATCACCGGGGTATGGCCGCGGTGACGGATCTCCCTGAGCACCTGCCAGCCATCGAGCACCGGCATCTGCACATCGAGCAGCACGAGATCGGGCCGGTGGGTCCGGTGCTTGGCCAGCGCATCGGCGCCATCGAAAGCGCGCACGCTGCGCAGGCCGCTTCGGCGCAGATAGGCCGCCAGGATCTCGCCGATGTCCGGCTCGTCCTCGGCGATCAGCACGAGGGATTCGGCCGGGACGCTGGGACCGCGGGATGGCATCGGGTTTCCGGGGACTGAACGGGACGCGGCGTCCATCTTATCTCCATACAGACGGCACTCAATCCCAACGCCTGCCGACCAGACTGCGCAGCCTCGAGCGGCCGACCGTCCCGGATCGGCCCCGCGTGCAGGAGTTGCGGTCCATGTCCCCCTTCCGTTGCCTTCGACGCACCCTCCCGTTGGCCGCGTCGGTCGTGTTGCTCGTGGCGTGCAGCGCGCAGCGCGACGCCGACGGCGCGTCGCCACCGCCTAGTGTCACCGTCGAGACCCTCGCCCCGACCCCGGTGGTCGTCCGTGTGGACCTCCCGGGACGGGTGACCGCGCTGCGGACGGCCGAGATCAGGCCGCAGGTCGGCGGCATCGTGCAACGGCGCCTGTTCGAGCAGGGCGCGGAAGTCGAGGCCGGCACGCCGCTGTTCCAGATCGCCCCCGCCCCACTCCGGGCGGATGTCGACACCGCGCGCGCCAGCTTGCGCCGTGCCCAGGCCGAAGCCAGGCGCACGCGCGTGCACAGCGAACGCCTGGCGACCCTCGCACGCGACCAGGTGGTCAGCCGCCAGATGTACGACGACGTGGTCGCGCAGCGCGACCAGGCCCAGGCCGATGTCGCACAGGCCGAAGCGAGCCTGGCGCGGCGGCTCGTGGATCTGGGGTTCTCGCGGGTCAGTGCCCCGATCCCCGGCCGCATCGACCAGGCCCTGGTCTCCGAAGGCGCGCTGGTCACCGCGGGCGACAGCACGCCCATGGCCACAATCCAGCAGATCGACCGGGTCTATGTGGATGTCCGCCAGCCGGCGGGACATGGCGCGGCGCTCCGCCGGCGCCTGGATGCAAGCGACCCCTCCGATATCGAGATCCTGGTAGACGGACAGCCGACCGGCCTGCATGGCCGGCTGCTGTTCTCGGGCACGCGCGTGGATGCCGGCACAGGCGATGTGTTGCTGCGCATCGAGGTCGAGAACCCGGCGCGTACCTTGTTGCCCGGCATGTTTGTGCAGGCACGGATGGTCGATGCCCAGTACCCCACGGCGCTGACTGCCCCCGAAGAGGCCATCGTCAGGGCCGGGGAACGCGCCAGCGTGTGGGTGCTCGATGCCTCGAATCATGCACGCCTGCTGCCCGTCACCCTCGGCGAACGCATCGAGGGCCGCTACCGGATCGCCGACGGGCTGCAGCCTGGACAGCGCCTTGTCGTGAAGGGCATGGAGCGCCTGCAAGAAGGCGGCATCGCACAGGCCCGCACCGAATCGACCGACGCCACCGATCTGGCCGGCACGCCCGGACGCGACTGAGGACGTTCGCATGTCGCAATTCTTCATCCACCGCCCGGTCTTTGCCTGGGTGATCGCGCTGTTCATCGTGCTGGGCGGCCTGCTGGCGATTCCGAAGCTGCCGATCGCACGCTACCCGTCCGTCGCGCCGCCCTCGGTCACCATCTATGCGACCTATCCCGGGGCGACCCCGCAGACCCTCGACGACTCGGTGGTCGGTCCGATCGAACGCGAGCTGTCGGGCGTCAAGCACCTGCTCTACTTCGACTCGTCGGTCGACGCCAGCGGCACCGCGCAGATCACCGCGACCTTCAAGCCGGGCACCGATCCCGAGATGGCCCAGGTCGACGTCCAGAACCGACTCAAGTCGGTGGAGCCCCGCCTGCCCCAGGCGGTGCGCCAGTCCGGCGTGCAGGTCGAATCGGCTGCCTCAGGCTTTCTGATGATTGTCGGCCTGACCTCGCCCGATGGCCGCTTCGACGAGGTCGCCCTGAACGACTATCTGGCACGCAACATCGTGCAGGAGTTGCGTCGAATCGACGGCGTGGGTCGCGTCCAGTTGTTCGGCGCTGAGCAGGCCATGCGCATCTGGGTGGACCCGGCAAAGCTCACTGCGTTCGGCCTGACCATGGCCGATCTTGCGCGCGCGATCGAACAACAGAACGCGCAGATCGCGCCGGGCCGGATCGGCGACGAACCCGCCCCCGCGAGCCAGCGGCTGACCGTGCCGCTGACCGTGCAAGGCCAGTTGACCAGCGCGGAGGCGTTCGCGGCCATCGTACTGCGCGCAGGCGCCGACGGCGCCAAGGTCGTCCTGGCCGACGTGGCGCGGGTCGAGCTGGGCGCGCAGTCCTACGCGTTCGCCAACCGCGAGAATGGAATGGCGGCGACGAGCGCGGCCGTCCAGCTTGCGCCGGGTGCCAACGCGGTCCGCACGGCGGCGGCGATCCACGCACGCATGGCCGAACTCGCGCCGGCCATGCCCGCCGGGATGGCCTACTCCATTCCGTTCGACACCGCGCCCTTTGTCCGGATCTCCATCGAAAAGGTCGTGCACACGCTGCTCGAGGCGATGGCACTGGTGTTCGTGGTGATGTACGTGTTCCTGCAGAACGTCCGCTACACGC
This sequence comes from Xanthomonas citri pv. mangiferaeindicae, assembly GCA_002240395.1. Taxonomy (NCBI): domain Bacteria; kingdom Pseudomonadati; phylum Pseudomonadota; class Gammaproteobacteria; order Lysobacterales; family Lysobacteraceae; genus Xanthomonas; species Xanthomonas citri. Next base: position 345,817 of record CP016836.1, read on the forward strand.
TGATCCCGGCGATCGTGGCGCCGATCGCGCTGTTGGGCACCTTCACCGTGATGCTGCTAGCCGGCTTCTCGATCAACACCCTCACCATGTTCGGCATGGTGCTGGCGATCGGCATCATCGTCGACGATGCCATCGTCGTGGTCGAGAACGTCGAGCGACTGATGGCGAGCGAAGGCCTGTCGCCGCGGGAGGCGACCTCGAAGGCCATGAAGGAAATCACCGGCGCCGTGGTGGGCATCACGTTGGTGCTGATCGCCGTCTTCATTCCGATGGCGTTCGGCGCCGGCTCGGTGGGGGTGATCTACAAACAGTTCACGCTGTCGATGGCGGTCTCGATCGCAGTCTCGGCATTCCTGGCGCTGACGCTGACGCCGGCGCTGTGCGCCACGCTGCTGCGACCGGTCCCGGCGGGCCATCACGCGCGTCGTGGCGTTTTCGGCGCCTTCAATCGCGGCTTCGAGCGCCTATCGGCCGGCTACGCAGGCAAGGTGGCCGGGCTGGTGAAGCGCAGCGGCCGCATCATGCTCGTGTTTGCGGCCCTCTGTGTCGTCCTGGTGCTCGGCTTGCGTCATGTGCCGTCCTCCTTCCTGCCGGAAGAGGACCAGGGCTACTTCATGACCTCGATCCAGTTGCCTACCGGCGCGACGATGGCGCGGACACTGGAGGTCGTCAAAACCTTCGAGGCGCATGTCGCCTCGCGTCCGGCGATCAAGAGCAACCTGGTCGTCCAGGGATTCAGCTTCGCAGGCTCGGGCCCAATGCCGCCATGGCCTTCACCATGCTCGCCGATTGGTCCGCGCGTGGCGATGCGACCGCTGCCGGGGAGGCCGCGCTTGCGCAGGACGCGATGGCCGCGACGAGCGAGGGCACGGTGATGAGCCTGATGCCGCCCTCGATCGAGGAACTCGGCACCTCGTCGGGCTTCACGATGATGCTGCAGGATCGAGGTGGACGCGGTCAGGCGGCGCTGCTCGACGCACAGGCTCAACTGCTCAAGCTCGCCGCCGGCAGCAAGGTGGTCGCCGATGTCTACCCCGACGGCCTGCCGCCCGGCGACAGCATCGCGCTGCATATCGACCGTGCGAAGGCCGAGGCGCTGGGCCTGTCGTTCGACAGCGTCAGCAGCACCCTCTCCGCCGCCATGGGTTCGCTCTACGTCAACGATTTCCCCAATCGCGGCAGGATGCAGCAGGTGATCCTGCAGGCGGACGCCAACGCGCGCCTGCACCTGGAAGATGTGCTGGGCCTGCGCGTGCGCAACGCCTCGGGCGGCATGGTGCCGCTGCGTGAAGTGGTCTCCGCGCAATGGACGGCCGCGCCGCAGCAGATGATGCGATTCCAGGGCTCCCCGGCCGTCCGCATCGCGGGCAGGCCCGCTTCGGGCGCGTCGAGCGGCTCGGCGATGGCCGAGATGGAGCGCCTGGTCGGACAACTGCCGCAGGGCTACGCCGCGGCCTGGAGCGGGCAATCGCTGCAGGAGCGGCAGGCCGCGGCCCAGGCACCGCTGCTGGTGCTGCTGTCGGCCCTTGTGGTGTTCCTGGTGTTGGCCGCACTCTACGAAAGCTGGACGATTCCGCTTTCGGTGATGCTGGTGGTGCCGCTGGGCCTGCTCGGCGCGGTCGCGGCGGTGATGCTGCGCGGCATGCCGAACGACGTGTTCTTCAAGGTCGGCATGATCACGATCATCGGGCTGTCGGCCAAGAATGCGATCCTGATCGTCGAGTTCGCCCGCCAGCTGCATGCCGAAGGCCGGAGTCTGGCCGACGCGGCGATCACCGCGGCGCGGCTGCGCTTTCGGCCGATCCTGATGACCTCGCTGGCATTCGCGCTCGGCGTCGTGCCACTGATGCTGGCCTCGGGCGCCAGCGCCGAGACCCAGCGCGCGATCGGCACCGGCGTCTTCGGCGGCATGGTCAGCGGCACGGTCCTGGCGGTGTTCTTCGTGCCGGTCTTCTTCGTCGCGGTGCTGGGCGCACGTGAGCGGATTGCCGCCTGGCGCGCGCGCCGAGCCGCGCCTGCGGTGCCGCCGGTCTAACGCGTCTGGGGTGTCAGCGGAAGCGGAGCGCCCCATGCCCTACCGGCATCGCCCCTGCCCGCGACCTATCGCCGCCGCGCTGGCGCTCGCGTCGGCGACGGGCTCAGGCCTGCCCGCCCAGGATGTTCACGGTGACCGCGATGACGAACATGTTGAAGAAGAACGCGATCACACTGTGCAACAGCGCGATCCGCCGTAGCGTGCGGCTGGTGATCTGCACATCGGACACCTGGAAGGTCATGCCAAGCACCAGGGCGAAGTAGGCGAAATCCCAGTAATCGGGGGCCTTGTCGCCGGGGAAATCGAGGCCGCGATGGTCGTCGCCATAATCTCCATAGAACCCATGCGCATAGTGCAGCGCGAACATGACATTCATGAACAACCAGGACAGCACGATGCTGCTGCCCGCGATACCAATCGACGCGATCCCCCCGGATTTTCCCGCCGACAGTTCGGTGCCCAGCGCCACCATCAAGATCGCGACCAGCCCGATCGCGCTCCACAGAATGCCCCAGCGGCCCGCATCCTGACGCACGGCGACCTCGCGCATGCGCTCGGGACCGGCGGTATCGAACAACCGCCATGCCGCACCCAGGAACACCAGCGCACCGACGTCGAACCCCAGCAACAGCGCAACCGGCCACCGGGCCCCGACCAGCAGGCAGCCGGCACAGGCTGCAACGAACACCGCCGTCGCAAGGCTCAGCCGCGGCCGGGCGGTGAACGTCTGAAACGGGCGCCAGCGCGTGCGGGAATGCGCGTGCGGGGGCCTATGCGGTTGTCTGCTCACGTCTGCCTCTGCCGGTGGTTGCCGACCGCTGGAACCACTTTGACCAGGGGCGGCGGCGATCGATCACGGTCGCCAGCATGCGCGCTCCGAGGCTGACGCGCACGGCCCCATAGGTGCTCTTCAGACGGAAGCGGGCAGGCACTCCCGTCTGGCCGAATGCGCCAGATGCGCACGTGTGCCAAGGCCGTACAACGTCCCTCCGGACGGGCCTCGACTCGCCGCTGGCAGCACATCCGGGACCCAGTTGTGCGCAGCCATGGCGCAGCTGGCATGATCGCCTCGCCAACGCCCTCTCCTGCCCGTTGCCTTGTCGCGAGGTGTCTATGGAAACGATGGAACTGCACCGCGGCCGATTGATCGATCACCTGCAACTCGTGGTGCGCGATCTGGCCGCCAGCCGCCGCTTCTACCAAGCGGTATTCGACAGCATCGGCATTCCGATCGCCGGCGAGGGCCCGGACTACTTCTGGGCCGATGAACTGTTCATCTCCACCGCCAGCAGCCAAGCCGCCGCCGGTCAGCTGACCGGTCGGCATCACCTCGCCTTCCAAGCGCGCGATCCCGCGACCGTCGACGCCTTCCACACTGCCGCCATCGCGGCGGGCGGCACCGATAACGGCCCGCCCGGCGAGCGCCCCTACCACCCGGGGTATTACGGCGCCTTCGTGCTCGATCCCGACGGCAACAACATCGAAGTCGTCTATCACGGCCCGGCCACCTATAGCGCAGACTCGATCAAGGTCACGTTCTGAGCTAGACCGCGCGCGACCTACGGCATTGCCTACCGCGACATCGGCGGCGGGCGCGTCATCGCCGACTATTGGCAATCGGTCCTAGCGCGCCACGGCATCAGCCGGATCATGCGCAAGCGCTGCATAGCCCCGTTCGATCGCATCGACGATGGTCGGCGCCTCTGCCACACCTGCGAACACTTCCCGCAGCGCCAGGAACCGCGCCACATCGGCATGCGCGTCGCCGGTCGCCTCTCGACCGATATTCGCCAAGATGTCGGCCATCGGGTCGACCAGCGCGACGCCGGCGTGGGCCTGCCGCCGCACGAAATGCATCCAGGCGGCGATCGGCAGGCACAGGCGATCGATGGATCGGCCGGCCGCCAGCGCATCGCGGATCGTGCCGAGCAGGCGCACGGGCAGTTTCTGGCTGCCGTCCCAGGCGATCTGGGCCAGACGATGGGCGATGGCCGGATTGCGGAAGCGCGCCAGGATCGCGTCGATGTAGGCGTCCAGGTCCAACGCGGCCGGGACGGTCAGTGTCGGCGCGATGTCTTCGCGCATCAGTCTCGCGACGAAGGCGGCCAGGCCGGGATGGCGCATCGCGTCGGCGACGGTTTCGATGTCCAGCAGCAGGCCGAGGTAGGCAAGCGCGCTGTGCGGGCCGTTGAGCAGGCGCAGCTTGGCGCGGTCGAAGCCGGCGATGTCGTCGCTGAGGGTCACGCCGACCCGTTCCAGCGGCGGGCGCCCGTTGCAGAAGTGGTCCTCCACGACCCACTGCGTGTAGGGCTCGCGCTGGACTGGCCAGGCATCCTCCAGGCCGAGCGCATCGGCCACGCGGGTGCGCAACTTGTCGTCGGTGGCCGGGGTGATGCTGTCGACCATCGAGCGCGGAAACGCGACCTCGGCGTCGATCCACGCGGCGAGCGCCGGGTCGGTACGTTCGGCGAACGCGAGCACGGCGCGACGCAGGCGCACGCCATTGTCGGCAAGGTTGTCGCAACTGAGCACGGTGTACGGTGCCAGCCCGGCTGCGCGACGACGCGCGAGGCCGGCGACGACATGGCCGATCGCACTGACCGGCGCGTCGGGCGTCGCGAGGTCGTGGACGATGTCGGGATGGCTGAGGTCCAGGCCGTCGCCGGCCAGGCAGTAGCCTTTCTCGGTCACGGTCAGCGTGACCAGACGGACGGCAGGATCGGCGAGGCGCGCGAGCACGGCCGCGGCCTCGTCGCGGGCGCATAGCACTTCGCGCAGTGCGCCGATGACGCGCAGTCGTGGCGTCTGCCCCAGGATCGCAAGCGTGTACAAGCCGTCCTGCGGACGCAGCGCGTCGCGCACATCGGGGTTGCGCAGCGACACCGCACACACGGCCCAGTTGGGGTCGAGCGCCAGCGCATCGTCGAAGTACACCACCTGGTGTGCACGATGGAAGGCGCCCGCCCCCAGATGCACGATGCCGATCCGGGTCGCGGCGCGATCGAAGGTCGGCCGCGCGACCGCGGGTGGCAGCGTTGCGAGCAGGGTCTCGGACAGTCGGCCCCGGCTCATCGTTCGTCGCGCGCGTACGGGCCCAGGGTGACGCCGACGAAGCCGCCGGCATGGTCGGTGCTCAGCAAGGTGGCGTCGGCATCGCGCAGCAGCCATTGCCAGTCGCCGTCGTCGGCGGCCCACGCGAACCCGATGCGTCCCGCATCGCCGGCCACCTTCAGCCGCAGATCCGCGGCCCGCGCGATGGTGTGCTGCGCGATGATCCGTGCCGGCTGATCGACACCGGCCGCCCGTTCGACGAACACCACGGCGCCATCGTCGGCATCGCGCCGCACACCGAGCAGGTACCAGTGATTGCCGCTCTGGAATGCGGCGAGCCCGCCCACGATGCCTGCGGCCGGTATCGCCAGTGCGGTGCTGGCCTCGAAGCCGAGATGCTGCTGGCGGCGTGCGAGGAACGAGGGGTTGCCCAGCGTGTCCAGGCCGTCACGTCCGGGGTGGATCGCAAGCTTCCCGGAGCGGGAGGCGAGATCGGCCCAGTCGCGCTTGGGCACGCGTACGAACATCCATGCCGGGTCGAGCACGGGCCCGTCGAATTCGTCGCGCCAGGTGAAGTTGCCGCTCATCGGCGCCTGATCGGCCTCGCGTGACATCCACGATGGCGCGGGCAGCGCATAGGGAATCGGCGTGTCCGGCGGCAGGATCGTCGGCCAGCCGTCGGTCCAGGTCACCGGCAGCAGGAACGTCTCGCGCCCGGTGTTGTAGTGGCGCACGTCGTAGTTGCGGCTGGCCAGGAACACCGCCCACCAGCTGCCGTCCGGTCCCTGGACCAGATCGGCGTGGCCGGCGTTGGTCACCGGCAACGCCCGCTCGGGCGGCAGGTCGCGCTGGGTCAGGATCGGATTGTTTTCGTACGGCGTGTAGGGTCCCCAGACGTCGCGGCTGCGCAGAATCACCTGCGAATGTTGCGGGCCGGTGCCGCCTTCGGCGTTGTTGAGGTAGTACCAGCCGTCGACCTTGTACAGGTGCGGGCCCTCGATCCAGATCGGGTTGTCTTCGGGTTTGACGCCGCCGTCGATCAACACCTTGCGTGGACCGAACGGCGTCAGCGTCGCGATGTCGATCGCCTGCAGCCAGATGGCGCGGTGGCCGTCGTAGCGCACCGGGCCGTCCGGCGCATCGTTGTTGAGGAGGTAGGCACGGCCGTCGTCGTCGAAGAACAGCGACGGGTCGATGCCGCCGATGCCGGGCAGCCAGACCGGGTCCGACCAGGGCCCCGCCGGATCGGTGGCGGTGACGATGAAGTTGCCGCCGGCATCGACCGCGGTATTGACCACATAGAACGTGCCGTCGTGATACTCGATCGTCGGCGCGAACACGCCGCGCGACAGGCCCAGGCCGTCGAAGTCGAGCTGGTCGGGACGATGGATCGCATTGCCGATCTGGGTCCAGTGCACCAGATCCTCGCTTTCGAAGATCGGGATGCCCGGGAAGTAGGTGAAGGTCGACGCGACCAGGTAGAACTTCCCGTTGGCCGCGACGATGCTCGGATCGGAATGGAAGCCGGCGAGGATCGGGTTGCGGAACTGACCAGCCGGCGGCGGCGCCTCGAACGCACGGTCGCTTCCGCTGTACTCGAACCAGTCGAACAGCACGGGCTCGGGATCGGGCCAGTCCGCGGCGACGACCGGCGCCGCGACGATCGCGACCAGCAGGCCGGCCGCAAGTGCGCGCAACCAGCCATGCGGGGAGACGCGTGGGGACGGCCCCGTTGTCGGCGCGCCCATCACCAGTCCCACATCCCGCCGTCTTCCAGGCGCGCGACCGGCAGTTGCTTGGGCGTGTACGGGTACTTCGCGGCCAGCGCCTCGTCGATGTCGACGCCGTGCCCGGGCGTGTCGCCCACATGCAGCCGGCCGGCGCGGAATGCGTAATCGTGTGGGAACACTGCCAGGATCTCCTCGCCATGGAACATGTATTCCTGGATGCCGAAATTCGGCACCCAGGTATCGAAATGCAGCGCCGCGCCCATCGTGACCGGCGACAGGTCGGTCGCGCCGTGGAAGCCGGTGCGCACCTGGTGCAGGCCGGCGAAATCGGCGAGCCGACGGATGTGGGTGATGCCGCCGCCGTGGACGATCGTCGTGCGGATGTAGTCGATCAACTGCCGCTCGATCAGGTGCTTGCAGTCCCAGATCGAGTTGAACACCTCGCCCACCGCGAGCGGGGTGACCGAATGCTGGCGGATCAGTTCGAACGAAGCTTGATGCTCAGCCGGGGTCGCATCCTCGAGCCAGAACAGCCGATAGGGCTCGACATCGCGGGCCAGGCGCGCCGCTTCGATGGGCGAGAGCCGATGATGGACGTCGTGCAACAGCTCGACCGTGTTGCCGTGGTCGGCGCGCAACTGCTCGAACAGCCTCGGTGCCGTCTCCAGGTAGCGCGGCGTGTTCCAAACGGTCTCGGCCGGCAATTCGCTTTCGGCCGGCTCGTAGGGTTTTCCGGCTGTGGAGATGCCGTAGGCCTTCTTGACGCCCGGCACGCCGCACTGGGCGCGCACGGCGAGGAAACCGCGTTCGAGATACATGCCGACCTCGTCGCTGGCCTCGGCAATGTCGCGGCCGTTGGCATGCGCATAGACCAGCGCGCCCTCGCGCGAGCGGCCGCCGAGCAACTGATACAGCGGCATACCGGCCATCTTGCCCAGGATGTCCCACAGCGCGACATCGACCGCGGCAATCGCGGTCATCGTCACCGGCCCGCGCCGCCAATACGCACCGCGGTACAGGAACTGCCATAGATCCTCGATGCGGCCGGCATCGCGGCCGATCAGATTCGGCACCACGTGGTCCTGCAGGTAGGCTGCGACCGCGAGCTCGCGGCCGTTGAGCGTGGCATCGCCCAGGCCGTAGATGCCCGAGCGGGTGACGATCTTGAGCGTGACGAAGTTGCGGCCGGGACAGGTGACGATGACGCGTGCCTCGACGATCTCGCGATCGTGACGGCTGCTGTGACGGCTGCGTTCGGTGTGGACGGACATGTGGGCGGCTCTGGATGCGATGGTGGTGGCGGATGAGGGCATCTGCCGCGCCTGCGACGGGCCCCCATCCGCCTTCGGCACCTTCCCCCGCACGCGGGGGGAAGGCTCTGGATGTCAACGGATCTCGATCTCGAACGGCCCCGGCGGCTGGCCAGCGCGGTCGAACAGATTGACCAGCGGGTTGTCGGCCCAGGCGTAGCGCACCCGCACCGGCGCGGCGACGTCCGGCGCGTGCAGACGCACGCGGTCGCCTTCGAGAACGGCCTGCGCCCAGCGACAACTGCCGGTGTCCGCACCGCACAGTTCGAAGCCGACCGGTCCTGGCGCGCCGTAAGCGACCAGGCCGCCGTCGACCGCATCGAACGTCACCACGACTGCGCCGGCCTCGCGCCGCGCACTGCGCGGCACCGGGCCGCTCGGCGTCAGCGTCTCGCCGTAGACCGCGTGGCGTGCAGCGCGCGCGAGCCGGCGACCGATCGCCTGCTTGTTGGCCGGATGGATGTCGTCGGCCTCGCCCAGGTCGATGGTCACCGCAAGCGCTGCGTGCGGCTCGGCGGCGACCCGGCGTTGCGCTTCGCGCAGCGTCGCCCAACCGCTCTCGCCCGGCGCCTCGGTCGCCGCACCGTAGTTGGGTAACTGCACCACCAGCAAGGGCAACCGCGGATCGCCCAAGCGCGTGCGCCAGTCGTCGCGCAGGCCGCGCAGCTGGTCTGCGTAGGCGCCGGCCTCGCCTGTGTTCGCTTCGCCCTGGTACCAGACCACGCCCCGCACCGCAGGACCGCCCAGTGGCGCGATCATCCCGTTGTACAGCGTCGACAGGCCGGCCGCGGATTGCCAGGGCGCACGCGGCGGTGCGCCGGTTTCCGGCGGCACGATGCGGTAACGCCAGCCGGGGTCGAGCGGCACGACCGCGCCGTCGGCCAGCCGCAGCCGGTGCACGGACGCCGGCCCGGCCAGGCCGCCCTCGCGGTAGGTGTCGAGCACGTTGACGACGATGCTGTTGTCGCCCGCGCGCAGCAGGCCATGCGGCAGCGGGTACTCGCGCGGGGTACCGGCGCCGTAGCTGCTGCCCACCGCGGTGCCGTTGACCCAGGTCAGATCCATCTCGTCGGCGGGACCGAGCAGCAGCGTGGCGTCCTGCGCCGCCTGCGCGGCGGTCAGACGCACTGACGTCCGGTACCAGACCATGCCGTCGAACGTCGCCAGTTCGGGCACGCCCCAGCGCTCCCACGCGCCAAGCGCGTGCGGAGCGTCGCGCCAGTCACCGGACACGGTATCCGTCCAGGGCCGGTCGTCGGCGGACACACCCGGCGCCTGCAACCACCACGCGGCCCAGCGCTCGCCCCAGCGCGCGGCCGCCTGCATCGGGTCGTCGTGGTAGAGCGCGAGCACATCGAGGTCCTCGCCCGGCTGGCCACCCGCACGCAGCGCCTCGCCGCTGGTCCAGGCCTGGATACGCGAACCGCCCCACGCGGCCTCGATCAGCCCCATCGGCACGTCCACGGTCTTGCGCAGTTCGCGGGCGAAGTAGTAACAGGCGGCCGAAAAGTCGCGCACGCTCTCCGGCATGACCGGTTGCCAGGCGACGGGCTCGGTGAAGCGTGCCAAGGGGACCGGGCTGCTCACCTGCGGCACGGTCAGCAAGCGGATGTCAGGCGCATCGGCGCCTGCGATCTCGGCGCGGGCATCGAGCGAACGCCAGACCTGCAACTCCATGTTCGATTGGCCCGCGCACAGCCAGACGTCGCCGACCAGCAGGTCGCGGACGGTCCGGGTGGTCTCGCCTGCGCGGACGGTCAAGGTGTGCGGACCGCCGGCCGGCAACGCCGGCAGTTCGGCCTGCCAATGGCCGTCGGCATCGGCGCGCGCCTGCGCACGGCGGTCCGCCAGCGTGAGGTGGACGACCGTGCCGGCCGGCGCCTCGCCCTGCAGGCGCACGGGGCGGTCGCGCTGGAGGACGGCGTGGTCCTGGATCAACGGATGCAGCAACGCCGCCTCGCGCGTGTCGGCGTGGACAAGCGGTGCGAGGGCGAGCAGGACAAGCAGGCACCCAATGCGTGCAAGGCCCCGCCCCCACCCGGCGCCTGCGGCGCCGACCTCCCCGCACGCGGGGGAGGTGTGCGAACGCCGGCGTCGACGGGCCTGGATGCAACTCGATTGCGCGCCCGCAGTCCTGTGCGAACGGCGCAACTGCCCTTCCACGCTCCTGCGCGGAAGGCGTGACGGCACTCTGACGTTCCTGCGCGGAATGCTCGGCAGCCCTCTCACAGTGCAACGCGGGGTGCTCAACTGCTTTGCCCCCCTCGTTGGCGATGTGTCCGCTGACTTGCCCCTGCCTTTGAACGGGGCGATCGATCGCCCGCATCCGGTCCTGCGCGAAGTGCTCGGCGGCCCTCTCACAGTGCTGCGCGGGGTGCTCGATTGCCCTCCCCCGCTTGCGGGGGAGGGTTGGGTGGGGGCAGCCGTTCATCGGGTATCTCCCGGTGCGTGCGGAAATTCAAGCGACTGGTAGTACGCCAGCGGGTGCGCGGGCGGTGCGGTGCCTGCGGGAAGCGGGCGACCGGAGATCGACTGGAAGTACGCGATGCTGGCGTCGCGCCACCACTGCGCCTCCTGTTCCTGGATCGCGAGAAACGCAGCCACCTGCGCATGCCGCTCGGCATTGAGACGGCCCGCGAGTCCATCCCAGGTGCTGCGCATGTCGCGCACCGTGGCGACGCCGCGGTCGTAGCGCTGCACCAGCTCGTCCCACAACGGGCGCCCCGAGGCCATCGGACGATCCCAGGGCACATGGTGGAACCACAGCAGCAACGTTTCGGGTACGCGGTCGGGATCGTCGAACACATCCGCCACTGGCGGCGCATATTGCGAGACCGCATCGCTGCCGCGGCGGCTGCGGTCGAAGCCGATGCCCTCCCGGGTGGCGCGGTGGTAGTAGACCGAGGTCCAGTCCGCACGCGGGCCACCCTCGACCCACGGGCCGGGGCCGTAATGGTGGCCGCGGCCCATCAGATGGTGCAGCCCGAGCGCACCGGTGTAGTCAACCACCGCCTCGCGCGAGCCCATCATCATGCCGACGATCGGTTCGACCACGCCCGGGGCGTTGCCGAACGTCATGCGGGTCCATTCCTCGGCGATCTCGCGCGAGGCCCGCATCGGGTCCCATGCCAGACGCCCGTAGGCGTACCAGTTGGCCTGGTCGAAATGCGAGCCGCTCCAGTTGCGGTCGCTGCCGATGTTGGCCACACCGGCGATGCCGGTCAGCGCGCTTCTGCCAGGCACATCACGGTCCAGCGAGCCGTCAATCACCCGCGCGACGGTCGAGCCCTCTCCCCGCACCTGGGTATCGGCGCGCAGCACCTCCTCGTACAGCGGCCCGAGGTAGGCCAGATGCGTGGAGAAGCCGAGGTACTCCTTGGTGATCTGGAACTCCATCATCAGCGGCGTCTTCGGCATCGCGCCGAACAGTGGATGGAACGGTTCACGCGGCTGGAAATCGATCGCGCCGTTCTTGACCTGCACGATCACGTTGTCGCGGAACGCGCCGTCGTGCGGCACGAACTCGGTGTAGGCCTGCTTGTGGCGGTCATCGGGTTCGTCGTGGGAATAGACGAACGCCCGCCATATCACGATGCCGCCGTGCGGCGCCAGCGCATCGGCCAGCAGGTTGGCGCCGTCGGCATGCGAGCGGCCGTAGTCCTGCGGGCCGGGCTGGCCCTCGGAGTTGGCCTTGACCAGGAAGCCGCCGAAGTCCGGGATCGCCGCATAGATCTCGTCGGCCTTGGCCCGCCACCAGCGCTGGACTGCCGGGTCCAGCGGGTCGGCAGTCTCAAGCCCGCCGATCTCGATCGGGGCGCTGAAGCGCGCGGACAGGTACACCCGAATGCCCCACGGCCGGAAGATGTCCGCCAGCGCGGCGACCTTCTCCAGGTACATCGGCGTCAGCACGTCGGCGTTGGCGTTGACGTTGTTGAGCACGGTGCCGTTGATGCCGATCGAGGCGTTGGCGCGGGCGTAGTCGGTGTAGCGCGGGTCGCGCCAGCCCGGCAGTCGGTGCCAGTCCCAGATCGACTGACCGGCGTAGCCGCGCTCGACGTGGCGGTCGAGGTCGTCCCAATGGTTGAGCACCCGGCGTTCGATCCGCGGCGCCTGACGCAGGTCAAGGTCGGCGATCGGCTGGTCGGTCTGCATCAGGCGCAGGAACGCGAACGCGCCGTAGAGCGCGCCGACATCGGTGTTGGCCGCGACGACCGTCGCCGGATGCCCGTCCACGGACATCGAACGGATCAGGTACCCGGCTTGGCCGAGGTCGCCCAGGTCCAGCGTCAGCCGCGCGATCGCCGGCAGCGACTGCGGCGTGCCGACCAGCAAGGCGCCGGCGCGGTCGATGTGGCCGGCCACGTGGGGCGCCTGCCCCTGCAGCCCCTGCAAGCCGCGCAGCAGTTCGTCGCGCGTCGCGCGCTGGGTCGGCGTCGCCTCGGCGATCGCCAATTGCAAGACCTGCGGCGCGTCGGGCCTGCGCTCGGCCCCGGCCTGGGCATAGCGCAGCCACAGGGCATATCCGTCCTCGGCCTGCGCCGGCACCGGGCCGACGAGCGCGACCAGCGCCAGCACCGCCGCCGGCCACACCGGCCGGATCCAGTCGCGGAACCAGATAGTTAGCGGTAACATCCCCGACATCCCATCACCTCCCCTTGGACGGCTTCACTCCAGTTCCCTTAGCCTTGCGGACGGGGCCTGCACACCGCCGTCCGGACGAAGGAACGCTTTTGGACAAGCCGAAAAAATCGGTCCGCCGCAAGACCCGTGGCGTCACCATCGACGAGGTCGCCGCACTGGCCGGTGTCTCGCCGATGACCGTCTCGCGGGTCATCAATGGCCAGGGCAAGGTGCGCGACACCACCCGCGAGCGGGTCACGCGCGCGGTGCGCGAACTCAACTACACCCCCAATCTGGCGGCCAGTTCGCTCGCCGCCGCGCAGCACACCCGCATCGCGCTGATCTACACCAACCCCAGCGGTGCCTATCTGCGCGAACTGCTGCTCGGCCTGCTGCGCGTGGCCTCGCGCACACCGATCCAACTGGTGGTCGACTACTGGGACGATCTCGACGCCGAAGCCGAGCGCAAGGCCGCCCGAGCGATGGGCAAGCGCGTGGACGCGGTGATCCTGCCGCCGCCACTGTGCGAATCGCGCGCCGCGGTGACCGAGTTCGTGCGCGCCGGCATCCCGGTCGTCGCGATCGCGTCGGGCCGCTTCAGCGACGACATCTCCTGCGTGCGCATCGACGACTTCCGCGCCGGCAAGGAGATGACCGAACACCTGATCGAACGCGGCCACACCCGGATCGGTTTCATCAAGGGCCGCGCCGACCTCAGCGCGAGCACCCGACGTTTTCAGGGCTTCCAGGCCGCGCTCGAGGACGCCGGCATCGCCTACGACCCCACGCTGGTGCACCAGGGCGACTACACCTACCGCTCGGGGCTGAAGGCGGCCGAGAAACTGCTGGGCCATCGCAAGCCGCCGAGCGCGATCTTCGCCAGCAACGACGACATGGCCGCCGCGGCGATCTCGGTCGCGCATCGCCGCGGGCTCGACGTGCCGCGCGACCTGTCGGTCGTCGGCTTCGACGACACCTCGGCCGCGACCACGGTCTGGCCCGAGCTCACCACGATGCACCAGCCGATCGCCTCGATGGCCGATACCGCGATCGACGTGCTGCTGCGCTGCATCCGCCGCAACGACGCCAGCACCCGCGTGCTCACCGACCGGGTGGTGCCGCACCGCTTGATTGCGCGCGACTCGGTCGCCGCTCCGCCGAAGAAGAAGTAACGCGCCCTGCCCGATCGCGGCGCGCCCGGTGGGCGCGCCGGTCAGGATGTTCGCGGTGGCGGGCCGATGGCGCATCGGGCTCAGCGCAGCAGGTACTGGTTGAGCAGGTTCTCGTAGGCCTCCTGGCGGCCGCTGCGCTGCTGCGGCTCACCCGCCTTGGCGGCGATCGCATGCAGGTCGGTCAGTGACAGCCGGCCCTGCTCGAACGCCTGGCCGTCGCCGCCATCGAAGCTGGCATAACGATCGCGTCGCCATTGCTCCCACGGCGACGCGTGCAGCAGCGCATGCGCCACTTCAAGGCCGCGCGCGAACGCATCCATGCCGCCGATGTGCGCGATGAACAGGTCTTCCATGTCCGTCGATTCGCGGCGCGGTTTGGCGTCGAAGTTCAGGCCGCCTTCGAGGCCGCCCTGGCGCAGCACCACCAGCATCGCGCCGACCGTGTCGTACAGGTCGGTCGGGAACTGGTCGGTATCCCATCCGTTCTGCGCATTGCCGCGGTTGGCGTCGATACTGCCGAGCAGGCCGTGGTCGGAGGCCACCTGCAGGTCGTGCTCGAAGGTGTGCCCGGACAGCGTCGCGTGGTTGGCCTCGATGTTGAGCTTGAAATCCTTGTCCAGCCCGTGCGCCTTCAGAAAGCCGGCGCAGGTCGCGCTATCGAAGTCGTACTGGTGCTTCATCGGCTCCATCGGCTTGGGCTCGATCAGGAAATTGCCCTTGAGCCCGATGCTGCGTCCGTAGTCGCGCGCCATCGTCAGGAACCGCGCGAAATGCGCCAGCTCGCGCTGCATATCGGTGTTGTGCAGGCTGGCATAGCCTTCGCGGCCGCCCCAGAACACGTAGTGCTCGCCACCCAGCTCCACGGTCGCCTCCAGCGCCGCCTTGACCTGCACCGCCGCCCGCGCGACCACCGCGAAATCCGGGTTGGTCGAGGCACCGTTCATGTAGCGGGGGTGCGAAAACAGATTCGCCGTGCCCCACAGCAACTTCATGCCGGTCGCGGCCTGGCGTTCCTTGGCCAACGCGACCATGTGCTTGAGATTCTTTTCGTACGCGCCGATGTCGTCGGCGTCGGGCGCCAGGTCGACGTCGTGGAAGCACCAGTACGGCACGCCGAGCTTGGTGAAGAACTCGAACGCGGCATCGAGCTTGGCCTCGGCCGCCGCCAGCGGCGCGCCGCCGTCCCAGGGGAAGCGCCGCGTGCCCGGTCCGAACGGATCGGCGCCGGCGTTGCAGAACGTATGCCAGTAGCACACCGCAAAACGCAGGTGCTCGGCCATCGTCTTGCCGCCGATCTTCTTGCCGGCGTCATAGACCTTGAAGGCCAGCGGATTGTCGGAGGCCTTGCCCTCGAAGGGGATCTGGCAGATGCCGGGGAAGTACTCCCGGCTGCCGATGAAGGGGGTCGTGGTCATATGCGGTCCCGTGTTGAAGTGGAAAGGACGGATCGGCAGGCGCTCACGCCTACGCGGCCGGCGCGGCGTACAGCGGCCGCACTGCGTCGAGGTGATCGGTGAAGCGCCGGTAGGCGGCGCGGTAGGCCGGTGCGCGGCGCGGCTCGGGCGTGCATGCACGCGCGGGATCAGTGGCGACATGCGCGGCGGCCAGCGCTGCCATCGACGTCGCATCGCCCTGCGCGCGGCCGAGCGCCCACAGCGCCTGCAGCGCCGCACCGAACGCCGCGCCCTCGCTCTGCACCGGCACATCCACCGGCAGCGCGAACACGTCGGCGACCAGCTGCCGCCAGGCCGCGCTGTTGGCGCCGCCGCCGGTCAGCACGATGCGATCGAACGCCATGCCGGCCGACACGAACGCGTCGAAGCCGTATTTCAAGCTGTAGGTCGCGCCTTCCATCGCCGCGCGGTACAGGTGCGCGGCGTCCATGTTGTGCGCCGTCAGGCCGGTCAGCACGCCGCGTCCCAACGGCAGGTCGGGCGTGCGCTCGCCGTTGAGGAACGGCAGCAAGGTCAGCCCGCTGGCGCCCGGCGCGGTCGCGTCGATATGCGCATCGCCCTCGCGCGTCGCAAAGCCGAACATCCGTGCGACCTGCTCGGTTGCCACCGTGCAGTTCATCGTGCAGATCAGCGGCAGCCAGCCCCCGGTCGAGTCGCAGAACGCGGCCCAGGCGCCCGAGTCCGACACCACGGGCGTGTCGCTGTAGGCGAACAACGTGCCCGAGGTGCCCAGGCTCATCGCCAGCCGCCCCGGTACCACGCAGCCGGTGCCGATCGCCGCCATCATGTTGTCGCCGCCACCGGCCGACACCCGCAGTTGCGGCGACAGGCCCAGTTCGGCGGCGATCTCGGGCCGGATCGGGAACAACGCATCGGCTTCGACCAGCGGCGGCAGGCAGGCCGACAGGTCGCGCTCGGGATCGGTGGCCTGCAACAGCGCCGGCGACCAGCGCCGCGTGCGCACGTCGAGCCAGCCGGTGCCCGAGGCATCGCCGTGCTCCATCCAGCGCGCGCCGGTCAGCCAGAGGTTGACGTAGTCGTGCGGCAGCGCGATCGCCGCCAACTCTGCGTAGACCTCCGGACGATGCGCCTTCGTCCACGGCAACTTGGATGCGGTGTAGCCCGCCAGGATCGGGTTGCCAGCCTGCGCGATGCAGGCTGTCACGCCGCCGACGGCGTCCATGATCGGCGCGCATTGCGCGCTGGTGCTGGTGTCGCACCACAGCTTCGCCGGCGCCAGCACCTGCCCTTCCGCATCCAGCGGCACGAAGCCGTGCTGCTGGCCCGAGACGCCGAGCGCGGCGATACGCGCGCGGATCGCCGGGTCGACTGCGGAAAAGCAGGCGCGGATCGCGTCGAGCCAGTCGGCGGGATGCTGCTCGCGGCTGCCGTCATCGCCGGCGATCAGATCCAACGCCCGGCCCTGGGTCGCAAGCACCTGCCGCGCTGCCGGGTCGTAGACCACGAGCTTGATGCTCTGCGTGCCGAGATCGAGGCCGGCGAAGAGGCTCATGCGCGCGCCCTCGACACGAAAAAGTTAGCGCTACCATTATCGGGGCTAAAAAAAACAGCACGGCTTGGAGCAGGCAGCGGCATGGGCACGCTCGGCGTCAATCGGCGGTGCAGGCACTGTAGCCACTTGTCGCCGAACATGCTTGCTGCGGTGCGCCATCACCGAGCCGAACGCGTGGCGCCCTTATCGCTCGCGCAACCACGTCTGGCCGTCACCGGCGCATTCGGGCGTGAAACCGCGGACCTCGACGCCCGGCACCAGCAGCCCTTCCAGTTCCGAGAGGCGGCGGATCCACAGCGATTCGGCGACCACTGCGATCCGATCGAAACGCCGCACCGCGCGCAGCAGCGCCGGCAACCGCGAGAATTCGACTGCGACCGCACCGAACGACGGCAAGTCGACATCGCGCACGCGATAGAGCATCGCGCCGCCGTCGATGCCGTCCGCCGCCTCGACGAACGCATCGATCAGCGCCGCCATCGTCTCCCGGTCGAACCGCCCGTCGATCTCGACGTCGATCCGATCCGGCGCCACGCGGATCACATTGAACATGCCTGTCTCCACCGATGCGGTCGGCCGGCAGGCTAGCTTTGCTCCCGTATACGCCCGGCGAAGTTCAAAGCGATGCGCCACTCACGGCTTGTGGATAGTCGCCAGCGGCCAACGCGTTTCATAACGCTTACTGGCTACACGCGCGAGATACGTCTTCACGCTGACCCGGGTCGGATTGCGCCTAAGCTGCATCGCGAACAGGTCGTTCAGCCCGAACGGCGCAATGATCTCCAGCGCATCATCTGCATGCAAAGCAATGCCGACTGAAGTCGCGGTTTCTGGCCACGACGAGACGGCATCGACCAAAGAGCGCAAGGGCGGCACCGCATGACCGAAGTGGCGCTCGAACCAAAGATGGACGTGCGCCTGATTGGTGACCTCCCAAGGCAACTCCCGGCAACGCGCCTCCAACAGCGTCTGATGCGCCCTCTCGACGCCGGGCGACTCCTCAGCATCGAAGTAAGCCAAGTCGATATCGGCCAGCTGCGATGGCTGCCGGCGGCCATGCAGATGGTCCCAAACCAGATTGCGGATCGCCCCGGCGCCGATGCACCAGGACGCCAGCCCAAGAGCGCGTGCCTCGCGCAGCGCGCGCATATACCAAGGCGACGCCCGCACGATGGCTTCCAATCGAATCTGGTCTGCATCGCCATGACGCCGACAACATGCGAAACCTCGCGATTCAGGCATATGTGCCGGCCCCTCGCCGATTGCGATGTCTAAAGTAGTACGCGTGCGCAGGTGCCGCCACCCGCGCATCAAATCCTCGGCGGCTGGGCTCTCATCCCCGGCCCGCCGCTGTGCGCCAACCGGCGCAGCAGTAGCGCTGCAACGAACGCCGCGACGACGTTGCAGGCCATGCCGGCAACGAAGGCGTCGGCGTAATGCGCACGCAGGTCGTCGCCGACGGCGCCCGACAGCGCCGCGCCGAATACCATGCCGACGATCGCCACGCCAAACGCCGCGCCGACCTGCTGCAGCGTCGAGATCACGCCCGAGGCCATGCCCGCGCGTGCCGCATCGACCGTGCCGAGTACGAGGTTGAGCAGCGGCGTCATGATCAGGCCCTGCGCGGCGCCGACGACGACCAGTGTCGGCACCAGGTGCGCAGGCGACAGCGCCCCGCCGGCGCTGTGCACCTGGCCGACGAGCCAGGCCAGCGAGCCCGCGTAGACCATTGCAGCGACCGCCAGCGCCACTGGGCCGAAGCGGGCCACCAGCCGCGGCGCCGACAACGAGGCGAGCACGAAGCCGAGGCTGCATGGCGCGAACAACAGCCCGGCCGCCATCGGGTCGAGCCCGAAGCCCGACTGCACCAGCAACGCAAAGCACAGGAAGAACGAACTTGAGGTCGAGTAGACCAGCAACACCAGGAGGCCACCGACGGCGAACTGCCGGTCGCACAGCAAGCGCATATCGACCAACGGGTCCTGACCATGCAGGCGACGCCGAATCTGATGTCGCGCGAACACCGCCAGCAACCCGGCACCGGCCACCAGCGCGATCACCATCCAGACTGGCCAACCGTGCGCAGGCCCTTCCAGCAACGGCACCAGCAGCAAACCCAGCCCAGCACCGACCAGGGCGACGCCACCCCAATCGAGGGTCGGGCGCTCAGGCGCGCGCGATTCGGGCACCAGGCGTGCCATCGCGATCGCCAGCACGCCGATCGGGACGTTGATCAGGAAGATCGTGCGCCAGCCCAGGCCGCCGATGTCGGCATGCACCAACCAGCCGCCCAGTACCTGACCGGCGATCGCGGCCAGGCCCAGGGTCATGCCGAGCAGGCCGAACGCGCGGCGAGCGGCCGCCCCTCGAAATGCACCCGGATCGAGGCGTAGACCTGCGGGAACAGCAACGCGGCCGCGAGCCCCTGCAGCACCCGCGCGGCGATCAGCGAGCCTGCATCGGGCGCCAGTCCGCACAACGCCGAGGCCAGCGCAAATCCCGCCATGCCGACCACGAACAGGCGGCGACGGCCATGGCGGTCGCCGAGCCGGCCGCCTGCGATCAGCAGCACACCAAAGGCCAGTTCGTAACCGGCGACCACCAGCCCCACCTGCGCCAGGCTCGCATCGAGCGTGGCCTGCATCGACGGGATCGCGACATTGACCACGAACAGGTCGAAGATCGTGACGAAACCGGCGAGCAGCAGCACGGCCAGGCCGAGCCACGGGGGCCGGGCCGGCGCCGCCACGGCCATATCGGCAGCGGTCGCAACAGAAGAGGACGCAGGGGCGCGGCAATCTGGCATGACGGAGAGTCCGAACGGGGGAGCCGGAGTCTGGCGCCGCCCTCATCCAGTTACAATTTGTCCGCTCATGCTGTTACTAGAAGCAACCGGTGCCTGATCGATGACCCGCCTGCAACGCGCCCGCCCCGAACTGTCGAGCTTCCTGCGGACCTGCCGCGCACGCCTGTCGCCGGGCGATGTCGGCCTGCAGAACGGCGGCCGCAGGCGCACGCCGGGCCTGCGCCGCGAAGAGGTCGCCGCGCTCGCCGGGGTCGGCCTGAGTTGGTACACGTGGCTCGAACAAGGGCGCGACATCGGCGTCTCGTCCACGTTCCTCGACAACCTGGCGCGGGTGCTGCAGCTCGACGCCGCCGAGCGGCGGCACCTGTATCTGCTCGCGCATGCGCGGCCGCCGGCCGAGCCCGGGCGCACGTTCTGTCAGGTCCCGCCCCTGGTCCGGCGCTTGATGGACGACCTCGCTCCGCACGCGGTGCATGTGCTCAACCTGCGCTGGGACGTGCTGGCATTCAATGCGCCGGCCGACGCGCTGTTCGGCTTCGGCGCGCATCCGCCCGAACGGCGCAACCTGCTCTGGCTGCTGTTCGCCGATGAGGCCATGCGCACGCGCCTCGTCGACTGGGACGTCCAGGCCCGCGCCATGCTCTCGAGTTTTCGGCGCGACTACGCCCGCGGCGCACAGGATGTCGACGCTCAGGCCCTGGTCGAGTCCCTGCGTCGGGTATCGCCGGAGTTCGCGGCCTGGTGGGCGCACCACGATGCCGGCGCGCCCTGCAGCGGCGAGCGCCGGCTGTGTGTGGACGGCGTGCCGGCGCCGTTCGAGCACACGATGCTGACGATCGACGAGGAACGTCATCTGCGCATGGTGGTGCACGCGCGGCGCGACCCCGTGGCCGGATGAGAGGGTCCCGCGCCCGGCGTCGATGAAAGTTGCGGTACGCCGCGTGCGCTAGGTCAGCGTCGCCACCGCAATGAAGCGCCAGATACCCAGCCCGGCCATCGTCAGCAGCAGCGCAAAGGTCAGCATCGCGCCACCGAAGCGGCCGATCGAATAGCCGGCCGAGCCGCCGAGCCCGACGGCGTGCAGCACACGCGCCAGCAACAACCCCAGCCCAAGGGTCCACAGCAGCCGGGGATCGAATGCGGCGAGTTCGAGCAGCGCCAGCATCAGCAGGGCCAGCGGCACGTACTCGCCGAAGTTGGCCTGCACGCGGACCTTGCGCGCGAGCACCGGGTCGCCACCGGTGCCGATGCCGACCTTGGCACTGGCACGGTGCAGCGCCACCCGCACCGACAGCGCGACGTACAGCACGACATGCAGCGATGCGATCAACAACGCAATACGTGGGGTCATCGTGTGGGCTCCATGGTGTCCATTCCCCGGGGGCGTGCGTGTTCGGGACGCGCGTTACGGTTGCCTGCAGCCGGCTCGACCTTCGCTGCGCCCACCGGATTGCGCGGGTCGCTGCCGCCGGTCAGCGTGCCGTCGGCACGGTTCCACAGCACGGTCTGCAGATTACCCCACACGTGGCTCGAACCGCGCCCGGCCGCGGCGCGGTCGCCCGGTAGGTCGACCGTATGGCCCATCGCGCGCAATCGCGCCGCGGTGTCGGCGGAGAACGCATTGGACTCGGCCGAGATCGCATCGGGCATCCACTGGTGGTGATAGCGCGGCAGCGCCGCGACAGCCTGGGCGTCGAGTCCGGCGTCGTAGCCGAGTACGCCCAGCAGCACCATCGTGATGATCCGGCTGCCGCCGGGCGTGCCCAGCACCGCGACGCGGTCGGGCGACTCGAGGAAGGTCGGCGTCATCGAGCTCAGCGGGCGCTTGCCTGGCCGCGGCGCATTGGCATCGAAGCCCATGACCCCGAATGCGTTGGGCACGCCGGGCTGCAGCGCGAAGTCGTCCATCTCGTTGTTGAGCAGCACCCCGGTGCCGGGCGCGACCAGGCCGCTGCCGAACAGCAGATTCACTGTCTGGGTGACCGCGGCGCGGTTGCCGGCGGCATCGACGATCGAGAAGTGTGTGGTCTCCTCGTCCTCCAGCGGCGTGGGATCGCCCGAGAGCAGGTCGCTGGGCGTCGCCTTGTCCGGGTTGATCGTCGCGCGCAGCCCGGCGGCGTAGTCGCGGCTGAGCAGCGTGCGCTCGGGGATCTTCACAAAATCCGGATCGCCCAGGTAGAACGTGCGGTCGCGGAACGCGCGACGCATCGACTCGACGACCAGATGCGTGCGCGCGGCATCGTCGAGCGCCGGCAGATCATAGGGTTCGAGGATCTGCAGCATCTGCGCCATCGCGATGCCGCCCGACGACGGCGGCGGCGCGGTCGTCACCGTCCAGTCGTGGTACTGGAAGCGGATCGGCGCCCGCTCGACGACCCGGTATCCAGCCAGGTCCTCGGCGGTCCACTGCCCGCCCTCGGCATTGACCCCGGCCACCAGCTTCTCGCCGGTCGGTCCGCGATAGAAGCCGTCGAACCCGCGTTCGGCAAGCAGCCACAGCGTCTGCGCCAGCTCC
This sequence comes from Xanthomonas citri pv. mangiferaeindicae, assembly GCA_002240395.1. Taxonomy (NCBI): domain Bacteria; kingdom Pseudomonadati; phylum Pseudomonadota; class Gammaproteobacteria; order Lysobacterales; family Lysobacteraceae; genus Xanthomonas; species Xanthomonas citri. The sequence goes on from CP016836.1 coordinate 368,023, forward strand.
GGCTGGCGGAACAGGTCGCCTTCCTGCGGCGCACGGCCGCCGGCCAGGAACACCGCGCGCGTGCCCGGGTACCGCTCCATGACCTCGCGCCGCGACTGGTAGCCGCGCGCGAATCGGGCATAGACCGGGAACCCGTCTTCGGCGATCCGGATCGCCGGGGCCAGCGACTGCGCCAGCGGCAGCCGGCCGTAGCGCTCGGCGATGTGCACGAACGCGGCCGGCAGGCCGGGAATGCCGGCCGACCATGGGCCGTTCTCGGCACGATCGCGGTCGAACTGGCCATCCGCGGTCCGATAGCGATCGGGCTGGGCGCTGGCCGGCGCGGTCTCGCGCGCGTCGATGAACACGTCGCGCCCGGATGCCGCATCGTGCAGCAGGAAGAAGCCGCCGCCGCCCAGGCCCGAGGAGATCGGCTCGACCACCGACAGCACGGCCGAGGTCGCGATCGCGGCGTCGAACGCGTTGCCGCCTTCGCGCATTACCTGAAGGCCGGCCTCGGTGGCCAGCGCATGCGCCGAAGCGACCGCGTTGCCGGGCGGCGTCGCCTGCGTCTGCGCTGCGACCGGTGCGGGCTGCGGACGGACGTCGCGCGCACACGACGGGGCGACCGCCAACAGCAATAGCGAGAGCAGCAGCGCCGGCAGGCCGGCAGCGGGGACACGGGAACGGCTCATGACGACTCCTGCTGCAGGCGCGCGAGCTTGGCCAGCAACTCGGCCTGGGTTTCGGGAAGGTCGGGATCGGGGTCGATGCACTCCACCGGGCACACCACCACGCACTGCGGTTCGTCGAAGTGTCCGACGCACTCGGTGCAGCGCGCCGGATCGATCACGTAGATCTCTTCGCCCTGCGAAATCGCCTGGTTCGGGCACGCCGGCTCGCAGACGTCGCAGTTGACGCAGAGCGCATTGATCTTCAGGGACATCCGCACATTGTAGTGAGTGCGGCGGCGCGCGGCGTCCCATCGCTGGAACCGGGTCACCCAGCAGGCGCGGCACACTCGCGCACCCCGGAAACAGCGACGCCGCCGTGCCCGAGCGGGCAACGACGGCGTCGTGTGGCTCGAGAGCGCCGGCCAGGCCGGCGCCCTGGGGCTTACTTGGCGGTGTCGACGAACACGTACTCCACGCCGGCCGGCTCGACGGCCGCCTTGACGCGGGCGTTGTCGGCTTCCTCGCCGATGAACAGCACGCGCACGCCCTTCATCGTGCCCGGCTCGACTTCCGCGAACGAGGCGACCGTCAGGTCGGCGGTACGCGCCGAATTCAGCCCGGCGTAGATCAGCAGGTTGCCGCGCACGATGCCGCGCGCCACGTCCAGCTTGGCCTTGTCGAGCAGGCGCTCGTAGTTGCCGTCGACCGGGGTGGACAGGTCCGAAGCCTCGCCGTCGGCCGGAGCCTGGGCGTCGGCCGGCGGCGCTTCGGTCATGTTGGCCGGCGGCGGCGGCACCAGGTAGACGTAGGGCGAGTTGTTGATGCCTTCCATGTGGCGGCTGGCGACCTCGTTGAGATAGGCGTTCCACGCCGCCTTGTCCTCGGTGGTCGGCGCCGCGACCGGCGCGGCCTGCGCCTGCTGGGTTTCTTCCTTCTTGCCACAGGCGATGACTGGCAGGACCAGGCAGGCGATCAGCAGCGCGCGGGTGATGGACTTCATGGCATTCCCTCTTGTTTCTCTTGCGTTTGGATGGGCAACGTCAGCGTTGCGAGTGGTTGCGCAGTGCGCGATCGACCGCGGCGGGCACGAACCCCGACACGTCGCCGCCGAGGCGCGAGATCTCGCGCACCAGCGTGGAGGAGATGAAGCCGTACTGCTCGGCCGGCGTGAGGAACAGCGTCTCGACCTCGGGAATGAGGTGCCGGTTCATGCTCGCCAGCTGGAACTCGTACTCGAAGTCCGACACCGCGCGCAGGCCGCGCAGCAGCACGCCGGCCTCGACCTTGGCGACGAAATGCGCGAGCAACGAGTCGAAGCCGATGACCTCGATGTTGTCGTGATGGGCCAGCGCCTCGCGCGCCAGCGACACGCGTTCGTCGAGCGACATCGCCGGGCGTTTGGCCGGGCTTTCGGCCACGCCCACGATCAGGCGTTCGAACAGCGGTGCCGCCCGGTCGACCAGGTCGACATGGCCGTTGGTGATCGGGTCGAAGGTGCCCGGATACACCGCGATGCGTTTGCGACTCGCACTCATGGCTGACGTTCGCTGTCGGGAGGCAGGGGTGCGGCGTGGCGCGGGCGCAAAGTGTAGCAGCGCCGGGCGCGGTTCAGCCGTCCCGGCGCCAGAGCGCGCAATGCGCCTCGCGGGTCGACAGTTCCCGATGCAGGCGCCAGCCGGCGGGCGCCTGCGCCGGCCGCGCCACCGGCGACTCGACGTACAACCAGGCCTGCGGCGCGAGGGCGGCATCGAGCGCAGCCAGCGCCGGCGTCCACAGGTCGGCGGCGAACGGCGGGTCGACGAAAGCGACATCGAAGCCCGCCGCCGGCAGCGCTGCGAGCAGCGGCAACGCGTCGCCCCGACGGACGTCGACCGCCTCCCCGCCAGGCAGACGGGCGGCGACCGCCGACAGCGCGGCGGCCAGGGCCGGGTCGCGCTCGATCAACAGGGCCGAGCGCGCCCCGCGCGAGACCGCCTCCAACCCGAGCGCGCCGGTGCCGGCGAACGCATCGACCGCGCGCGCACCCGGCAATGCCGGCTGCAGCCAGTTGAACAGGGTCTCGCGCACACGGTCGCCGGTCGGACGCAGGCCCGGCGCATCGGGCACGTCCAGCCGTGTGCCGCGCCAGCGGCCACCGACGATGCGGACCTTGCCGGAGGACGGTTTCATCGGCGCCCCGCTGCACGGGGCGTGGAAAATGCGGGTGATACCATGCGCGCCATTCTCCCCCATCCAGGCTCCGACGGCCGCATGGTCAGCTGGTTCAAGCGCGACAAACCCCAATCCGAGGGCGGCCGGCGCCGTCTCACCGACGAGGAGATCGCCGCTGCGTTCGGCGCGCCGACCGCCACGCCACCGGTCGAAGCCCCGACGCCCTCCACGGATCTCGCGCCCGCGCCGGCGGCAGCGCCCGTGGCAGTGCCTGCGGCTCCGTCAGCGCCCGTCCCGGCCACGCCTGCCGCGCCGACGCCTGCACCTGACACCTCGATTGCCGCAACCGCGACGCCCGCCGCGACGCCGATCGCGCCGACCACCTCGCCCGCCGCCGATGCCCTCGCGCCGACACCCGAGCCGGTGACGCCGCCACCGCCGCCGCGCCCTGCGATCTACGACCCCGCCGCCGCGATGGCCGAGGTCGTGTTCGCGACCAAGCCCGCCGCCGCGGCCGGCAAATCAGGCTGGCGCGAGCGGCTGAGCGGCAGCACCTTCGCGCGCAGTTTCGGCGGCCTGTTCTCGCGCAATCCCAAGCTCGACGACGATCTGCTCGACGAGATCGAAACCGCGCTGCTGACCGCCGACGTCGGTGTGGCGGCGAGCACCGAGCTGGTCGAATCCTTGCGCAAGCGCATGAAAGCGCGCGCGTTCGCCGACGCCAATGCGCTGCTGCAGGCGCTGCGCGCCGACCTGGTCGCAATGTTGACCCCGGTCGCCCGGCCGCTGACGATCGATCCGGCCGCCAAGCCGTTCGTGATCCTCACCGTCGGTGTCAACGGCGTCGGCAAGACCACGACCATCGGCAAGCTCGCCAAGCGCTTCAAGGACGAGGGCCACGGCCTGATGCTGGCCGCCGGCGACACCTTCCGCGCCGCGGCGGTCGCCCAGCTCAAGGCCTGGGGCGAGCGCAACAGCGTGGCCGTGGTCGCCCAGGGCCAGGATGCCGACCCGGCCGCGGTTGCATTCGACGCGCTGCAGGCTGCGAAGTCGCGCGGCATCGACGTGCTCATTGCCGACACCGCCGGCCGCTTGCATACCCAGCAGGGCCTGATGGGCGAACTGGGCAAGATCCGCCGCGTGCTCGGCAAGATCGATGCGACCGCGCCGCATGAAGTGCTGATGGTCATCGACGGCACCACCGGCCAGAACGCGCTGTCGCAGTTGCGGCAGTTCAATGCCGCGGTCCAGGTCACCGGCCTGGTCGTGACCAAGCTCGACGGCACCGCCAAGGGCGGCGTGCTGTTCGCATTGGCACGCGAGTTCGGCATCCCGATCCGCTTTGCCGGCATCGGCGAGCGCCCCGAGGACCTGCGCGTGTTCGATGCCCAGGCCTTCGTCGACGCGATGCTGCCGGAGACGCTGGGGACGTGAGCGCCTCGGGGCAGGCGCCGGCCACGCCGGTGCCGCCGCGCCGCCGTCGGCGCGGGCTGAAATGGCTGGTGGGCATCGCCGCCCTGCTCGCGGCCGGCATCGCCGCGATCTGGCTGCTGCTGCCGCCCGAGCGTGCATTGCGTCTGGCGCTCGCGCGCCTGGAGCCCGCCCTCGGTCTGTCGATCCAGTTCGATGGCGCGGTCGACTACCGCCTGCGCGGCACCCCGCAACTGGTGGTCCACGACGTGACCGTGCGCGTGCCGGGCACGCAGGCGCCGATGCTGCAGGCCCGACGCGTGCTGCTGGCGCTGCCCTGGAAGACCATCCGCAGCCGCGGGGCCGATCTGGAGATCACCCGCGTCGAACTCGACGGCCCGCAGTTGCAGCTGCCGGTGCTGCTGCACTGGCTCGACACACGACCGCCGGGCGACGGCGCCCTGCCCCCGTTCACCAACGGCCTGCATGTGCGCGACGGCAGGCTCGACGCCCAGGGCTGGCGCATCGAGGGGCTGACACTCGATGTGCCCTCACTGCACGCCGAGCGCGCGGTCAGCGGCCAGGTCGCTGGCACCGCGATCGTCGACGCGCTGCGTGTTCCGTTCCGCCTGCGACTGCAGGCCGACCGCCCGCTTGCATTTTCCCGGATCGAGGCCCACGGCACGCTGTCGGCCGACAGCGACCAGGGCCGGCTCGATACTAGGCTCGCGCTCGAGGCGACCCGCGTCGATGCCGATGCCCCCGGACTGACGCTGGCGCCGCTACGCCTGGCGATGGACGCCCGCTGGCGCGCCGAGGGCGCCGACCTGCCGTTCGCGTTCGGCCTGCAGGGCCGGCTGGCGTTCGCGGACGGACGCCTGGTGCTGGCACCGATCGGGCTGGCGACCCGCGCCGATGACGTCGTGCCGACCTTCTCCGCCGGTGGCCGCATGGCCTACGACGACGTGCTGGAGATCGCACTCGACGGCCGCATCGCGCATTGGCCGGCGGGCTGGCCCCCGTTGCCCGCCCCGCTGTCACAGACGGACGGCCCGCTGCCGTTCTCTGTCCGCTATACCGGACCCGCGACACTGGGCGCGCCACTGTCGCTGCGCGTGACCCATGCCGGTGCCCGGTTCGACGGCAGCGCGCGCGTGCCCGAGGTACTGCGCTGGCTCGATGCGCTCGACAGCGGCACGCCGGTGCCACCGCTGCGCGGACAGTTGCGGATCGATCGACTCGAGGTGCCGGGCGCGACGCTCGAAGGCCTCGAGATCGACGTCGACGACGGCAGCCCGCCATGAGCGCTTCCTACGCCGCCCGCCTGTTGGCCTGGTTCGACGTCCACGGCCGCCACGACCTGCCTTGGCAGCATCCGCGCACGCCGTACCGGGTGTGGCTGTCGGAGATCATGCTGCAGCAGACCCAGGTGCGGGTGGTGATTCCGTACTTCGAGCGGTTCGTTGCCGCACTGCCCGACGTGCGCGCGTTGGCCGCCGCCCCGCGCGACGATGTCCTCGCGTTGTGGTCGGGGCTGGGCTACTACGCCCGCGCGCGCAACCTGCAGGCCGCCGCCCAGGCCTGCGTCGAACGGCACGACGGCGAACTGCCGCGCGACTTCGACGCGCTGCTCGCACTGCCCGGCATCGGTCGCAGCACTGCGGCGGCAATCCTGTCGCAGGCCTGGGGCGACCGTTTCGCGATTCTCGACGGCAACGTCAAGCGCGTGCTCGCGCGTCACCATGGCGTTTCCGGTTGGCCCGGCCTGCCCAAGGTCGAGAAGACGCTGTGGGCGATCGCTGACACACTGCTGCCGCAGGCGCGAATGGCCGATTACACCCAGGCGCAGATGGATTTCGGCGCCACCCTGTGCACGCGCCATTCGCCGGCCTGTCTGCTGTGCCCGGTCAACGGCGACTGCGTGGCCTTCGCCCAGGGCCGGGTCGAGGAACTGCCCACACCCAAACCGACCAAGACACTGCCTGAGCGCGAAGCGACCGTGCTGCTGCTCGAGGACCGCGATGGCCGCGTGCTGCTGCACCGTCGGCCGCCGACCGGCGTGTGGGCGGCCCTGTGGTCGCTGCCGCAAGGCGAGGATGCCGACGCCGCGCTGGCCTGGCTGGATGCGCATTCGCCAGACGTGATCGACGCCGGCGACCGCGACGCGCCACGCAGGCTGCAGACCGTGCAACACGGCTTCACCCATTACCGCCTGCAGCTGCACCCGCTGCACTGGACCGGCCTCGCCCCGCGCCGCGCCGTGCGCGACAATGACGACCTGCGCTGGGTGGCCCGCGACGAACTCGCGACCCTCGGCATTCCCGCACCGATCCGCACGCTGCTGCTGTCGCCGCGCGTTGCGCTGGAGGACTGACATGAGCCGACGCGTGCACTGCGTCCACGACCAGACCGAGACCGAAGGCCTGGATTTCATCCCCTGGCCGGGCGAACTGGGCAAGCAGGTCTTTGCCAGCATCGGCAAGCCGGCCTGGGCGCGCTGGCTGGCGCACCAGACCATGCTGATCAACGAAAACCGGCTCTCGCCGCTCGACCCCAAGCACCGCGCCTTCCTCGAAGGCGAGATGCGCAAGTATCTGTTCGAGCGGCAGACCGACCGCCCGATGGGCTACGTGCCCGAATCGGAAGGCTGAGCCGCCGGCGCCGACGTATCGGACGGCCGGTCGAGCGAGGGCCCGCCCTCGCGGTTGTGCTTTTCGGCCGCACGCACCGCCTTGACGTCGAGCGGCCGGATCTGGCGGATGTGGCAGGGCATGCTGATCGCACTGCGGCTGTACACCAGTACCTTGTCGAACCGCGCATCGACCCGGCTCATGGTGCTGGTCAACCCGATCGCCGGCGTGTAGGCCAGATCCTGACACGGCCCCGACAGGTCGAGCAGAAAGGCCTCGCCCGGCCGCGTCCAGACCGCGAGCGCGCTGTCACCCAGCGGCGTCCAACCGTTGATCTGGCCCAAGTAGCGGAAATGATCGACCGGCGCGCCGGCATGCGCGTCGTAGAGCGCGTACTTGTCTGCATCGCGTAGACCGGGGCTGGCGCAGGCACCGAGCGTCAGCGCGGCGACCAGCACGGCGGCGAATGGGGCGGGATGGCGGCGCATACGGACCTCCTTCGATCTCGCGCGGTATCCGTCACCGATCATGCGCCCGCCTGCGCGGCGTTCCAGGCCCGCGCCGGCACGCGTTCAGCGCGTGGCCGGCTGATCACCGATCCGGGCGCGCCGGCCTGGACGCGTTCGCCTACCGCCCTTGGGCGGACGACTTGCCCATCCCCAGCGCGCGCAGGCGCGGCGTGGCCATCGGGATCGTGAGCATCGTGCTCATCACCGCCATCAGCAGCAACGCGGTGAACGTCGCGCTCGAGATGATGGCCTTGTCGAGCAGGATGTTGGCGAAAATGATCATGATCAGCGCCTTGGTCTGCAGCAGCCATCCGATCAGCGAGGCCTCGCCAGGCGCCCACTTGAGCAAGCGTCCGGCCAGGTGCACACCGGCGAGCTTGCCCGCCACCGACGCCACCAGCAGCACCAGTGCGGCGACGAACACCGCCGCGCCGCCGACGCTCCATTCGGTGCGCAGGCCGGTGCTGAGGAAGAACACCGGCATCATCACCAGCAGCACGTTGTGCCGCAGCCGGTCCATGTCCTGCTGATCGAACCAGTCCGCATCGATCACCACGCCGGCCAGGAACGCGCCGACCATGAAGTGCAGGCCCGACCAGTCGGCACCGAAGGCGCACACCGCCAGCCAGATCAGCATCACGTACCAGCGGTCGCGTTCGGCAATCGCCCGCATCAAGCGCCGGAACACCACGCAGGCGACTGCGAACGCCAGCAGGAAGCCGACCTGACGCCCGATGCGCTCCCAGTCGAGCAGCACCAAGGCCAGCACGCCCCAGATGGCGATGTCGTCGAGGCTCGCATAGCGCAGGATGCGCTGCCCGATCGGCTGGCGCAGGATGTCGAGCTTCTCCATCAGCAGGATCAGGATCGGCAACGCTGTCACCGCGCAGGCCATGCCCACACCGACCACGAACTGCCAGTCCGCGCCCGACACGCCGATCCAGCCTGGAAAGCGCAGCAGACCGAACGCCGCCAGCGCCCCGAACACCAGCGGCACGCCCAGCGCCAGACCTGCCGTGATGCCACTCTCCCGGCGGTTGACCCAGGCCTTGCTCAGATCGAGCTCGATGCCCGCGATCAACACGAACAGCATCACCGCCCAGGCGCCCAGCCCGTTGAGGATCTGCACCACCTCCGGCCGGAACACGAAGGTGTAGTAGCCCGGGAACGCCGCCCCCAGGATGCCCGGGCCGAGCACGATGCCGGTGAGGATCTGCACCACGACCAGCGGCGCGAAATAGTCCGTGCGCCCCAGGCGCCAGATCAGGAACGGCACACAGAAGATGATCGCCATCGCGATCAGGAACACTTCCATGGTGGTCACTGCGTGCATGCGCGTTGTCCTTCAGCCACCGGGCGGCAGCGAAGCGCGGATTATGGGGTGACGCTCAGGCCGTGTCATTGGCCGCAGGGCTGCTATGACACAGCCGCCGTTAGCCGTCGAGCACCCACATCCCCTCATAGTCCTGACCGCCGTAGAACACGCCGAGGATCGAGACCACTTCCCGTTCGGCATCTACAAGGAGCGCAATCACAGCTGCGCCACGGTAACTCGTGATCCGAAGGTCCGAAAACAGGTCGTCTCGCTTTGTTCCCCGCTCCGGAACGAGCGCCGCCTTCTGCCCGTGAAGCTGATACTGGGTCTATCCGCCTCCCTGAAGAATCAGAGGGGCACGCAATCTTGCAGCGCCATCGGCCGATCCTGAAGGAATTGCGCCACCGAATGCCGCAACGCCTCGGTGCAAGACGCGCAGGCGCGTCAGCAATCCGGTCGAGCGCCCCCCTTCGAGTCGCCTTCAACATCAGCGCAGGCGCTTCCCTGTATCGATGTGCAACTCTTGAGTCGCCAAGCTTGCAATCAGGTGTGCTTGACGCACTGTGGCAGCACCTGTCCTGAGCGGCCAAGTCCAGAAAGGAGAAAGCCCGCATTTCTGCGGGCTTTTCTGTGACGCAATGGTGGCCGGGGAGGGAATCGAACCCGTGACACGGGGATTTTCAATCCCACCAGGTGAGCGCCTAAGTGATTGAGCGCACCATCCCTTTCAGCCTGCTTCATGCAATCCGTGTGTAATCCTGCGCCGACGTGCTCGCTTCGTCGACTTCAGAGTGAGCGCGGCCTACAGCTTGTCCATCGCCTCGACCATCGCCGGTGCGTGTAGCGGCCACCATCACCCTTGATTTCCATCTGCCCATCGCCTGCAGCGTGGCCGCGTCGACGCCGCGTGCATGGCGAGCAAAATGCGCCGTCGTGGGGCCGGCGCCAACCGAGCCTCTAGCTCAGCACTCCTTCAAGCTCAGAAGGTTGTCAGGCGTGTCGTGGTCAGCAACCGTGCGAAGGTACTTCCGACCCCCACCCGTCTTGGCAACGATGACGTCGACCTCGTGGGCCCCAGGCTTAGTGTAGAAGCTCCACTTCCCACTCTCGATACCTGCGATCGCCTCGTCGGTAGTGAGTTTCCAGCGAGTTCCATTGTGATTGGGACCCCCGACGTGAGTGATGCGCTCGTATTTGCTCTCGCGGTTGTTTTTATTGATGCAGTCAATCCGGACTCTGTCAGCCATACCCATCTCCTTGGTTCGCCACGCACCCCCTGTGCGTGGTCACGACCACTTTACTCCAGGCTGACCAGATATCCAGGAGCCCCTCGAAAGGACCAGCCGATGACCAACACGACCCTGCTCGTCGCCCTGACCAAGCAAGCAATCGCCATGCAGCTTGTGCGCGCCGACTCTTCGAAACGAGAAGCCGAGAGCGCTTGAGCTCGGACGGGCCTAAGCCGCCGTAATTCTTGCGCCGCACGTAGAACGTGGCATCCGCAATCCCCATCTTGCGGCAGATCTCGCCGACTGCCGTTCCAAGCTCGGCCGGCTTGAGCGCATATGCAACCCGACGTCCCCCGCCATCTAGTAGCCGCTCGCCTTACAGATGTAGGTCGCGAGCGGGTTGCGGATCAGCAGACGGTTCAGGTCGAGGCTGTCTTCCTCGAAGTCTTCGGCGGGGGATGGGAAGCCCAGCTGCAGAGGTGCTGCACCCAAGGGCAGGAGCACGACCGGCGGGTCGATTGCGGCGTAGCCGACGAACACGGCGGGCGGGTTGATCAGGGCGAACATGGTTGGCTCCAGCGATGGTGCGCACGGTGCCGTGTTGCGGTCTCGCCTGCTGAGATCCACAGGAAAAGCGACAAACTCTTGCCGCAGAGTTATCACCAGCAAAGCCATTGAGGCTGGAGCAAGGGCGGCGCGGGAGCCTACCCGCGCCGCTTACAACTCAACGGATGAAGAGGATCAAGAGCGCAAGCAGCGGCTTGACGATCTTGTTCAGGTCCACCTTCAACCTGAAACTGAGGTCGATCATGTCGATTTCTCGGCAGTGACGCCCCAGGCCGGCCCAAGGCACCGTTGTCGATGTCCTGGCTTTTTTTATCGTCGCGGTGCTACGACGTCACGTCCGCGTGTCGACCCGCTTCCGTGAATTCGGAATTCCTAATGACCTTGGTCTTCGAAAGGCGCGGGCGCGACCCGATATCCTGCGCTATCTGCCTCAAATCGACTGGCATCAGTCCTCCCAATTGAGCAGCCGCTAAGCCACCCTCGGACACCCCGCTAAGGGATCCTAAGCAAGTCACCGACTCACCTAGGAGCTAGGTTATATCAAGGTTGACGCGTTGACACGCTTGACATGCCGCCCTAAACTACTGCCACCATCCAATCGACCAAAATGATTGAGATGGCATCGCCTTCAGCGCTCGATGCGAGCTACTGGTGAGCGATCGAGCGTTCGAAGTCTTTGGCCTTAGTGGCCAGTGGATTTGTTTGTGGGGACGCGCATGGTCATTGAAGACGATGACGATTTTTATTTGAACGATTTTGATTTGGACGAGGATGACTATGAGGCCTCCAGCCGCGAAGGCTGGGAGCACAACATCCTCAAGTGGAACGAGGGCTAAGCCCGCACTATTCATTCGAGGGCACATGTCCCTCAATAGGGCCCCGGCTCGTAAGACCGGTGCCTTCACCGTCTTGATTGGTCCTGTATGGCGAGGTAGCTTTGCTACCTCGCCATACAGGAGTCACTCGCCCACCTGAACGCGCCTTGGGCACTTGTTGACGAAGCAGTCAATTAGTAGGAGGATAGCCCCGTTGCCACGAGCAGCTACAGGCAGTCCCGACCCGGTGCATAGGGGCTGCTGGCCACCTTCTTAGCAAGGTCCCACCCAGAGTGGTTAAGAGACTCCGGCCCGCAATACCTTTGTTAACAAAGAACCCGCGTTGCGGGTTTTTTGTTGTCTATCGTTTGGGTGCGTTGACGAGTACGTCTATGAGGCTCGTGGGCGTTGATCGGGCGATCTGCTCATCCATATCGAGACGTACGTAGGCGCTCTCAATAACCATCAGCGTGAACCGGGGGCGCCACTCGACGCGCAGCCAAATGGAGTAATGGCCTTCGGGCGAGGCGCGCTTCACCGCGAAGTGGTTGTGATGCCTCGTCGGATAGACGTTCCGCTCGTCCAGCTTAGCGACAAGGCCCGGCAACATGAAGCTGTCTCGATGACGATCAAGACAGAAGACCCTAGGATCCGACGGGCGCTCGGCCCAGGTGTAAAGATGCTCGGACTTGTAATCCGCGACCTTTTCGACCGATCGGCTGAAGCAGTGATGCGAGTACTCCACTCGGACGTCTAACACTCGTGCGGGCCGCCCAGGCTTTCCCAGCTCAGCAGGCACTTCCGGCGCACTGAACTTCAAGAAGCTTGGGTGGAGGTGCTTGAGGTCATAGTGGATGCCGTCTTGAACATGACTCACCCACCGCCGAGTAGGGCTAAACGTCGCCATTCCTGCTTCCCTTCAGCGCCCCAGCGGGACTGCCCATTCCTAGAGCAGCTCAGATGCCTCATTTCGGACCTGCTGCAGCGACACCGCACGAAGAGACAGTGATTCGCCAGAACAGGCACACAACGGGCACCACGAGTGCGCGTCAGAAAAAGAAAAAGGCCCGCATCTCTGCAAGCCCTTGATCCTCAAGCCTCGCAATGGTGGCCGGGGAGGGAATCGAACCCCCGACACGGGGATTTTCAATCCCCTGCTCTACCAACTGAGCTACCCGGCCACTGCGGGACGCGCATGATACGGGGCGCGCCGAAGAACGGCAACCGTTTCGTGACCGTCCCTGTTCGAGGGCGCCCCGGCCAGGCATCGGCCAGGCGCGGCGACGCGTTAACATCGTGGGCCCACCCTCGACGGAGCGCTGCGATGAAGCCGTGGAAGTTGCTGACGATCCTGCTGGCGACCTGTGTGGTCGCCGCCTGCGCCACCAGCCCGCGCCGCGTCTCCGAGCCGGCGGCGAGCATCCAGCAGCTGAGCGTCGCGGCCGATGGCAGTTGGTCGGTGGATCTGCGGGTGCAGAACTACAGCAGCGTGCCGATGCGCTTCGAGTCCATCCGGCTCGACCTGACGGTCGGCGGCGACGCGGCCGGCACGCTGGCGTCCTCGACCCCGATCACGATCGGGCCCGAGTCTGCCGATGTGCTCACACTAGCGTTCGCGCCCAGCGCGCAGGCGCGGCTGCAGACGGCCGATGCGCTGGCCGCCGGGCGCAGCCTGCCCTATCGCATCGACGGCACGCTGCGCGCCGCCCCCAACGACCGCGGTGCCGCCCGCGACTACACCGTCCGCCGCGACAGCGCGCTCAGCCCCGTGCCGGGCCTGCCCGGCGTGCTGCGCTGATCCCGGCGCACGTCCAACCGCGCACGCATCGCGTGCCCGCCCTCCTCTTGCAAGAGCCGACGCCATGAGCACCTACCACGCCCCGCTGACCGATATCCGCTTCGCGCTGCACGACGTGCTGCAGGTCGAGTCTCTGTTCGCCGCCCTGGGCTTCGAGGACGCCAACCGCGAGACGGTCGATGCGGTGCTCGACGAGTGCGCCCGGCTGTGCGAGACCGTGCTTGCGCCACTCAATCGCATCGGCGACGAGCAGGGCGTGCGCTATGACAAGGCCACCGGCGCGGTGACCACGCCCGACGGGTTCAAGGACGCCTACGACCAGTTCGCGCAAGGCGGCTGGACCGGCATGAGCGCACCGGCGGAGTTCGGCGGCATGAACATGCCGCACACGGTGGGCATCTGCCTGGAGGAGATGATCGATGCGGCCAACCTGGCGTGGAGCAATTTCCCGTTGCTCTCGCACGGCGCGGTCAATGCCCTGCACCACCACGGCGAGGCGTGGCAGAAGGAAGTCTTCCTCAAGCCGCTGATCGCCGGCACCTGGACCGGCACGATGTGCTTGACCGAGCCGCACTGCGGCACCGACCTCGGCCTGCTCAAGACGCGCGCCGAGCCTGCGGCCGACGGCGCCTATGCGATCACCGGCACCAAGATCTTCATCACCGCCGGCGAGCACGACCTGACCGACAACATCATCCACCTGGTGTTGGCGCGCCTGCCCGATGCGCCGGCCGGCAGCAAGGGCATCTCGCTGTTCGTCGTGCCCAAGGTCAAGGTCGGGCGCGACGGCACGCTCGGCGCACGCAACGCGGTGCGCTGCGGCGCGGTCGAGCACAAGATGGGCATCCATGGCTCGGCGACCTGCGTGATGAACTTCGACGGCGCCGAGGGCTGGCTGGTCGGCCAACCGCACAAGGGCCTGCTGGCGATGTTCACCATGATGAACACCGCGCGCCTGGGCGTCGGCGTGCAGGGCCTGGGCCTGGCGACGCGCGCTTACGAGAACGCGCTGCGCTACGCCCGCGAGCGCTTGCAATCGCGTGCGCTCTCCGGCCCCAAGCTGCCCAGCAAACCGGCCGACCCGATCCTGGTGCAGCCTGACGTGCGCCGCATGCTGCTGACCTGCAAGGCGCTGACCGAGGGCGGCCGCCTGCTCGCCTACCATGCCGGCTCGCTGGTCGATGCGGCGCACGGCGCCGCCGACGAGACCGCACGCCGCCAGGCCGACGACCTGCTGGGCTTCCTGACTCCGATCGTCAAGGCCTGCCTCACCGAGTGGGGCAACGAGTGCACCTATCACGCGCTGCAGTGTTTCGGTGGCCATGGCTACATCGCCGAGCACGGCATGGAGCAATTGGCGCGCGACGCGCGCATCACCACGCTCTACGAGGGCACCACCGGCATCCAGGCGTTGGACCTGGTGGGCCGCAAGGTGCTGCAGCTGCAGGGCGCGGGACTGCGCGTGTTCCTGGGCATGATCGAGGCGTTCTGCAGCGAGCACGAGGGCAATGCCCAGTTGGCGGAGTTCGTCGGCCCGCTGCGTGAGAAGGCCGCGCAGTGGCAGGCGCTCACCCGCGCCATCGCCGAACGCGCCGCGGCCGATCCCGAGGAAGTCGGCGCCGCCGCGCACGATTACCTGTTCTTCTCCGGCTACGTGGCCTTGGCCTACTGGTGGGCACGCAGCGTGGCCGTCGCCGATGCGTCGTCGCGGCCGGAGACGTTCAAGGCCGGCAAGCGCGAGACCGCGCGGTTCTACTTCGCACGCCTGCTGCCGCGCACGCTGGCGCACGCCGCAGCGATCGAGAGCGGCCCGGCACCGCTGCTGTCGCTGGCCGATGAGGCCTTCGACAGCTGACCCAAGCCGGGCGCGCCACTGCGCTGATACAGCCAGTGGCGCGCCCGGCCCGTTGACCTGCGGCGCCTCCGCGATCCGCTCGACGCGCGTCTTGCACAAACCGTCACAGTTCGGGTATATGCTCGATTCCCGATGGAGACCGACTGCGCGCGTCCTCGCCTCGTCCCCACCGGTTCCGATCCGGCGCCGGTCGCCGAAGCATCGGCATTCGATTCCGCGCCCCGCCCCCACACCGCCGGTGTGCGCCTGCTTGCGCTCGACGCACATGGCCGGGCATTGAACTGGATCAGTTGGCAGGACGCGGCGTGCCTGTACGCACGTGACGCGGTCGCCTGGACCCTCGGCGCGCCCTGCATCACGGTCCTGGGCGGGCTGTGCCGCGCAACCGGCCGCCGGAGCCGGCTGGACCTGCACCCGATCATCGCCGGCCGCAGCCATGCGCGCGCCAGTGCGCTCGATCCGACCCCGGCCTTGACCAACCCCGCGCTGTTCGCCCGCGACCATCACCTGTGCCTGTACTGCGGCCGCCAGGTCGGGCGCCAGTCGCTGACGCGCGACCATGTCGCCCCGCTGTCCCAGGGCGGGCTCGACATCTGGGAGAACGTGGTCTCGGCCTGCGTGGCCTGCAACTCCCGCAAGGGCGGGCGTACGCCGCAACAGGCCGGCATGCCGCTGCTGGCGGTGCCGTTCCGGCCCAGTTGGATCGAGCATCTGATCCTGAGCAACCGCAACATTCTGGCCGACCAGATGAGCTTTTTGAGCGCCCACCTGCCCCGCCGCGGCCCACGCGCCGTCGTCTGACGCCAAGCGACAGGCATCTGCGGCGCGCGGCCTGTGCGCCGCGTCATTCTCGCAACCGGGACGCCATACATCATGCGCGGTCTTCGCCAACCCGCCGCGTGACCGCGGCATGACGCCCGGGCAGGGCCAGGCCTTACAATGCGCGGATGATCGATTCCTCGCGCTACCCGCGCCTTGCGCGCATCGACGCGCCGTCCGACCTGCGCCAGTTCGACGAGAGCGAACTGCCGGCGATCGCCGACGAGCTGCGCACCTACCTGATCGAGTCCGTCGGCCGCAGTGGGGGCCATTTCGGCGCCGGGCTGGGCGTGATCGAACTCACCACCGCGCTGCATTACCTGTACGAAACGCCCGAGGACCGCATCGTCTGGGACGTCGGCCATCAGACGTACCCGCACAAGATCCTCACCGGCCGCCGCGACAGCATCCATACGGTCAAGCAGAAGGACGGCGTGGCGCCGTTCCCCAAGCGCGAGGAATCGGAGTTCGACACCTTCGGCGTCGGCCACTCGAGCACCTCGATTTCGGCCGCGCTGGGCATGGCCATCGCCAACGCGCGCGCCGGCAACGAGCGCCGCGTGGTCGCAGTCATCGGCGACGGCGCGATGACCGCCGGCATGGCCTACGAGGCACTCAACCACGCCGGCGGCATGGAGCCCGAGCCCGACCTGCTGGTGGTACTCAACGACAACCGCATGTCGATCAGCGAAGCGGTCGGCGGCCTGACCCAGATGCTCGGCCGCATGACCGGCAGCCGCACGCTCAATGCCCTGCGCGAAAGCGGCAAGAAGCTGCTGGGCGACAAAAACAACCCGACGGCTCGGTTCGTGCGCCGCTGGGAGGAACACTGGAAGGGCATGTTCGTGCCGTCCACGCTATTCGAGGAGATGGGCTTCCATTACACCGGCCCGATCGACGGCCACGACATGAAGGCGCTGGTCGGTGCGCTCAAGACGCTGCGTGGCCTCAAAGGGCCGCAGCTGCTGCACGTGATCACGACCAAGGGCAAGGGCTACGAGCTCGCCGAGGGCGACCAGATCGGCTACCACGCGGTCTCGCCGTTCGACCCGAGCACGGGCGTGGTCGCCAAGGGCGGCGCGAAGAAGCCGACCTACACCGACGTGTTCGGCGACTGGCTGTGCGACATGGCCGCCGTCGACGACCGCCTGCTGGGCATCACCCCGGCGATGCGCGAGGGCTCGGGCCTGGTGCGGTTCTCCAAGGAATACCCCGAGCGCTATTTCGATACCGCGATCGCCGAACAGCACGCGGTGACGCTGGCTGCGGGCATGGCCTGCGAGGGCGCCAAACCGGTCGTGGCGATCTACTCGACGTTCCTGCAGCGCGCCTACGACCAGTTGGTGCACGACGTCGCGGTGCAGAATCTCGACGTGCTGTTCGCGATCGATCGCGCCGGTGTCGTCGGGCCCGACGGCGCCACGCATGCCGGCAATCTCGACCTGAGTTTTCTGCGCTGCGTGCCGAACATGCTCGTCATGGCGCCCGCCGACGAAGACGAAGCCCGGCGCATGCTCACCACCGGCTTCCGCCATGAAGGCCCGGCCGCGGTGCGCTACCCACGCGGCACCGGCCCTGGCGTGGCGATCGACCCGGGCCTGGAGACGCTACCGATCGGGCAGGCGCAGATCCGCCGGCAGGGCCGCCGCATCGCCCTGCTTGCCTTCGGCGCCATCGTGCCGGCCGCCGAGGCCGTCGCCGCCGAACTGGACCTGACGGTCGTCAACATGCGCTTCGTGCGCCCGCTCGACCGCACGCTTGTGCTCGAGCTCGCGCGCTCGCACGACGGCTTCGTGACCCTGGAGGACAACGTCGTCGCTGGCGGCGCCGGTTCGGGCGTGGCCGAGCTGCTCAATGCCGAGGGCATCGCGATGCCGGTGCTGCACCTGGGCCTGCCTGACGCGTTCCAGCACCACGCCAGCCGCGAGGACCTGCTGGCCGAGGCCGGACTCGATGTCGCCGGCATCCGCACCGCAGTGCTGACGCGCTGGCCGCATCTCGCAGCAACTGCCGCGCCGGTCGCGGGCGGCGCCACGGGCTGAGCCCCGTCCCGCGGCCGGGCCTGCACGCCCGGCTGCGCCTGGCGCTCGCGCTATGAGGCGTCGGCGTCAATCTTGTCGGGCAGTGCGAAGCAGCCGATGAACCGCGTGGCGAGTCCGCGGTCGCCCGTAAGCCGCAACACGCCCGCCGCTTCGGCCTCATCGAACGACAGACCGCCGTAGACCAGACCTGCGAATTTCGTGGTCGTCTCGGTGTCGAACACGACGTCCGCCCCGTCCGCATCGCCGCGCTCGATCGTCAGCCCCGCCGAAGACAGCCGGCCGATGAAGGCATTGCCGGGAAAGCGGAAGGCCACCGTCATCGTCAGCGGCGCACGATCGGGCCGCAGCATCGTCCGTAGCGACAGCATCGTCGAGACCGCCGACAGCGGTCGCGTCGGGTCGTGCAGCGGCGTACGTACCGCCCAACGGCCGAGCACCTGGAAGATCGGCTCGGCCTCGTAGCCCCAGGGCGTCAGCTCGTAGGCCTGCCCCGGGCCGGCGGTGGCAACTGGCATTTGCGCAGCACGCCGATGCGTTCCAGCCCTGCCAGCCGCTGCGTCAGCACGTTCGCACTGATCCCGGTGAGGTCGGCCTTGAGATCGGAAAACCGGCGCGGGCCGAACATCAGTTCGCGGATCACCAGCAGCGCCCAGCGCTCGCCGACGAGTTCCAGCGCAAGCGCAGCGCCGCAGGCGTCGTCGTACCAGCGCCCCACCATCGCCCGCGCCGGTTCAGTTTCTTTTTCTAACTTCATGGTTGTTTTTTATAACTTCATGATCCAGGATCGGCAACCACGTCCATCGCGACGCCTCGTTCCATCCAACAGGAGAAAGCGCATGACCTATGTCCAGGGTTTCGTGGTCGCGGTGCCGACCGCCAACAAGAACGCCTACGCACAGCATGCCCGCGACGCATTCGCTGTGTTGAAGACGTATGGAGACGTCCGCTGCGTGGAAGCCTGGGGCGACGAAGTGCCGCGCGGCAAATGCAACGACTTTCAGGGCGCGGTGCAGGCAACCGACGAGGAAACCGTGGTGTTCAGTTGGATGGAATATCCCGACCGCGCGACCCGCGACCAAGCCCACGAGAAGATGATGGCCGATCCGCGCATGCAACAGATGCAGGACATGCCCTTCGACGGCAAGCGCATGATCCTGGGCGGCTTCGCGTCCCTCGTCGACGTCGGTACCGGCCGCGGCGGCTATGTCGACGGCATCGTGCTGCCGGTCCCGACGCGCGCACGCGATGCTTACACCGCGATGGCGCGCAAGACCGCGGAGGCGTTCCTGGAGTACGGCGCCGTCCGCGTGATGGAGGCCTGGGGCGATGACGTGCCCGAGGGCAAGCACACCGATTTCCAGCGCGCCGTTCTGCGCAAGGACGACGAGCAGGTCGTGTTCTCGTGGATCGAATGGCCCAGCCGAGAGGTGCGCAATGCGGCGTGGCCGAAGCTGATGGAGGACCCGCGGATGCGCCCGGACGGCGAAATGCCGTTCGATGGCAAGCGCATGATCTATGGCGGCTTCGCCCTGCTTGTGGAGGCCTGAGCCCACGCGCTTCGCGTGCACGGTCCGCCGCGCCGTGGGCGCCGGCGGATGACGCTACGGCGCTTGGACCTCGTAGCCCTTGGCTGCCAGCTTGGCGAGATAGCCATGCTCGCCGAGCACAAGCGACATCGGCAGCACCGCGAACGTCGTCTGGTTCTTTGCGAGCGCGGTCTCGGCCGTCTCGAGCCACTTCGCCTCGACGCGTCGGTCGACGTCTTCCACCCCAAGCCGCTTGGCCAGCGCGCCCTGGGTGAAGGTCCGCATGCACACGGTGTAGGTGTTCTCGCCCTGCAGCGCGCGCAGCGCATCGATATCGCCGACGGCCCAGGCGTTGGCGCGCTCGCCCATGTGCTGCAGATCGCGCTCGATCCGCGCGAGCATGCGCTCGAAGCAGGGCAGGTCGTCGAGCGGCGCGCCGCCGAACTCGCGCAGCGCCGCCTTCGTGTCCTCCACCCGGATCTCGAGGTCGGTCCGGACAATAGGCACCCGATGCGCCTTCGCCAGGCGCGTGACCACCGGCTCGATGATGCCGTCCTGGCGCATGCGCATCCGTGAGATCGCCGAGGCATAGAGCTCGCCGGCCGCGAACACCGGCCGCCAGCGCTCGACGCGATCGCTGCGCCCGATCCATCGCGCCTTCAGCGGCGCCCAGCGCGCATAGAGCGCGGGCGGCACGACATCCTGCAACTGCTTGCCATCCGGATTGCGCCGCGCCCGCAGCAGCGCCGGCACCATCAGCAGCGTTCGGAACCGCCCGACATCGGCACGCAACTCGATCTGCGGCGCGGCGATCACAGTCTGCGCACGCGCGATGACCGCCTCGACCTCATCGGTGTTCCAGTCGATATCGCGCGGCAACGGCGACACCTCTCCGAGCACATACAGCGTGTGATCGCCGCGGCGCACCTGCCACAGCCCCGGGCCGGGCTGGACGCCCGAGACCACGACCGGCCCCATGTCGACGATGCCCGCCTCACCGGACGGCGGCGGCGGCGCGCCGGCAGCGGGCGCCTGCGCCCACGCCGGGGCCGCCCCTGCGATCAGCGCCATGCCCATTACGATTCCGACGATTCGCTCGCGCATCGATGGCATCCCAGATCCGAAGCCGCGATTGGATGCCGGCACGGGTCGCCCGGCAAGCCTCTGACAATCCGGCCACCAGGCCGCAGTCAGGTGGGCGCGCCAAAAAAAAGACCCGCGCAAGGCGGGCCTCAATATTTGGTCGGGGTAGCCGGATTCGAACCGACGACCAATTGCCCTCAGACTTGCGCTGCGTCGTCGTGCGCTTGGTGGCTGACGTGTGGTGTTAACTACAACTATGCCGTAATGCAGCCCTTCGGCTAGTTCGTCAAAGTCGAAGAGATCGGTGTGAACGGGAGTAGCACGGCGCACCTCCTGGGATCACGGTCGACGGGGCCGGTCGAATGAACTGCGACACATACCAGCCTGGCCATCCCTGACCAGCCCACTCGCTGTTAAGAAAAGCCCCTTACTGGGTGGGCGCTGATCAACTGGACGTTCTCAACGGCTACAGCGTGCAATCCTTCGAACCTGATGCCCATAGACGGTACTGCGCTGCGATCTTATCGCCGTGATGCTTCGCATACACAGTGACCAGTGAGGTACCGGGCGATGGTTCCTTGATCGAAATTACCCGATAAATCTGCGTGCCGAAGCCTGAAGCACCCTGCACGATCTTCGCCTCGCGAAGGTCCGGGTAATGCTGCACGTCGTTGATGATTTGCCCAACCGGGATAAGCGGGCCTGACCGGCACGCACTATCCCCTTCGACAATATTCTTCAGCGTGAGCTGATAGGACTGGTCGGCTGTGAATGAGGTGGCGTATTGCGCATGCTCGAGACCCTGAGGCGTTGTAGCGCACCCTGACAGAAGGACGATCGCGGCGGAAAGTAGTAGGAGTCGCATGGCGCATGTTCTACAGAAACGACGGCTGCCAAGCAATGGTTATCAAATCTACTGAATCACCACGTCCCGGCGCGAGGCCCTGAGTTGTGCATAACCAGCGTGTTGATGCCCCCCTCGGAAACGTGGCTTGAGGATGTTGGCGAGCTTGTCTTGCTTAGTGCCGACCGTGCTCGCCCCGACCATCCAGCCGCGCTGATCAGTCTGTGGCGGGACGACGTTGTCCCCGAACTTGATCCATCGTCTCTCAGAGAAGCAGCCCTCGCAGGCGATGCAGATCGCGGCGCGCTAGCACCACACCCAGTTGCTGCCCAAGCGGATCACCCAAGCGTTCGCCGATGCCCGCGACGCTGCCGAGATCGCCGGCGACAACCCGCCCACTTCCGCGAGATCCGCAGCCTGAGCGGCACCCTGCTGCGCGAGCAAGGATGGACGCTGCAGCAGCTCCAAGCGCTGAGGGGGCACGCCAGCGAGGGCCATAACGACCGTCTATCTGGAGGGCCACGAACTGCCATGGAGCGATGTCGAGACCGCCTTGATGCTCGCCCGATAGGGTGGCGATAGAGTGCAGAACGAAAAAGCGGCCTGCAGGTTGACTGCAAGCCGCTGATTCGTAACACCAAATTGGTCGGGGTAGCCGGATTCGAACCGACGACCACTTGTCCCCCAGACAAGTGCGCTACCAGGCTGCGCTATACCCCGGAAAGCTGGGCAGTATACCTGTTGGCGAGCGTTTCGCCCATGCCTGCATCAACGCTTGAGCAGTTGCAGCACGTCCTCGAGCTCCATGCGCACCTGGCGCACGATCTGGCTGCTGAGCGCTGATTCCTGCTTGGCACCCGCACCTTCCAGACGCAGACGCGCACCGCCGATCGTGTAGCCCTGCTCGTAGAGCAGGCCGCGGATCTGACGCACCATCAGCACGTCGTGGCGCTGGTAGTAGCGGCGATTACCGCGGCGCTTGACCGGGCTCAGGCTGGGGAACTCGGTCTCCCAGTAGCGCAGCACATGCGGCTTCACGTCGCACAGCTCGCTGACCTCGCCGATCGTGAAGTAGCGCTTGGCCGGAATCGGCGGCAGTTCGCGGTTGCTGCCCGGATCAAGCATGACCGGCTCCCGCGCCGACGGTGCCGGTGTAGGCCTCGACTCGCTCCTTGAGCTTCTGCCCGGGGCGGAAGGTGACCACCGTGCGCGCGGAGATCGGGATCTCCTCGCCGGTCTTGGGGTTGCGGCCGGGACGCTCGTTCTTGCGCCGCAGGTCGAAGTTGCCGAAGCCCGACAGCTTGACCTGGCGGCCGTGCTGCAGCGCTTCGCGCAGGACGTCGAAGAATGCATCGACGAACTCCTTGGCCTCGCGCTTGTTCAGCCCGACTTCCTCGTAGAGCTTCTCGGCCATGTCCGCCTTCGTCAACGCCACGCCCGCATCCCCTTGTCCACCTCAGCCTCGGATCTTCGCGCCGTGGTCGCGCGCCAGCGCTTCGACCACGTTCGCGACCACTGTTTCGACATCGCGATCGGTCAGAGTGCGTGAAGTTTCCTGCAGAATCAAGCCCATGGCGAGACTCCTGAAACCCGATTCGACGCCCTGCCCGGCATAACGGTCGAACAGGCGGATCCCGGTCAGCAGCGAGCCGGCGGCCGCGCGGACGGTGGCCTCCAGCGCGGCCCAGTCGACGGCGTCGGGGGCGACGATCGCCAGGTCGCGGCGCACCGAGGGGAAACGCGAGAGCGGCGCCACACGCGGCAGCGCGCGGGCCTGCAGTGCTGCAGCATCGAGTTCGAACGCCACGACCGATGCGTCGATGTCCAGCGCACGCAGCAGGCGCGGATGCAGTTCGCCGATCCAACCGACCTGCACGCCATCGCGCAGCACATCCGCCGAGCGGCCCGGGTGGCCGTGCGCCGCGGTCGAGCGCCTGAACGTCAGCTGCGCACCCGCAACCGCGGCCAGCGCCTCGAGGTCGCCCTTGAGGTCGAAATAATCGACCGGCCGCGCCAGTTGGCCCCACTGCTCGGCCTGCGCATCGCCGGCGACGGCCGCCGCGACCCGTAATGTCTCGACCGGCGCACCCGCCGTTCCCGACGCCGGATCCACGCTTGCGAACACCTTGCCGAGTTCGAACAGCCGCACGCGCGTCTGTTGGCGCGCGAGGTTGCGCGCCAGCGTCGCGACCAGCCCCGGCAGCAGCGCGGTCCGCATGACGCCCAGTTCCGCGCTGAGCGGGTTGGCCAGCGGCACAGCGCCGTCGTCGGCCTGCCAGGCCGCGAGCAGCGCGGCGTCGACGAAGGCGAAGTTGACCGTCTCCAAGCAATCGCGGGCCACCAATTGGCGACGCAGCTCGGCCTCGGCGACCTGGGTCTCGCTGGGGCGGCAATCCGCGTCGCGCCCCCGGGCAGCGTCGTCGGCACCCGGTCGTAGCCGTGGATGCGCACGACTTCTTCGATCAGGTCTTCCTCGATCGCCAGGTCGAAGCGCCGCGTCGGCGCGGTGACCTGCCAACCGTCGGCATCGGCGGCGACCTCGAGCCCGAGCGCACGCAGGATGCGCTCGACTTCGGCGTCGTCGACTGTCAGCCCCAGCACGCGCGCCAGCCGTGTGCGGCGCAGCGCGATCGTGCGCGGCTGCGCGAGATGCGCATCGAGCTCGGCGGCCGTCACCGGGCCAGCGTGGCCGCCGGCGACGTCCAGAATCAGCCGTGTCGCGTACTCGAGTGCGGTGCGCGGCAGTTCGGGGTCCACGCCGCGTTCGAAGCGGTGCGCAGCGTCGGTGTGCAGGCCCAGGCGTCGGCTGCGGCCGATGATCGCGTCGGGAGCGAAGTGCGCCGATTCCAGGAACACGTTGCGCGTGGCATCGCTCACCCGCGTATCGAAGCCGCCCATCAGGCCGGCCAGCGCAACGACGCGGTCGTTGTCGGTGATCGCCAGGAACTGCGGGTCGAGCGTCGCGTCACGGCCGTCGAGCAGCTTGAGCGTCTCGCCCTGGCGCGCACGGCGCACGCCGACCGGACCGGTCAGCAGGTCGCGGTCGAAGGCGTGCATCGGCTGGCCGAGTTCGAGCATCACGTACTGGGTGACATCGACGAGGAAGCTGACCGGGCGGATGCCGCTGCGGCGCAGGCGCTCGGCCATCCACACCGGGGTCGGGCGCGTCGCATCGACGCCCTCGATCACCCGGCCCAGGTACCGCGGTGCGTCGCTGCCGGCATCGAGCGTCACCGGCAACGCGGCGTCCGATGCGACGTCCACGGGCGGCGCCTGCAGCGGCGCGACCTGGCTGCCGAAGGCGGCGGCCACATCGAACGCGATGCCGCGCACGCTGAAGCAGTCGGCGCGGTTGGGGGTCAGCTTGAGCTCGATCGTGGCGTCCGGCAGGCCGAGATAGTCGGCCAGCGGACGACCGACCGGTGCGTCGTCGGGCAGCTCGAGCAGTCCCGAGGCATCCGCATCGAGCCCCAGCTCCTTGGCCGAGCACAACATGCCGTTGGACGCGACGCCGCGCAGCTTGGCCGCCTGGATCGTCAACTCGCCCACGCGCGTGCCGATCGTCGCCAGCGGGGCGACCAGACCCGGGCGCGCATTCGGCGCGCCGCAGACGATCTGCAGCGGCGCCGCACCGCCGACGTCGACCTGACACACCTGCAGCCGGTCGGCTTCGGGGTGCTTCTCGGCCGAGACGATGCGCGCCACGACCACGCCCTCGAGCGCGTCGCCCAGCGGCACGATGTCCTCGACCTCCAGGCCGATCGCAGTCAGCGTCGCGGCCAGGTCCTCGCGCGATGCCTCGGTGCGCACGTGCTGGCGAAGCCAGTTTTCGGAAAATTTCATGCTGAAATTCCGTGATTCGTAATGTGTGATGCGTGGTTCAAGAAGCGCCGTGTCGCGATGGGGTGCGTGATCCGTCTGCGCGGATCACGCATCGCCCATCCCTCAGGCGAACTGCCTGAGAAACCGCACGTCGTTTTCGAAGAAGGCGCGCAGGTCGTCGACGCCGTAGCGCAGCATGGCGAAGCGCTCCACGCCCATGCCGAACGCAAATCCGGTATAGCGCTCCGGGTCGATGCCCACAGCCTTGAGCACGTTGGGATGCACCATGCCGCAACCCAGCACCTCCAACCAGCGGGTGCTGCCGTCGGCCTGCTGCCAGGCGATGTCGACCTCGGCGCCGGGCTCGACGAACGGGAAGTAGCTGGGGCGGAAACGCATCTCGAAATCGCGCTCGAAGAACGCGCGCACGAACTCGCTGAGCGTGCCCTTGAGGTCGGCGAACGTCGCGTGCTCGTCGACCAGCAGGCCTTCGACCTGATGGAACATCGGCGAGTGGGTCTGGTCGCTGTCGGAGCGGTAGACCTTGCCCGCGGCGATCATCCGCAGCGGCGGGCGGTGCTCGCCCATGTAGCGCACCTGCACGCCGGAGGTGTGCGTGCGCAGCAGGCGCGCGACTCCGGCCGCGTCGGGCGCGAAATAGAACGTGTCGTGCATCGCGCGCGCCGGATGGTGTGGCGGGAAGTTCAGCGCTTCGAAGTTGTGCCAGTCGTCCTCGATCTCCGGACCGTCGGCCAGTTCGTAGCCCAGACGGCCGAAGATGTCGGCGATGCGCTCGAGGGTGCGGCTGATCGGATGCACGCCGCCGCGACCGGCGTCGCGCCCGGGCAGGGTCACGTCGATCGTCTGCGAGGCCAGGCGCGCGTCGAGCGCGGCGTCCTCGAGCGCAGTCTTGCGCTGGGCCAATGCCGCGCCGATCGCGTCTCGCGCACGGTTGATGGCCTCACCGGCCGCCTTGCGCTGGTCGCCGGGCAGCGCGCCGAGCGCCTTGAGTTGGGCGGTGATGCTGCCGCTCTTGCCCAGCAGCGCCACGCGCAGCGCTTCGAGCGCCTCGGGCGTGGCCGCCGCGTCGATGTCGGCCAGCGCCCGGCTCGACAGGGATTCGATTTCGCTCATCTACAGGCCCGTCACTGATGAAAGGTCCGCGTCGCGGACGCGCCCGAACACAGGGGCGCCGCACATTCGGATGCCGCAAAAAACGATGGGGAAGGACTTGCGCCCTTCCCCACGTGGCCGCCGGATGGATCCGGCGGCAGTACCGCTTTACGGTGGAGACGACGGCCCTTAAGCCGCCAGCGCGCCCTTCGCCTTCTCGGCAAGCGCGGTAAAGCCGGTCGCATCGTGCACCGCGATATCGGCCAGGACCTTGCGGTCCAGCGTGATGCCGGCCTTGAGCAGGCCGTTCATGAAGCGGCTGTAGCTGATGCCGTTCAGACGGGCCGCCGCGTTGATACGCGTGATCCACAGCGAACGGTAGTCGCGCTTCTTCTGCTTGCGACCGATGTAGGCGTACTGGCCGGCCTTGATGACGGCCTGCTTGGCGACGCGGAAGACCTTGCGACGGGCGTTGTAATAGCCCTTCGCGCGGCCGAGGACCTTCTTGTGACGGCGGCGCGCTTGGACGCCACGCTTGACTCGTGCCATGGTTCAGTCCTCCTCAGAGATACGGCAGCATGCGGTCGAGACGACCGCTGTCGCACGCCGGAATGTGGTTCGTCTGGCGGAGATTGCGCTTCCGCTTCGTCGCCTTCTTGGTGAGGATGTGGCTGCGATTGGCGTGGCCGGCCTTGTACTTGCCGGAAGCCGTCTTCCGGAAACGCTTGGAAGCGCCCCGGTGCGTCTTGATCTTGGGCATTGCGAGAGTCCTTGTGGGATACGAGTACTGACCGGGCGGTGGCCTTCGCCACGCTTTCCATCCATGCCCATGCCGGTGTTCAGGCCTCGATCCCCGCGGGATTCCGGCCGGTCCTGATACCGCTCAAACCACCCGGACACGCCGGGAGCCGCGCATTATGCCGCGCGCCGCTTTGGCTTGCAAATCATCGGCTTGGCCTCTCGGCAGCGGTGGGCCCGCGCGCCGAGGCCCGGCGGACGCGACCGCGCCGGCCCGTGCGGCCAGACGGCGGCATTGCTGCAACGCAAAGAGGCGCCTTGCGGCGCCTCTCTTCACCCTGCCCCGTCCAGGGCCAGGCGAGCCGGATCCTGCGTCGCGCCCGGGGCGCGACCGGTCAGCGCTTCTTCGGCGCGATCATCATCACCATCTGCCGGCCTTCCAGACGCGGCCGCGACTCGATGACGATATCGTCGCCCAGGTCGGCCTCGATCCGCGCCGCCATCTCGCGGCCCAGCTCCTGGTGGCTCATCTCGCGGCCACGGAAGCGGATGTTGACCTTGATCTTGTCGCCGTCTTCCAGGAAGCCCCGCATCTTGCGCAGCTTGATCTGGTAGTCGCCTTCGTCGGTGACCGGCCGGAACTTGAGTTCCTTGATCTCGACCTGCTTGGTCTTCTTCTTGGCCTCATTGGCCTTCTTCTGGGCTTCGAACTTGAACTTGCCGAAGTCCATGATCTTGCAGACCGGCGGGTCCGCATTGGGCTGGATCTCGACGAGGTCGAGTCCCTCCTCTTCGGCGGCGCGCAATGCATCGTCGCGCGAGAGCACGCCAATCATTTCTCCGTCCGAACCGATCACGCGCACACGGGGTACGCGGATATCCTGGTTGCGCCGATTCTGCTTGTCAGGGGTGCTAATACTGCAATCTCCGAAATGGAACATACCGCCGGCTCGTCAGCCAACGGGGCGACCGGCGCGGCCGATGATGGCGCCGCGCCGGTGAAGAACTCATGCTGACACCGGCTCCGCGCGGAGGCGCGAAACGAAATCGCCGACCGGCATCGTGCCCAGATCTTCCCCGGACCGCGTCCGAACCGCGACTGCGCCGTTTTCCTTCTCGCGGTCCCCGACCACGAGCAGATACGGCACCCGCTGCAGCGTGTGCTCGCGGATCTTATAGCCGATTTTCTCGTTCCGCAAATCGGCCTCGACCCGGACGCCTTGATTCGCAAGGGATTTCCGCACCGCCTCGACGAAGTCGGCCTGGGCGTCGGTGATGTTCATCACCACCGCCTGCACCGGGGCCAGCCAGGCGGGGAACTGCCCGGCATGGTGCTCGATCAGGATGCCGATGAAACGCTCCATGGAGCCGACGATCGCCCGGTGCAGCATGACCGGGGTGCGGCGCTGGCTCTGCTCGTCGACGTACTCCGCGCCCAGGCGCCCGGGCATCATGAAGTCGACCTGCATCGTGCCCAGCTGCCAGGTCCGGCCGATGGCGTCCTTGAGGTGGTACTCGATCTTCGGGCCGTAGAACGCGCCCTCGCCCGGCAGCTCCTCCCAGGCCACGCCGCAGGCCGACAACGCATTGCGCAGCGCGGCCTCGGCCTTGTCCCAGGTCGCGTCGTCGCCCAGCCGCGACTCGGGCCGCAGCGCGATCTTGATCTGGATGTCCTGGAAGCCGAAATGCGCATAGACCGCGAGCGCCTGCTGGTGGAACGCGGTCACCTCCGACTCGATCTGCGCCTCGGTGCAGAACACGTGGCCGTCGTCCTGGGTGAAGCCGCGCACGCGCAGGATGCCGTGCAGCGCGCCCGAGGGCTCGTTGCGATGGCAGGAGCCGAATTCGCCATAGCGGATCGGCAGGTCGCGATAGCTGTGCAGGCCCTGATTGAAGACCTGCACGTGGCCGGGGCAGTTCATCGGCTTCACCGCATAGGTCCGCTTCTCGGACTCGGTGAAGAACATGTTGTCCTTGTAGTTGTCCCAGTGGCCGGACTTCTGCCACAGCGAGACATCGAGGATCTGCGGGCAGCGCACCTCGCCGTAGCCGCTGTCGCGGTAGACCTGGCGCATGTACTGCTCGACCACCTGCCACAGCGCCCAGCCCTTGGGGTGCCAGAACACCAGACCCGGCGCTTCTTCCTGCAGGTGGAACAGGTCCTGGGCCTTGCCGATGCGCCGGTGGTCGCGCTTCTCGGCTTCCTCGATGCGCTGGATATAGGCCTTGAGCTGCTTGGCGTCGGCCCAGGCGGTGCCGTAGATGCGCTGGAGCTGCTCGTTCTTCGAGTCGCCGCGCCAGTATGCGCCGGAAATGCGCGTGAGCTTGAACGCCTTGAGGAAGCGCGTATTGGGCACGTGCGGTCCGCGACACATATCGACGTATTCCTGATGGAAGTACAGCCCCATCTCGGTGATGTCCGGGCCCATGTCGTCGATCAGCCGCAGCTTGTAATCCTCGCCGCGCGCTCGGAATGTCTCGATGACCTCCGCACGCGGGGTCATCTTCTTGATCACGTCGTACTCGGTGTCGATCAGCTCGCCCATGCGCTTCTCGATCGCCGCCAGGTCCTCGGGCGTGAACGGCCGCTCGCTGTAGACGTCGTAATAGAAGCCTTCATCGATCACCGGGCCGATGACCATCTTGACCTCGGGGTAGAGCTGCTTGACCGCGTGCCCGACCAGGTGCGCGCAGGAGTGGCGGATGATCTCCACACCCTCCGGGTCCTTGGGGGTGAGGATCTGCAGCGAGGCGTCGTGGTCGATCAGATCGGAGGCGTCGACCTGGCGGCCGTCGACCTTGCCGGCGACGGTGGCCTTGGCCAGGCCCGGGCCGATCGACTGGGCGACCTGCATGACCGTGACGGGGTGGTCGAACTCGCGGCGGCTGCCGTCGGGAAGCGTGATGGTGATCATGGGCGTGATGGCTATGAGGGGAGGTGGAGATTCGCGAACGCGGGCCGATCGCAAGCAGTCGATTGTCGTTCCCGGGTCGCGGCGTGTCGCACAAAAAAAGCGCCACGAGGGCGCCTTGGAGGACCCGCGGGGACGATCAGCGCTGGAAGGGGGTAGTGCTCATGTCGCACGCTCGGCCGGCGCAAACGCGGGCCACCTGTTCGGCTGGAGGGACGCCAGGGGCCGATTCTAGCCCAGAACGCCGGGCCGGCGTTGCGCGCCGCGGCCGTGGCATCATGCGGTCGCCCCCAGCGCCGCGACGGCGTGCGATGACCATCAAAGGCAAGCCCACTTCCCTCGATATCGCGCACCTGGCCGGCGTGTCCCAGCCGACCGTTTCGCGCGCATTGCGCGGCCACCCGTCGGTGAGCCGGGACACGCGCGAGCGCATCCTCGCGATCGCCCGGGAGCTCAACTACAAGGTCGACAAGAACGCCTCCAACCTGCGCTGCCAGCAGTCCGGCACGCTGGCGCTGCTGTTCTTCGAAGAACCGGCGGACGACGCGATCAATCCGTTCTTCCTGTCGATGCTCGGCGCGATCACCCGGGCCTGCGCGCTGCGCGGCTACGACCTGCTGATCTCGTTCCAACAGCTCTCTAGCGACTGGCACGCCGACTACGAGGACTCCCACAAGGCCGACGGTCTGCTGCTGCTCGGCTACGGCGACTACCTCCAGGCGCGCGACCGGCTGCAGCAACTGGTCGAACAGGGCACCCGCTTCGTGCGCTGGGGCGCGGCGCTGCCGGGCCAGCCGGGGGTGTCGATCGGCAGCGACAACTTCCAGGGCGGCCGGGCGATGGCCGAGCACCTGCTCGCGCAGGGGCGCCGGCGCATCGCCTTCCTCGGCGACGCCTCCGCGCGCTATCCCGAGTTCCAGGAGCGCCACCGCGGCCTGGCGGCGGCGTTGACCGAGGCCGGCCTGCCCACCGGGCCCGCCCTGCAGGTCGATGCGGTCACCAGCGAGCAGTCCGGCTTCGAGGCCGCCCGCGCCCTGCTCGCCCGCGGCACGCCATTCGACGCGATCTTCGCCGGCAGCGATCTGATCGCGATCGGCGCGATGAAGGCGCTGCACGAGCACGGCCTGCGGGTGCCCGACGATGTCGCGGTGGCCGGATTCGATGACATCCCGCTGGCCGCGTTCGTGACCCCGGGGCTGTCGACCGTGCAGCAGGACACGCGTCAGGCCGGCGCGCTGCTGGTCGACTCGCTGATCGCGCAGATCGAAGGGGCGCCGGTCGAAAGCCGGACGATTCCCGGCCGGCTGGTGTTGCGCGGCTCGACCGGCGCGCTGCCGCCGGCTCAGCCGCGCGCGTCGCGGTAGCGGGCCAGGAACGTCGCGGCAACCCGCTCGGCCATCTCGTCGGCCAGTTGCTGCATCGGCGCATTGCCCAGCTCGGCAGTGGTCTGGCGGAACAGCACCAGCCAGCGCGCGAACATTGCCTCATTGAGCCCGTCCAGCCGCATGTGTCGCTGCACCGGCGCGCCGCGGAACCGGCGGGTCCCGCGCAACATCGCCGACCAGAAGTCGACCAGCAGCGCCAGGTGGGCTGGCCAGTCCTCGACGTGCGCCTCGAACACCGGCCCCAGCTGCGCGTCCGCGCGGACCCGCGCATAGAAGGCGTGGACCAGCCGGACCACGTCCTCCTCACTGCACAAAGCGGGACCGGGAGTGGGTGTCGAGCGGTCGGGCATGGTCGGTGCGCCGGGCCACGAACGCCCGGAATGAACAGAAGGAAAGCGCATCATCCCGGCGGATCACCTGAAAGGCCAGGAATGATCCAGATCAAGGCGCGGTGGCCGGCAACGGGGGAAGATGGCCCCACGCAAGAAGACCAGACCCCAACGGAGACGCTCCATGAACACCCGTACGATGCTGCTCGGCCTCGCCCTCCTCGGTGCCGCCGGCATGGCCCACGCCACCCCGAACTGCAAGGTCAGCCTGAAGGGCAACGACCAGATGCAGTTCGACCAGAGAACCGCCACGGTGTCGGCGAGCTGCCGCACGGTCACGATCGAACTCGCCCACGTCGGCAACCTGCCGGTCACCGCCATGGGCCACAACGTGGTCCTGACCGCGACCCCGGACGCCGATGCGGTCGCTCGCGATGGCATCAAGGCCGGCGCAGCCGCCGACTATGTCCAGGCTGGCGATCGCCGCGTACTGGCGCACACCAAGCTGGTCGGTGGCGGCCAGACGGCCACGATCACCCTGCCGGGCTCGGCGCTCAAGGCCGGTGGCGACTACACTTACTTCTGCTCCTTCCCGGGCCATTCGGCGATCATGCGCGGCAAGCTGGTCGTCCAGCCCTGACCGTTCGCCGGGCCCCGGGGCCCGACCCGCGACACCAGGCGCCACCTTCGGGTGGCGCTTTTTTTTGGTACTTCGCCCAATGCGGGAATGGCGTGCCTCTTCCGACACCAGCGCCCTGCCAGCCGGAAGTCGCCCACCTCGACCAGGCCGCTTCGCGACGCGGGCGCCTCCCGCCACAAACCGGGGTCAGAGTGCAATTTCGCTTCGCGAAATCGCACTCTGACCCCGGTTCTTTTACGCCGGTTGGCTGGCAATCCGCTGCTGTGGACAGTGGCAGCTTCTCTCCCGACGGAAGTCGCGCCCTCTCGGCCGGACCGCACGGCCATGGGCGACCGGATCGGCCAAAGCCTCCTGTTCAATCGCATTTCGAGAATCGATTGATTTGAATCAACATCGGTTTTGATCGAAATCAATTTATTCAATTGAAACAATAATCAACCGATTATTTGTTCACATATTCTTGATCCCGATCAAGGCGGCAGATAATCCTCGGACGCATATTGTTTCCACGCCAATAACAAGCGAACGGAAACAAGAGGAGACACCCAGATGAACGTCCTGAAGACCAGCCTGCTCGCCGCTGCGATCGCACTCGCAGCCTCCCCTCTGCTGTCCAGCCCCGCTCAGGCGGTCGATGCCAAGGACCTCGTCAACGCGACGCTGAGCGACGCCTCGGATCTGGCCAACCTGCCGCGCCAGCACGTCGAACTCAAGCGCCCGCCGTTCGTCCATGACCATGACCAGGTCGCCAAGGGCGGTCCCAAGGTCATCCAGTTCACGCTGCCGATTGTCGAAAAGGAAATCGTCATCGACGGCCAGGGCACCACGATGCACGCGATGACCTTCGGCGGTTCAGTGCCGGGTCCGTTGATGGTCGTGCACGAGGGCGATTATGTCGAACTCACGCTGGTCAATCCTGCAACAAATTCGATGGTGCACAACATCGATTTCCATGCGGCCACCGGCGCGCTGGGCGGCGGCGACCTCACGGTCATCCAGCCCGGCGAGGAAGTGGTGCTGCGCTGGAAGGCCACGCGTCCGGGCACGTTCGTCTACCACTGCGCCCCCGGCGGTCCGATGACACCCTGGCACGTGGTCTCGGGCATGCAGGGCACAGTGATGGTGCTGCCCCGCGACGGCCTGAAAGATGGCGACGGCAAGCCGCTGCACTACGATCGCGCCTACTATGTCGGTGAAACGGACTTCTACGTCCCGCGCGATGCCGACGGCAACTTCAAGACCTATGGCTCGCATGCCGAGGCGCTGCCCGACACACTGGCCACGATGAAGAGCCTCACACCCTCGCATGTCGTGTTCAACGGCGCCGTCGGCGCACTGACGGGCGAGCACGCGATGACCAGCAAGGTCGGCGAAACGGTCCTACTGGTGCACTCCCAGGCCAACCGCGACAGCCGTCCGCATCTGATCGGTGGCCATGGCGACTACGTCTGGGAAGAAGGCAAGTTCAACAACGCGCCGGCCAAGGACCTGGAGACCTGGTTCATCCGCGGCGGCTCGGCGGGCGCTGCGCTCTACACCTTCCGTCAGCCGGGCCTGTATGTGTATCTCAACCACAACCTGATCGAGGCTGTCCTGCTCGGTGCCGCCGCACACATCAAGGTCGACGGCGACAAGTGGAACCACGACCTGATGACCACGCCGTCCCCGGCCGGTCCGATCAAGGCCAGCACCAGCCTGGCGCTGCCTGCCGACAAGTAAGTCACGCGCTCTCTCCAGCGCCTTGGGCCACCTCTGCATTGCAGGGGTGGTCTTTCTTGTTCTCGGCGTGCCACAGACCGTCACATTCCACAACGCCGGAAGATGCGCCGCGTGTCGTGCCGGGTCACCGTCACCCGTCAGATTCGGCACCTGCAGGACGTCCACCCACGCCGTGGCCGGGTCGATCGACCACGAAGCGTCGCGATTGGCGTCGCGCGCCTGATGGACTGCGCACTGCGCGGTCCACAGCAGATGCCGGACGCTGCCGCTTGGCCTCTGCGTGCTGGCGGACCGCCCACTTAGCCGATGCCGGTCTGCTCACGGCCCGACCCCCATCGCCCCGCCCCCCTGCGCATGCCAATCCGACTGGACGCGGTCGATCAGAAGCCAGCGCTCTCAACGCCACCTTTGACGGGGCTGCGCGGCTGTGGATGCTGATGGGTCAGACCGGGGCGCATTGCCCATGTGGTGCCACTGGCACCGACGTCCACTGCACAGAGCGCAGCGGGACAGGACGCCGGTTAAGCGCACCGGCGCTCAGCGCACATGGAGCTGCGGGCGCGTACCACCAACGCACGCGCTGTGCCAACGCTACACGCCAGGTGTGCAGGCGCACTGACCGGTTCGTCAGACGCGCGAGCGGTGTGCGTCAGATGCTGGCGCCGCGTTGCGGCGATCCACCGCGAGGCTCGAACACGCGATGCCCTTGAGGATGAGGCATCGTCGCAAACGCAGTCGGCACTGCGGCACGACGCAGCGCTGGAGGATGAAGGCGAGCGTGCGCGTCTCGCCCGCACCGGCGCTCGCTCAGAGCAGGTAGAAGAGCCCCAGCGGGTGATGCGCACGGGCAATGCAATAGATCTGCCCGAACGTCAGCAACGCGGCGACATAGAACATGACCCGCGCGCGCCGCGACCGCTTGTCGCCGAAGGCCAGAATGCCCAGCACGACATAGACCACGATCAGCACCACCTTGGTCGCCAGCCAGCCGTTGGCATAAAGCGCGCCGGGCAGGATGGTCAGCAGCATCATCGCTGCGGTCAGCAGCGCGGTATCGATCGTATAGCTGACGTAACGCACGACGGCCACCTTCGGCCAGCGCATGCCGGCAAGCAGCGCCGCACCACGCAGCGCGAACAGCGCGCCGCTGGTCAACGCCAGTCCCATGTGCGCATGCTTGATCTGGGGATAGAACTCGATCATCGGAACGGACCCTCGACACGAGGCCGGCCAGCGCGCCACGATCGCAACGCGGCCAGCGATGAAAGCAGCAGCATGCCCGACGGCTCTACGACCGTCATCCGGGCTTGCCGTCGGCGCGCGGCGACAGATAGATGGCGCCGATTCGGGCCACCCACGGGCCGAGCACGACCAGCCAGCCGAGCGCGGACACCGCCAGCCACAGCATCGTGTCTGGCAGCACCTCAGCTGAGATCCGCAGCGCGGCGATGGCCTGGATGCCGACAAATGCCCACCACGCCGTGCCGGTCATGCGCAGCGGGCGCCCGGAATGCCCCTGGGTGACGCGCGTCACCATCGCGACCAGCACGCTACCGAATAGGCCGATGAACAAGGCGTGCGCCGGTGCGCGGCCAAGCAGGAACGTGCCGGTCTGCAGATACAGCAAGCTCTGCGCGGCATGCAGCACGCACGTCACCGGCCACCACAACAGCCCGAAGAACAGGGTGCTCAGCAGCCCCGGCGCGGCGCCGCGCGGCCACCAGCGCCAGAGCGTGTACAGGGCCAGAGCGAGCATCGGCAGATCAACCAGCCACAGCCAGGCGTAGGCATGTACGAGCTCGAGCGCCAGGTGGGCGATCAACAAGCCCCACATCGCGCCGAGCCACCACATCGGCCGCCAGGCGACGTAACCGGGCACGGCATTGCCGGCAAAGAACGGAAACATCCGGTGCGCGACGGTGAGGTACACCGGCGCCAGCAAGCCGAAGGTCCCGAGCTTGATGCTGACAAACACCAGCCATGGCGAGCCGGTCACAACGAACCCGGCGAAGCACAGCAGCCCGGCCATGCCCAACCACAACGCGGCCAGACACGACCAGGCATGCCAGGTGCGACCGCGCTCGGCCAGCACCAGCCGCGTCAGCAGCCACAACCCGGCGCCCCAACCGGCCAGGGTCATGAACAGGCCGACCGTCAATGCGACCTCCAGCCCCAGCGCTGCGCACAACAACAGCGCCTGACCGCCCATCAGACCGATGCCGACCGGCAGGTACTGCCAGCGCGGCACCTCGCGCAGGCCCATCCAGCGCGGAAACGTGGTCAACAAGAAACCGAAGAAGAAGCTCGGCAGCACCTGGTACTGCATCACGAACGCATGCAACCAGCCCGGATAGGTCGCCGCTTGCGGCATGCCGAAGCCCATCGACCAGCGTTGGGACGCAAGCCAGGCCGCCCACCACAGCATGGCCAACAGCAGATTGCCCGCACCGATGAAGAACATCAGCCGGTGCGGAGCAGCCGCCAACAGCTGTGGCGAGGGACGGGATGCGGGTGATTTCATGCAGGCATCTTCGGCCATGCGCCACGGCCGCGTCGTTGACGTGGGTCAACCGCGTGCCGGAACTGCAGGACGCTAGGGCCACGCGACCGCGATCTCCCACCGGCCACTACCGCGCTTCAAGGCCGCGTGCAACACCCCATTCCACGGTACGACGCTGCAACAGGGTGATGACGTGGCGAGGCATGACCGCGGCTCAGCCGCCGTGGCGCAGGTGGATCAACGGATAGGGCCGCCCCTGCGCGTCGTGCGCCGAACGCCCGACCTCGACAAAGCCCATCCGCAGATAGAACCCGAGCGCCTGCGCATTCTGTGCATTGACGTCGGTACTCAGCCCGGGATGTCGGGCCAGCGCATGCTCGACCAGCAACCGACCGACACCGGTACCGCGCGCAACAGGATCGATGAAGAGTGCGTCCATATGGTGACCGTCCAGTAACATGAAACCCACTGGCCGGTCCTGGGCATCGGCGGCGACCAGCAGCGGCGCGTGCGGCAGCATGGCGGCAACCTCGGCGTCGATGGCGCGGCGGTCCTGTGCGCTGAGGAAATCATGGGTGGCGTCGACCGAGCGGCGCCAGAGCTCGACCAGCTCGGCGCCTTCCTCGATCCGAGCAGGACGAAGGTGGGGCATATGGAACGTCACGGCCAGGATGGAAACGATAGTGTGCCCGCGGCCTCGCCGCACCGGAACCGTGATGGCGCCTGCACAGTCTGACGAGGCCGAGAGCCGAACGTGGAGGCGGCCGCCATGCAGTGGCCGGGGTCGAGGGCCCGTATGCCGCGGTTGCCCATCCAGGAGTGATGCCCGCCCCGCGCTTGGGCCGCGAGTGCGCTGCCGACCTTCTGGGGCCGACGACACGCAATGCGGCTGGCGGTCCCTGCCGACTGGATCACGCTGGCCCCAAAAAGAACCGGGGCCGCGTGGCGGCCCCGGTCGGTGCAACAGATCAGTGGAATCAGCGCTTGGCGGCGGCGATACCTGCGGCGTTCACAGGCACAGACGCCTGCTTGGGCGCGATCCACAGGCGCAGGACGAACCAGGCCAGTGCCAGCGCGCCCACGCTGAAGAGCGTGTCGGCCGGAACGCGCATCCACACCAGCATCTCCACCAGCGGCTGCTGCATGAACTCCGCCGAGCGTGCGTACCAGTAGCCATGATCGAGCACTGCGTTGAGCTGCAGGATGCCCAGCGGCAGCAGCGTGAACGCCGACATGCCTGCCAGTCCGATGTTGAGCGACCAGAACGAAACCTTCAGCGCGCGCTCGTTCCATTCCACGCCCGGCTTCAGGCCGCGCAGGCAGAACAGCATCAGGCCGATGCCGAGCATGCCGTAGACACCGAACAGTGCAGTGTGGCCATGGTTGGCCGTCAGGTTGAGGCCCTGCATGTAGTACAGCGGCAGCGGCGGGTTGATCAGGAACCCGAACAGGCCCGCACCGACGAGGTTCCAGAACGCCACTGCGATGAAGAACATGATCGGCCACTTGTAGCGCTGCATCCACGGCGTCGAGCGGCCCAGTCGATAGCTCTGGTAGGCCTCGAATCCGACATAGGCCAGCGGCACCACTTCGAGCGCAGAGAAGCTCGCGCCCAGCGCGATCACCGAGGTGGGCGTGCCGGCGAAGTACAGATGGTGCAATGTGCCCAGCACGCCGCCAGCCATGAACACGACCGTGGCGAACAGCACCGCGATCGTGGCGGTGCGCACCTGCAGCAGGCCCAGGCGGGTGAACAGGAAGGCGATCACCGCCACCGCGAACACCTCGAAGAAGCCTTCCACCCACAGGTGCACGACCCACCAACGCCAGTACTCGACCATCGACAGGTGCGTGTGCTCGCCCCACATCAGGCCCGCAGCGTAGAACACGCCGATCGCCACGACCGACAGGAACAGCAGGCTGACGATCGAGCGCGATTCGCCGCCGTGGCGGATCGCCGGCCACAGCGCGCGGCCGACCAGCGTCAACCACAGGATCAGGCCGATGAACAGGAACCACTGCCAGAAGCGGCCAAGATCGACGTATTCCCACCCCTGGTGACCGAACCAGAAGTTGTGCGCCAGACCCATCTTCTGCATCACCGCAAACCACTGGCCGGTGAACGAACCGACCACGATCGTGATCAGGCAGATCCACAGCACGTTGACGCCCAGACGCTGGAACTTCGGCTCATGGCCCGAGATCGCCGGCGCGATGTACAGCCCCATGCCGAGCCAGGCGGTGGCGATCCACAGCACCGCGAGCTGTGTGTGCCAGGTGCGCGTCAGCGAGTACGGCAGGATGTCGGCCAGCGCGAACCCGTAGGCCTCCTGGCCCTCGACCTGGTAATGCGCGGTCGTTGCGCCGAGCAGGATCTGCACCAGGAACAACGCAATCACGATCCAGAAGTACTTGGCGCTCGCGCGCATCGACGGGGTGATGCGGATCGAGGCCAGCGGATCGGTCCGCGGCAGCTCGGGCACCATCTCGTCGCCATGGTTGACCGCGTAGTGCCAGCCCAGCAGCGCGACACCGGCGATCAAGAACAGCACACTGAAGACCGTCCACAGGAAGGCGCTGGGCGGCGGGGTGTTGCCGACCAGTTCGTCGGCGGGCCAGTTGGCGGTGTAGCTGATCACGTCATCGGGACGCTCGGTCACCGACGACCAGGCCGCCCACCAGAAGAAGCCGGTCATCGCCTTGCGGTGTGCGGCATCGGGCACCGTGTCGTTGCGCATCGCGTAGGCTTCGCGCAACTCCGCGGTAGCCGGCTCGTTGCCGAACAGGTCGATGTAGTGCGCGCCGACCAGCGCCATCGCCTCGGCACGATCGCGCTCGATGGTGATGGTGCCCGCGCTTTCGTCCCAGGTATTGCGGCGCAGCAGCGCCTGCACGCGCTTGGCGTAGGCGGCCTGGGTCGGCTCGTCGAGCTGCTTGTAGCTGTCGACGCCATGCTCGCGGCGTGCCCACAGGTCCAGCACGGCTTCGGCTTCGCGGTGCAGCCAGTCCGCGCCCCAGTCGGGGGCGACATAGGCACCATGGCCCCAGATCGAGCCCAACTGCTGTCCGCCGATCGATTGCCACACCTGCCGGCCGGTCTCGATGTCGGCGCGGGTGAACAATACCTCGCCATCGACAGTGACCACCTTGTCGGGCATCGGCGGGGCTTTGCGGTGGACCTCGCTGCCCACCCATAACAGCACCGCGAAGGATGCGAGCAACAGGGCGGTCAGCCCTATCCATAACTTGCGTGTCGAACTCATGGCACTGGTCTCTTTCGGGGTCCGCGGCATCGTCGGCCAGCCCTGCCCGGGCAACCTTGACCTGTGTCAAGCACGCGTGAAATGCGCCTGACGGCGCGCTGGAAGTGCGCGCCGCGACACACGAAACGCGGCGGCGACCCCACTGCAGATATCCCCAAAGACGCAGACAGCGACCGGGTTGATCCATGTCATTGGCCCAGCGCTGCGCCTTGCCGATGATGCAACTGCACTCGCGCCGTGCACGTGCGGGTGCGCCCTCCCCGACGTCGACCGATCCGGCCTGCGCGTCACGATCGAATGCGAGCCCAGCATGCGCCACTACGCTCTGTTCCACGTGCTGCACCTGCTTGCGGCCTTCGTCTTCGTCGGCACCGTGTTCTTCGAAGTGCTGATTCTCGAAGGCGTGCGTCGTCATGTCCCGCGCACCGTCATGCACCAGATCGAGGTCGCGATCGGCGCGCGCGCGCGCCGGTTGATGCCGTGGGTGTTGCTGGCGCTCTACGGCAGTGGGCTGGGCATGGCCTGGCGCTACCGCGCACTGCTCGCCGAGCCGCTGTCCAGCAGCTTCGGCACGTTGTTGACGCTCAAGATCGCGCTCGCGCTCGGTGTGTTCGGACACTTCCTGTTCGCGATGCGCCTGCGCAAGCGCGGCCACCTGGTGGCGTCCACCTTCAAACGCCTGCACCTGAGCGTGTTCGCGCACATGGTCGGCATCGTGCTGCTCGCCAAGCTGATGTTCCACCTGAGCTGGTGAGCAGCCGGCGGCATGACTGCGTGCCTGCGTGTCTACGGGAACTTCGACGGCGCACACGCAACCGGCGGGCCGACTGCAGGATATCGCCTGCGGTAGCGCCTTGGCCGCTTGACCCTGTGGATGCGGCTGGCCGTAGCAGTCAGTCGCGCAGCACGTGATGGGCCAGCGTCTCCAGCGCCACCGGCTGCAGGATCTCCAGGTCGCGGCGGTCCACGCGCAGCACGCCGTCGTCCTGCATCCGCCGCAGCACCCGGCTGACCGTCTCCGGCGCCAGGCGCAGGTAGTTGGCGATATCGGTGCGCGGCATCATCAGCCGCAGCCGCGTGGCCGAGAAGCCGCGCGCGGCGAAACGGCGCGAGAGCGTGACCAGGAACGCGGCCAGCCGTTCCTCGGCGCTGAAGTTGCCGGTCAGCAGCGAAGCCTTGCCGATGTCCTGACTGAGCAGACTGAACAGATGCTTCTGCAGGCCCGGCATGCGCCCGGCCAGCGTGGCCATCATCGGGAACGAGAACCGGCACAGCATCACGGTGTCCAGCGCAACCGCGTTGCAGGGGTAGCGCGCGCTGTGGATCGCGTTCAGGCCGATCACCTCGCCCGGCAGGAAGAAGCCCAGCACCTGCTCGCGGCCATTGCCATCGATGACGTAGGTCTTGATGGTACCGGCGCGGACCGCGGCGATCGCGTTGAACGGCGCGCCTTCCCGGAAGACGTAGTCGCCCTCACGGAATGGGCCGACGTGCTCGACCAGCACATGCAGGTCGCGCAGATCGGTCTTGTCGTAGCCCTCGGCCAGACACGCCGAGGAGAACGCACAGGTGCTGCAGAAGCGGACCTCGTCGCCGTCGTCGGCAATCGGGCTGGGCCGCGGTCGCGGCTCAAGGCCGGCCATGGGCGAACTCCGGACGCGCGGCGTCAGATCGTGCGGGAATAGCGAGGCTGCTCACTCGGCTTCTGCAGGTACCGGTCGAAACACATCGCGATGATACGCAGCAACGGCCGCCCGCGCGACGTCGCCCGGATCCTGGTGGGGGTGCACTCGACCAGGGCATCGGCCTGCAGCGGCGCCAGCGCCGCCAGCTCGCCGGCGAAATAGGCCGCGAAGTCGAGGTCGTAGGCACGCTCGATCGCCCCGATGTCGATCTCACCCTGGCACATCAGCCGCTGGATCAGGTCGGCGCGCAGCACGTCGTCGTGGCCGAGCACCAGGCCGCGCCAGATCGGCAGCGTGCCGGCGTCGATCGCCGCTTCCCACTCGGTCAGGCCGCGGTGGTTCTGCGAGAAGCTGTCGCCGACATGGCTGATCGCGCTCACGCCCAGGCCCACCAGATCGGTCTGCGCGTGCGTGGTGTAGCCCATGAAGTTGCGGTGCAGCCCGCCCTCGCGCTGGGCCCGCGCCAGTTCGTCGTCGGGCAGCGCGAAGTGGTCCATGCCGACGTAGCGGTAGCCGGCCGCCGCCAGCTTTTCGACCGCCAGGCCCAGCAGCGCGAGCTTCTCCTCGGGCGCCGGCAGCGTGGCGGCATCGATCTGGCGCTGCGGCCGGAACACGTCCGGCAGGTGCGCATAGCCGTAGATCGCCAGCCGGTCGGGGCGCGCCTGCATCACGGTGTCGAGCGTGCGGCCGAAGCCTTCGAGCGTCTGCTTGGGCAGGCCGTAGATCAGATCGACGTTGAGCGAGCGCATGCCGTAGCGACGGCTGGCCTCGATGATCTCCAGCGTCTGCTCGACGCTCTGGATGCGGTTGACCGCGGCCTGCACGACCGGGTCGAAATCCTGCACGCCGAGACTGGCCCGGTTGAAGCCGATCTCGGCCAGGCGGCCGATGTCGTCGGGGGTGACGAAGCGCGGGTCGAGTTCGATCGAGAAATCCCGCGCCGGGTCCTGGCTGAAGCGGAAGTGCGCGCCGAGGCTTTCGACCAGCTCGGCGATCTGGCCGGGGCCGAGGAAGTTCGGCGTGCCGCCGCCCAGGTGCAGTTGCACCACCTCGCGATCGGCATCGAACAGCGGCGCGACCATCGCGATCTCGCGATGCAGGCGGTCCAGGTACACCTGCCCGCGCGCCTCATCGCGGGTGATGATGCGGTTGCAGCCGCAGTAGAAGCAGGGGCTGCGGCAGAACGGCACGTGTACGTACAGCGACAGCTGGCGCGGGATCGGGTCGTCATTGCCGCGCCGCGCGAGTTCCTGCAAGTCGACCTCGCCGAAGCCGGGCAGGAACTGCGGCGCGGTCGGGTACGAGGTGTAACGGGGCCCGGGCCGGTCGTAGCGACGCAGCAGGTCCGGATCGAAGGGCCAGTCCTGCGGAAAGGCGGAAGCGATGGTGTCCATGCGGGCAGTATCCGCGACAGTGTGTCGCCCCCGCCTTGACTGAAGTCAATCCGATCAACCGGATACGCCCATTCAGTCTGAACAAGCAGCAGACGCGCAGGCGGCGCGCCGGACGCCCCGATCAGCGCGGCCCGCCGAGACGGGCGTCCATCGCCTGCCGAAGGCGGGCGCGCAGGTCGGCGCGGCGAGGCGCCGCGTCGAGCACGAAGACCCGCAGCCCGTGCGCGGGCACGGTGGCCTGTAGCCGGTCGGTCACCGCACGCGTGCCACCGTCGAGCGCGTCGTGCCAGGTGCCCGGCTCGAGCCAGCGGGTCACTTCGGCCTGCCACGGCGCCTCGCCCTTGTTGAGCAACACCAGCGCAATCTGCGCACGGCCCTCGACATCGAGTACGCGATAGAACGCCGCGCGGTCGCCCTCGAGTTCAAGCTGCAGTTGCAACCCGCGCTGCAGTGCCGGGGTCGTGCGGCGCAGGTTCGCCACCCGGGTCAGTGCGGCATGGATCGGATGCGCGGCGGCCGCATCGACGCGCGCCTGACCGAAGTAGGCACGGTTGCCGGCATGCTCGGCACGGCCGCGCATGAAGCCGGTCTCCGAGCCGTAGTAGATCACCGGGATCCCGCGCGCCGTGAACAGCCAGTTGTGCGCGTCGATGAAGCCGGCATCGCTGGCGTCCATGCGCGGCATGTCGTGGTTGTCGTAGAACGTCGTCAGCTCGTACGGGTTCGCGTACGGCCCGCCCTCCAGATGCAGCGACGATGCCAGACGCTCGAAGCCCGCGCCCTTGGCGAAGACCTCGTCCATCGCCTGTTTCATCGGGAAATCCAGCACGCTGATGCCGCCATTGCCGGGCCAGGTGTGCTCGGCGATCCGGTTGGCGTCGAACTCGAACGCCTCGCCGAACATGAAGAAGCCTGGATGCCGGGTGCGGATGCGCTCGGCGAACTCGCGCCAGAACGCATGCGGCATCCAGGCAATAGTGTCGACCCGAAAGGCATCCGCACCCTGGTCGATCCACTGCAGGTAGGCGCCGGCGAG
Organism: Xanthomonas citri pv. mangiferaeindicae; assembly: GCA_002240395.1. Taxonomy (NCBI): domain Bacteria; kingdom Pseudomonadati; phylum Pseudomonadota; class Gammaproteobacteria; order Lysobacterales; family Lysobacteraceae; genus Xanthomonas; species Xanthomonas citri. The sequence goes on from CP016836.1 coordinate 411,805, forward strand.
ATACTCCATGACCGCGGGGTTCGCGGCATCGAAATCACTGAGCTGGGCGAGGTTGCCATCGAAGATCGAACCGGTCTTGGCATCGACCGGACCGACGTTGCTGTAGAACGCGTGCAGCGGATTGCCCGCCGGATCGAGTTGCTGCGGCGGTAGATTCTGGTGATCGGCGACCAGCCTGCCCTGCGCATCGAAGATCTGGCCGAAGCCGGGCTGCGCGGTGGGCATCGTCCACGATGGCGAGCCGTGGTTGCCGACAATGTCGAGCACGGTCTTCAGGCCCGCGGCGCGCATGCCGTCGGTGAAGCCGCGGAAGTCGAGATCGGCGCTGGGCAGGTGCTCGTCGAGCCAGTAGAAGTTCGTCCCCCAGTAGCCGTGGTAGCCGGTCTTGCCGTGGTCGCTCAGCGTGCTGTTGCACGAGATCGGGTCGCCGCCGGTGAAGGCTTCGTCGGGATTGTCGACGATCGGCGTGATCCACACCGCGCCAAAGCCCATGGCACGGATGTAGCCGGCGTTGTCGAGCACGCCGCGGAAGTCGCCGCCGAGGTAGCCGATATTGCCGTCGATGCCATCCGGACACCGGACCGGAATGTCGAACGTGCGGTGCGCCCCGCCCTGCTCTCGGTGGTCGTTGCTCGGATCGCCATTGACGAAGCGATCGGTGACGACGAAGTACACCGCGTGCTCGGCGAACGGCTCGAGCGTGCCGTACAGGTCCATGGTTTCAGATGCGCCGGGCGCATCGCGCGTCGCGACATGGCTGCAGCCGGCACACAGCAGCGCGGCGAGCAGAAGGGGGACGTTCGCGGCATCGCGCGGCTCCTGACGTGGGAACGGGAGGAAAGATCGGCCGGTCGCGCCGCGCGGCTCATGCGCCGCGCGGGCGCGAGACCCGCAGCACGCACAGCCCCGCAAGCGCCAGGCTGGCGCCGCCGAGCATCAGCACGCGCATCGGTTCGCCATCGAACACGCGCCCGAGCAGAAAGCCCAGCGTGCTGACCGCGACCAGTTGCGGGATCACGATGAAGAAATTGAAGATGCCCATGTACACGCCCATCTTCTCGGCCGGCAGGCTGTCGGACAGCAACGCATAGGGCAGCGACAGGATCGAGGCCCAGGCGAAGCCGACACCGACCATCGAGGCGAGCAGCCAGCGCGGATCGTCGACGAATGCGATCGACAGCAGGCCCAGCGCACCCAGCATCAGGTTGACCAGGTGCGCGCCGCGCAGGCCCACACGACGCGCCAGCCACGGGATCACGATCGCGGCCAGCGCGGCGAAGCCGTTGTAAGCGGCGAACAGCACGCCGACCCAGTTGGCGCCGTCGTTGTAGGCCGCCGACTGCGGATCGCTGCTGCCGTAGTGGGTCTGCGCCACGGCCGCGGTGGTGTAGATCCACATCGCGAACAGGCCGAACCACGAGAAGAACTGCACGACCGCCAACTGGCGCATTGTCGTGGGCATCGCATGCAGGTCGGCAGCGATCGTGGCCAGCATCCGCTGCGGGGCGAGCCGTGCGGCGACCATCCGCAGCAGGCCGTAGCCCAGCGGCAGGCCCGCCAGCACGTAGAGCATGCGGTCCAGGCCGAGCGTGGCCACCGCGACGATGCCGGCCACGCCGAGCAGCAGCCAGGCGAGTCCACCACCCGCTGGCGGCACCGGCGCGCCGGCGGCCGGCAGCGCGCCTTCGGGCGTCGCGTCGTCGAATGTGCGCAGCACCTCGGGCGGGTACTCGCGCGTGCGCAGCACCGTCCACAACACGGCCAGCAGCAGCACCGCGCCGCCGAACCAGAACGCATAGCGCACCGTGTCGGGCACCTCGCCCGCCGCGGCGGTATTGGCGACGCCCGCCTTGGCGAGCACGAACGGCAGGGCACTGGCGATCACTGAGCCGACGCCGATGAAGAAGCTCTGCATCGCATAGCCGGTCGGACGCTGGCGCGGCGCCAACTGGTCGCCGACGAAAGCACGGAACGGTTCCATCGACACGTTCAGCGACGCGTCGAGCACCCAGAGCGTACCGGCGGCGATCCACAGCTCGGGCGAGGTCGGCATCACCGCCAAGGCGGCGGTCGAGAACAGCGCGCCCCACAGGAAGTACGGGCGACGGCGGCCCAGCCGCGTCCAGGTGCGGTCGGAGAAGTAGCCGATCACCGGCTGCACCAGCAGGCCGGTCAGCGGGGCGGCGATCCACAGGCCCGGGACCTGCTCCATGTCGGCGCCGAGCGTCTGGAAGATGCGGCTGACGTTGGCGTTCTGCAGGGCGAATCCGAACTGGATGCCCAGAAAGCCGAAGCACATGTTCCAGATCTGCCAGAACGACAGTGACGGTTTGCGGTTGCCCATCGCTGCGAGGCCCCTCCCAAGGTCCGCTGCGCCCACGCAGGGTGCGCAGGCCAGGCCATGGTAGCGAGCGCGCTCACGACGGCGGCGACCTGCATACGTATTCATGCCACAGGCCCGGGAGGTGCGCTTTCGCAGGCGACACGGCATCGTCTACCGTCCCACCGCGCCGCAGAAGGCGACCGAAGGCAGAGAGCGATGAGCGACATCAGGTGGTGGCGGGGCGCGGTGATCTACCAGATCTATCCGCGCAGCTTCATGGACAGCGACGGCGACGGTGTGGGCGACCTGCCCGGCATCATCGACCGGCTGGAGCATGTCGCCAGCCTGGGGGTGGATGCGATCTGGATCTCGCCGTTCTTCCGTTCGCCGATGGCCGACTACGGCTACGACATTGCCGACCAGTGCGACGTCGATCCGATGTTCGGCACCCTGGCCGATTTCGATGCGTTGCTGGCCAAGGCGCACGCGCTGGGCTTGAAGGTCATGATCGACCAGGTCTTCAGCCACACCTCCGACGCGCATGCCTGGTTCGAGGAGAGCCGGCAATCGCGCGACAACCCAAAGGCCGACTGGTACGTCTGGGCCGATGCCAAGCCCGATGGCACGCCGCCCAACAACTGGCTGTCGATCTTCGGCGGCCCGGCCTGGCGTTGGGACCCGCGGCGCTGCCAGTACTACCTGCACAACTTCCTGTCGAGCCAGCCCGACCTGAACTTCCACAACCCGCAGGTGCAGCAGGCCACGCTGGACTATGTGCAGTTCTGGCTCGACCGCGGCGTCGACGGCTTCCGGCTCGATTCGATCAACTTCTGCTTCCACGACGCGCAACTGCGCGACAACCCCGCCAAGCCCGAAGCGCTGCGCGTGGGCCGCGGCTTTGCGCCCGACAACCCGTACGCCTTCCAGTACCACTGGTACAACAACACCCAGCCGGAGAACATCGGCTTCCTCGAGCGGCTGCGCGCCTTGATGGACCGCTACGCGGATGTCGCCGCACTGGGCGAGATCTCGGCCGAGGATTCGCTGGCGACCACCGCCGAATACACCAGCGCCGGCCGCCTGCACATGGGTTACAGCTTCGAGCTGCTGGTCGACGACTTCAGCGCCGGCTACATCCGCGACACCGTCGAACGCCTGGAAGCGGCGATGACCGACGGCTGGCCGTGCTGGGCGATCTCCAACCACGACGTGCAGCGCGCGGTCACGCGCTGGGGCGGCGCCCAGCCCAGCGACGACTTCGCCCGGCAACTGGTCGGCCTGGTCTGCGCGCTGCGCGGTTCGGTCTGTCTGTACCAGGGCGAGGAACTGGGGCTGCCGGAGGCCGAGGTGCCGTTCGAGCAACTGCGCGACCCCTACGGCATCGCGTTCTGGCCGAACTTCAAGGGCCGCGACGGCTGCCGCACGCCGATGCCGTGGACCGCCGACGCCGGTGCCGGCTTCACCACCGGACAGCCGTGGTTGCCGATCCCCGACGCGCATCGCGCGCGCAGCGTCGAGGCGCAATCGCGCGACGACGGCTCGGTGCTCGCCACCGTGCGCCGCTTCCTGCACTGGCGCCGCGGCCAGCCGGCGCTGGTCGCCGGCGCCCAGCGTTTCGTCGATGCGCCGGCGCCGATGCTGGCCTTCGTACGCGGCGACGGCGACGACCGCGTGCTGGCCGTGTTCAACCTGTCGGGCGATACAGTCGACTGGACGCTGCCCGCCGAGCTCGCGCTCCTGCGTGTGCTAGACGGCCATGGCCTGCGGGCCGGCAACCTCGATGGCGGCCGCGTCCGCCTGCCGCCGCACGCGGCGCTGTTCGCCGCGGTGGACTGACGGTGCGCCTGTCGCTCACCGCGCTGCCTGGAGCGCTCGCCATCGGCCTGCTGGCCTGCGGCGGCGCCCTCGCTACCCCGGGCGCATTGGCCGACTGCGACGCGCCCGGCTTCGCGCGCACGCTGCACCCCGTCCAGGCCGGCGCGCTGCCCGATCACGCGCGCGCCCACTGGCTCGACCGCCATCTGCTGCGCTGGCCCGGGACCGCCGCCGCACCCGATACGCGCTTCCGGCTGTATTACGCTGCGGACGCCACGCTGGCCGTACGGCCGGGCGCGACCGTACAGGGCGACGACGGCGCACTCGATCTCCAGGTTCGTGCGGCCCCGGTGCCTGCGGCACTGGCCGAGCGCTTCGGCTTCGTCGGCGATGGCGTCACGCTGCAGACCGACGCGGACGACGCCACGCTATCGATGCTGCATCGCAGCCAACTACTGCTGGTGCACGAAGACACGCATGGCCGCGTGCTCGACGCGACCGCCCTCCAGCACGCCGGCGCTCTCGACGACTTTTATGCTGCCGCGACTACGCTGTCCGACCTCGGTGCATTGCCCCGCCCCGCCGAGACCACGTTCCGACTGTGGGCGCCCACAGCGCAGTCGGTCGCGCTGTGCCTCTACGACGATGCCGACGCACCAGCCGCCGCGGTTCGCACGCTCGAGCGCGACGCCACGACCGGCAGTTGGGCCACGGTGGTCCCTGGCGACCTGTCGGGCCACGCCTACCTGTGGCTGGTCGACGTGTTCGTGCCGGGCACCGGTGTCGTCCGCAACCGCGTCACCGATCCTTACTCGGTCGCACTGACGGCCGACTCGCGGCGCAGCGTCGTGTTCGACCTCGACGCGCCCGCGCTCAAGCCCGAGGGCTGGGACGCGCACGCCGCGCCCTCGCTCCGCGCCGCGACCGACCAGGTGGTCTATGAGTTGCACGTGCGCGACTTCTCGCGCGACGACGTCAGCGTGCCGCCAGCCCAACGCGGCCGCTATGCCGCCTTCGCACAGGCCGACTCGCACGGCGTGCGCCACCTGCGCAGGCTGCGCGCGGACGGCGTGACCGATGTGCATCTGCTGCCGGTGTTCGATCTGGCCACGGTACCGGAGGTCGGCTGCGTCACGCCCAAAGTGCCCGATGCAGCACCCGACAGCACTGCGCAGCAGGCCGCGGTGATGGCGGTCGCGGCACAGGACTGCTTCAACTGGGGCTACGACCCGCTGCACTTCAATGCGCCCGAAGGCAGTTTTGCCAGCGACGCGACGGACCCGGCCGCGCGCATCCTCGAGTTCCGGCAGATGGTGCAGGCGCTGCACGCGCTCGATCTGCGCGTGGGCATGGACGTGGTCTACAACCACACCAGCGCCTGGGGCCAGGCCCCACAGTCGGTGCTCGACCGCATCGTGCCCGGCTACTACCACCGCTACGACGCCGACGGCCGCGTCGCGCAGTCGACCTGCTGCGCCAATACCGCGACCGAGCACGCGATGATGGCCAAGCTCATGCTCGATTCGGCCGAGCTGTGGGTGCGCCACTACCGCATCGATTCGTTCCGCTTCGACCTGATGGGCCACCAGCCACGTGCGGCGATGCTCGCGTTGCAGACGCGCGTGGACGCTGCCGCTGGACGTCCGGTGCCGTTGCTGGGCGAAGGCTGGAACTTCGGCGAGGTCGCCGATGGCGCGCGCTTCGTGCAGGCCTCGCAGCGCTCGCTGGGCGGCACCGGCATTGGCAGTTTCAGTGACCGGGCGCGCGACGCGGTGCGCGGCGGTGGCCCCTCGGACAGCGGCGCAGCCCTGCACGCCCACCGTGGCTGGATCCACGGCCACGCCGACGCGGCGTTGCTGCGGCGCCAGGCCGAACTGGTCCGTGTCGGCCTGGCCGGTACGCTGCGCGACTACCGGCTGCCCGACGGCCGCACGCTCGCGCAGGTCGACTATGCCGGCCAACCGGCCGGCTTTGCGACCCAGCCCACCGAGGTCGTGAACTACGTCGAGAACCACGACAACCAGACGTTGTTCGACATCAACGTGTTCCGCCTGCCGGCCGATGCCGACGTCGAGGCGCGCGTGCACGCGCAGGTACTGGCCATCGCCACCACCGCTTTCAGCCAAGGCATCGCCTACCTGCACGCCGGCGTCGAACTGCTGCGCTCCAAGTCGCTGGACCGCAACAGCTTCGACTCGGGCGACTGGTTCAACCGCATCGACTGGACCGGCGCGGTCCACGGCTTCGGCACCGGCTTGCCGCCGGCCCCCGACAACGGCGCCAACTGGCCGCTGATGCGCCCGTTGCTGGCCAATGCGACGCGCATCCGCCCGGGCCAAGGCGATGTGTTGCGCACGCGCGACATGAGCCTGGACCTGCTGCGCATCCGCGCCAGCACGCCGCTGTTCCGGCTGCCCGACGCTGCACAGGTCCAGGCCCGCCTGCGTTTCCCCGGCGCCGATGCCGACCCCGAGCTCGTCGCCGGTCACATGGACGGCCGCGGTCTGGCCGATGCCGGCTTTGCCGAGGTGCTCTACGCGATCAACGTCGCCAGTGAGGCGCGCACGCTCGATGCGCCCGAGCTTGCCGGGCGTGCGTGGACCCTGCATCCGGTGCACCGTGCGCCCGAGGCGGCCGATCCGCGCCCGCGCGAATCGGCCAGGATCGACGCCACGCGCGGCCGCTTCACCGTGCCGCCGCGCACGGCGCTCGTCTTCGTCGTGCCAACGGACGCGTCCGGGTCGTCCACGACCGGAGGGTAACGCCGCGCCGCGCGCGAGGGCGCGGCGCGATCGACTCAGGCGCGCAGCGTCGCGCCGCCGTCGACGTACAGGTCCTGCATCGCGATGTGGCCGGCCTGCTCGGACAACAGGAACATTGCGGCGTGCGCGATGTCGACCGGCTCGGCGAGCTTGCCGAGCGGGATGCCGCTCTTGAACGTCTCCAGACTACCGGCGATGACCCTGGCCTCGCCATGGGCATCGGCCCACATCCCGGTCTGCATCGGCGTGCGCGTGGACCCCGGTGCGACGAGGTTGCAGCGGATGCCCAGCGGCGCAAGCTCCAGTCCCAGACAGCGCACGAACATCGTCGCCGCGGCCTTCGACGCGGCATAGGCCGACATCGCATGGCGCGGGATGCCTGCGGCGTTGGACCCGACGACGACCAGCGCACCGCGGCGGCGTTGCGCCATGACCCGGGCAAGCGCGCGACCGACGTGGAACACGCCGTCGGCATTGACCGCGAACGTGCGCCGCCACTCCGCATCGCTGGTCTCCAGCACCGGGGTCGTCGACAGCACGCCGGCAACATGCGCGGCGAGGTCGATCGGTCCGACCTCGGCCTCCACCTGCGCGATGAACGCATCGACCGCCACCGCATCGGTCACGTCGAGCGCGAACGCATGGGCCGGTACCACGCCGGTCGTCTCGACGAGTTCGGGCGCGTGCACGTCGGTTGCGATCACCGTCGCGCCGCTGGCCCGCAGCAAGTCCACGACCGCTGCGCCGATGCCGCCGGCCGCGCCGGTCACCAGCGCGATCCGGCCTTCGAATCCTGTGAGTTGCATGAGAGTCTCCGCAATGGGGTTCGTGGACGCGGTCGTACGATGTGGCCTGACGCTTCAACGCGCGTCCGGCGCATCGCACGTCGCGCTCAGGGATGTAGGTCGAATGCCGCCAGCCGCGTATCGAGCAGCGGCGCGATCGCCGCGGTCGCGTCGCGACCGGTCAACTCGCCGTGCCGGAACGGCAGCTCGACCGCCTCGACCCGCGCCGCATGCGCCTGCCACAACGCCGACTGCAGCTGCGGCCGATCGACATGGTCGAGGCCGGCACGCACATGCAGCAGTGTGCCGTCGTACCGCGTGTGGTGGTGCAGCCGCACAAGCCGATTGGTGTCGACGACCGCGCGCACCACGCCATCGAGCACGTGGCCCGGGAGATTGCCGAGCGCGCTGTCGCCGCGGCGCAGGAACTCGACGATCGCTTCGCGGCTGCGCAACTCGGGATGGCGGTCCGGGTCGTAGCCGGCGATCGCCAGCAGCGCCCGGAGCGCATCGACGGCGTCGGGCTCGGGCTCGGCGCGCCAGCACTCGCTGGGATAGGCATCGAGCAATGCGAGCAGGCCGACCTCGCGGCCGAGCGCACGCAGGCGCACCGCCATCGCCTGGGCGAGGATGCCGCCGACCGACCAGCCAAGCAGGTGCAGCGGGCCGGTCGGCTGCAACGCGGCGACGCGGCGGGCATAGTCCTCGGCCAACGCATCGATGCTGTCGGGCAGCGGCTGCGCCAGGTCCAGCGCCGGCGATTGCAGGCCGTGGACGTCGCGCCGCGGGCGCAGCGCGCGCGCCAGCTCCCGGTAGCACCACGCGATGCCACCGGCCGGATGCACGACGAACAGGGGCGCACGCGTGGACGCCTCGTCGCCGCGTGCCAGCGCGATCGTCGGGCCGAGGCCGTGGTCGGGCGTGGCGGCGTCGGCATCGAGCAGCGCGGCGATGCCGGCCACCGTCGGCGTCGCGAACAGCGCGCCCAGGCCTGGATCGCGACCGAACTGGCGCTGGATCGCCAGCAGCAGGTGCACCGCGGACAACGAATCGCCGCCCAGCGCGAAGAAGTCGCCATCGCCGCCGACACGCGCGACGCCCAGCGCCTGCGCGAACAACTCGGCGACCGCGGCCTCGGTCGGCGTGCGCGGCGCCACGAACGCCCCGACATCGAACGCCGGCGCCGGCAGCGCGTCGCGGTCGAGCTTGCCGTTGGCGGTGACCGGCCAGGTGTCCAGCGCCACGAAAGCGGCCGGCACCATGTAGTCGGGCACCTGCGCGGCGACAGCCGTGCGCAGCGCCTCGGCATCGAACACACCGGCGTCGACCGGCTGCAGATAGCCGACCAGGCGTCGGTCGCCAGCGCGGTCTTCGCGGACGATCACCGCCGCCTGCGCGGCCTGCCCGCTGGCGACGATCGCCGCCTCGATCTCGCCCAGTTCGATACGCAGCCCGCGCAACTTGACCTGGTGGTCGCTGCGGCCGAGGAACTCGACGGCGCCATCGGCGCGCCAGCGCGCGAGGTCACCGGTGCGGTACAGACGCCCGCCGCGCCGGTGCGGATCGGCGATGAACCGCTCGGCGGTCAGGTCGTCGCGGCCGAGATAGCCGCGCGCGAGCTGCACACCGCCCAGGTACAGGTCACCGACGACGCCGGGCGGCAGCGGGCGCATGCGCGCATCGAGCACATACAGCTGCGTATTCCAGACCGGGAAGCCGATCGGCACCGGGCGCGAGGTGTCGTCGGCGCCGGCCGGCCAGAAACTCACATCGACCGCGGCCTCGGTCGGCCCGTAGAGATTGTGCAACTCGGCACGCACGCTGCGGTGGAAGCGATCGCGCAGCTCGGCATCCAGCGCCTCGCCGCTGCAGAACACGCGGCGCACGGCCAAGCCGTCGGCATCGGGCACCGCCAGAAATGCGGCCAGCATCGACGGCACGAAATGCAGCGTGGTGATGCCGCGCTCGCGGATGAGCCGGGCCAGCGCGACCGGATCGCGATGCGCATCCGGCGGCGCGACATCGAGTACCGCGCCGGCGATCAATGGCAGGAAGAACTCCCAGACCGAGACATCGAAGGTCGCCGGCGTCTTCTGCAGGATGCGATCGGACGCATCGATACGATAGTGCGTGCGCATCCATTCCAGGCGATTGACGATCGCGCGGTGCTCGACGACAACGCCCTTCGGCTCGCCGGTCGAGCCCGAGGTATAGATCACATAGGCCGCATCGCCCGGCTGTGCGGGCGACACGAACGGCGCGTCGAGGCGTCCGCCCCCACCCAACCCTCCCCCGCCCGCGGGGAGGGCTTGATCGCTGCGGTCGTCGCCATCAATCGCGAAGCCCCACCTCCCCCGCCTGTCGCGGAGGGTCCGATCGCTGCAGTCGTCGCCGGCATCCGGGAAGCCCCACCTCCTCCGCCTGCGGGGGAGGTCGGCGCCGTAGGCGACGGGTGGGGGCCGCGCGCGCTGCGGCGTTCGCCCCCACCCAACCCTCCCCCGCTTGCGGGGGAGGGCTCGATCGCTGCGGTCGGCGCCATCAACCGGGAAGCCCCACCTCCCCCGCCTGCGGGGGAGGTCGGCGCCGTAGGCGACGGGTGGGGGCCGGGCGCGCTGCGGCGTTCGCCCCCACCCAATCCTCCCCCGCTCGCGGGGGAGGGCTTGATCGCTGCGGTCGGCGCCAGCATCCGGAAACCCTCATCTCCCCCGCCTGCGGGGGAGGGCTCGACTTCTGTCGTGCTGGCCATCGGCCAGTCGTCCGGCGCGAACAGCGGCACGTCGCTGGGCCAGCGGCCCGCCGTGTCGCATGCGGCCAGCACGCAGAGCGGTTGCGCCGAACGCAGAATGCGAGCGAGCCGATCGTCCGGGTGCGCCAGGTCGAGCGGCAGGTAGGCGCCGCCAGCGCGCAGCACCGCAACCAGGGCGATGACGAGGTCCAGCGAACGCGGCAGCGCGACAGCGACGACGCCTTCGCGGCCCAGCCCGCGTGCCTGCAATGCCCGCGCCAGGGCACGGGTCCGGCGATCGAGTTCGGCGTAGCGCAGCGTCGTGTCGCCGAAGGCCAGTGCCGGCGCATCCGGCGTCGCCGTCATCGCCGCCTCGATCAATGCCGCCAGCGTGGTGTCGGGCAGCGGGTGCGCGGTCGTGTTGAAGTCCACCAGCGCGCGCCGCGCCTCGTCCGGTGTCGCCAATGGGATGTCATCGATGCCGTCGGCGGTGCAGGCCGCGGCGAGAAACGCCAGCAGCCGCTGCGCGTGCGCGGCGATGTCGTCGGCGCTGTACAGGGTCGGATTGGCTTCGAACTCAAGCTCGAGCGCGGTCGCCCCGTCGCCACGAAAGCCGATCGTCACATCGTCGATCGGCCCGGTGCCCAGGATCTCCAGCCGCACCTGCGCGCCATGCAACCGCGGCGGGCGGTAGAACGGCTGCACGTTGACCAGCGGGCCATGCAGCCGGCGGTGGCCGCCGATCAGGCCGAGATCACGGCGCAACTGCTCACCGCGGTAGCGGCCGTGGCGTCGACCGCGCACCAGTGCGCGCGCAGTCGCCTGCACGAAGTCGGCCAGCGAGGTGCCGGGCATCGCCGGCACGCGCAATGGCAGCACGTTCATGACCATCGCCGGCACCCGCGCGCTCGCGTTGCCCAGCCGGCCCATATACGGCACCCCAACCACCGCTTCGGCCTGTCCGGCCATGCGCCGGCAGTACTCGGCGGCCAGCGCGGTCAGCACGTCCGGCCAGGGCTGTTCGAGCCGCTGCGCAAGCGCGAGCAGGTCGGCACGCAACTCGGCATCGAGGCCGACGCTCAGCCGATGACAACCATGCGCGGCCGGCGCGAAGCCCGCGTCGAGGCCGGAGACCGCCGGCATGCCGGCCAGCGTCTGGCGCCAATAGGCAGCGTCCTGGCGGCATTTGTCCGAGGCCGCGTAGGCCGCGTCCTCGGCGATCGCACCCTCGAGCGGCGCAAACGGCGCGCCCGCATCCGCCTCGCCGCACGCCGCCCCGTACAGGGCCAGCACACGCTCGGTCAGCAGCGCCATGCCGTAGCCGTCGGTGGCCAGGTGGTGCACGCGCAGGTACCAGACGAAACGCCGATCGCCGAGCGCGTACAACCGCTGCAGCGCCAGCCGGTCGCGCGTCGGATCGACCGGCGTATCGCGATCGCGCGCCATCGCCGCCGAAGCAGCGCGTTCGGGCGCGTCTACGTGCGACAGATCGACGACCTCCAGTAGAGGCAGATGCTCGGAATCGATGCCCATCCGCGGGCCACCGGCGGTATCGCGCATGCGCAGCGACAGCGCCGGTGCCTCGGCTGCGGCTTGCTCGGCCGCGCGCACGAACGCGGCCACGTCCAGCGGCCCATCGATCCACAGCGCATGCGCGGTGTTGAACGCTGGATTGTCCGGCGCCAACCGCTGCGCGTACCACAGACCCGACTGCGCCTGGGTCAGCGGCCAATCGCCAGACACCGACACCACGGACGCCTCCACCGCCTCGGCCATCAGACGCGCTTCTGCTGCAGGTCCTGCACCACGCGCCACCAACCGGCCAGCGTGGTGTGCTCGGCCAGATGCGAGAACTCCAGCGGCAGGCCGGACTCGCCCCACTTCATCACCAACCCGAGCACGCGCATCGAGTCCAGGCCCAGGTCCATCAGATTGTCGTCATCGCCGATGTCCTCCGGCGCCTCGCCCAACTGCCGGGCGATGTCGGCGCGCATGCGCGCCAGGGTCAGGGGATCGCTCATGGCAACAGCTCCAGAATCTGGTCGGTGGTCAGTGGAACGCCGCAGGTGCGCGCGATCCAGTGCAGCGCCATATCGTGGTCGGCGCGGGTGAAATCAGCGAGGGCATCGGCGGCGACGAACGTCTGGATGTCGCGCTGGAACGCCTCGGTCGCCGTCGAAAGCACGCCGATGTGGGCGTAGACGCCGGTGATCAACAGTTGGTCGCGACCGCGCGCCCGCATCATCGTCTCGAGATTGCTGCGCTGGAACGCGCTGTAGCGATGCTTGACCAGCACATGGTCGCCATCGACCGGTGCGAGCGCGTCGACGATCGTCTCGTGCTCGGGCGTCGCGCGCATGCCCGGGCCCCACAGATCGGCCTGCAACCCACGATCGCGCCGATCCTGATTGCCGCGCTGCGCGGTGTAGAACACCGGAATGCCCCGACTGCGCGCATGTGCCAGCAACCGCGCGATGTGCGCGATCGCCGGCGCGATCGGCGCCGCCTGCGCCTCGTAGGCCGCCAGGAAATAGCGCTGCATGTCGTGCACCAGCAACGCGACGCGGCCGGTCTCGGGCACCCACGGCCCACGCGCGGCCGGCAGTTCGGCCGCCGTCGGCAACGGGTATGCAGGAATCGTCGGAAGCCCCATGTCTACTCGCTCAATCCTTCTGCAGTCGTGATTGCACGCTCTGCACTCGCCTCATTCGCAGACGCCAGGCGATCTGCTTCGGAGACGGCTTCGCATGGGGCCAGAGCGACCTTCCCGACCTCACACAAGTCACGATCATCCGAAGGCACCATCGAAAGGTTGCCAGCAGTGGACTGGTGGCCGGTGGCCACGCCAAGCGCGCCAGGGACGGTGCGCGCCCGAGTCAGGGCAGGATGCCCTGACCGAGGGGCAAGCGGCTGCCGGCCAGCAGGCCGATGCCCATCCAACGCAGAAGCGCAAGACAGTGCCGCGCTCACCAAAGGCACCATCGAAACGTTGCCAGCAGCGGACTGGTGGCCGGTGGCCGCGCCAAGCGCGCCAGGGGTGAGCCCGCTCTGCCTGCGCGGCGCAGGCCGCGCGAGCGGGCGAACGCCCGGCGTGCTGCGCCGGGCCGGACCGCTCCGCGAAGCGGAGGGGGTGCGCGCCCGAGTCAGGGCAGGATGCCCTGACCGAGGGACAAGCGGCTGCTGGCCAGCAGGCCGATGCCCCACTAACGCGGCAACAACGAACGGATGACCGGCGGCCACGCCAAGCACACCATCGGTGATACGCGCCCTGATCACGCGCCCTGCTCCGCAAGAAACCGCGCCCGCAACTGCGCACGCAACTCGCGGCGGCTCACCTTGCCCACCGCCGTCGTGCCGAACGCATCGACGAACACGATCTGGTCCGGCACTTTGAATGCCGCCAAGCCCCGCCCACGCACCCAAGCCTTCAACTCGGCAGGCCGCGGCCGCACCTCACCCGGAATCACGAACGCACAACTGCGCTCGCCAAGAAAATCGTCCGGAATCGACACCACCGCCGCATCGAACACCTGCGGATGCGCAAGCAGATGATCCTCGATCTCCTCGGCCGAAATCTTCTCGCCCGCCCGATTGATGTGATCGGTCGCCCGCCCCTGCACCACCAAATTGCCCTCGGCCGTCCGCAGGACCATATCGCCCGTGCGGTACCACCCATCCTCGGTGAACGACCGCGCATTCGCCGCCGCATCATTGTGATACGCGCGGATCGTGTACGGACCGCGCGTGAGCAGATGCCCCGTACCGCCGTCCGGCACCGGCGTGCCGTGATCATCGACGACCAAGACCTCGTCGTCGGGACTGATCGGCCGCCCCTGCGTCTGGATCACGACCTCGTGCGGATCGTCGAGCCGGGTGTAGTTGACCAAGCCCTCGGCCATGCCGAACACCTGCTGCAGCGTGCAGCCCAATCCCGCGATCACCCGTCGCGCCGCTTCGGGCACCAGCTTGGCGCCGCCAACCTGCACCACCCGCAGACTCGACAGATCGTGCGCCGCCTTGCCGGCCGCATCGGCCCACAGCAGCGCCAGCGGCGGCACCAGACCGACACAGGTCACGCGCTCGCGCGCGATCAGCGGAAAGGCCACATCCGGGCCCGGCCCCGGGCTCAGCACCACGCGCGCACCGGCGTACAGCGCGCCGAAGAAGCCCGGCGAGCTCATCGGGAAATTGTGCGCAGCCGGCAGCGCGACCAGATACACGCTGTCGCGATCGATGCCGCAGATATCGTTGCTGGCGCGGAAACTGTAGATGTAATCGTCGTGCGTGCGCGGGATCAGCTTCGACAGCCCGGTGCTGCCGCCGGAGATCTGCAGGAACGCGACCGATTGCGGATCGGGATCGCCCGGCAGCGCGGCACGATCGCCGTCGAGCGCGGCGACCGACACGAATTCCGCACCGTCACCGACCACACATACGTGGCGCACCGCCGGCACCTCGCGCTGCAACTCACGCGCCAGCGTGCGGTAATCGAAGGCTTCGTACTTCTCCGCGCAGACGTAGGCGCTCGCCTCGGCCTTGCGCGCGAAATGCGCGACCTCGGTCAACCGGTGCGCCGGCAGCGCATACACCGGCACCAGCTGCGCGCGGAACAGCGCACAGACCACCGCGATGAACTCGGGCACATTGCCCAACTGCACGACCACCCGATCGCCCGGCGCCAGGCCTTGGGCCAGCAAGCCGGCAGCGATGCGCTCGGCCTCGGCCCACAGCTGCGCATAGGTCCAGCGCACCGCACCGCCGACCACGGCGATCGCATCGGGATGCGCCGCGGCGCGCGCGCGCAGGAAGCCGGGAAAGGTCTCGCCGCGCCAGTAACCGGCCGCGCGGTAATGCGCGACCCGTTCGTCGGGCCAGACCTGGCGCAGCGGCAGGCGCTGCGGGGCGGAAGTGTCGCTCATGGCATCCTCGATCGAATCAGGCAGCGCGCACGTCGTCGATGTCCACTGCATCGAGCAGCGCGCGGAACTTGGCCGCGGTCTCGTCGACCTCGAGCGCCGGCTGCGAGCCGGGCACGATACCTGCACCGGCGAACAGGCGCATCGTGCGGCCCTGCACGCGCGCGCAGCGGATGGACACGTACCAGTCGCCATCGCCCTGGGCATCGGTCCAGCCCACCGCGCCTGCGTAGAACCCGCGATCGACCGGCTCAAGCGCGCGGATCGCCGCCAGCGCGGTCTCGCGCGGCGTGCCACAGACCGCTGGCGTGGGATGCAGCAGGCCGGCCAGCGCGGCCGAGGACAGTGACGGATCCTTCAACGTGCCGACGATCCGCGTGCCCAGGTGCCACATCGTCGCGGTTGCGTGCAGAGACGGCGTCGACGGCGCCTGCAACCTGCTACACAGCGGCGCGAGCGTATCGACGATCGCCTCCACGACATGCCGGTGCTCGTCGTGGTCCTTGGCCGAGGCCAGCAGCGCCTGCGCCGCGCACGTGTCCTGGGCCGGATCGCGCGCGCGCCGCGCCGAGCCGGCCAACGGATGCGAGACCACCTCCAGGCCGCGGCGCGACACCAGCAGTTCGGGTGTGGCGCCGACCAACCAAGCCGGTGCCTCGCCCGCGGCCACCGGCAGCGGTGCCACATACGTGGTCACGCTGGCATCGGCGCCCAGGCGCGAGGCCAGCGCCAGCGGATCGATCATTGATGCGGCATCGATTCGCAGGCTACGAGCGAGTACGACCTTGCGCAGCGGTGCGGCGGCGTCCACCGCATGCAAGCGGTCGAGGCAGCGCGCGACCGCCGTCGCATAGGCATCGGCGGCCGGTTCGGCCACATGCCCGCGCAACGGCGGCGGCCAGGCCGCAACTGCCACCGCATCGTCGGCCGTCGACAGGCCTGCAGGCTGGTACAGCGCATCGTCGCCGTGGGGGTCGAACGGCAGCGCCCCGACCAGCACGTCCGGCCCGTGGCGCACCTGGGCGAAGAACGCCGCCACCCGGGCGCCAAGCGTCGAGGTCGGCCCCGCAGGCAGCGCTGTCTGCCGGCCTTCCGCGGCGATCCGCCGCGCGGGGCCGCGCAGACGAAACCAGGTCGATGCCGCAGTGGCATCGCCGTCGCCGACGATCGCCTCGGGCGCTGCCATGAACGCCGATTCGGTCATCGCGCCGCCTCGCGGGGATGCAGCGCGGCGGCGGTGGACAACACCAGCAGCACGACGCCGATCAGCAGATACGGCGCGCTGGGCGAGACGCGGTAGAGCAGCGTGCCCAGCAGCGGGCCGACGACCATGCCCAGGCCCTGGACCGAAGCGATGGTGCCGGCGGCCGCGCCCTGCTCGTGCGCCTCGACCGAATCGGCCGCCAGCGCCTGGAACGACGGAAACACAAACCCCATGCCGAAGGCCGCGACCCCGTAGGCCAGCAACAACTGCCATTGCACGGCCACCAACGCCGACGAAGTGAAGCCTAGCGCCGAGATCAGCGCGCCGATCGCGATCCAGCGCGCCGGCGGCACCGCGCGCAATCGCATCACCAGCGCCTGGGCACACATCAGGCCCAGGCCGACCGCGGTCAGCGACATCCCGGCCGCGCGCGCGCCGTCGGTCGGCGACAGATCCAGCCGGTCGATCGCAAAGAAGCCGACCACGACCTGCGCGATCGTCACCGAGACCATCGCCGCAAACACCGCGTAGACCGGCAGGCGCAGGCGGCGATCGGCCACCGCCATGGTCGGGCGCGGGCCCGATCGCGGCGCCGACGCGACCGGCGCCGCGGGCAGCCGCCACCACAGCACCAGCAGCGACAACAACGGCAGGGCCGCCGCCAGGTACAGCGCCAGCGCGATGCTGCGGGAGGCGATCCAGCCGGCGGCAGCAGGGCCCAGCACCATGCCGACCGCGTTGGCGCTGCCCAGCCGCGCCATCACCGCACCGCGCCCCCCGGCGGCACCGCGTCGGCGACCAGCGCCGCGGCGGTCGGCGGCACCGCGGCATAGAACAGTCCGACCAGCGCACGCGTGGCGACCAGCGCGAGCACCGACAGCAGCACTGCCGGCGGATGCCGCAACGCCAGATCGACGAACACCGCCATCGCGATATAGACCAGGGCGTAACCGATGAGGCCTGCGAGCAGGACGCGCCGGCGTCCGATGCGGTCGCTCAGCGCGCCCCAGCGGCGCGCCGACAGCATCCACAGCACGCCGGCCGCGGTCACCGACAAGCCGGCATGCCACTCCGCCAGCCCCAGCAACCGCACGATCGGGCCGACGACGGCGACGAAGGCCATCATCGCCATCGTCCCGGCGAACGCGGTGAACACCAGCGCCGACAGGCCGGGCACGCGAGGGGGCGAGGCGGGAACAGCGGACATGCGCGACTCTCGATCCACCGGCCGGGCCGGCGACAGGGGGCGGGGACGACGGATCCGTCGCCTCGCGCCGGCCGGCAACGCCAAAAGCGGGGGGCGCGACGCGCTCAAATGATACCAACTCTCATTTGCGATCCATAGCCGAATGAGTTGTTGAGAATCGTTCGCAAACAAGTATCATTCATATTCCTGTCTGCGCGCCGCTCTGCCGGCGCGCAGGCAAAGACCCGCCTATTCAGTAGCGACGCCCTTCGGAGTTCCGATGTCATACCGTCTCGCCTTCTCCCCGCTCG
This sequence comes from Xanthomonas citri pv. mangiferaeindicae, assembly GCA_002240395.1. NCBI lineage: Bacteria > Pseudomonadati > Pseudomonadota > Gammaproteobacteria > Lysobacterales > Lysobacteraceae > Xanthomonas > Xanthomonas citri. The sequence goes on from CP016836.1 coordinate 429,832, forward strand.
CGGCCGTGGTCGCGCTCGTCCTGGCGCAGCCCGCTGCCGCCCAGTCCACCACGCCGCCCCCGGCGGCGACCGACTTCGATACCGTCGTGGTCACCGCGACCGGCGTGCAGCAGTGGATCCGCGACGCCCCGGCGAGCATCAGCGTGATCACGCGCGAGGACATCGAACGCAAGCCCGTCGGCAGCCTCGGGCAGTTGCTGAGCACGATCCCCGGCGTGACCGGCGGCTACGCCCTGTCGGGCGCGCAGGCCAAGATCCGGCTGCGCGGTCTGCCGGAGCAGTACACGCTGATCCTCATCGACGGTCGCCGCCAGGGCAATTCGTCGGGCGTCAACTACCGCGACAATCTGGGCGCCCAGGATCTCGACTGGCTGTCGCCGGACATGATCGAGCGCATCGAGGTGGTTCGCGGCCCGATGTCGTCGCTGTACGGCTCCGACGCCATGGGCGGCGTGATCAACATCATCACCCGCAAGATCGCGCCCACCTGGGGGGCACCGCCACCTATAACTACAGCCTGCCCGACGCCTCGGACCGCGGCGACACGGTCCAGCTCGGCGCCCGGTTCAGCGGCCCGCTGACCGAGCGCCTGGGCCTTCGGGTCGGCGCCAACCTGACCGATCGCGACTCCGATACCGGCACCGGCATCGGGCGGACGCCCGGCACGCGCTCCGAGACTGCCAACGCCCTGCTCCAGTGGCGCGTCAACGACGACCATGCCATCGGGTTCGAGGCCTCGCATGGCGTACAGCGCAACGTGGGTGGGCAAGCACTCGACGCGTTCGGCCTGTCGAAGCTGGTGCACACCGGCTACGTGCTCAGCCATGACGGCCGCTACGGCGACGCCTCGACCTCGAAGGCGACCCTGGTCCAGAACGACTACGAAGACGAGGGCAGTGCGGTGGGCAACCACGCCAAGGAGACGGTGTTTGATGCCGTCTTCAATACCGGCTTCGACTGGGGCGTGCCGCATGCCCTCAACGTGGGCGGCCAATGGAAGCGGGAGGAGCTGCAGAACGTCGATACGATCGGCACCGTGCCGGTGACCTGGACCGGCAGCGGCCGGATCAGCCCCAAGAGCGAGGCCGACGCCTGGGCGCTGTTCGTCGAAGACCATCTGTCGCTGCGCGACAACCTCACGCTGACGCTGGGCCTGCGCTGGGACAACACCGAGAACTACGACGACAATCTGAGTCCGCGCGTCTACGCGGTCTGGCATCCGTCGCGCGACTGGACGGTGCGCGGCGGTGTATCGCGCGGCTTCCGCGCGCCCAACCTCAAGCAGGGCTCGGCCGGCGCGGCGACCCAGTCCGGCGGCAATGGCTGCCGCAGCCTCGCGCCCGAGGGCTGGACTACCGATACCTCCTCGCCGACCTACCGCCCCAACGCCGACGGCACCCGCGGCTGCTACATGGCCGGCAATCCCAACCTCGAGCCGGAGACGAGCACCAACTACGAGATCGGCGCCGGCTTCGACCGCGATGGCTGGTCGCTGGCGGCGACCTACTTCCACACCGACTTCGAGGACAAGATCGAGCAGATGCCGCTCAGCGCCCTGCCCGGCTTCGACAGCAGCTATGTCAACGGGTTCTGGTGGACGGTCGCGCAGAACCTGCAGGAGGCGCGCACCCGCGGCGTCGAGGCCAGCATCGTCGTGCCGTTGCACGAACGCCTGACCTGGTCCACCAATGCCACCCGGATGCTCGAGTCGAAGAACCGCACCACCGGCGCCAGCCTGCTGGTGGTGCCCAAGCTCACCGCCAACACCTCGCTGGACTGGCGCATCGACGACGCCTGGGCGTTGTCGCTGAGCGCCCAGCATGTCGGCGAGCAATTGATCTCGGCCACCAGCCCGACCTTCGCCAAGGCCTACACCACCTGGGACTTGGTCGGTGGCTTCGACGTCAACGCCCATCTGACGCTGCGCGCAGGCGTGCGCAACTTCACCGACGAATCGACGCTGGAAGACGGCAGCAACTACGACGGCGGCGGCCGCACGTGGTTCGTGGGGGCCACCGCACGATTCTGAGCGGCCATCGTCATGCATGGGGCGGCCTGTTCGTCCCATGCATCGGACGTCACGATTGAGAATCAATCTCATAAACCATAAAATAACGAGGCCTTCACGCGCCTCGTTCTGCGCCGTCTCGGATCCCCCATGCCCGTTCGCTCCCGCCCGCTCCTCCGTCCCGCCCTGTTGACCAGCGCCATCGCCGCGCTGCTGCCGCTCACGGCACTGTCCCAGACGCCGGGGGACGCAACGACGCTCGACACCGTGCGGGTCACCGCCGAGCAGATCGCACGCCAGGCGCTGGGCGCGTCCACCGTGCTTGCCGACGACATCGAGCGCCAGCCGCCGCGCAACGACATCGCCGAGTTCCTGCGCACGTTGCCGGGCGTCAATCTGACCGGCAATTCGACCAGCGGCCAGCGCGGCAACAACCGCCAGATCGACATCCGCGGCATGGGTCCGGAGAACACCCTGATCCTCGTCGACGGCATCCCCGTCTCGAGCCGCAACTCGGTGCGTTACGGCTGGCGCGGCGAGCGCGACTCGCGCGGCGACACCGGCTGGGTGCCGCCCGAGCAGATCGAGCGCATCGAAGTGCTGCGCGGTCCGGCGGCTGCGCGCTACGGCAGCGGCGCGGCCGGCGGTGTGGTCAACATCGTCACCCGTGCGCCGGGCCCGCAGTTCGGCGGCTCGCTGAGCGTCTACGGGCTGGTGCCCACCCACGGTGTCGACGGCGGCAGCCAGCGCGCCGGCCTGCAGATAAGCGGGCCCCTGACCGATCGGCTCTCGTTCCGCCTGTCGGGCAGCGCCGGCAAGGCCGAATCCGACGACTTCGCCATCAACCGCGATCATGCCTCGGCACGCAGCGGCAGCAATGCCGGCACCTTTCCTGCCGGACGCGAGGGTGTGCGCAACCGCAACGCTGCGGCCAAGCTGCTTTGGGACGTGTTGCCCGGCCACCGGATCGACGTGGGCGCGGGGTTCAGCCGCCAGGGCAATCTCTATGCCGGCGATACCCAGAACACCAACCGCAATCCCGAAGTGCTCAAGTGGATCGATGCGGAGACCAACCGGCTCTACCGCCGGACGTTCGACGTCAGCCATCGCGGCGAATACGGCCAGGCCACCCGCTCACTGGCCTACGCCGCCGTCGAGAAGACCCGCAACACCCGCCTGCTCGAAGGCCTGGCCGGTGGCACCGAGGGCATCTTCATCGTTGACGGCGGGTTCGGCGACATCGACCTGCGCACGCTCACCCTGCATGGCGAAGTCAACCACACGATGACCGGCGACAGCGTCGACCACGTGCTGACGGTCGGCGCCGAGTGGGTCGACAGCCGACTCGAGGACAACGCCTCCGGCCTGAAGGACCGCAATCCGCAGCCGAACGTACCGGTGCCGCCGACCCAATGGAGCGGCCGCACCGATGCGCGCATCGCCTCGGTGTTCGTCGAGGACAATGTCTACATCGGTGACGCGCTGACCGTGACCCCGACGCTGCGCTACGACCACCATGACCAGTTGGGCGGCAACCTCAGCCCGGCGGTCAGCGCCGCGTTCGCGTTCCTGCCATCCTGGACGCTGCGCGCCGGCATCGCCCGCGCCTACAAGGCGCCCAACCTCTATCAGAGCAACGCCGGCTACTCGCTCTACAGCGCGGGCATCGGCTGCTGGGGAGGTGGCGGTCCGTGCTTCCTGGTCGGCAACGATGCACTCGACGCCGAGACCAGCGTCAACAAGGAAGTGGGCGTGCAGTTCGCCGACGGCCGCGTGCAGGCCGGCCTGACCTGGTTCCGCAACGACTACCGCGACAAGGTCGAGGCCGGCCACGTCGCGATCGATCGCGTCGGCAACGTCGACGTGTTCCGCTGGGACAACATTCCCAAGGCGGTGATCGAGGGCCTGGAGGGCAGCGTGGAGCTGCCGCTGGCGGACACGTTGCGCTGGAACACCAATGTGACCTGGATGCTCGAGTCCAAGAACCGAAGCACCGGCGACGCGCTGTCGACGATTCCCGAGTACACGGTCAACACCGCATTGGACTGGCGCGCCAGCGCGCGCCTGTCGCTGTTGGCCAAGGCGACGTTCTATGGCGAGCAGGTGCCGCAGCGCCTCGACTACCAGGGCCGCCCGGTCACCGGCAGCGCCGCCGACCGCATGCCGCCCTACGCACTCGTGGGCCTGAGCGGGCGCTACCGCATCACCGATCGGGTCAGCGTCACGCTGGGCGTCGACAACCTGCTCGACAAGCGCATCTTCCGCCGCGGCAACGCCTCTGGCGTCAATCTCGGCACACCCAACGAGATCCAGGGGGCCGGCGCCTACACCTATAACGAACCTGGACGCGCCTGGTTCGTCAGCACCAACATCGGGTTCTGAGCTCTCGATGCGCACGCCCATGCACACCCGCCGCCCCACCTCCCACCGCCCGATCCGCCTGGCGACGCTGGCCACAGCCGCCGGCCTGCTGCTCGCGCTGCAGGCCGTGCCGTCGACCGCGGCCGCGCAGCAGCGCGACCCCACGCGTGCGATCGGTCAGACCGTCGCCGACCACGCCTCGCCCCACTACGCCTTCGAACGCTTCGACATCGCCAGCCGCGACGGCCAGCGCACCTGGCGCGTGCACGTCGCAGTGCCGAAGACGCCGGCACCGGCCGCCGGCTATCCGGCGCTGTGGATGCTCGACGGCAATGCCGCGCTGGTCGAATTCGACGATGCACTGCTGGCCGAACTCGCCGCCCAACCGGTGCCGCATGCGCTGGTGTTCGTCGGCTACCCCAATGATCTGCGGATCGATTCGCAGGCGCGCACGCGCGACTACACCCCGTTCGAAGGCGAACGGCCGGTGCGCGGCGGCGGCACGATCGTTGGCGGCGGCGGGGCCGACGCGATGCTCGAGACCCTCGAGCGCACGATCCGGCCCGAGGTCGCCCGCCGGGTGCAGACCGACCCGGCGCAGCAGACGCTGTGGGGCCATTCGCTGGCCGGTCTGTTCGCGCTGCACACGCTGTACACGCGGACCGGCGCGTTCGATACCTACGCTGCCGGCAGTCCGTCGCTGTGGTGGGGCGACGGCGCGCTTTTGGGCGCACCCGAGCAGCGGTTCGTGGCCAACAACGCCGGGCGCCGGGCGCGCGTGCTGATCGGACTGGGCGAAGGCGAGCGCACGCGGCAGGTCGCGCACCGCGACCTGTCGGATCCGCGTGTGCAGGTCCACCTGCGCCGCATCGAAGCCGCGCCGCCGGACGCGGCGCACAGGCTCGCCGAGCGCCTGTCCGGCGTCGACGGCCTGCAGGTCACCTATCGTGAGTTCCCCGAACTGACCCACGGCCCGATGTTCCGGGCCTCGCTGATGTGGACGCTCCATGCCGTTGCCGGCATCGCCGACCACAGCGACACGCCGAGCCACGCCGATGGCGTGGACCCGGCACGATGATCCCGGCGCGGCCCAGGCCGCGCCCCGCCCGACCCGGACCCCGGCTTTGCCGGCGTCCGCCATCGCCACGACGTCCGACGTCCCAGCCACCGTGTTTCCCTTCTTCCGGCTGCACGTTCCGCCGGTTCTTTCAGCGCTCCAGGAGTCCGTCATGACAACCTCGCCTTCCCGCCGCCTGCGGCTGGCCGCCCTCGCCCTTGCACTTTCGGCCGTGACCGGCCTCGCCGGCGCCCAGGTGTTCAGCCAGCCCGATACCGACTTCAAGGGCAACGTCCGCGCCGCCAGCCAGGTCGTGCTGCCGGGCAGCGAGGTCGAGCTCAACGGCAGCGGCTTCAAGCCCGGCCAGCAGGTCACGCTGCAGCGCGGCGAGACCGTCCTCAACGCGCAGCCGTTCGTCGCCGACGCCCAGGGCGCCTTCAAGGGCCGGGTCGCGATTCCAGCCGATGCCGCCGTCGGCGTGCACCCGGTAGTCGTGCGCACCAGCGGCCCGGACGCGGCCTCGATCCTCGAGCTGAAGGTCTCGCAGCAGTTGCCGGTGTCGGGTGAAGCGCGCTTCGACGTGCGCAGCGCCAAGCTCGCGCCGGGCCTGTACCAGGTGGCCTACAGCGCGAAGAACGACGCCCTGTTCGTGACCAGCGCAGTCGGCCGCCCGCCGGTCACGGTGTCGGCGCTGCAGAAGGTCGACCCGCAGTCGCTGCAAGTCGTGGCGAGCGCCACGCCCGGCGCGGCACCGGCCGGCGGCGTCTTCGCCGTGTACGGCGTCGGCGTCGACGATGCCAACGGCAACGTCTGGGTCACCAACACCCGCCAGGACACGGTCGCCGTCTACCGCCAGTCCGACCTGTCGCTGGTCAAGCAGTTCCCGGTCGGCGCCGTACCGCACGCGCGCGACGTCGTCGTCGACACGCAGCGTGGCCGCGTCTACGCCACGGCATCGGGCGAGAACTTCATCTCGGTGTTCGACGCCAAGCGCCTGACCCAGCTCGACAACATCGTCATCGAGTCCGGCGTGCGCGGCGAATCCTTCGCGCCGACCAGCCTCGATCTGGACATCGCGACCGGCAAGCTCTACACCGCGAGCATGTCCACGCCGGAAGCTGCGGTCATCGATACCGCCAACAACACCGTGGACAAGGTGGTCCCGCTGGTCAATGCCCGCAGCGCGATCGGCGTGGCCTGGAATCCGGTCGGCCAGCGCCTGCTGGTGGTGTCGCAGGGCAGCGACAACCTGCTCATCGTCGACCCGCAGACCGGCACGATCGACCATGACGTCTACGTCGGCGCCGGCGCGTTGAACGTGTCCTACGAGCCGAGCCAGCGCCTGGCCTACGTCGTCAATCGCGGCGCCGACACGATCACCGTGGTCGACGACAACGGCCAGGTCGTGGCGAACTTCGACGGCGGCAGCTTCCCCAACCACGTCAGCAAGGGCGCCGACGGCGTCGTCTACTCGGTGAACAAGGCGCGCGGCGCCGAAGACCCCAAGGGCGACCACATCCGCCGGATCGCGCCCAAGGCTCGCTGATCGCGCCGGCGGCGTGCCGAGACCGGTGCCCGCGCCACTTCGGTGGCGTGGGCAGCGCACGCGGCGCGCGGCCGCCCGATGGGCGATACCGGCTAAAATCCATATCCGCAGCGGCCGGCCCCGTCCGGCCGCTGCGTCTTCAACCGATTCGACAAGGTGACAGCCCGATGGTCCAGCGCGTCACGATCCGCCATGCGGCCCTGCTCGCCGCCAGTCTGGCCTGTGCCCTCGCAGGCTGCGCCCGCAACGGCGACGACGGCGCCGCCTCCCCGCAGGCCGCCACCGACGTCGCGGACACGGCACTGCCCGACGGCTGGCGCCGCGTCGCCGGCACCGACATTCCGCAGGTGCCGCGTTCGACCCAGGACCTGCCGGCGACCGTTCGCTCCGACGACGGCGTCGAGGTCACCATCACCGACACCAGCCGCACGATCGTCGGCAACGACGACATCGTCATGGTCATGGACGCGCTCGGCCTGTCGGACCAGGTGTTCGCCGCGCCGGTCAACAGCGTCACCGAAACCGGGCGCAAGGCGCCGCACCATTTCCTGTTCAACCGCACCACCGGCATCGAGGGCGTGCTGAGCCTCGACGGCACCTTGTTCGTCGGCAACAGCCTGCGCCGGCACGGCAAGCTCGCCCAGCCGCTGCGCGATGCCGGCCACGCGATGATCATCGTCGACGAACTGCAGCCGGCGCCGGACAAGGTCCGCAAGATCGCCGCCGCATTCGGCCATGCCGATGAGGGCGAACACCTGGCCGCGCGCGTGCAGGCCCAGCTCGACGAGGCCGCCGGCATCGCCGCGCGCCACACCCGCCGCCCGCGGGTGATCCATGTCTCGGCCACCGGCGGCGGGGGCGCGCCCACTGTCGGTGGCGCCGACACGGCGGCGGCCGAAGTCATCCGCCTGGCCGGCGGCATCAACGTCGGCGATGAGGCCCGCGTGGCCAACTACTCGCAGCTGAGCAACGAAGGCATCATCGCCGCCGACCCGGACGTGATCCTGGTCAGCGAGGACGACCTGCGCGTGTTCGGCGGACCCGACGGCCTGTGGAAGGCCTACCCGACCCTGCGGCAGACGCCGGCGGGCATCGCCAACCGCGTCTGGGTGATGCCCGACCTGCAGCTCAAGGCGACCAGCGTCGCCAGCGGCACCGGCGCGCTGGCGTTGGCGACCGCGCTGGCCGAACTGGCCGCCGAGCTCGACGCCCAGCCCGGCGCATGAGTGCCGAGGGCCGCGCGACGCCGCGGCGCACCGGCCAGGTCAGGCGGCCGCCCGGCGGCCTGTTGTTCGTCGGCATGCTCGCGCTGCTGGCGCTGGTGATCGTGCTGTCGTTCGGTGTCGGCCCGCTGCGGATCCCGCCGGGCGATGTGATGCACGTGATCGCCCACCAGTTGGGCCTGGCCGATGCCGGCACATTGACCCAACGCGACATCTCGGTGGTCTGGAACCTGCGCGTGCCGCGCGCGCTGCTGGCAGTCATTGTCGGCGCCTCGCTGGCCATGGCCGGTGCGGGCCTGCAGGGCCTGTTCGGCAACCCGCTGGCCGACCCGGGCATCGTGGGCGTGACCCACGGCGCGGCGCTCGGCGCAGTGGCGGCAATCGTGCTCGGCGCCACCGTGTTCGGCGCCTGGACGATTCCGGTCGCCGCATTCGTCGGCGGCGCGGCGACGACCACGTTGATCTATCTGCTCGCCCGCCCCGATCGCGGCGGCGGCACCGCGACGTTGCTGCTGGTGGGCATCGCGATCGCCGCGGGCTGCTCGGCGGCGATCGGGTTCTTCACCTATATCGCGCGCAGCGACGAACTGCAGTCGCTGGTGTTCTGGCAGATGGGTTCGCTGGCGATGGCCGACTGGGGCGACCTGCTGGCCGCGGTGCCGGCGTTTGCGATCGGCGCGATCGCACTGACGCGCCTGGCGACGCCGCTGGACATGCTCGCGCTGGGCGAACGCCAGGCCCAGCACATCGGCCTGGACGTGCGTCGCACGCGCGCACTGCTGGTCGCGGTCTGCGCGCTGCTGGTCGGCTCGGCGGTCGCATTCGCCGGCGTGGTCGGCTTCGTCGGTCTGGTCGTGCCGCATTTCGTGCGCCTGCTCGCCGGCCCCGGCCATCGCTGGTTGCTGCCGTTGTCGGGCGCGACCGGCGGCCTGCTGGTGGTGCTGGCCGATACCGCCGCACGCAGCCTCGATCCGCCGTCGGAAATCCCGCTAGGCCTGTTCTCCGCCGCGCTCGGCGCGCCGTTCTTCCTGTGGCTGGTACTGCGCGGCCGCAAGCGGGGCGGCGCGTGAGCACGGTCGATGCCGTCCAGGACGTGTTGGCGATCGAGCGCGCGAGCGTGCGCATCGACGGCCGCGCGATCCTCGACGACGTCGATCTGCGCTTCGCGCGCGGCACGCTGACCGCGCTCGTCGGCCCCAATGGCGCCGGCAAGTCGACCCTGCTGGCCGTGGCCTCCGGCGACCTGGTTCCGGCAACGGGCCACGTCCGGTTCGCGGGCGCACCGCTGCGCGACTGGAAGGCACGCGCGCTGGCGCGCGAGCGCAGCGTGCTGCCGCAGGACCACGCGGTGCGCTTCGCCTTCAGCGTGCGCGAGGTCGTCGCGATGGGCCGTCTGCCGCACCCGCCGGCCCCGGCGCAGGACACCCGCATCGCCGAGGCGGCGATGGCGACGGCCGATATCGTCCACCTCGCCGGCCGTGACGTGCAGACACTCTCGGGCGGCGAAGCCTCGCGTACCGCATTCGCGCGCGTCCTCGCGCAGACCACGCCGGTGGTGTTCCTGGACGAGCCCACCGCCGCACTCGACCTGCAGCATCAGGAGGCGGTGCTACGGACCGCCCGTCAGTTGGCCGACGACGGCGCCTGCGTGATCGTCGTGCTGCACGACCTCAACCTCGCCGCCGGTCATGCCGACCGCATCGTCATGCTGCAGCACGGCCGCGTCGCCGCCGATGGCAGCCCGCGCGAGGTGCTGACCCGCGAGACCATCGAGCGGGTGTACCGGCAGCCGGTGCTGGTGCTCGAGCACCCGACCCGCGGCGTGCCGCTGGTGGTCAGCGACGATCCCAGATGAGCCGCGGCCTCGGGTCCTGGAAACGCACGTTGGCGGCCGCCGCGATCGCGCCGGTGTGGACAGCCGCTTTCGCGATCGCCTACGTCCGGGTGTCCTTTCCGATCACCGACGCGATCCTTTCCGAGCTCAGCCGCGGCCAGCGGCTGGCGCTCGGCGCCGCCATTGGACTTTCGCTCGGCTACGTCGCGATGTTGTTGATCGGGCTACCGGTCCACGCGGCGCTGCGCAGGCTCGAGCGCAGCACGCTGTCGTCCTACGTGGTGGCGTGGTCCGTCATGGCGCTGGTGCTGTGGGCAGTCATCCACATCGCCGGCTTCCTCGGCTACGGCTGGGACTACGCGATCGCCTACCTGTTCCAGACCCTCGTCGAGCGACCGGTGGTGCCGCTGTCGCTCGGCCTGTGCTGGGTGCTGGTGGCCGCCAGTTTCTGGGCGGTGGCGCGGCCCGACCGCAGCGCGCGGGCGCCGTCGTCGCGTGACTGACGGCGTGCGGCGCGCCGGACGCGCCGCCTCATCGCCCTAAGTACCCGAGAGCGCGGAGATCACACGGCGGTGGGAGCGCCCAGCCGCGCGACGACCGGCGCGACTTGCGATTGCCGGCCCAGCGCCTCGCCCAGGGTCGTCAGGCGCTGGGCCAGCGTCTGCGTATCGTCGGCGCGGACGGTCGCATGGCCGACCTTGCGGCCCTCGCGCGGCTGCTTGCCGTAGTCGTGCCAGTGCACGCCGGGCACGGCCAGCGCGGCGGCGGCGTCGGGCATCGCACCGAGCCAGTTGAGCATGCACGACACGCCACGCGGCGCGGTCTCGCCCAGCGGCAGGCCGAGCACGGCGCGCAGGTGGTTCTCGAACTGCGAGGTCTCGGCGCCTTCGATCGTCCAGTGCCCGGAGTTGTGCACACGCGGCGCGAGCTCGTTGGCGAGCAGCTCGTCGCCGCGGCAGAACAGTTCCAGCGCGAACACGCCGACGTAGTCCAGCCGCTCGGCGATCGCGCGCGCATGCGCGGTCGCGGTGCGCACCGTCTCCGCATCGGCAACCGCCGGCGCCAGGCTGGTCGACAGCACGCCATCGACGTGGCGGTTCTCGGTCAGCGGCCAGGTGCGGAACGTGCCGTCGCGCCCGCGTACCGCGACCACGCTGAGCTCGCGCTCGAACGCGACGAAGCCCTCGAGAATCAGGCCGGTCGCCTGCGCCTGCGCGCCGAGCGCGTCCCAGGCGGCGTCGATGTCGGCCGTCTCGCGGATCCGGAACTGGCCCTTGCCGTCGTAGCCCAACCGCCGCGTCTTGAGGATGCAGGGCATGCCCAGGCGCGCGACCGCGGCGTCGAGATCGGCGCGGGTGACGATATCGGCGAAATCCGGCACTGGGATGCCGAGCTCGCGAAACAGCGTCTTCTCGGCCAACCGGTCCTGGCTCAGCGCCAGCGCATCGGGATTGGGAAACACCGGCACGTCGGCGGCGAGCCGGCGCGCGCCGTCGGCGGGCACGTTCTCGAAATCGAACGTCGCCACGTCCACCCGCGCGGCCAGATCGGCCAATGCTGCCGGATCGGCGTAGTCGCCCAGCAGCAGCGGTGCACATTGGCCAGCGCAGGCGTCGGCGGCGCCGTCGAGCACGAGGAAATTCAGTCCCAACGGATGACCCGCCAAGGCCAGCATGCGCGCCAACTGGCCGCCGCCCAGAATCCCGACCGTCGTCATGCCTGCGCGTGCTCCGTTGCTGCGACCGCGCTCATCGACGCGGATCGTCATTGGCGGCGACCTCTTCGGTCTGCCGCTGCCGGAAGGCGTCCAACGCGTGCGCGACCGCCGCGTCGTCGGCGGCCAGCATCGCCGCGGCGAACAGCGCGGCGTTGGCCGCGCCGGCATTGCCGATCGCGAACGTCGCGACCGGGACCCCGGCCGGCATCTGCACGATCGACAGCAATGAATCGAGCCCGTTGAAGGCCTTGGACTGCACCGGAACCCCGAGCACCGGCACCGCGGTCTTGGCGGCCAGCATGCCCGGCAGGTGCGCAGCGCCGCCGGCGCCGGCAATGATCGCGCGCAGGCCGCGCGTGCGCGCCGACGCCGCGTAGTCGAACAGCACATCCGGCGTGCGATGCGCGGAGACGACGCGGACCTCGTGCGGCACGCCGAGCTGCTCGAGTTTCTGCGCGGCGTGCTGCATCGTCTCCCAGTCCGAGCGCGAGCCCATCACGATGCCCACGACCGGCGCTCTGCCGGTCGCGGCCCGGTCGCCTGACGCGGCGCTGGCGGACGTGCTGCTGTGGTCGTTGGCTGACATTGCGCGGGCTCCGGCCTCAAACCGGCATTTTAGAGGTTCTTGTCCATATGCGGGAATGGCGCACCATCTCGGATGGACAGCCGCCCGCAAGGCGCGCAAACCGGGGTCAGAGTGCAATTTCGCAAAGCGAAATCGCACTCTGACCCCGATGCCCGCCCACAGGCACAGTGCGTGGTGCTCCGGCGTCGGCGATGCGAGGTGGTACGCTTCCGCGATTCCTGTGAACGCCCGGACCCCGCCCCATGGACCGCAAGTTGCTCGACATCCTCGTCTGCCCCGCCAGCCGCCAGCCGCTGTCGCTGCTCGACCGCCCTGGCCTGGATGCGCTCAATGCCGCGATCGCCGCCGGCGCGTTGCAGCGCGAGGACGGCACGGCGCAGAACGAGCCGCTGCGCGAGGCGCTGATCACCCACGACCGCAAGCGCGTCTACCGCGTGGACGACGGCATTCCGGTGCTGCTGGTCGAGGACGGCATCGCAACCGGACAGGTCGCCGACTTTCCGAAGGATGGCGCGCGCGCCTGATGATCGGGGCGCCAGCGGCGTGATCGGGCGCCCGGCCACCCCTGGCCCGGCCGCACCGAACACCCCGCGCCACGACCGGCCCGCCATCGGACGACACGCATGACCCAACGCCCAGCCCCGCCTCGCCTCGCCCCGCCAGACCCGGACGCAGTCGCCGCCAACGTCGCGGCGGCGCTGGCCGAGGATCTGGGCACGGGCGATGTGACCGCGGCCCTGCTGCCCGACCGCGCGGCCACCGCCAACTTGCTGTGCAAGCAGGACGCGGTGATCTGCGGCCGGCCGTGGTTCGACGCCTGCCATCGCGCGCTCGACCCGGACGTGCGGATCGACTGGCACGTCGCCGAGGGCGACCGCGTCACCGCCGGCACCGTGCTCGCCACACTCGCCGGACGCAGCCGCGCACTGGTCTCCGCCGAGCGCACTTCGCTGAACTTCCTGCAGACCTTGAGTGCGACGGCCACCGCCACCGCGCAGCATGTCGCCGCGCTGGCCGGCACCGGCACGCGCCTGCTCGACACCCGCAAGACGCTGCCGGGCCTGCGCCTGGCGCAGAAGTACGCGGTGCGCACGGGCGGCGGCGACAACCACCGCCTCGGGCTCTACGACACGGTGATGCTCAAGGAGAACCACATCCGCGCTGCCGGCGGCATCGCCGCCGCGATCGCCGATGCCCAGACCCGGGCCCCCGGCCTGCCGCTGGTGGTCGAGGTGGAAACGCTTGACGAACTGCGCGAGGCGCTCGCCGCCGGCTGCACGCGCATCCTGATCGACGACTTCGACGCGGCGATGCGGCGCGAGGCCGTCGCCATCGCGCACGCCGCGCCATTCGAGGGCCGCATCCCGCTGGAGGTATCGGGCAGCGTCGACCTCGAGGCCCTGCGCTCGATCGCCGCCGACGGCGTCGACTATGTCTCGATCGGTGCCCTGACCAAGCATGTGCAGGCGATCGATCTGTCGCTCAAGCTACGGGACGTCTGACCGCAGCAGGTCCGACCTGTCCAGGCCGGGTGCCCCGAACGCAGCCCCGACCCGTTTGCGTGGCGCATGTGCCCGCACGTGACTTGCATGCGCCACCGCGCGCCGCCACATTGCGTCCATGCCCGATTTCCCGACGATGATCTTCGCGATGCTGGCCGCATTCGCCGCGTTCTTATGGTGGAGCGCAGCACGGGGCGCTGCCGAGCGCGCCGGCCAGCTCGGCCGGCAGGCCTGCGAGCGCGCCGGCGTGCAATGGCTCGACCAGAGCGTGCACGCCTATGCGATGCGCCTGCGCCGCGACGACAGTGGGCGCCTGCGCGTGGAGCGCAGTTTCCGCTTCGAGTATTCCGAGGACGGCATCGAGCGCCATGTCGGCCAACTGGTGCTGCGCGGCGAGCGACTGGTCGCGTTCAGTGGACCGACGCGCCGCGACGCCGCGGCGCTGGACTGACCCCGGCAGCGCCTGACGCACAACCGGCGCCAGACGTACTCACGTGTTACTTGATGACCCGCAGATGCCCGCGTCGCGGCTCGGGGGGGTGTCGTCGTCGGGCGGGCCATCGGTGTCGCCGTCGCGATCGGGCGCGCCACCGTCCACCGACGCGAAGGTCGGCCGCGTAGGCGCCGTTGCGGGTGCATCCTCGACCTGCGCCTCGTCTGAGTCCTGCGCATCGCCGGACGCGACGATGTCCTCGGGCAGCGCCATGCCCTGCCCGGTCTCGCGGGCGTAGACCGCCAGCACCGCGGCGATCGGCACCACGACCGACTGGCTGACGCCGCCAAAGCGCGCGGAAAAACGCACGCTGTCGTTGTCCATCTCCAGCCGCGCCACCGCCCGGTCGGCGATGTTGAGCACGACGCGCCCGTCCTGCACAGCATGCGCCGGCACGCGCACGCCGGCACGGCGCGCATCGACCAGGATGTGGGGGGTCATGCCGTTGTCGGCGATCCACTCGTACAGCGCACGCAGCAGGTACGGGCGGTGGCTGGTCATCGCAGGCGCTTGGTCCGTCATGCGCAACAGTCTAACGGCTCGTGACGGCAGCGGGCAGCGATGCGGCGCCGGCACGCGGCCGGTGTCGCAGCGCACTCACTCGGGCAGCGGGCGCAGCGCGCGTTCCTGCGGGGTCAGGCTGCGGACGAAACCGGGGCTGCGGAAGATACGGTTGCCGTAGTCCTCGATCGCCTTGACGCCATCCTTGGGCAGCGGGATTTCCAGCGCCTGCAGACGCCAGACGATCGGCGCCATCGCGCAGTCGGCCAGGCTCATTTCGGGATTGAGGAAGAACTTGCTGGCCTTGAACAGCGGCACCGAGGCGGTCAGCAGTTCCTTGAGCCGCTTGCGGCCGGCTTCGGCCTGGGCCTTGTTGCCCATCTGGATGGCCTGCACCTGCGGCACCCAGTCGTGCTCGATGCGCAGCATGGCCAGGCGCAGCCGCGCGCGCGACAGCGGATCGACCGGCATCAGCGGCGGATGCGGGTAGCGCTCGTCGAGGTACTCGCTGACCACGCTGGCCGCGTAGAGCACCAGCTCGCGCTCGACCAGGGTCGGCACCGAGTGGTAGGGATTGAGGTCGATCAGGTCCTCGGACGGGTTGCGCGGGTCGACCACGACCATGTCGTAGGTGACGCCCTTGGCCGCGAGCACCAGCCGCGCCCGATGGCACAGCACATCATCGACCGAGGAAAACAGTGTCAACACGTTTCGCATGGATGCACCCGTGGCCTTTCTCGGCCTGTCCGTAAGACTGGCTCCGCCAGCCCTCGCGATGCCGCCTGCACCTCGCAGACGATTGTCGCGGTGCCCGAGTCTCGCATTTCCCTGAGCCGCCCGGCAATGGCACCGGGCCGATGCCGGGCCGGGTGGGACGCACCCGGCCCGCAAGGCGTCAGTGGACGTCGCGCCAGTATTCCTTCTTCAGCAACCAGGCCATGAAGGTCAGCAGCACCAGGAACAGCAGCACCCAGACGCCCATCTGCTGGCGCTTGAGGGCCGCCGGCTCGCCGACATACTCCAGGAACGCGGTGATGTCGCGGACCGTCTGGTCGAACTGCTGCGCGTCCTGGGTGCCCGGGGTGGCGATCTCCAGGTGTTCGACCACCGGGTCGGCGCCTTCGGCCGCCTCGCCGTAGATCGGGCGCTGCAGGCCCTGCATCTCCCACAGCGGGTTGGGCATCGACGCGTTGGGGAACAGCGCGTTGTTCCAGCCCAGCGGGCGGGTCTCGTCGAGATAGAACGACTTGAGGTAGGTAAAGATCCAGTCGGCGCCGCGCACGCGGGCAATCAGGCTCAGATCCGGCGGGGTCTGGCCGAACCACTTGGCCGCGTGCTCGGCCGGCATCGACGACATGATGTGCTCGCCGAACGCCGCGCCGGTGAGGTTGAGGTTGTTCATCACCTCGTCCTCGGTCAGCCCCAGGTCCTGGGCCATGCGCGAGTAGCGCATGAACTTGAGCGAGTGGCAGCCCGCGCAGTAGTTCATGTAGGCCTGTGCGCCGCGTTGCAGCGAGGCGCGGTCGCCCAGATCCGTGCCGGCATGCTGGACCGGGCCGCCGGCCGCGGCCAGCGCGCCGAACGACAGCAGCAGGCCGGCCGCCGCGACGGCGATGCGGGCAATGAGTCGGTTAGTCATGCATCGTCACCCGATCGGGCACGGCCTTGGTCCTGTCGAGCTTGGTCCACAGGGGCATCGTGATGAAGAAAGCGAAGTAGAGGAAGGTCAGCACGCGACCGACGATGGTCTCGACCGGATCGGTACCCGGGCCGGCACCGATCTTGCCCAGCCAGACGAAGCACACGGCCAACAGCAGCAGCATGATCTTGGTCAGCGGACCACGGTAACGGTGCGACTTGACCTTGCACCGGTCCAGCCACGGGATCAGGAACAGCACCGCGATCGCGGAGAACATCACGATCACACCACTGAGCTTGTGCGGCACCACGCGCAACATCGCGTAATAAGGTGTGTAGTACCACACCGGCTTGATGTGCTCGGGCGTGACCAGGTGATTGGCCGCGGTGAAGTTGTCGTGCTCGAGGAACCAGCCGCCGAACGCCGGGGCGAAGAAGATGATGAACGCCGCGATGATCAGGAAGAAGCAGACGTAGAAGCCGTCCTTGACCGAGTAGTACGGGTGGAACGGGATGCCGTCGGCCGGTGCGGACTTCGACCAGCGGTTGCCCTTGGGGCCCTTCTTGATCTCGACACCGTCGGGGTTGTTGGACCCCACCTCGTGCAGCGCGCCCAGGTGCAGGACGACCAGCAGCAGCAGCACCAGCGGCAATGCGATCACGTGCAGCGCGAAGAAGCGGTTGAGGGTGGCGTCGCTGGGCAGGTAGTCGCCCATGATCCATTCGGTCAGGCCGTTGCCGATGACCGGGATCGCGCCGAACAGCGAGATGATCACCTTCGCGCCCCAGAACGACATCTGGCCCCACGGCAGCACGTAGCCCAGGAACGCCTCGGCCATCAGCACCAGGTAGATCAGCATGCCCAAGATCCACACCAGCTCGCGCGGCTTCTGGTAGGAGCCGTACATCAGGCCGCGGAACATGTGGATGTAGACGACGATGAAGAACAGCGAGGCGCCGGTGCTGTGCATGTAGCGGATCAGCCAGCCCCACTCCACGTCGCGCATGATGTATTCGACCGAGGCGAAGGCTTCCGCCGCGCTCGGCTTGTAGTGCATCGTCAGGAAGATGCCGGTCAGGATCTGGTTGACCAGCACGACCAGCGACAGCACGCCGAAGATGTACCAGATGTTGAAGTTCTTCGGCGCGTAGTACTCGGTCATGTGCTTGCGGTACATCGGCATCAAAGCCGGTGCACGCTCGTTGACCCAGTTGAAGACGCCGTTGGCGCCGCGGACGAGGACGTTGGCCATCACGCGGCTCCCTTCGGATCGACGCCGATGACGAGGGTGTTGTCGTCGGCGTAGTAGTGCGGCGGCACCAGGAGGTTGGTCGGCGCGGGCACGCCGTCATAGACGCGGCCGGCCATGTCGAACTTCGACTTGTGGCAGGGGCAGAAGTAGCCGCCCTTCCAGTCGGCGTCGAACGGCGCCGGCCGGATCTCGGCGACCATCTCCGGCGAGCAGCCCAGGTGCGTGCACAGGCCGACGAGCACCGAGATGTCGGGCTTGATCGAGCGCAGTTCCGGGTTCGCCTCGCGCACATACGCCGGCTGCTGGTCGACGTTGCTGGACTCGGGGTCCTTGAGCCTGTCGTCGAGCGTGGGCAGTGCGTCGAGGATCGCCTTGGAGCGCTTGACGATCCAGATCGGCTGACCGCGCCACTCGGCGATCAGACGCTGACCTTCCTCGAGCGCGCTGATGTCGACAGTCACCGGCGCGCCGGCGAGCTGCGCACGTGCGCTGGGATTCCAGGACTTGATGAAGGGAATGGCCGTGATGCCCGCCCCCACCGCGCCCACGACCAGGGTGCTCGCGGTCAGAAACCGGCGCCGCCCCACATTGACTGGCTCATCCCCGCCGCCAGGTCCGATCACCGCTTCGTCGACCATCGGTACTCCGCAAAACTTCGGTAGCTACTGTGCGCTGGCTGCCACGGACCAACCCCGTTCCGCGGGCGGCCGCATCGATGTGTGCCAGTGTAGCTGAACCCTGAATCGAGCGACAATTGGGTCGAAATGTCGCACCTGCACCACGCTCAGCGGCTGGCGACCTGGCCGCGATAGCGCTCGGCCAGGGTCCCCACGCGCTGCACATAGCGCTGGGTCTCGCTGTAGGGCGGCACGCCCTTGTGGCGGTCGACCGCGCCCTCGCCGGCGTTGTAGCCGGCCGCGGCCAGGGTCAGGTCGCCGTCGAAGCGTCGCAGCAGCCAGGCCAGGTACGCCACGCCCCCGCGGATGTTCTGCTCCGGGTCGAAGGCATTGACCACGCCAAAGCGCCGCGCGGTCGCCGGCATGAGCTGCATCAGCCCCTGCGCGCCGGCGCGCGAGAGCGCATTGGGATTGAACGCCGACTCGGCATGCATGATCGCGCGCACGATCGCCTCCTCGACGCCGAACTCACTGGCCGCACGCGCAACCTCATCGCGATAGGCCTCGCGGTTGAGCCGGACGGTGCCGAAGTTGACCCCCGGCGCCGCGCCGCAGGCGTAGCAGGTCTCGAAGAAGCTGTAGCGGATGGTGCGCACCGAGGCGACCTGCGCACCGCCGGCCGGCCGGGTGCTGCTGTAATGGCGCACGCCGTCGCGGACATAGGAATAGACCTGGCCCTGCTGCAGCCGCCGCTGCCCGCCGCTGCGGGCCGGGGTCGCCGTGGGCGGTGTGGAGGCCGGGCTGGCCGCAGCGGCCGGCTTCGGCGTTCCGCCCATGAAGGTCGCCGGCGCGCCGCGATCCACGCCGGCAGGCGCCGTCGCAGGCGCGGCCTGGGGCTTGGAGGCGGCGGCCCGGCGCGGCGCCGCCGGCGCCGTGGCGACCGCGCGACAGCTCGCACCCGACACCCGCTTGCTGACGTACTGGGGAATGCCGTCGCCGCTGTCGCAGCGATACAGCGTGCTGCCGGAGACCGGACAGGCCGCCAGCAGACCGAGCATCGCAATGTGTCCCCATCCCCGTTTCACGCGGCGGAGTGTCGCGTCTTCGGGCGGCGTTGCCAAGTGCTTGATTGTGAACGGGCGACCCGGCCGCGCGGCGCGCCCGGTACACTCTGCGCCCCACCCGCCATCCGGCCCGGACTCAGCGCCGTCGCCCCGGACACGCCATGACCCAGCCCGCTCCCCAGGCGCCCGCCGCGCCGACCCTCGATCTTCCCGTCCTGACCGCCGACGGCGCAGCCGCGCCCGGCCCGGTGCTGCCCGCACGCGGCAAGCTCTACATCCAGACCCACGGGTGCCAGATGAACGAGTACGACTCGGCCAAGATGGCCGACGTGCTCGCTGCCGCCGAGGGCCTGGAGCTCACCGACAATGTCGAAGAAGCCGACGTCGTGCTGGTCAATACCTGCTCGATCCGCGAGAAAGCGCAGGAGAAGGTGTTCAGCCAGCTCGGCCGCTGGAAGGCCCTCAAGCAAGGGGGCAAGCCGGTGTTGATCGGCGTCGGTGGCTGCGTCGCGTCCCAGGAGGGCGAGGCGATCGTCAAGCGCGCGCCGTATGTGGACCTGGTGTTCGGCCCGCAGACGCTGCACCGCCTGCCCGAGTTGATCCGCGCCAAGCGTGCGACCGGCCAGCCGCAAGTGGACATCAGCTTTCCGGAGATCGAGAAGTTCGACCGCCTGCCCGAGCCGCGTGCCGAGGGCCCGAGCGCGTTCGTCTCGATCATGGAGGGCTGCTCGAAGTACTGCTCGTTCTGCGTGGTGCCCTACACCCGCGGCGAAGAGGTCAGCCGACCGTTCGAGGACGTGCTGGTCGAGGTCGTGCGGCTGGCCGGCCAGGGCGTGCGCGAGATCAACCTGCTGGGCCAGAACGTCAACGCCTACCGCGGGCCGATGGGCGGCGACGAGGTGGCTGACCTCGGCCTGCTGATCCGCACGATCGCGCAGATCGACGGCATCGAGCGCATCCGCTTCACGACCTCGCATCCGCTGGAGTTCTCCGACTCGCTGATCGAGGCTTACCGCGACGTGCCGCAGTTGGCCAACTACCTGCACCTGCCGGTGCAGGCCGGCAGCGATCGCATCCTCTCGGCGATGAAGCGCGGCTACACGGCGCTGGAGTTCAAGCAGAAGATCCGGAAACTTCGCGCCGTGCGCCCGGACATCTCGATCTCCTCGGACTTCATCGTCGGCTTCCCCGGCGAGACCGAGGCCGACTTCGAGAAGACGATGAAGCTGATCGAGGACGTGGGCTTCGATCAGTCGTTCTCCTTCATCTACTCGCGCCGCCCGGGAACCCCGGCTGCCGACCTCGAAGACACGGTGACCCAGGCCGAGAAGCACGCCCGGCTCACGCGCCTGCAGGCACATATCAATGCGTACGCGGCCGGCATCTCGCAGCGGATGGTCGGCAGCGTGCAGCGCGTGCTGGTCGAGGGTCCGTCACGCAAGGATCCGAACGAGTTGACCGGCAAGACCGAGAACATGCGCTCGGTGAACTTCCCCGCCCCGAAACGCCTGATCGGCCAATTCGTCGATGTCGAGATCACCGCCGCGCTCAGCAACTCACTGCGCGGCCGGGTACGCCTGGACGAGGACGTCGCGGCCGCGTAGTACGGCCTGACGCCGCCGCGTTCTCGCGCCGCGGCGACGGGTCAGTCGAGCCGCTTGCGGAACCGCGCGATCGCCAGCGCCATCGTGACCGCGGTAAACGCGCACAGCACCAGGATCGACGGCCACAGTTCCCAGATACTCGCGCCGCGCAGCATGATGCCGCGCACCAGGCGCAGGAACTGGGTCATCGGCAACGCCTCGGCGCCCCACTGCACCACCTCGGGCATGCCGGCGAACGGGAACATGAAGCCCGAGATCAGGATCGACGGCAGGAATACCAACATCGCCACCTGGATCGCCTGGAACTGCGTGCGCGCATGCGTGGAGATCAGCAGGCCCATCGCCAGGTTGGCGAAGATCAGCAGCAGCGACGCCAGGTAGACGTCGAGCAGGCTGCCGCGCAGCGGCACGTCGAAGAACCAGAACCCAAGCACCAGGATCAGCGTGGTCTGGATCAGGCCGATCGCCGCGTACGGCAGCACCTTGCCCACCATCAGCTCGCCGCGCGCCAGCGGGGTGGCGATCAGCAGCTCCATGTTGCCGCGCTCGCGTTCGCGCACGATCGCCATCGCGGTGAACATCGTCATGGTCATCGTGAGAATGATGCCGATCAGCCCAGGCACGATGCTCACCGCCGAGCGCCGCTCGGGATTGTAGAAACTCACGACCTCGATCTGCGGCGCCGCGCGCGCGGCCCGATGTCCACCGGGGTCTTCGAGCGGCAGTTGCGCGATCTGGTTCGCAGCCGCCTGCACGACAGTGTCGGTGCCGTCGACCATGACTTGCATCGCCGGACGGCCATCGAGGATGCGGCGCTCGAAATCCGGCGGGATCGTGATCCCGACGCTGATCTCGCCCCGGCGCAGCATCTCGACCAGTTGCTGCGGACTGTCGACGACCGCGACGGTGTCGACGACGCCAGTCGCCTGCAGATCCATCACCGCCGCGCGCGAGGTCGCGGTCACCGCCTGGTCGGCGATCGCCGCATCGAGCCCGCGCGGGTTGTAGTTGATCGCGTAGCCGAACAGCAACAGGTCGACGACCGGAATCATCACGATCATCACCAGACTGATCCGATCACGGCGGATCTGCCGCAGCTCCTTGATCACCACGGCCCAGAGCCGGCGCAGCGGGTTCATGCGGCGCCTTCCGCATCGTCGCGACGGGTCGCGGCGACGAACACGTCCTCGAGGTTGGGTGTCGCCGGCCGGACCTCGGCCTCGAGCCCGGCGCCGCGCAGCGCCTCGGCCAGCCCGCCGTCCCCATCCGCGCCGTCCCGTGCGAGCACACGCAGGCTGTTGCCGATCTGGGCGACGCTGAGCACGTTGGGCAGACGGGCGAGGACCTGCTGCGCCCGCCGCGGCTGCGCGGCGTGCACCTCGACACTGCGGCCTGAGAGTTCGTCCGCCAATGCGCCCGGCGCACCGTCGGCGACCAGCACGCCGCGGTCGAGGATCGCGATGCGATGGCAGCGCTCGGCCTCGTCCATGTAGTGGGTCGAGACCAGCAGCGTGGTGCCGCTGTCGGCCAGCTCGAAGAGCTTGTCCCAGAAGTCGCGACGCGACTCGGGATCGACCGCGCTGGTCGGCTCGTCGAGAAACAACAACTCCGGCCGGTGGATCACCGCGCCGGCCAGCGCCAGGCGCTGCTTCTGGCCGCCACTCATGGTGCCGGCGAGCTGCCCCTGGCGATCGGCGAAATGATAGAGCTCGACCAGTTCGTCGACCCGGGCGCGCGCCTGCGCACGCGGCAGACCGTAGACCGCCGCGAGAAACTCCAGGTTCTCGCGCACCGTCAAATCCTCGAACAGCGAGAACTTCTGGGTCATGTAACCGATGCGCAGGCGCAACGCGTCGGCCTGGTCGGGAATGCGCAGGCCGAGCACCTCGATATCGCCCTCGCTCGGGGTCAGCAGGCCGCAGAGCATGCGGATCGTGGTCGACTTGCCCGAGCCGTTCGGCCCGAGGAAGCCGTAGACGCTGGCGCGCGGCACGGTCAGATCGACATGGTCGACTGCGACCAGCTCGCCGAAGCGCTTGACCAGGCCACGGGCGTGGACCGCGGCATCGCTGGCTGCCGCGGATGGCATCGTGCCGATCGAAGGTCCGTCGCCCATCGTCAGAATTCCACCCGCAGCGGCAGGCCCGCCGGCAGGTCGTCGGCGTCTTCGAGCTCGACCTCGGCCAGATAGCTCAGGCGCGCGGCGTCCTTGCCGCTGAGCGCGTAGTACGGCGTGAACGTCGGCTCGCTGCGCACCATGCGCACGCGTCCGGCGTAGACGCGCTCCCCTGCGGCGCCGACGCGCACGGTGGCGCGATCGCCCACCTGCACACCGGGTCGCAACGGCTCGGGCACGTAGACCCGCGCATAGGGCTGCTCGCCGACCAGCAGCACCGCCAGCGGCGCGCCGACCGGGGCCTCGTCGCCGAGCCGGTACGGCAGGCTGTCCACCCGCGCCGCGCGTGGCGCGACGACATCCAGCCGCCCGGTGCTGACCGACTGCGTCCGTGCCTGGGCCTGCGCGGCCTCGAGCGCAGCCTGGGCCTGCGCGATCTGCTCGGGGCGGGCGCCGTTCTGCAGCTCGGCCAACGCGGCCTGGGCGCCGGCGACCTGCGCCTGGGCATTGCCGGCAGCCGCACGCGCGCGATCGACATCGGCCGCCGAGACCAGTTGCCGGCCGCCCAACGGCTGCAACCGCTCGTAATAGGCGCGCGCATCGCGCGCCTGCGCCTGTGCGGCGGCGAGATTGGCCCGCGCCTGGTCGATGTCCTCGCGGCGTGCGCCGTTGCGCAATTCCTCCAGCGCCTCACGCTGGCGCGCGACCTCCGCTTCGGCCGCCGCGAGCTGGGCATCGCCGCGGGTCCGCTCCAGGGTCAGGATGCGCTCGCCGGCCTCCACGCGCTGACCTTCGCGCACCGCGATCTCGGCGATGCGCTCGGCAGCGGGGGCCGGCAGCGTGATGCGGTCGTATTCCAGGGTACCGAGCGCATGCGGCGGCTCGCGGCTGCAGCCGGCGAGCAGCACGGCCGCGAGCGCGAGACCGGCGAGCGGGAGGAGACGGGTCATGCGGGCAGCTCCAGGCCGCGATCGAGCAAGGCGAGCGCGTGCAGGCGGATGTCGTCGATGCCCAGCTCGTCGCTGGCGAACAATTGCCGCCAGATCGGGGTGCCGGCGGCCGGGAACAGCGTCAGCCCGACCAGCGAGACCATCAGCAGCCGAGGATCCAGCGCGGGATTGAGCCGGCCGGCCTGCTGCTCCTGGGCGAAGCGCGCGGCCATGAACGCACTGATCTCCGGCGCCAGCCGGGTGACCAGCAGATCGCGCAGGTCGCCGCCTTCGCTGACCACCTCGCGGATCCACAGCGCCGGCATCCACGGGTGCCGTGCGACCAGTGCGCACAGCAGGTCGACGAATGCGACCAGCACCGTGCGCAGCGACGCGTCCGCCATGCCCAGTAGGGTTTCGCGGACCTCGTCGAACACCGGCATCAGCCGTTCGGCGATCACCGCATCGCGCAGGCCGGCAGCGTCGCGGAAGTAGTAATGCAGCAGCGCCGGGGTCACCCCGGCCTCGGTGGCGATGTCGCGCAGCGAGGTCGCCGCGATGCCGCGGCGCACATAGCAGGCGAGCGCGGCATCGAGCGCGCTGCCGCGCCGGTCGGTGTCGCCGGCGGGCGGACGCCCTGGCGTGCGGGCGGGGTCGGGGGTGCGGGATCGGGCCATGCGTGTGATATTAATTGATCGATCAATTAATGTCCGAATGCGCGCTGAATCCCGGGCCGCGACACCGCCCTGCATGGCGATGCGCTACCCTGCGCGCCCTATGCAGACCAGCCCCCAAACCGACTTCGTCCTCGAACCGGACGACACCGAGCGCCTCGCCAATCTCGCCGGCCCCTTCGACAGCCACCTGCGCCAGATCGAGCTGCGCCTGGGGGTGGAGATCGCCAATCGCGGCCATGTGTTCCGCATCACCGGCCGAGACCGCGATGTGGTGGCCCGCGCCGAAGCGTTCGTGCGCGCGCTCTACGACGAGACCGAAACCGAGACGCTCGACAGCCAGGCCGTGGCGATGCGGCTCTCGGAGGCCAATGTGGCGCGCGACGACGACGTCGTACCGCAGGAAGTGGCGGTCCGGGTCAAGCGCGGTACGGTCCGCGGACGCGGCGCCAACCAGGTTCGCTACCTGCACCGTATCGCCACCCACGACATCAATTTCGGCATCGGCCCGGCGGGCACCGGCAAGACCTTCCTCGCGGTGGCGATGGCGGTCGAGGCGCTCAACGAATCCAAGGTCCAACGGCTGGTGCTGGTGCGTCCGGCGGTCGAGGCCGGCGAGAAGCTGGGCTTTCTGCCCGGCGATCTGAGCCAGAAGGTCGACCCGTACCTCCGCCCGCTTTACGACGCGCTGTACGAGATGCTCGGCGTGGAGAAGGTCGCCAAGCTACTGGAACGCAACGTCATCGAGATCGCGCCGCTGGCCTACATGCGCGGACGCACGCTCAATGATGCATTCGTGATCCTCGACGAGGCGCAGAACACCACGATCGAGCAGATGAAGATGTTCCTGACCCGCCTGGGCTTCGGCTCGACGGCCGTGGTCACGGGCGACCTGACCCAGATCGACCTGCCCAAGCACGTGAAGTCCGGCCTGCGCGACGCGCTGGACGTGCTGCGCGAGGTCGAGGGCGTGAGCTTCACGTTCTTCGAAGCACGCGATGTCGTGCGCCATCCGCTGGTCGCGCGCATCGTTGGCGCCTACGAACGCCGCGATGCCAGCGACGCGGCGACCGGACCGGCCTGAGCGATGGCGCTGCGCCGCATCGGTGCGTTCGCCCTGGCGCTGGCCCTGCCCACTGCGGCCGCGGCGCAGACGTCTCCGACATCGCAGCGGATCGCCACCGCGGCCGCGATCGCCGCGCCCTGCCTGTCGATCGAGGCTGGATCGGTCATGGTGAGCCTGCCGCTGACCGACCTCGAGCGCGCGGTCGCGGCCCGGCCGCAGCCCCCGCAGAGAGAAAACGACCGCGCGGCCGACCACGACGCGCCGCTGTGGCGCGACGAGTCCGAACGCCTGGCCCTGATCCGCGGCAATCGCGCGGCCCAGCTGCTGGCCTCGCCCCGGCTGCCTGGACATGACCGATACGGCTGCCTGCGGGCGGCGCTGGAGGACGTACCGGGCGACGCGCGCTATCTGATCGGCGCGATGCTCGAGCGCGGCGACGCCGCGATGTGGCGCTCCGGCGAGGCGGGCCTGCGCGATGCGGTCTTGGTCACGCGGACCAATCCCCGCCGGGGTGATGGCCCCATGGGCGCCGTGCTCTATCGGCTGGACGAGGGCGAACGCCCGTTCCTGATGCTGGTCGAGTGGATCGCCTGACCGCCTGCCCCTGATTTTTCCTGTTTGCATGAGACCCGCCATGACCCAGGCCGCGCCCCATCTCGACATCGCCGTCGGCTATGCGCTGCCGCGCAAGGGCATTCCCTCGGCGGCCAGCTTCCGCCGCTGGGCGAGTGCCGCGCTCGATGGCCGGATCCGCGAAGCGGACCTGGCGATCCGCCTGGTCGACGAGGACGAGGGCCGTGCACTCAACCGCCACTACCGCGGCAAGGACTACGCGACCAACGTGCTGAGCTTCCCGGCCGAGCTGCCCGAAGGGCTGCCCGAGGGCGTCCGCCTGCCCTTGCTGGGCGACCTGGTGATCTGCGCGCCGGTGGTCGCGCGCGAGGCTGCCGAACAGCACAAGCGCCAGGGCGACCACTACGCCCACCTGACCGTGCACGGCGTGCTGCACCTGCTGGGCTGGGACCACGAGAACGACAAGGACGCCGAGGCGATGGAGCAGCTCGAGCGCGAAGTCCTCGCCTCGCTCGGCATCGACGACCCTTACCGGTTACCCGGCTAAGCCGCCGGCGCTTGCCCAGGCGCTCAGAGGCAATCGACCAGCCCGTCGAAGATCGACCGCCCACCCGGCAGTACCGCATCAAGCGCGTCCCCGCCGGCCACCGCGTCGAGCATCGCCGGCAGCGTGGTGCCGGCCGCCAGCGGTGTTCGGCAGTGCCAGACCTTCGGCTGCACGATGATCCGGCCGGTGCGCGCCACCAGGAACTCCTCGCTGGCCGCGAAACTCCACACGCACATGCCGATCCGTCCATCGTCCCGGTGCACCGAGCATTCGAAGCGCAAGGGCTGGAGGTTGGTGTACTCGCCCTCGCAGAAGGTGTCGCCGCAGATCTGGTCGAACTGCCGGGGCAACTGGTAGGTCATCGCGTACCAGGCCTCGACGCGCGCATCGTCGCCGCGGGCATAGGTCGCGGCGTCGACATAGGGCCCGCCCAGGCGCGCCTCGGCGCTGGCCAGGCCGGGCAGGCCCAGCACGGCGGCCAGCGCGAGGGTGGCCAGGCGGACGGGACGGATCACAACAGGCATGTCGGTACTCCTGAATGAATGTGTGGCCAGCATCGCCGTCAGCCGCGTACCGCCGCGATCGGGCATCGCCGCGGCGCGGCTTCGGAATTCTCCGCGCCGGGCCCCGGAGTTCCGGCCGTGACGGCCGCCTGGACATCGGCGGCGGCGGACGCGCTAGACTTTCCCGCACGCCCCACCATCGCCCCTCCCCCCTGGGGCGCCCATACCAACGCAATGTCAGAAGACGACAGTAGTCAAACCGCCACCGAGCCCCACGAAAAGCGCCGCAGCTGGCTGGACCGGATCAGTTCGGCGATCTCCGGCGAACCCACCAACCGCGAGGACCTGGTCGAGCTGCTGCGTGACACCCACGCCGACGGCCTGATCGACGCCGACACCCTGCGCATGTTCGAAGGCGCGCTGGGCATCTCCAGCAAGACGGTCGGCGATGTGATGGTGCCGCGCGCGCAGATGGTCGCGCTGCCGGCCGATGCCAAGTTCCTGGACCTGATGAAGCAGGTGGTCGAGTCCGGCCACTCGCGCTTCCCGGTGCATGGCGACGACAAGGACGAGGTGCTCGGCATCCTGCTCGCCAAGGACCTGCTGCGCGGTGTGGTCGCCGACAACGGCCCAGGCTCGATCCACGAGCTGCTGCGCCCGGCGGTGCTGATCCCCGAATCCAAGAAGCTCAATGTGCTGCTGCGCGAGTTCCGGCTCTCGCGCAACCACATGGCGATCGTCATCGACGAGTACGGCGGCGTCGCCGGGCTGGTGACGATCGAGGATGTGCTCGAAGAGATCGTCGGCGAGATCGACGACGAACACGACGACGCCGAAGATCCGAACGCACTGATCGCCGCCCAGGCCGATGGCCAGTTCGCGGTCAGCGCGCTGACCCCGATCGCCGACTTCAACGAGCGCTTCGGCGCCGATTTCGACGACGACGAATACGACACCATCGGCGGGGTGATCATCGGCGCGATCGGCCATCTGCCCGAGGTCGGCGAGGAGCTGGCACTGGGCCGGTTCGCCTTCCGCGTCACCGATGCCGACTCGCGCCGGCTGCATGCGCTGCACGTCAGCGTGCATGCCCAGGACTGAGGCGCCGCGCACGTCCGCCGCCCACGCCTGGCGACAGGCGTTCGCGCTGCTGCTGGCGCTGATCGCCTGGCCGGCGTTGGCCCAGGTCGCAAGCGACGCCCCACGGGTCGGGGTGGCGACGATGCAGCCGGGCGAAGTGTTCTTCGAACGCTTCGGCCACAACGCGATCGTGATCGACGACCCGGCAGCGCCGGAGCCGGTGTCCTACAACTTCGGCTTCTTCGACCCGTCGGAGCCGGATTTCGTCGCCCGCTTCGTGCGCGGCGATATGCGCTACCAACTCGCCGCGCTGCCGCTGGCCGACGACCTGGCCTACTACCGCGAAGTCGGGCGTGGGGTGTCGATCCAGTGGCTGGACCTCGACCCGGCGCAGGCCCGGCATCTGGCGACGGCCCTGGCCTGGAATGCGCGCCCCGAGAACGCGCATTACCGCTACGACTACTTCACCGACAACTGCTCCACGCGCGTGCGCGACGCGCTCGACGACGCGCTTGGCGGATTGCTGCACCGGCAGTTGCAGGGCCGCTCACGCGGCAACACCTATCGCGGCGATGCGGTGCGCCTGGCGTCCCCGGCGCTGTGGATGTGGCTGGGCTTCGACATCGGCCTGGGCCCGGCCGCCGATCGGCCGAATGCGCTGTGGCAGGACATGTTCGTGCCGATGCGGCTGGCCGAAGCGCTGCGCGGCATCCACCATGCCGACGGCCGGCCGCTGGTCGCCGAGGAAGTCGAGGTGCTGCCGCACCGCCAGCCGGCCGAGCCGCCGGAGCGCGCGCGCCAGTGGTGGCCGTGGTTGCTGGCCGGCCTCGCACTGGGCGCAGCCGCTTGGGCGCTGGGCCGCCGCGCGCCGCGTGCCCTGGCCGCCACTGCGCTCGGCTTCTGGACACTGTGCGCGCTGCTCGGTGCGGTGATGCTGTTGCTGTGGCTGGGCACCGAGCATGTGTTCGGCTGGCGCAACCACAACCTGCTGCTGTTCAACCCGCTGTGCCTGCTGCTGCTGCCCGGTGGCTGGCGGCTCGCTCGCGGCCACGCACCTGGCCGGGTGTTCGCGATCGTGCTGCCGACGGTTGCCACTCTCGGCATCGTCGCGCTGTTCCTGCACTGGCTGCCCGTGCTGCCGCAGCGCAATGCGGCCTGGCTGTCGCTGGTGCTGCCGGTGCATATCGCCCTGCTGGCGGCACTGCGTCCGAAGCAGCCGGCCGCTCTCGCCTAGGCACGCCGCACCGGTGATGGACGGCCGCGGGTTGCGGCCGCGCGCGCTGCTTGCATTGCAGACACCGCGCGTGACGCCTGCATACGTATGCGGCCACGGCGCCTCGGACCTGCGTGACAGAATCGGGACGACCGCACGCGAATGCGCTTGGGAGGGCGCCGCACATGTCGAACCGGTTCACGCTCTGTCTCGCCCTGCTGCTGCCGCTCTCGGCCCTCGCGAATCCGCCGGCCGGATCGGCCGCCCGCATCACCTCGCCCGACGCGACGATCGCCGTCGAGGTCACGACCGACAACGAGGGCCGCGCCAGCTACCACATCAGCCGGGCCGGACGGCCGGTGATCGCCGATTCGCGTCTGGGCATGCTGTTCGCCGACGCACCGAAGTTCGAACGCAACCTCGCCATCGTCGACCAGCGCACACGCAGCCACGACGAGGCCTGGGAGCTGCCGTGGGGCGAGCGCCGGCACATGCGCGACCACCATAACGAACTGCGTGTCACCTTCGCCGAGACCAGCGGTGCCAAGCGCCGTTTCGACGTGGTGTTCCGCGTGTTCGACGACGGCGTCGGTTTTCGCTACGACTTTCCCGACCAGCCGGGACTTCGCCGCCTGGCGATCAGCGAAGAGCTAACCGAATTCGTCGTCGCCGATGCGGCGACCGCCTGGTGGATTCCGGCCTTCGAGTGGAACCGCGAGGAGTACCTCTACCATCGCACGCCGATCGAGCAAGTCGGCGACGCGCAGACGCCGATCACGCTGCGCACCGATGACGGCCTGCATCTGTCGATCCACGAAGCGGCGCTGGTCGACTATTCGGGCATGAACCTGACCCGCGTCGACGGCCGCAAGCTCAAAGCTGCACTGACGCCGGGCATCGGCGAGGCCAAGGTCGAAGTCGCCGCGCCGTTCGCGACGCCGTGGCGCACGATCCAGATCGCCGATCGCGCCGGTGGCCTGGTCGAGTCGGGACTGATCCTCAACCTCAACGCGCCCAACGCACTCGGCGACGTCTCTTGGATCCGGCCGATGAAGTACGTCGGCATCTGGTGGGAGATGCACCTCGACCGCAAGACCTGGGCCTCGGGCTCCAAGCACGGCGCGACCACCG
Source organism: Xanthomonas citri pv. mangiferaeindicae (assembly GCA_002240395.1). Classification (NCBI taxonomy): domain Bacteria; kingdom Pseudomonadati; phylum Pseudomonadota; class Gammaproteobacteria; order Lysobacterales; family Lysobacteraceae; genus Xanthomonas; species Xanthomonas citri. Next base: position 460,668 of record CP016836.1, read on the forward strand.
CCCACGCCAAGCGCCACATCGACTTCGCCGCCGCCAACGGCCTGGGCGGCGTGCTGGTTGAAGGCTGGAACGTCGGTTGGGATGGCGAGTGGTTCGGCAACGGGGAGACCTTCAGCTTCACCCGCCCCTACCCCGACTTCGATCTCGACGAGGTCACCCGCTATGCGCGCGAGAAGGGCGTAATGCTGATCGGCCATCACGAGACCTCGGGCAATGCCGCCCATTACGAACAGCAGCTCGACGACGCGTTCGACCTGTACGCGCGCCTGGGCGTGCACGCGGTCAAGACCGGCTATGTCGCCGACGCTGGCCAGGCCAAGGTGCGCGATGCCCAAGGCCGGCTGCGCTACGCCTGGCACGAAGGCCAGGCGATGGTGCGCCACCACCAGCGCGTGATCGATGCCGCCGCGAAGCGTCACATCGCGGTCAATCCGCACGAGCCGGTCAAGGACACCGGGCTGCGCCGCACGTATCCCAACCTGATCACCCGCGAAGGCGCACGCGGCATGGAGTTCAACGCCTGGGGCAATCCGGGCAACCCGCCCGAGCACGAGGCCACGCTGGTGTACACCCGCCTGCTGGCCGGGCCGATGGACTTCACGCCTGGCGTGTTCGGCATGGATACCAAGTCGGGCGAGCCGATGGCCAGCACGTTGGCCAAACAGTTGGCGCTGTACGTGGTGATCTATAGCCCGCTGCAGATGGCGGCCGATCTGCTCGAGCACTACGAGGCGCGTCCCGAGGCCTTCCAGTTCATCCGCGACGTCCCGGTGGACTGGGAGGACACCCGTGCGGTGGCCGGCGACGTCGGCGAGTACGCGGTGATCGCCCGCCGCGCGCGCGGCGGCGACGACTGGTACCTGGGCGCGGTGACCGACGACAGCGCGCGCACGATCGAGGTGCCCCTGGACTTCCTCGCTCCTGGCCGCCGCTACACCGCGCAGATCTATCGCGACGGCGACAACGCCGGCTGGCGCGACGACCCCCACGACATCGTCATCGAGTCGCGCGAGATCGGCGCCGGCGACACGCTGTCGGTTCGCCTGGCCCCGGCCGGCGGGCAGGCGGTGCGGTTCGTCGCCCTCTAAAGCCAAACCCCAAAAAGCAAAACCGGGGTCAGAGTGCATTTTTCTCACCATGCGGCGAGAAATTGCACTCTGACCCCGGTTTCGCGGAGGATGCGCCGATGAGCGATTCTCCCGTGACGTCCGGCGCCACGCCGCCCAATCCGCCGAGTGTGGTGAACTGCGCGGTCTACGGGCCTGGCGGCAAGCGCGAGGTGGCGTTGGCCGATGTCGGCGAGGCGCTGGTCGACGATCCGGCGTGTTTTGCCTGGATCGGCCTCTACGAACCCGACCAGAGCGTGCTGGCGCAGTTGCAGGCCGAGTTCGACCTGCACGATCTGGCGATCGAGGATGCGGGCAAGGCGCACCAGCGGCCCAAGATCGAGGCCTATGGCGATTCGCTGTTCATCGTCGCCAACACCGCGCAGGCGGTCGACGAGCGCATCGCCTACGGCGAGACCCATCTGTTTCTCGGTCCCCGCTATCTGGTGAGTGTGCGCCACGGCGCCTCGCTGTCGTACGCACCGGCGCGTCGCCGCCTGGAGCGCGAACCGGCATTGCTGGCGATGGGGCCGTCCGCGGCGCTGTACGCGGTGCTCGATGCGATCGTCGACAACTATCTGCCGGTGGTCGAAGAGTTCCGCACCACGCTCGATGCGCTCGAACGCCACATCGTCAGTGCGCAGTTCCACCGCCGCATCCTGATCCGGCTCTACGAACTCAAGCGCGAACTGACCTGGATGCGGGTCGCGGCCACGCCGCTACAGGACGTGCTCTCGCAACTGATGCGCAACACCGGCCCGCTGGTGCCGTCCGACATGAAGCCCTACATCCGCGACGTACTCGACCATTCGGCCCGCATCAACGAGACCGTCGATGCGCTGCGCGACATGCTCGGCACCGCGCTTGCGGTCAACCAGGCGCTGGTGACGCTGACCCAGGGCGAGATCGTCAAGAAACTCGGCGCCTGGGCCGCGCTGCTTGCGGCACCGACGCTGATCACCAGCTGGTACGGCATGAACTTCCACAACATGCCCGAGCTCGACGAACGCTACGCCTACCCGCTGCTGATCGGCGGCACCGCCGTGGTCATGGGCCTGTTGTACCGGATGTTCAAGCGCGCCGGTTGGCTGTGACGCAGGCGCTTCCATAGCGCCATCGACGCCGCGGGCAGCCGGCGCTACGCCGGCCAGAAACGCGTGACCGCCTCGCGGATCGCCAGTCCGCCACCGCCGATCAGCACGGCGAAATAGACGATCGTCAGTACATTGGCCAGGTGGCCCAGCAGCACCATCGTGCCGTCACGCTGCAGCAGGCCGATCGCCAGGCACATCAGCGCCACGCCCGGTACGGTGTTGCTGAAGGGAATGAAACCGAACGGCGCCATCAGCAGCACCGCGCCCAGGATCAGCGCCGCGTCGTTGAACAACCCGACCCCACGGCCGTGGGTCAGGCCGGCCAGACGGCCGGGGCGGGTGATGCGCTCGAGCCGGCGCACCCACTTCAAGCCGGTGTCGAGCGCACCGCGCATGCGGCCGGCCGGCACCGAACGGCGGCGCACCGCGGACGGCAGCCACAAGGGGCGCCCCATCATGCGGGCCACGCCGATCAGCACGATGACCGCGCCAAACACCGTGCTAACGCCAGGGATCGAGACCGGGATCAGGAACACCAGCGTCAGCAGGATCACCAGCAGCAGCATGCCCTGCGCGCCGAGCTCGTCAACCAGCGGCCCGACCTCCACGTCGCTGTCAGGCAGGCCTGCGATCAGCGACTGCAGCTGCTCGCGCAGCGAGGCCTCCGAGGCCTCCATCGGAGCGCTCATCGCAAGACGCGCGGTCGGTGCGCGGCGAGCATGCGCAGGGCGGGCGGCGGCATCGTCGACACAGGGCAGATCCGGAGCGGAAGGGCGCGCCATCCTAGCAGGACGCCCGGGCCCGCCCCTGCCCCATTCACATTGCCGCGCGCGGCGTCTAATACGAAAGTCGTAAGGCTTTGGGCCGCGATCGGCATCGATGCGCATTGACCGCGCCGGCCCCCGGCGCGACCCTGTGCGCGGTCTTTCCGGGGAATCGCTATGAAGGGTGTCGTCAACCACGTCGTCTGGGGCGCGGTCGCGCTGCTGGGCGCCGCCTGCATGGGCGTCGTCGCCCTGCGTCAAGGCGAACAGATCAGCGCGCTGTGGATCGTGGTCGCGGCGGTGTCGATCTATCTGGTCGCCTACCGCTACTACAGCCTGTACATCGCCAAGAACGTCATGGGGCTCGATGTGCGGCGCGCCACGCCCGCGCACGTCAACAACGACGGCCTGGACTACGTGCCGACCAACAAGCATGTGCTGTTCGGCCACCACTTCGCCGCGATCGCGGGTGCCGGTCCGCTGGTCGGCCCGGTGCTGGCCGCGCAGATGGGCTACCTGCCCGGCATGCTGTGGCTGATCGTCGGCGTGGTGCTGGCCGGCGCGGTGCAGGACTTCATGGTCCTGTTCGTGTCCACCCGCCGCAACGGCCGCTCGCTCGGCGACCTGGTGCGCGAGGAGATGGGCCAGGTGGCGGGCACGATCGCGCTGTTCGGCGCCTTCATGATCATGATCATCATCCTGGCAGTGCTGGCGATGATCGTCGTCAAGGCACTGGCCGAGAGCCCCTGGGGCATGTTCACCGTGATTGCGACGATGCCCATCGCGATCTTCATGGGGCTGTACATGCGCTACATCCGCCCCGGCAAGATCGGCGAGATCTCGGTGGTCGGCATCGTGCTGCTGCTGGGCGCGATCTGGCTGGGCGGCAAGGTCGGCGCCCATCCGACCTGGGGCCCGGCGTTCACCTTCACCGGCACCCAGATCACCTGGATGCTGATCGGCTACGGCTTCGTCGCCGCGACGCTGCCGGTGTGGCTGCTGCTGGCGCCGCGCGACTATCTGTCGACGTTCCTCAAGATCGGCGTGATCGTTGCGCTGGCGATCGGCATCGTCATCGCCAGCCCCGAGGTCACCTCGCTGAAGATGCCGGCGTTGACCGAGTTCGCGTCCACCGGCGACGGTCCGGTCTGGAAGGGCGGCCTGTTCCCGTTCCTGTTCATCACCATCGCCTGCGGCGCGGTGTCGGGCTTCCATGCGCTGATTTCTTCGGGCACCACGCCCAAGCTGCTCGCCAACGAGACCCACGCCCGTTACATCGGCTACGGCGGCATGCTGATGGAATCGTTCGTAGCGATCATGGCGCTGGTCGCAGCCTCGATCCTCGATCCGGGCATCTACTTTGCGATGAACAGCCCCGCGGCGATCGTCGGCACCGACGTGCACAGCGCGGCGGCGGCGGTGAGCCAGATGGGCTTTGTGATCACCCCCGAGGCGCTGGAACTCAAGGCCCAGCAGATCGGCGAGCACACCATCATCTCGCGCGCCGGCGGCGCGCCGACGCTGGCGGTGGGCATTGCGGTGATCCTGCACGACGCTCTGCCCTTCACCGGCGAGGCGGCGATGGCGTTCTGGTACCACTTCGCGATCCTGTTCGAGGCGCTGTTCATCCTGACCGCGGTGGACGCGGGCACGCGCGCTGGCCGGTTCATGCTGCAGGACCTGCTCGGCAACTTCGTGCCGGTACTGCGCAAGACCGACAACTGGGGCGCCAATGCCCTGGGCACGGCGGGTTGCGTGGCGCTGTGGGGCTACTTCCTCTACCAAGGCGTGGTCGATCCGCTGGGCGGCATCAACACCTTGTGGCCACTGTTCGGCATCGCCAACCAGATGCTGGCCGGCATCGCGCTGATGCTGTGCACGGTGGTGCTGTTCAAGATGAAGAAAGACCGCTATGCGTGGGTGACTGTGGTGCCTGCGGTGTGGCTGCTGATCTGCACCACAGCGGCCGGCCTGATCAAGCTGTTCGACCCCAAGCCGGCAGTCGGCTTCCTCGCCCAGGCCAGCCACTACAAGACCGCGCTGGCCAACGGCGAACTGCTGGGCGCGGCCAAGACCGCTGGCCAGATGCAGCAGGTGGTCGTCAACGCCTACGTCAACGCGGGCCTGACGGCACTGTTCCTGTTCGTGGTGTTCAGCACGCTGTTCTTCGCGATCCGCGCGATCGTACGGGCCCGCCGCGTGGCCACGCCGACCGCGCGCGAGACCCCGTACGTCGAGCTTTCGCCCGACCAGCAGAAGGCCTGGCTGTGATGCGGACCGTCGCCGGAGCGCTGGGCTGATGGCCGGCACCCTGGTCCCGGTCGACTACTTCGCCACACACAAACGTGTGTGGCGAAGAGTGGTGCAGACCGCGCGGCTGTGCTGCGGCGTGCCCGACTACGACAACTACGTCCGCCACATGCTCGACAAGCATCCCGATCGCGAACCGATGGACTACAAGACCTTCTTTCGCGAACGCCAGGAAGCCCGCTTCGGCGGACGCAGCGGCTTCCGCTGCTGCTGACCCAACCTGCAAACCGGGGTCAGAGTGCAATTTCGTGAGCGAAATGCACGCTGACCCCGGTTTTGCTTTGTTTGCGGGCCGGGACGGTGCATGCTCCGCGCTCCACCAATCCGAGCGACCGGCCAATGCGCCTGCGCCTTCTGACCGTCGCTCTGTGCCTCGTTGCATTGCCACTGGGTGCATCCGCGTCCAACGCCGCACCGACGTCCGCGCCCTGTGCGGACATCGCGCAGTTCCCTGAGCTTGCGGGAAGCCTGTGCCTGACCCAGTCGCTGCCCCTGCGTCACGAGGCGCCCGATCTGGACACGATCGATGTGGCCGTCCGTCGCTTCCCGGCCGCCGATCCCGCGCGCAGGCGCGGCGAGATCTGGCTCGTCGCCGGCGGTCCGGGCGAGCCGGGCGCGGCGCTGCTTCCGTTTTTACCGACCTTTCGCCGCGCCTTCTCCCAGTACGACCTGGTGATCCCCGACCATCGCGGCACCGGCGGCTCGACCCGGCTGTGCCCGACCGAGGAATCGGCCGACAGCGCCGACGGCTATGCGCTGGCACCGAACGAATGGGGGCCGTGCATCGGCGCCATGTATGCCGATCCGGCGCGCACCGCTGCGTTCTCGACCACACAGGCCGCGCAGGATCTTTCCGCCCTGATCGCCCGCCACCACGGCGACGGCGAGGTGCTGGTCTACGGCGTGTCCTACGGAACGCAATTGGTGCTGCGCATGCTGCAGATCACGCCTGCACCGGTCGACGGCCGGCCGCTCGACGGCGTGATCCTCGACGGGCTGGTCCCTCCTGAAAGCGCGCCGCAGTGGGATCTGGGCCATCGCACCGCGGTCGTCGATACGGTCGGCCGAGCGGTGCTCGGCGAGGCCGGCAGCGCACGGTATGCGCATCTGCTGGCCACCGCGGATCCGACGCTCTGGCAGGCCGTCGTGCCCGGCGGCGATCTGCGCGGCTTTCTCGGCAGGCTGCTGAACTTCCCCGAATTGCGGGCACGCATCCCGGCGATCATCGACGGCCTGTCCGCCGGCGACACCGCGCCCTTGCAGGCGGCGGTCGCCGAGTTGCAGACCACGCTCGCGCCGCTGACCCGGCATCCGCAATCGCCACCTTCGCTGCCGCTGGTCATGCTGATCTCGGCGTCCGAGAACAACGGACGCCGCGACTTGAGCCGGGCCGATGTCGAGGCCGAAGCGCGCGATGCGCTGTTCACCAGTGCGATCCCTGGCTTTCTGGTCGAGGCGTCCGTGCCGCTCTACCCGCGCGACGCCTGGTTCGGCCACACGCCTGCCACCCTGCCGCGCACGCTGGTGATCCACGGCACCCTTGACCCCAACACGCCCTATGCCGGCGCCCAAGCGCACGCCGCGCTGCTCGCCGACGCCGGTCCGCTGCGTTTCGTCACGGTCGACGGGGGCGCCCATCTGCTGCCGTTGGTCGCGCCCGACTGTTTCGTCGCAGCAGCCAACGCCTTCGTCCGCGATCAGCCGGTGCCGGCAAGCTGCACGCCATAAAAACCGGGGTCAGAGTGCAGTTCTCGAGACATGCACGCCGACCCCCGATTTTAAGAAAAAATGCACTCTGACCCCGGTTATTGGCCGGCCATGAGGCGCAGGATCTGGCCGACGAAGTAGGCGATCAGGGTGCCGGTGGCGTAGCCCACGGTACCCAGCAGTACGCCGACCGGCGCGAGCGTGGGATGGAACGCCGCAGCGATGACGGGCGCCGACGCCGCCGCGCCGACGTTGCCCATCGAGCCGACGCCGACGTAAAACATCGGCGCCTTGACCAGGCGCGCCGCGCCCCAGATCACCAGCACGTGGACCGCCATCCAGATCGCGCCGATCGCGATCAGTTCCAGCCGGTCGAACAGCTTCATGAAGTCCATCTGCATGCCGATGCAGGCGATCAGGAAATACAGGAACACGGTGCCCAGTCGCGAGGCACCGGCGCTCTCCAGGTTGCGCGCGCGTGTGAAGCTGAGACTCAGCCCCGCCGCGGTGGCGATCAGGATCACCCAGACGAAGGCCGAGTCGAGGCTGTACTGCGCAGCGTTTTCGACGTTGGCGCCGAACCAGGCCGCCAGCGGCGTGGCGATCGCATGCGCCGCGGCGACGATACCGAAGGCCATACCGACGATGACCATCAGGTCAGTGAGCGTGGGAATGCGGGCATTCGCGGCTTCGAAAGCGGCCATCTTGGCCTTCATCTCGTCGATGGCGCGCGTGTCGGCGCCCGAACGCGCGTCGATCTGCGTCGAACGGTTGGCCAGGAACAGCAACGTCGCCATCAGGGCGCTGGCCATCGCGACGTCGACCACCGCGAACTGGCCGAACAACGTGGCATCGACGCCGTACACCTCGCGCATCGCGACCATGTTCGCGCCACCGCCGATCCAACTGCCCGCCAGCGCCGCCATGCCTTTCCAGGTATCGCCGGCGACGGCCGGCGGGTGCACCCATTCCATGATCTGGAACGAGACGATCGCGCCGAGCACGATGCCGACCGTGCCGGCGACGAACACAAACAGCAGTTTGGGCCCGAGCTTGAGGATGCCTTTGAGGTCGATCGACAGCGTGAGCAGCACCAGGGCCGCAGGCAGCAGCACGCGGCTGGCGATCGGGTTGTAGAGGCTGTTGTGCTCGCCGTCGATCAGCCCGACGGTGTTGTAGAACGCCGGCACGAAATAGCACAGCAGCAGCGCCGGCACCCAGGTGAAGAATTTCTTCCAGAACGGCGTCGGGCCGCTGGCTAGCCAGAAGATCAGGCCCAGGGTCGCGGCGATCAGGCCGAACAGGACGATGTCGCTGGTGATCAGCGCGGAGGAAGGTGCAGCGGATTCGATCGCCATGCGGTCGGACCTTCAAAAGACGGAGTCGGAAGACACGCTCGCGCCCGGCAGCGTGCCGGGCGCGAGGCGACGCAGGCCCCGCCGGTGACGACGAGGCGGCGCGACGCTTACTGGCCGATGTGCTGCTTGAGCCAGGCGTTGACGGTGTCGTGCCACAGCACGCTGTTGTGCGGCTTGAGCACCCAGTGGTTCTCGTCGGGGAAGTACAGCAGCTTGGACTCGATGCCCTTGCGCTGCAGCGCGGTGAACGTCGACAGGCCCTGATCCACCGGCACGCGGTAGTCCTTCTCACCCTGCACCACCAGCATCGGCACCTTCCAGTTGGCGACGTGATTGACCGGATTGAAGCGCTCGTAGTTCTTCGGCTGGTCGAACGGCGTGCCCTGGTTCTCCCATTCGGTGAACCACAGTTCCTCGGTCACATAGCCCATCGAGCGTGTGTCGAACACGCCATCGTGATTGACCAGGCACTTCCACGGCGACTGCCCGCTGCGGTCGAACCAGTTGCCGGCGATCCAGTTGATCATGTAGCCGCCATAGCTGGCGCCCAGCGCGCAGGCGCGGTCGCCGTCGAGGAAGGCGTACTTCTGCTGCGCCGCCGCCCAGCCTTTCTGCAGATCCTCAAGCGGCTTGCCGCCCCAGTCGCCGCTGATCGCGTCGGTGAATGCCTGGCCGTAGCCGGTGGAGCCGTGGAAGTCGATCATCACCACCGCATAGCCCTGCCCGGCATACGTCTGCGGGTTCCAGCGGTAGCTCCAGCCATTGCCGAAGCTGCCCTGCGGACCGCCGTGGATCAGGAACGCGACCGGATAGGTCTGGCCTTCCTGGTAGTTCCACGGCTTGACCACATAGCCATAGACGGTCTCGTTGCCTGCGCCCTTGAACGAGAACTGCTCGTAGTCGCCGAAGGCGACATCGGGCAGGCGCTCGGCGGCGGTCGGGGTGATCTGGCGCAGTTGCGTATCGGCGCCCAGCGACTGCAGCGAGCCGGTGTAGAGGGTATCGCCACTGCGGATCGAATTACGGCTCAGCGCGATGGTGTCGCCCGCAATCGCGAACGCGGAGATCGAACCATCGGCGATGAGCTTGGTGACCTCGCCGGTGGCGACATCGACGCGGAACAGCGGGTATTCGCCGGTGTCCTGCGCGGCGACGTACAGCGTGCGGCCATCGGCCGACGGCTGCAGGCTGCTCGGCGAGCGGTCCCACTGCGGCGCGATCTCGCGCGCCTGACCGCTGGCGACATCCAGCGCCATCAGCGCGTAGCGGTCGGCCTCGAAGCCCGGCCGCTTCATCGCGCGGTAGAACAGCGTGCGGCCATCGGCGCTGAACACCGGGCCGGCATCCCAGGCCGGGTTCGACGCGGTCAGGTTGACCGGCGCGGCATCGCCGGTGGCGTCGATGCGGTAGAGATCGAAGTTCGTCGACCACGGCGCCTCACGACCCGCGACCTTGACGCTGGCCACGACCGAGCGGCCGTCCGGGGCCCAGGTGTAATCCTCCGCGCCGCCGAAGGGCTTGGACGGGATATCGCCTTGCAGGGCATGACCCAGCGCACGCACGGTGGCGACCGGGCGCGCACCTGCGGCCGGCAGATCGGCGACGAACAGGCGGCTCATCGTGCCGTCCTTCCAGGTGTCCCAGTGGCGCACGAACAGTTGGTCGTAGACCACGCCGCTGGCCTTGGCGTCCTTCTGCTCGCCGAGCTTGCGCTGGGTGCACGCCAGATCGGCCGCGCAATCACCGAAGGTGTCGGCGCTGAAGGCCACGCGACGGCCATCGGGCGACACCTGGAAGCTGCCGATGTCGACTGCGACGTCGGTCAACTGGCGCGGGGCGCCGCCGCCCAGCGGCATCGCGTAGACCTGTGAGCTACCGTGCTTGCTGCTGAGGAAGTAGACCGTCTGACCATCGGCCGACAACGCAGGCGAGTTGACGTTCCAGCCATCGGGCGTGATCCGCTTCGGCGGCGCCAGGTCACGGGTCACCAGGTTACGCGCGTAAAGCGCCGTGGTCGCCTTGCCCGAATCGAAATCCAGCGTGCGCTGGGCAAAGACCAGCTGGCGGCCATCGGCGGTCAGCAACGGCGAGGACACCCGGTCAAGCTTGACCAGATCACGGACGTCGAGCCCGCGCTCCTGGGCGGCAGCCGGCAATACGGCGAGCAGGCACAACGACAGCAGGGCGGGACGCAATGGCATGGGACGGGCTCCGGGCAAAGAGTCCGCATGGTAGGCCGGTGCCGCCGGGCTGGCAAAGCGCCCGATGGCGCCCCGCCTGCGCGGGGCGTCGCATGACCGGGCACAGGCCCGCATTCATTCCTTGGCGGTGGCGCCGCCCAGGTGGGTGGACAGGAACGCGAGCAACCGGGTGTAGAACGCGCGCTTGTTCTCCGGCTTGTAGAAGCCGTGTCCCTCGTTGGCGACGTACAAGGTCTCGACCGGCACATCGGCCGCCCGCAGCGCACGCTCCATCCGGCGTGTGTGTTCGACCGGCGCAACCTCGTCCTGGCCGCCGGCCACCAGCAGCACCGGCACGCGGATCTGCGTCGCCAGACGCGTGGGCGAACGCGCCGACAGTTGCGCGGTATCGTCGCCGACCCACTCGTCGGTCCAGGTGCCCGCCCAGGCCGCGGATCGCCGATTGTCGGCCCGCATCAACGGCAGGTCGTACACGCCGACATAGCCGACCGCACAGCGATACAACTCCGGCTCGCGCGCCACGCCCATCAACGACGCGTAGCCGCCATAGCTGCCGCCGTAGAGGCAGACACGCTCGGCATCGGCAATGCCCTGCGCGATCGCCCAGCGGGTCGCATCGGTCAGATCGTCCTGCATCGTCGTGCCCCAGCCGCGCGCACCGGCCCGGCGGAAGCTACGACCGTAATTGCCCGAGCCGCGGTAATTGATCTGCAGCACGGCATACCCGGCCTGCGCCAGCACCTGCACGTCAGGATCGAACGCCCAGTCGTCGAAGATGCCGAACGGCCCACCATGCGGCAGCACCACCAGCGGCAACGGGTCGTTGTCATGCCCCGACGGACGCGTGAGATAGCCGTGCAGCACGAGTCCGTCGCGGGCCGGCAACGAGACTGCGCGCATCGGTGCCATCTGCGTCGGGTCGACGCCTGCCCGCCGCGCAAGTGCGAACGCCGCCTCTTTGGTGGCCGCGTCGTAGGTGTAGAAGCTACCCGGGTCGACATCGCTGGTCGCCATCAGCACCTTGGTCGAGGCATCGCGCGTGGCCGAGATGATCCGTACGGCCTGGCCCGGGAACGCCTGTTCGAACATGCGCCCGAGCCTGGCGTCGGCCGAGCTGTCGTCGAAGAATACCTGTCGCGGCGTCGCGCCCAGGAACCGCGCGCCGACCGGCGTCGACGTGTCGGGCCGATAGATGACCTCCGGGTCGACGACGGCGTCGCGCAGCACCTCCCGTCGTGTGTCCGCGGCGATGTCCCAGGCGACGATCGCATCCGGACCTTCGGGCTGGGTCACCTGCAGGTACGCGATGCGATCATCCTCGGAGAAACCGAGTGGATACTCATGGCGCCCGCTTTCACGTTCGTCATTGATCAACCGCCAGTCCTCGCCGCGCCCCGTGCGGTAATACAGCTTCGAGCGATTGTCGGCCTGGGCACCGACCGCAAAGCGCACCTCGCCGGCGTGATCGGTCCTGAATCGCGCACGTGCGACCGGCACCGTGGCTTCGGTCGTGCGGCGCCCGGAGTAGACATCAAGCCGATCGACACGGGTCATCGGATCCTTGGTGAACGGTGAGACCGCCACCAGGATGTTGCGCGGATCGCCCGGTAGCAGGTCGATCGGAAATGCGCTGACCATCTCGGCCTTGCCGCCGGTCGGGATCCGGGTCCCGGTCGGCGTGCCGCGTACCCGCCAACCCACGAGCAACTGCGCGCGCGACCCATCGGCGTTCATTGCATAGAGCTCGCCGGTCAGCGACGGATAATCGCGCGCGCCGAAGCGCTCGGCCAACGCAAAGACCAGGCGATCGTCCTTGGCCCACCAGAAGTCGGCGATGTGGGTGTTGCGCGGCAACCGGTAGCTGCCGACGATGCTGCGATCGGTCCAGCGGATCACGCCGATCGCGGTGGTGTCCCCGTGCGGCATCGTTGCCGCGAAGTATTCGCCGGTCGGCGAGATCTTGATGTCGCGGAAACCGTCGTCCTCGACGAACGGCGCCAGATCGACCTGCGCATACGCGCCCGCGCACGCGATCGCCAAGACGAGCGCGAGCATCCACTGCAGTCCATTGCGGACCATTCCATTGACTCCTTTTGATAAGCGGTCGCCGCAAGAGGGCCGGCCGGTGACGCGCTCCCCGCGCGTGTCGCTTAGTCTAGCGCGCGGCAGGCGCCCGCGGATGCCGCCTATACTCGCGGCTTCCGCCATTTCCATGACGACGCGCCCATGGCCGCAGCCTCCATTACCGCCCGGAGCGGCACCGACGACTTCCTCGGCCATCCCAAGGGCGTCTTCGTCTGCTTCTTCACCGAGATGTGGGAGCGCTTCTCCTTCTACGGCATGAAGGCGCTGTTGCTGCTGTACATCCTCAAGTACCACCTGTTCGGCGACGACGCCGGCTTCGACCTGCTCGGCGCCTACGGCGGCCTGGTCTATGCCATGCCGGTGCTCGGCGGCCTGCTCGCCGACCGCTACCTGGGCATGCGCAAGGCGGTGGTGCTGGGCGGCGTGCTGCTGGTGCTCGGCCACCTGGGCATGGCCTTCGAAGGCGAGCAGGCGCGCATCGTCGACGGTACGGTCGTACGCGACGAAACCGCACTGCAGGTGTTCTACCTGTCGCTGGCGTTGATCATCATGGGTGTGGGCTTTCTGAAGCCGAACATCTCGACGATCGTCGGCAAGCTCTACGCCCCCGAGGACCCGCGCCGCGATTCGGGCTTCACGCTGTTCTATGCCGGCATCAACGTCGGCGCCTTGTTCGCCAGCCTGGTCTGCGCGTTCCTCGGCGAGACCTACGGCTGGAAGTACGGCTTCGGCGCCGCGGGCATCGGCATGGTCGCCGGCTTGGTCGTGTTCCTGTGGGGCCAGAAGTATCTGGGCGGTCACGCCGAGCCCAACGATCCTGCGAAGCTGACCGAGAAGCTCGGACCGCTGAGTCGCGAATGGTGGATCTACGCCGGCAGCTTCGGCGGCGCGCTGGTGGTGTGGCAGCTGATCCAGCGCACGTGGACGGTGCACGGCGCGATGCATCTGATCGCCGCCGCGCTGGTGATCTGGTTCGTCTGGTTCCTGATCCGGCACTGCAGCCGGGTCGAGCGCGAGCAGATGCTCGCGCTCGTGTTGCTGATTTTCGGCGTGCTGATCTTCTTCACGCTCTACGAGCAGACCTACGGCTCGTGGGTCACGTTCACCGACCGGATGCTGACCAAGGACCTCTTTGGCCTGACGCCGGGCGGCTATACGCCAGGCGTGCCATGGGCGATGTTCGCACTGGGCGCGAGCCCGCTGCTGATGGTGCTCGCGCTGCGCGCCAGCGACCGCGGCCGCACCGGCACCGCGCGCGCGGCCGCGGTCGCGATGGTCGCAGCCCTCGCGGTCGCCCTGGTGCACGACGTCGTGCTGGTGCCGCAGACGGCCGGCTCGCTGACCTTCCTGGGCGCGTTCTTCATCGTCGTGCTCGCTCCCGTGTTCTCCTGGCTGTGGCCCTGGCTGGACCGCCGCGGCCTGAACCCCAGCAAGCCGACGAAGATGGCGATCGGTCTGGTGTTCGCGGGCCTGGCGTTTGTGCCGCTGCTGCTGGCCGCACAGGCGGCGGGCAACGGCGTACTCGCAAGCGTGTGGTGGCTGGTACTGGCGTACTTCCTGCTGGAGATCGGCGAGATGTGTCTGTCGCCGATCGGTCTGTCGGCGGTCACTCAATTGTCGGTCGCACGCGTGGTCGGCCTGATGATGGGCGCGTTCTGGCTGGCGACCGCGTACTCGGAGGTGCTGGCCGCGCAGTTCGGCAAGCTGACCGCACTCGAGGTCGCCGAGGGCGAGGCGATCGACATGGCCGTGGCCGCGGCCAAGTACGGCGAACTGTTCCAGATCATGCTGTGGATCGGCGTCGGCTCGGGCGTGGCCTACTTCGTGCTCGCGCCACTGGTGCGGCGCTGGATGCACGGCGTGCGCTGACAGGCGCTGCCCGCCCCCCTCGCGGCACCGGCTGCCCGCGCGCGCGTCGTGTCGCCACACGCCCGCATCTCCGCCTGGGCGCCCTGGTCTGATCCAGATCAAGGCGCGGCACTCGCGGGCGGGCGAGGATGCCCCGTGAGCGAGGAGGCTTCCCATGCACGGCTATCAGGATCTCGCAGGCGATGACATGCCTGCGCCCCAGTTCGACGACGACAGCTCGCGTGGCGCGCTGATCGAGCGCTTCGCGCAGACCGCCAGCGACTTCGGCGCCCTGGACGCGGAGTCGCTGGCCGGCCTCGCGCTGTGAGCGAGGCATTCACGATCGCCGCGCCGCGCAGGCGGCAGCCGGCACTCGAGGTCGATGGCGCTCTGGTTGCCGCCCGGCTGGGCCTGGCCGGCGAGGCATTCCGCCAGTTGATGGCCGACGGCAAGGTCAGCGTGCTGTGCGAGCGCGGCATCGGCGAGGATACCGGCCGGTATCGCGCAACGTTCTACTACGCCGGCCGCCGCGCGCGGTTGCTGCTCGACGAGACGGGATGCGTCCTCGAGGCCACCGGTGACGCGATCACGCGGCCCGGACCTGCGGCCTCCTGACCGACGCGTCCCCTGCCCCGCTCGCTACGGCCCGTCAGCCGACAGGTCGTGCCGACGGCGTACGGCAGCCAGCGAACAGATCCAGATCGCGCTCGTACACGCCGCTGCGCACATCGAACAGGCCGAGCATGGCGTGATAGAAGTTGTCGTGACTGTAGGTGCGGCTGGCAGCATGGCCGCGCAGGCAAGCGAGGTCGAGCCCGGCGTGCTGCGAGAACGCAGGCGAGAACCACATCAGCATCGGCACTTTCTTCTGCTCGTCGGGGGCGATCATGTACGGGGTGCCGTGCAGGTACATACCGCGCTCGCCCAGCGATTCGCCGTGATCGGACAGGTAGATCATCGCGACATCGCGCTGATCGGCGTAGCGCTGCAACAGATCGATGGTGTTGGCGAGCATCTGGTCGGTGTAGACCAGCGTGTTGTCGTAGGTGTTGGTCAGCGCCTCGCTGCTGCACTTCTGGATCTGGTTGCTGTCGCAGGTGGGCGTGAACGCGCGCGCCTTTGCCGGATAGCGCTCGAAGTACGTCGGACCGTGGCTGCCCAGTTGGTGCAGCACGATCAGTGCGTCGCCATGCATCGCATCGATCCGCGTATCGAGCTGGTGCAGCAAGACTTCGTCGTAGCAGGTGCCGTCCTTGTTGACGCAGTGCTCGGCGATCTGCATTTTGGGCATGTCTTCGTTGGCCACGCGCACGCAGACGCCCTTGCAGCCGCCGTTGTTGTTGTTGCGCCAGAGAATCTCGACCCCGGTGCGCTGCAGCACGTCGAGCAGGTTTTCTTCCGTCACTGCCCGCACCTCGTCGTACTGCGGGCGCGTCATGCGCGAAAACATGCACGGTAACGAGATCGCGGTGGCGGTACCACAGGACCACACGTCCGAGAAACTGATGATGTCCGAGTGCTTGGACAACGCCGGATTGGTCGGACGCGGATAGCCGTTGAGCTGGAAATTCTGCGCCCGCGCGGTTTCACCCACGACCGCGATCACCAGTTTCGGCCGCGCACCTGCAACAGGCACTGGCCGGGTGGCGTCCTCGGCGACCGTGCGCAGTGGCTGTGAGGTCGCGCTGTACCGGCGCTTGAGATACCCGTTGGTATTGCGCACGAAGTTGAACGGCAAAAACTGGTCGCGAATATGGCCGTTATTGCGCAACAACGACGCATAGTCCTTGTAGAACGCCATCGTCACCACAATCAGGACGACCGATGTCACCAGCACATTGCCCAGCCACCAGAGCAGCGTGCGCATCGGCGTGCCGACCGGCTTGGTCTGCAGGAAAATCGTGACCACAGCAGGCAATATCCCAAGCCCAAGAATCGTGAGTAGCAGTGGGAGTGAGAAATACGAGGCCATCTCGGCCTGATTGGTCTCAAAGAAATTCTGCACCATGCTGCGGTCAATCAGCACGTTATAATGCAGCATGAAGTAACTGCAGCCGGCGCTGATCACCACCAGGGTGGCCAACAAGGGTTTACGGACGTACGGCAGGGCCACGACCGGTGTCAGCAGCAGGTTGATGATGCAGAACAGGAACACCGGCAGACTGAGGAAGAACGACAGGCTGCGCAGGCCGTCGATCTCGACCTCCAGCCACAAGGTCCGCCAAAGCACGACATTGCCAATGGTGGCGAAGAACAATGCTGCCACCCAGGTCAGCTGAACGGGATTGAGCCGCAGGGGCGTCGAGGGCGGTGACATGCGCGAGGTCCAGCCGTAAAAAGGTGCGCGCAGTCTTGAGACCCCATCGTCAGGAAGTTGTTAGAGCACACGCCCCATGACCCGACTGCTCATCATCGAGGACAACCCCGAGCTGGTGGCCAACCTGTACGGCTTCTTCGAGCCGTTGGGCTACGTCATCGACGACGCCCGCGATGGCGCCACGGGCCTGCACATGGCCACCCACAACGATTACGACGCCATCCTGCTGGATCTGATGCTGCCGCGGCTCGACGGCATGACGCTGTGCCGCAGGCTGCGCGAGGACTTCCAGAACCCGGTGCCGGTGCTGATGCTGACCGCACGCGACCCGGTCGACGACCGTGTGCAGGGCTTCGCGCTGGGCGCGGACGATTACCTGATCAAGCCGTTCTCGCTCAAGGAACTCGATGCCCGCATCAAGGCGCTGGTGCGCCGTGCGCAAGGCCGGCAGGTACAGGGCACGCTGCGCTGGGAAGACCTGCAGGTGGACACCCGCGCCCCGCAGGCCTGGCGGCAGTCCCAGCCCATCGGGCTGACGCCCAGCACCCACAAGTTGCTGCTGTGCCTGATGCGCGCCGCCCCTGCCGTGGTCCGCAAGCAGGAGATGGAGTACCTGCTCTGGGGCGACGATCCACCCGACAGCGGCGCCTTGCGCACCCATATCCACGAGCTGCGGCAGCAGATCGACAAGAGCTTCGAGCCGGCGTTGATCGAGACCGTGCACGGCGTAGGCTGGCGCCTGCTTGCGCCTGCGGCCAAGATGCCGGACTGATCGAGGACGACCCGACGTGATGGTCATGCGCACCGCGCTCCGCCAGATGACGCTCAAGACCCGCATCACGGTGTCGTTCGTGCTTGCAATGGTCGCGGCGATGACGCTCGTGGTGCTGGCCGAGCAGCTCGATTACGACGAACTGCGGGAGAATGTGATCTCCCACAGCCTGACCCGCACGGCGCACCGGCTGGAGGCCGACCTTGCGCAAGGTATCGCCCCCACGCTTCCCGAAGACACCCGGCTCTACGACGCTCGGACCGTGCCCGAGACGCTGCACTGGTATCCGCCCGGCTATCACGGCGCCGAAAGGCCGGGCGGCTGGCACCTGCTGGTCTTCGAGCGCGACGGCGAGCGCTACTACCTGCAGCAAGCCGATGCGCACTTCGCGTATCTCGAACTTGCGATCGACATCTATGCACTGCTGATCATCCTGCTGTGCATCCTGTGCGCTTTCTGGATCGGGCGTGCGACTGCGACCCGGGTCATCGCGCCGATCACGCGTCTGGCCGAAGCGGTGGAGCGCAAGCACAAGCCCTTTCCGTTCCAGGAGGCGCGCGACGAGATCGGCATCCTGGCGCGCGCATTCGCCCAGCACAGCGATGAAGCGGAACAGTTCCTGCAGCGCGAGCGCTGCTTCGTCGGCGACGCCAGCCACGAACTGCGGACGCCGCTGGCCATCATCGCGGGTGCTGCGGAAACGATCGCCCACCAGTTGCCTGCCGACAGCCGCTTGGTCGCAAGTGCCGAACGCATCGTGCGTACCACCCAGGAGATGCAGCGTCAGTTGGCCTGCATGCTGCTGCTCTCGCGCGATCCGCATAGCCTGACCCGCAGCGACGTCGCGCTGCGGCCGCTGATCGAGGAATGCATGGTGCGCTGCAGGCCGTGGCTGGCGGGCAAGCCGGTGGCCCTGGTCCTGGACGCACCGCAGGACATCCATCTGCACACCAATCCCGAACTCGCCTGCAGCGTGATCTGGAACCTGCTGCGCAACGCCTGCCAGTACACCGACGAGGGCGAGGTGCGCATCGCCCTGCACGACGCGACCCTGGTGATTGCCGACACCGGTCCCGGCCTGCCGCCCAGCATCGACCCGCAGCAGTTCCAGCGCTTCCAGCCGAGCGCACGGCAGAGCGGCGAAGGCCTGGGCCTGTCGATCGTGCAGCGCATCGTCGAGCACCTGGACTGGCGGATGACGGTCGACAGTTCGGAGGATGGGTGCCGGTTCATGCTCGACATGCGGGCCGATGCCTGACCGAACGCCCTGTCCCCTGCGCCCGCGGCTTGGACCGATGCCTCAGACGGCGACGCGGCTGACGAACATCTGACGGCGCCTGCGCCACGCTGGTCCTGATCCAACGTTGCAGGACATTGCAGATGCCATCGCCAGGCCCCGCCGAGACCGGCAAGTACCCACACGGCAAGACCGGCCTGAGCCGGATCGCGCACACCTTGCTCTACTCGCGCGACGGCTTTCTCGCTGCCTTCCGCAGCGAGGCGGCGTTCCGCCAGTTGCTGGGCCTGCATGGCACGCTCGTCGTCGTGGCCTGCCTGCTGGACGTGGGACCGCTCGCACGTGCACTGATGCTGGCGGTGTGCTTCATCAGCCTGCTGACCGAGCTGCTCAACTCCGCGATCGAGGCGGTGGTCGATCGCATCTCGCTCGAGCGCCACCCGCTGTCCAAGCGCGCCAAGGACATGGGCAGCGCCGCCCAGACCATTGCGCTGCTGATGGTCGGCACGGTCTGGGCCTCGATCCTGCTGGGCTAGGCAGGGCGTAAGCGCCGCAGTCCCGCACGTCGGATTACGACCCCGACGGTGAGCGCTGACGCCCTGCGCAACCGTCGGGCGATCATGGCGCCGCGCCCCCCCTGTCCCAAACAAAAACCCCAGCGTGCACGGGCGCGCTGGGGTTCGTCGACGAGGCGATGTCGCCCGCGATCAGAACGGGATGTCGTCGTCGGAGAAGTCGTCCATCGGCGCCGGGCGCTGCTGCTGGGGGGCCTGGCGCTGCGCGGGGGCGCTGCGCTGCGGCGGGCCGTCGTTGCCCGGGCCGCGCTGCGGCCGGCTGCCGCGGTCGTAACCACCACCGCCACCGCCACCGCCGCCTTCGCCACGACCGCCGAGCATCTGCATCTCGTTGGCGACGATGTCGGTCGAGTACTTCTCCACGCCGTCCTGGCCGGTGTACTTGTCGTAGCGGATTTCGCCTTCGACATAGACCTGGCTGCCCTTGCGCAGGTACTCGCCGGCGATCTCGCCGAGCTTGCCGAAGAACACCACGCGGTGCCATTCGGTGCGCTCCTGCTTGTTGCCATCGCGGTCGTTGCGCACGCTGGTGGTGGCCAGGCTGATGCGGGTCACGGCCATGCCGCCCTGGGTGTACTTGGTGTCGGGATCGTTGCCGAGGTTGCCGACCAGGATCACTTTGTTGATGCCACGGGCCATGAGGAGTCCTTGGAATTGCGCCGGCGCGGGTGTCCGGGAATGAAGAGGGGGCGCGGACAGTGAATTATACCGGTCGCCGGGGCGCGATCCGGCAACCCCCTGGCGCGGGGCCGGGAAAGCGCCCCGCCGCCGTCGGGGCTCTCCTATAATTCCGGGTCTGCCCGTCCCGGATCCCGCATGAACAACGCCGCTGCCCCGGCCGCCAGGCTCGACCTGCCGGCGATCCAGTCGCTCGCCGCCGCGGACATGGCCCAGGTCGATGCGCTGATCCGGCGCCGGCTGGCGTCGGATGTGCTGCTGATCAACCAGGTGGCCGAGCATATCGTCTCGGCGGGCGGCAAGCGGCTGCGGCCGATGCTGGTGATGCTGGCTGGCCAGGCCACCGGGGAGGTGTGCGGCGACCACCACCAGCTTGCGGCGATCGTCGAGTTCATCCACACCTCGACCCTGCTCCACGACGATGTCGTCGACGAATCCGACCTGCGCCGCGGCCGCAGCACGGCCAACGCGATCTGGGGCAACGCCGCCAGCGTGCTGGTCGGCGATTTCCTGTACTCGCGCAGCTTCCAGCTGATGGTCGAGCTCGACAGCATGGCGGTCATGCGCCTGCTCGCCGACACCACCAACCGCATCGCCGAAGGCGAGGTGCTGCAGCTGCTGCACGTACGCAACCCCGACACCGACGAGGCCGCCTACCTGCGCGTGATCGAGCGCAAGACTGCGGTGCTGTTCGCCGCCGGCACCCGCCTGGGCGCGATGGCCTCCAGCGCCGACGCGGCCATCCAGCAGGCGCTCTACGACTACGGCATGCAGCTGGGCTACGCGTTCCAGATCGCCGACGACGTGCTCGACTACTCGGGCGACGCCACGGCGCTGGGCAAGAACCTCGGCGACGACCTCGCCGAGGGCAAGGCGACACTGCCGCTGATCCACGCGATGGCCCAGGCCACGCCCGAGCGCCGCGCGCGGCTGCGCACGATCGTCGAGCAGGGTGATACCACGGCCCTGCCCGAGGTACTCGCCGCGATCGCCGACGCCGGCAGCCTCGCCTACAGCCGCGCACGCGCGGTCGAGTACGCCGACGCCGCCGAACGCGCGCTCGACGGCCTGCCGGACAACGACGCCGTGGCCGCGCTGCGCGGCCTGGCCCGTTACGCGGTCGAACGCGGGTACTAAACAGCCCCGTCTTCGGCGCGTTGGCGACGCCCCGCCGAAGGCGTTCCTCAGCGGGTCGACGACGCCAGTACCTCCGCGAAGAAATCGCCCATCTGCCGCCATGCACGCCTGGCGGCACGTTCGTCGTAGACGCAGCCCGGCGGGCTCGCGGCATCGGACTCGGCGAAGCAATGCACCGCGCCGCTGTAATTGACGAACTGCCAGTCGGCGCCGGCCGCGTCCATCTCGCGTTCGAATCCGGCAATGTCGTCGGCGCTCACGCTGCGATCGGCCGCGCCGTTGAGCACCAGTACCGGCGCCTTCACCGCATCGGCCACGGCCGGCAACGGCGTCGACAGGCCGCCGTGCAGGCTCACAACGCCAGCGAGCGCGTCGCCGGCGCGGGCCAGTTCGAGCACCGTGGTGCCGCCGAAGCAGAAGCCGAACGCGGCGATCCGGGCTGCGTCGACCTGCGGCTGCGCCTTGAGCACCTCCACCGCCTTGCGCGCGCGTGCGCGCAGGGTCGGCCGGTCGTCGCGCAAAGCCTTCGCGACTGGGCCGGCCTCGGCATCGGTCGTGGGCCGGACATGCTTGCCGTAAACGTCGGCAACCAGCACCACGTAGCGGTCGCCGGCGGCCTGCCGCGCCTTCTCGACCGCCGAGTCGTTGACGCCCTTCCAGTTGGGCACCATCACCAGCCCCGGCCGCGGGCCCGAGACGGCATCGTCGTAGACCAGCACGCCGGCGAAGGTCTCGCCGTCGAGTGTCCACTCGACCGGGTCGGCCTTTGGCGCGGCGAATGCGGAGGTGGCGCAGACCAGCGACAACACGAGCAGGGACAGGCGCTTCATCGGACGGCTCCGGGCGACGGGGACCGGTCCAGCCTACTCCGCCCGGCGCGCGTCCGGGCGCGCGGGTTCAGGCAATACCCAGGCCCGGAATCGCGGTGATCGCATCGGGGTCGAAGCCCCGAGTTCGGCAAAATGGCGACCGCGCGCGGTGTAGTCGCGATAGGCACCGAAGCTCGGGGCGCCGGGCGAGAGCAGCAGCACCCCATCGCCGCCGAGTGCAGCGCGCGCCTGCCGCACCGCCGAAGCAAGATCCTCCGTCTCGATCAGCAAGAAGCCCCGCTCGCGTGCGACCGGCGCGAGCAGCGCGTGGATTCGCGGGCCGTTGGCGCCCATGGTCACGATCGCGTGCGGCGGGTGCGCTTGCATCGCATCGGCGAAGGCCTGCCAGTCCAGGCCGCGGTCGTGGCCGCCGACCAGCAGCGCGACCCGGCGGCCGGCAAACACGTCGAGCCCCGCCAGCGTCGCGTGCGGGGTGGTGCTGATCGAATCGTTGACCCAGGTCACGCCGTCGCGGGTGCCCAGCGCCTGCAACCGGTGCGGCAGCGGCACGAAATCGGCGGCCGCGGCGGCCAGCGACGCAGCGTCGATGCCGAGCGCCTCGATCGCGGTCAGCACCGCACACAGGTTGCCGCGGTTGTGGCGCCCGGGCAGCGGCAGGCCGACGGTGTCGAGCACACTGGCATCACCGCGATACAGCACGTCGCCGCGCAGGTGCCAGCCATCGGCGCGCCCGAACCAGCGCACCTCGCTGTCTGGCAGCGTCAGCGCGGCCAGACGCGGATCGGCGGCGTTGAGCACCGCGATCCGTGGCCGGGCCCGGGTCACCAGCGCGAGCTTGTCCTCGACATAGCGCTGCTCGCTGCCGTGCCAGTCCAGGTGTTCGGGAAAAATATTGGTGACCACCGCCACGTCCGGCCGCACGCCGCTCGCGGCGACATCGCCGGTCTGGTAGCTCGACAGCTCGATCGCCCAGGTATCGGCCTGCGCACCCTGCAGTTCCAGCAACGGCAAGCCGATGTTGCCGGCAAGCGCGGTGCGTCGGCCGGCGCTGCGCAGCAGGTGGGCGAGCAGCGCCGTCGTGGTGCTCTTGCCCTTGGTGCCGGTGACGCAGATCGTGCCGGCCGCGATCTCGCCCGGTGCGGCGCGCTGCGCGAACCACAGCGCGGTGCCGCCGATGAACCGCGTGCCCTGCGCCGCCGCGGCCACGGCCTCGGGCCGGTACGGGCTGATGCCCGGCGACTTGATCACCACGGCAAAGCGCGCCAGGCGTTCGGCGCTCGCCTCGGTCTCGACCAACAGCGCCGGATCGCCCAACCCGCGCACCGCGTCGGCCTCGGCGGGCGTGCAGAACACCGTCAGCGGCAGCGCCGCCGTCGACGCCCGGCGCTCGCCGGGCCCCGGCTCGGACACGCCGGGGCCCGCGACCCGCGCGGCGCGCAGCGCGGCATACGCGGCCCGTCCTTCGCGTCCCCAGCCCCACAGCGCAATACGGCCGCCTTGGGCGGCGAGCGCGTCAAGCGGCGAGATGCGCACGCAGGCGTTCCCACAATGCGGCGGGCACGCGATGCTCCTCGTCGACCACCAGCAGCGGCGCGATGTCCAGCTCGCCCGCGTCGAGCCTCGGCGCGATCTCGCGTGCGAAACGGCCGACCACCGCGTCCTCGCGCCATTCCGGGCGCTGCGCCAGCGCTGCCATCGCCGCACGCGATTCGCGGCCCTCGCCGACGCATTCGAACGGCTTGTGGTCGCGATACTCCAGCAGGGCATCGAAGCCGGGCACCTGGGCCGGATCGTCGAGCAGGTTGCGGCCGAAGATCGCCACCAGCCTCGGCTTGGGCATGAACGGGGCCAGCGCGAGAAACACGAAATGGCATTTGGGACAGATGCCGCACCAGCGGTTGACCGGCCGCTCGCCGAGCAGATGGAAGTTGCGGTTACAGCTGGAGAAGTGCGCGTCGTAGCGGTCGGTCCTGGCGAACTGGCGCGCGACCGCCAGCTCCGACAGCGGCCGCAGCAGCGAGTAGTAGTGCAGGTCGGCGGCGACGTGCCGCTGCACGTGCTCACCGAACGCGCGCTCGAACGCCCAGCCCTTCGACCACTGGTGGTTGACCTCGTTGGTCGTGCTGCCATCGGCGGCCTGGATCAGGCTGCCGTAGCTGGCCGAGCGTTCATTGGAGAACACCACCTGGTCGACACCATGCAGCACCGCCGCCAGCACCAGGATCGCCGAGTTGATCGCGGTGACCGGAATATGCCCGTTGAGCGCACCCTGACGGTTGTACTCGAACAACTGCGGCGCCAGTTGGCGGCCGATGTTGAGCGTCGGCAAACCGGTGCGCTCGGCGCAGACCCGGATCAGCTGCGAGCCGCCGATCCATGCCACGGTCTGCGCCACGTCCAGCGCGCGCAGCGCCTCGATCGACACGAGTGAATCCTTGCCGCCGCCGATCGCGACCAGCGCATGGGCACGCAGATCCAGCGCCGGTGCCGTGACCTCATCGGCCGCGGCGTCGGCCGGGAAGCGGATCTTGCCGTGCAGGTCGAGCCCGTTGCGGTAGGCGAATTCGCCCAGCCCATGCACATAGGCGTCCTCGAGCAGGGCCGCGGTGGCAGCGTCGATCGTATAGCCGTCGATGCGGATCTGCGGCGGTACGGCGGCCTTGTAATAGCTCACGCCGGCGAGCAGGTGCAGCAGGCGCAGCGCGCGGGTCGCGGCCTGCGCGCGCGCGCCCTCGAGCGCGAACGGGGCGCCGGGCACGGTCACGGTCTCGACCAGCTCCGGGCCCTCGTCGAAGGCATAGCGCAAGCGCGCCACGCCGGTCGCGGCGTCGAGATCGCAGTCGACGAAGCAGAAACTGTGGATGGCGGATCTATCGAACGTGGTCATCGACTGGAAGGTTCCGGGCCACTGCGGCGCAGCAGGCGCCGGGCAGCGAAATATTCGAAAAAGAGAGCCGGCACGCCGCCGAACACGGCACCGATACCGGCGGCGATCACGGCAATTTCGACATCGATATCGCGGTACATCACGAGCCGCATGGCCAGCAGCAACAGCGGATACAACACGAACGCAAGCAGCACGGTGAAGAAGGCAGTCCAGAGGGCGCCCGCCCGACCGTAGCCGAGCGTGTTCGGCAACCACCGCCAACGCGGAACTCCGGCCGCAGCCAACGCCGCCGCAGCAGCGGCGAACACTGCAAACACGGCAAACCCTGCCACACCGAACTTGTCGACACCGAACATCCACAACGCGCTGCCCGCGAGCAGGCAGGCGATCAATGCCGAGACCAGCACATACTCCAGGACCGGGGGCATGCCCGGCCCCGGCCCAGCGACGTGCCGCCCGCCATCATCGACAGCCGGGCAACGGTCGTCATGCTTCACCGTCCGCCTCCAGCACCGCTTCAGCCGGCAGGCCGCGCAGGTTGTAGTCGTTGGCCATGACGAAACCGTAGGCGCCGGCGTCGGCGAGCAGCACGGTGTCGCCCTCGGCGGTCGCCGCCGGCAGCAGACGCCGGGTGCCGAAGACGTCGCTCGATTCGCAGATCGGACCGACGACATCGCAGACGACTTGGCGCTCGTCGTCGAGCCGGGACAGGTTGTGGATGCCATGCCAGGCGTCGTACATCGCCGGCCGCATCAGGCTGTGCATGCCCGCATCGAGTCCCACGCGACGCGTGCCGAGCTTGTCGACGACCTGGGTCACCGTTGCCAGCAACACGCCGGACTCGGCAACCAGGAAGCGACCGGGCTCGATCGCCAGGCGATAGCGTGGGTACTCGGCCTTGATGCTGGCCAGGCCCACGCCCCAGGCCGCAAGGTCGAACGGGGCGTCGTCGGGGCGGTAGGGTATCGGCAAGCCGCCACCGATATCGATGGTGTCGACCGTGCCCACCGCGTCGGCGAACGCCGCCAACTCGGCGTAGACCTCGCGCCAGTGGGCAACGGTCTCGATGCCGCTGCCCAGATGGGCGTGGAGCCCGGTGATGCGCACATCGAGATCGGTGGCCGCGTGCACGAAGGCATCGAAGGCCGGCAGCGCCAGCCCGAACTTCGAGGCCGCGCCGCCGGTGACGACCTTGGCGTGGTGGCCATCACCGCGCCCCAGATCGAGCCGCAGCCACAGATCGCGACCGCGGAACACGTCCGGCCAGCGCTGCAGCGCCTCGACGTTGTCGAGGGTCACGGTGACGCCGAGCGCGAAGGCCGCGGCGTACTCGTCGCGCGGCGCGAAGCTTGGCGTGAACAGCACACGCGCCGGGTCGAGCTCGGGCAACGTCGCGAACACATGCTCGAGCTCGCCGCGCGACACGCATTCCAGGCCGAACCCGGCCTCGACCAGCGTGCGCAGCACCGCCGGATGCGAGTTGGCCTTGATCGCGTAGAACCGCCGGTCGACCGCGGCGACGCCCGCCAGCGCCTGCGCCCGTTCGCGCACCGTCGGCAGGTGGTAGATGTAGCGCGGCGCCCCGGGCGTTGCCATCGCGAGCAGACGCGCACGCGCGTGCTGCCACCACGGCGTCGGGCGTTCGCGGCGGCCGTGCGCGATCTCGCGCCAGCTCGGGCCGAACACCGCGCTGTCGTGGACCGGCATCGCGCCACTGCCGATCAGCTCGGCATGCAGCACCGGCAGCAGGCCGTCGGCATCGGCCTCATCGATGACGAAGGTCAGGTTGAGGTCGTTGGACGACTGCGAAATCAGGTGCACGCGCTCGCGCCCCATCGTCGCCCAGACATCGGAGAGCTTGTGCAGCAGCGAGCGCATGCCGCGCCCGACCAGGGTGATCGCCGCGCAGGGCGCGATGACCTTGACGCGGCACACCTCGGCCAGATCGTCGCTCAACCGCGCCAGCACATCGGTGCTGACCAGGTTCTCGCTCGGATCGAGCGACACGGTGACGTTGGTCTCCGACGAGCCGATCAGATCGACCGACAGGCCGTGACGCTTGAAGCGCTCGAACACGTCGGCCAGGAAGCCGACCTGCTGCCACATGCCGATGCCTTCCATCGACACCAGCACGATGCCGTTGCGCCGGCTGATCGCCTTGACCCCGGGTACCGGCTCGGCGCTGCCGTCAATCGCGGTGCCCGGCAGATCCGGACGCTCGGTGTCGAGGATCGCCATCGGCACGCCGCCGTCGCGGCAGGGCTTGATCGAGCGCGGGTGCAGCACCTTGGCGCCGGTGGTCGCGATCTCCTGCGCCTCGGCGTAGTCGAGCCGCGCGAGCAGGCGCGCATCGGGCACGTCGCGCGGGTTGGCGCTGAACATGCCCGGCACGTCGGTCCAGATTTCCACGCGGCGCGCACCCAGCAACGCCCCGAAGTACGCCGCCGAGGTATCCGAGCCGCCGCGGCCCAGGATCGCGGTGCCGCCGTCGCCATGCCGCGCGATGAACCCCTGGGTCAACAGCATCCGCGTCGGCTGCGCCGCGAACCGCCCGCGCCAGTCGCCGTCGGGTTCGCGCCGGCAGTTCACCGACAGCCGCGAGGCCCAGCCGCTCTGGTTGGGCAGCGCCACCGCGTCGAGCCAGTCGCGCGCATCGCACCAACCGAAGTCCAGGCCCTGCGCGGCCAGGTACGCCGCGCCGATCGTCGAGGACAGCAGTTCGCCCTGCCCCAGCACCTCGGCCTGCCAGTCCAGCGGCCGCCCGGACGCACGCGCATCGCGCACCAGGGCCTCCAGCGCGGCGAGGCGAGCGCCGAGCACCGCGTCGGCATCGAGCCCGAGCTCGGCGACGAACGCGCGGTGGCGCTCGACCAGGGCATCGACAGTGCCGTCGGCCGCGTTGCCATCGGCAATCGCGGTCAGTTCGTTGGTCACCCCCGACAGCGCCGACACCACCACCAGTACGCGAGCATCGTGTTCCTGCGCCCGGCGTTTCGCCAGCCGGCCGATGGTGTCCCAGCGGTGGCGGCGCGACACCGAAGTGCCGCCGAACTTGAGCACGATCCAGCGATCGTCGAAAGGTGAGGACATCGGAGGTGGGGTCTCGGACGGAAGGAGAAGACAGCACCGCGCGGGCGCTGCAGTGGACACGTCGCCGACGCAAGGCCATGCGCGGCGGAACGCCGATTCTAGGCGCCGGCGGAGGCGGAGGGAATCGAACCGCTCGATTTCGGGCACGGGTTGGGTAAGCTGTCGCGCCGCACGACGCCTGCCCGCGCATGACTTCCCGACGTTTCGTCCAGGTGGACGTGTTTGCCGACCGGCCCGGTGCCGGCAATCCGCTGGCGGTGGTGCTCGATGCCGACGGGCTGAGCGACGAGACGATGCAGGCCATTGCCCGCTGGACCCGGCTGCCCGAGACCACGTTCGTCTTCCCACCCTCTAGCGAGGCGGCCAGTTACCGCATCCGCATGTTCTCGCCCCGCCGCGAAGTGCCGTTCGCCGGACACCCGAGTGTCGGCACCGCGCACGTCGTGCTCGACGCCGGCCTGGCGCATCCGCGCGACGGCGTGCTGGTGCAGGAGGGCATCGCCGGATGCCTGCCGCTGGCGGTGGTCGGCGAGGGCGCGGCCCGGACAATCTCCGTGCGCACGCCGCGCGCACGGGTCGTTGAAGTCGCGAGCAGCGAGGACCCGCGGCTGCGTACCGCCTTGGCGTCGCTGCCGCCGGGCGCGCTACCTCCGGCGCTGATGGACGGCGGGCGACGCTGGTGGCTGGCCGAGGTTGCCGACGAAGCGGCGCTGCGCGCCGCGACCCCGCAGTGGGATGCGATCGCCGCCTTGGCCGAGGCCACCGGCAGCATGGGTGTGTGCGCCTTCGCGCGCAGCGCAGGCGACAGCGATTACGACCTGGCGGTGCGCGCGTTCGTCGGCGCCACCGCGTGCTTCGAGGACGCCGCCTCAGGCGCGGCCAACGCGACCCTGGCCGCCTGGCTCGCAGCGCGCGACGCACTGCCAGGGCCAGGCCGTCGCTACCGGGTCAGTCAGGGCCGCGAGGTCGGTCACGATGCGATGCTCGAGCTGTGTGTGGACGCCGATGGCGAGGTCTGGTCGGGCGGCCGGGTCCAGAGCGTGGTCCACGGCATGATCGACTGGCGCTGAGCCAAGCATCGGCCTGCCGGCATCCACGCCGACAGGCCCCTGCCGCACCGCCGCGGCGGCACGGCAGGAGTCAGGCGCATCAGCCCTCGAGTTCGGCCTCCAGCGACAGCGGCACCGCCGACAGCGCCTTGGAGACCGGGCAGTTCTGCTTGGCGTCGTCGGCGATCTCGCGGAACTGCGCCGCGTCGATGCCCGGCACCTTGGCGCGCGTCTTCAAGCGGATCGCGCTCAGCTGCGGGCCGCCATCCATCGACAAGTCGACATCGGCGCGGGTGTCGATCGACTCGGGCGCGAACCCGGCTTCGGTGAGCTTGGCCGACAGCGCCATCGTGAAGCAGCCGGCGTGCGCGGCGGCGATGAGCTCTTCGGGATTGGTGCCCTTTTCCTCGCCAAATCGGCTGTTGAACCCGTAGCGCACGGCGTCCAACAGGCCGCTTTGCGGCGTCGACAAAGCGCCCTTGCCAGACTTCAGATCGCCGCTCCAGCGGGCGGTGGCGTGGCGGGAAATACCCATGACGCGTTCTCCATCGGGACAGGAGCCGGCGAGCGTATCGGCGCAGACGTGACGCGGGCGTTCTTAGGGCGACACGCTGCCGTCCAGGTGGCCATGGGTGCGCCAACGGGTCGCGATTGCGCACGCGGACAGCCGCCAGACAGGCGCAACCGCGATCGGCGGCGCCGCGGGCCGCCTAAAACCGCTGTTTTTTTGCGCTTTCCTATTGGCGGGTGCGCAGGGATGACCTACATTTCGCTTGCCGGCTCGCTCGGCCAGGAATCATCCAATCCATATTTGACGAGGGAACCACAGACCCATGGCAACGAAGAAGGCCACCACCAAGAAAGTGCCGGCCAAGAAGGCGGCTGCGCCGAAGAAGACCGCCACCAAGTCCGCAGCACCCAAGCCGATCAAGGAAGCGCTGAGCAAGTCGGGTCTGGTCGCGCACATCGCCGACGCCACCGGCCTGGCCGCGAAGGAAGTCCGCGCAGTGTTCTCCGCGCTCGAAGGCGCCGTGCACGGCTCGATCAGCAAGAAGGGCGCCGGCTCGTTCACCCTGCCGGGCCTGCTGAAGATCACCTCGGTCAGCGTGCCGGCCAAGCCCAAGCGCAAGGGCATCAACCCCTTCACCAAGGAAGAGCAGTGGTTCGCCGCCAAGCCCGCCTCGGTCAAGGTCAAGGTGCGCCCGCTCAAGAAGCTCAAGGACGCCGCTGCCTGATCCCAGGCAGATGATGCGTTGCCCCGATCGGGACGGCCTTGGCCGTCCCGATCGCGTTTTCCGGACCGCGCGATCCCCTTGCCGCGCAACCGGCACCGCACATGCGCCCTGTCGCGCAACGTGCACACGATGCGAACGGTCGGCATCGCAAGCTCGCCGGCCCGCGCCTGTGCGCCCATCACGTCGGATCGCCGCCATGAGTTTCCAGGGGTTCCTCAACCATCTCCTCACCTCCCAGAGCGGCGGCAAGCCGGGCAGCAGCCTGCTCAATGCGGACTTCGGCAAGGGTGCAGTCGCCGGCGGCGCGCTGGGCCTGTTGCTGGGCAAACACCGCAAGACCCGCAAGCTCGCCAGCTACGGCGGCCTGGCCGCGATCGGCATGATGGCCTACCGCGCCTATGGCGATTACCAGAAGCAGCAGGCGGACGCGGCCGTACCGGCGCCACAGACCGTCGACCGGTTGCCCGCGCCGCAGGCCGATCTGCACAGCCAGGCGATCCTCAAGGCCCTGGTCGGCGCCGCCAAGGCGGACGGCCATCTCGACGCACGCGAGCGCGAGGTGATCGAGGCCGAGTTCCGGCGCATCGACACCGCTGCCGACATCCAGCCCTGGCTGCACGCCGAACTTGAGAAGCCGCTGGATCCGGCCGAGATCGCACGCGCCGCGACCTCGCCGGAGATCGCCTCGGAGATGTACCTGGCCAGCGTGCTGGTGGCCGACGAGACGAGCTTCATGGAACGCAGCTATCTCGATGAGCTTGCGCGTCAGTTGGGCATCGCGCCCGAGCTCAAGGCGAACCTCGAACAGGAAGTCCGCGCTGCCGCCGGACGTTGACGCACAGCGCGCCGACCCCACCTTCGCAGCGACGCGGTTACCGTCGCTGCAATGACGCCGCCTTCCTCCGCCCGCCCCCGCGACTACACGCCGCAATTGCGCCGCACCTTGCGTGCGGTACTGCTGCTGGCGGTACTGGCCGCCGCCGGCCACTGGGCCTGGCATCAACCCTTCATGGCGCAGCCGCGTGCCGTCGCCCGGATCGCCGCCGCGCCGGCGCCCGAAGCCCTGCCGATGCCGGTCGACGGCGTCACCGCCGGCCGCGTTGCCGACACCTTCGGTGCCCCGCGCGGGCGCGATCGGCAGCACGAGGGCGTGGACATCTTCGCGCCGCGCGGCACGCCGGTGCGCAGCACCACCGAAGGCCTGGTCGTGGGCATCCGCGACGCTGGCCTCGGGGGTCGCCAGGTCTGGGTGGTCGGCCCGGGACGTCAGCGGCACTACTACGCGCACCTGGACGATTTCGCCGAGCTGCTGTCGGTCGGCGACGTGGTGCGTCCTGGCGACATGCTGGGCACAGTCGGCGACACCGGCAATGCGCGCGGCACGCCGCCGCACCTGCACTACGGCATCTACGCGGCCGACGGCGCGTTCGACCCGCTGCCGCTGCTGCGCGCGGCCCCGGCCGCGGACGACGCGTCCGGGACGCGTTGACGCACCGGCGCGCCCGGCACCGCGCCGCACTTCCGGGTTACCCTGCGCGCGGCGCCTGATATGCAGCATCGGAGTTGGAGATGGACAAGCGTTTCTGGATCTGCGGGTTGACGCTCTCGGCCAGCGCGCTGCTGTTGGGCTTTCTGGTCCATGGCGTGCTGCTGCGCGCCGACTATCTGGCGCTCGCCCATCTGTTCCGCCCGCGCGAGGATGCCAATGCCAATGTCGGCTGGATCCTGCTGGCGTATCTGTCGCTCGGCCTGGCGATGACCTGGCTCTACCGCTGGCTGCCGCCGCCGGTGCGCAGCAAGCGCTGGCATGGCGCCCGGTTCGGGCTGGCGCTGGCAATGGTGTCGTTCGTGCCCTGGCATCTGCTCGCCCATGCCGGCCAGCCGTTCCCGCTGAGTCTGACGCTGCGCCAGGTCGTGCTCGATGTGATCGCGATGCAGTTGCTCGGCCTGCTGCTGGCGTGGCTGCAACCGCATCGCCGCGTGCTCGCGCCCGCACCCGACGAGCGCGGTCACCGCTAACCCGGCATTCACCCCCGACACGTAGGGTGCGCAGGACTGCACCAGGAGACCGTCGCATGCGCGCCCTCGCCCGTCCCGTTGTCTTGTCGCTGCTGCTCGTGCTGACCGCCTGCACCTCGCTGGGGGTGGTCCAGGCCTGGCTCGGCGACCAGGTCGCGTTCACCGCGCCGCAACTGCAGCGCCAGCTCGACACGCGCTTTCCCAGGACCTTCGAGCGCGTCGGTGGCCTGGTCTCGGTGACGCTGCAGAACCCGCGATTGACGATCCCGCAAGGCGAGCAGCGGCTGCGACTGGATTTCGATCTGGGCGTAGGCGGCGCCGTCGCCGACGACCGTCTGGGCCACCTGGCGCTGGTCAGTGGCCTGCGTTATGACGCCGCCACGCGCGGCCTGCATCTGGAGGATCCGCAATTGCTGCAATTCGATCTGCCGGGCACCCATGCGCTGCTCAAGGGCGGCGCGCAGGGCATCGTCAACGGCCTGCTGGCCGAGTATGCGCGCAGCGAGCCGATCTACCGGCTCGACGACGACCTGCTGTCGAAGCTGCCGGCCGGCAAGCGCATCGGCGAGGTCGCGGTCGGCGACGGCCGCGTGGTGGTGCACCTTGCGCGCTGACCGCGCCGCGCTGGCGCTGTGCGCCGCGCTGATGCTGGCGGCCTGTGGCGACCGCGACACCCAGCGCGGCAAGGCCGCGGACGGCAGTGCGGACACCACCGGCCTGCCGCAACCCGTTGCGACCGGCGATCCGGTGACCGGCATGCCGGGCGCGCCCGGCCCCGGCGATGTGCCACTGGGCGGCCGGGCCCCGGCGCCCGAGGTGCCCGATCTGGCCGCCGTTCCGCTCGAGGACAATCCCGAGACCGGCCTGTTGCCGGCAGCGACGGACGCCACCGCGGACATCGCGCCGCCGAGCCCGGAGGCGGCGGTGGCGGCGATCCGCAGCTACTACACGGCGATCAACGCGCTCGACTACACCAGCGCCTATGCCCTGTGGTCGGATGGCGGGCGGGCGAGCGGGCAGACACCGGAGCAGTTCGCGGCCGGCTTCGCGCAGACGTCCACGGTCATGGTCGACATCGGCACGCCCGACCCCATCGAGGGCGCCGCCGGCTCGCGCTACATCGAAGTGCCGGTGTCGCTGCGCGCCCAGCAGGCGGACGGTTCGATCCGACGCTACGAGGGCCGCTACGTCCTGCGCGCTGCGGTGGTCGACGGGGCCAGCCAGACGCAGCGCGCCTGGCACATCGCATCTGCGGACCTGCGCGAGGTGGCCGCGCCCTGACCGCGGGCGCGGATGCACATCTGCTGCGTCAGCGCTTGGGCTGGAGCATGGTGCCGGTGCAGTTGGCGGCCCCGCAGCGGCAGCCCCACAGCTTCTTGAGCGCGGGCGTGTGCCGTTCGGCCAGGGTGATGCCGTAGTTGTAGGTCAGTTCCTCGCCCTGGGCGATATCGCGCAGCGCCTCGATGAAGACCTTGTCCTTGTGCCGACGGTCCTTGGCGTCTTCCTCGACCACCGCCTCGCAGTTCGGATCGCAGGAGTGGTTGATCCAGCGCGCGACGTTGCCCTCGATGTTCGCGTCGATAACGTACTCGTCGTTGAGCGTGAACAGGAACGTGTGGCCGTCTTCCTCCTGGTCGCCGTATTCGGCATCGACGTCGGCGTGGCTGCGCAAAAACCCTTTGTAGCGGATGATGCGCTCGCCCTTGGCGATCGCTTCGGTGGCAAATACACCGTTGCCGTGGATCGCCGAGCGGCGGGCCTCGATCTTCCTGGTCTTCTTCTTGGGCATCGTGCGCTCTGGGTCGATGAGGACAAGCGCCGCATTGTCGCGGACCCGCCCGCCCACCGCCACTGGCACGTGGCACTGAACGCCGGCCTGCCCGGACGTTGTGATCGATCGGCCAAAAAAGTACAATTTTGGTCCGCATTCCGCAGTCAGCTTTTTTCACCATGCTCCGGGTCACCAAGCTCACCGATTACGCCACCGTTGTCCTGACCGTGCTCGCCGCCCGGCCGGACACGGTGATGAGCGCGACCGAGCTCGCCGAGCGCGCAGGCCTGGAGACGCCGACGGTCAGCAAACTGCTCAAA
Organism: Xanthomonas citri pv. mangiferaeindicae; assembly: GCA_002240395.1. Lineage (NCBI taxonomy): Bacteria > Pseudomonadati > Pseudomonadota > Gammaproteobacteria > Lysobacterales > Lysobacteraceae > Xanthomonas > Xanthomonas citri. The sequence continues at coordinate 495,058 of CP016836.1, forward strand.
CCGCTGGCCCAGGCCGGGCTGGTCGAGGGTTTCCGCGGCGCCAATGGCGGCTACCGCCTGGCACGCGCCCCGTCGGCGATCAACCTGGTGCAGATCGTCGAGGCAATGGAGGGCCCGCTGGCGATGACCGAGTGCAGTCTGCACGACAGTCAATGCGGGATTTCCGACCAGTGCGGCGTGCAGGGCAACTGGCGCCGCATCAACGAGGTCGTCGCCGAGGCCCTGCGCGGCGTGACGCTGGCGCAGATGCTCGACGACGCCCCGCGCGCCCCTTCCTTTCCCACCCCTGCCGGGGCGAAGCGCATCGACGCCCGCCTCGCGCAGCCATAGACAGTAGGCAGCCGCCCCCATGGCCACCGACATCATCGAAGTCCCCGAGACCAACCGGGAGATCCACGCGCAGCTCGGCCGTCGCTACGACGCCGGCTTCGTCACCGATATCGAATCCGACAGCTTCCCGCCCGGGCTGGACGAGGACGTCGTGCGCGCGCTGTCGCGCAAGAAAGGCGAGCCTGCGTGGATGACCGACTGGCGCGTCGCCGCCTATCGCCACTGGCTGACCATGCCGGTGCCGCACTGGGCCAAGCTGCAGATCGCCCCGATCGACCTGCAGGCGGTCAGCTACTACTCCGCGCCCAAGGGGCCGAAGTACAAGTCGCTCGACGAGGTGCCCAAGGAACTGATCGATACCTACGACAAGCTCGGCGTGCCGTTGCACGAGCGCGCCAAGCTGGCCGGCGTCGCGGTCGACGCGGTGTTCGACTCGGTTTCGGTCGGCACCACGTTCCGCAAGGAGCTGGCCGAGAAGGGCGTGATCTTCTGCTCGATGTCCGAAGCCATCCAGGAACACCCCGATCTGGTACGCCAGTACCTGGGCTCCGTGGTGCCGGTCGGCGACAACTACTTCGCCGCGCTCAACTCGGCGGTGTTCTCCGACGGCAGCTTCGTGTTCATCCCCAAGGGCGTGCGCTGCCCGATGGAGCTGAGCACCTATTTCCGCATCAACGCCGGCCACACCGGCCAGTTCGAGCGCACGCTGATCGTCTGCGAGGACAAGGCCTACGTTTCGTACCTGGAAGGCTGCACCGCGCCGATGCGCGACGAGAACCAGCTGCACGCCGCGGTGGTGGAGCTGGTCGCGCTCGAGGATGCGGAGATCAAGTATTCGACGGTGCAGAACTGGTACCCCGGCGACGAGAACGGCGTGGGTGGCATCTACAACTTCGTGACCAAGCGCGCCGAGTGCCGCGGCGCCCGCAGCAAGGTGACCTGGACCCAGGTCGAGACCGGTTCGGCGATCACCTGGAAGTACCCCTCCTGCGTGCTGCTGGGCGACGACTCCTCGGGCGAGTTCCACTCCGTGGCGCTGACCCACCATCGTCAGCAGGCAGACACCGGCACCAAGATGATCCACGTCGGCAAGCGCACCAAGAGCAAGATCGTCAGCAAGGGCATCAGCGCCGGCCGCGGCCAGAACACCTACCGCGGTCTGGTCAAGGTCGGCAGTGGCGCGGAAGGCGCGCGCAACTACACCCAGTGCGACTCGCTGCTGATCGGCAAGGACTGCGGCGCACACACCTTCCCGTACATCGAGGTCCGCCACCCCGGCGCGACCGTCGAGCACGAGGCGACGACCTCCAAGATCAGCGACGACCAGTTGTTCTACTGCCGCGCGCGCGGCATCTCCGAGGAAGACGCGGTCAGCCTGATCGTCGACGGCTTCTGCAAGCAGGTTTTCCGCGAGCTGCCGATGGAGTTCGCGGTCGAGGCCAAGAAGCTGCTGGAAGTCTCGCTGGAAGGCTCGGTCGGCTGACACCAAGCGACCCTTCCCGGGCGACGGACCGGGGGATTCGGGCCTCGAGCCCGCCCCAGCCTTTCGACCCGCTTTTTCCGTACCCCCATCCCCAATGCCGAATCCCATGCTCAACATCGACAACCTCCACGCCCGCATCGGCGAACGCGACATCCTCAAGGGCCTCTCGCTCGACGTGAAGCCGGGCCAGGTGCACGCCATCATGGGCCCCAACGGCGCCGGCAAGTCCACGCTGGGCAACATCCTCTCCGGTCGCGATGGCTACGACGTCACCGCGGGTACGGTCACGTTCGAGGGGCAGGACCTGCTGGCGCTCGAGCCCGAAGAGCGCGCCGCCGCCGGCGTGTTCCTGGCGTTCCAGTACCCGGTCGAGATCCCGGGCGTGAACAACACCTACTTCCTGCGCAGCGCACTCAACGCGCAGCGCAAGGCGCGTGGCCAGGAGGAGCTCGACTCGATGCAGTTCCTGCGCCTGGTGCGCGAGAAACTCGCGGTGCTGCACCTCGACGACCGCCTGCTGCATCGCGGCGTCAACGAGGGCTTCTCGGGCGGCGAGAAGAAGCGCAACGAGATCTTCCAGCTGGCCGTGCTCGAGCCCAAGCTGGCGATTCTCGACGAGACCGATTCGGGTCTGGACATCGACGCGCTCAAGAACGTCGCCGACGGCGTCAACGCGCTGCGCTCGCCCGACCGCGCGTTCATCGTGATCACCCACTACCAGCGTCTGCTCGACTACATCCGACCCGACGTGGTGCATGTGCTGGCCGACGGCCGCATCGTGCAGAGCGGCGGTCCGGAGCTCGCGCTGCAACTCGAAGAAAAGGGCTATGCGTGGGTCAAGGACCGCGTCGCACCCGAGGCGGCGGCGTGATGAGCGCCCTGCTCGACTCCCTCGCCGCGGGCTTCGACGGCGACGCCGCGCGCCGCCCTGCACTCGATGCCGCGCTGGCGGCCGGCCTGCCCGGTCCGCGCAGCGAATCCTGGAAGTACACCTCGCTGCGCGCGCTCGAGCGCCGCGTTTTCGCCGCGCCCGGCGATACCGCGATCGACCCGACGCTGCTCGCCGGCATCCCGGCGCCGCGCCTGGTGTTCGTCAACGGCCGCCCTGCCCCCGTGCTGTCGGATCCGGGCACCGGCATCGCCGGCTTGTCGATCGGCTTCACCGAGGCCGCTGCGCTGCCGACGATCGAGGACCGGCCCGATGCAGTGTTCGCCCGGCTCAACGCCGCCCTTGCCGTCGACGGCGTTGCGATCACCGTCGACGCCGCGACCGAGGTCACCGCCCCGTTGCACCTGGTGTTCATCGGGGCGCCGGCCGACACCGACCAGGCCTGGCACCTGCGCCACCACATCGCGCTCGGCGCCGGCGCGCGGCTGACCGTGGTCGAGCACCATCTCGATGCGGGCACCCATCGCCACCTCGACAACGGCGTGTGCTCGCTGCGCCTCGCCGATCGCGCACACCTGCGCCATCTGCGGCTGCAGCGCCGCGACGCCGGCGCGACTGCGTTCCTGCGCACCGACGCCGAGCTGCAGACCGGCGCGATCTACGACCGCGTCGACGTCGAGGCCGGCGCGGCGCTGTCGCGCCACGAGCTCGACGTGCGCCTGGTCGGTGCCGATGCGCGCCTGACGGCCAACGGCGTGCTGCTGGCCGGCGGCCGCGGCCACCTGGACACGCGCCTGGGCATCCGCCACATCGCCCGCGACACCGCCTGCCGGTTGTTGTGGCGCGGGATCGGCGATGGCCGCGGCCGGGTGGTCTTCCACGGCGGCATCACCATCGATGCCGGCGCCGACGGCACCGATGCGCGGCTGTCGAACAAGAATCTGCTGCTGTCGGCGACCGCCGAGATCGATACCCAGCCGGTGCTGGTGATCCATGCCGACGAGGTCCAGGCCGCGCACGGCGCCACGGTCGGCCAGCTCGATCCCGGCGCGCTGTTCTACCTGCGCTCGCGCGGCCTGCCCGCTGGCGATGCGCAGCGTCTGCTCACCGCCGCCTTCGTGCGCGAACCGCTGGCCGCGATCGCCGACGAGACGCTGCGCACGCTGGCCGAAACCGCACTGGACGACGCGCTCGCCGCGCTCGTGCGCGCATGAGCGCCCTGCCGCCGCTCGATCCGCCGTTCGACGGCCCCAGCGTGCCCGCCGACGGTCACGGCGAAATCGACTGGGCGTCGGTACGTGCCGACTTCCCACTGCTGCTGCGGGAGGTCCACGGCAAGCCGCTGATCTACTTCGACAACGCCAACACCGGCCAGAAGCCCGCCTGCGTGATCGAGGCGGTCGACGGCCACTACCGCCGCCACAACGCCAACGTCAGCCGGGCCGTGCACCAGCTCGGCACCGAAGCGACCGAAGCCTACGAAGGCACGCGGCGCAAGCTGGCGCAGTTCCTCAACGTGCGCGCCGACGAACTGGTGCTGTGCAGCGGCACCACGTTCGCGATCAACCTGGTGGCCTACTCGTGGGCGCTGCCGCGGCTGAAGGCCGGCGACACGATCCTGGTCTCGCGCATGGAGCACCACGCCAACATCGTGCCCTGGCAGATCGTCGCCGAGCGCACCGGTGCGACCATCCGCGTGGCGGAGATCGCTGAGGACGGCACGCTCGACCTCGAGGCGCTGCGCCACGCGATGACGCCGGACGTGAAGCTGCTTGCGGTCACCCACGTCTCCAACGTGCTGGGCACCGTCACCCCGGTACGCGAGATCTGTCGCCTGGCGCGCCGGCACGGCGTGACGACCGTCGTCGACGGCTCGCAGGCAGTGCCGCACCGCCGGGTGGACATCGCCGCGATCGGTTGCGACTTCTACGCTTTCACCGGCCACAAGATGTGCGGGCCGACGGGTACCGGAGCGCTGTGGGCGCGCCGCGAGCACCTCGAGGCGATGCCCCCGTTCCTGGGCGGCGGCGAGATGATCAAGGAGGTCGCCTTCGGCGGCACGGTCTACAACGACCCGCCGCAGCGCTTCGAAGCCGGCACCCCGAACATTGCCGGCTTCGCGGGTCTGGGCGCGGCGGTCGACTACCTCGAACGACTCGGCATGGACCACATCGAACAGCGCGAAGCCGCGCTGCTCGCGCACCTGACCGAAGCGCTGGGCACGATCGACGGCCTGCGCATCCTCGGCGCCGCACCGGACAAGGCCGCGGTGGTGTCGTTCCTGGTCGAGGGCGCGCATGCGCACGACCTGGCGACGCTACTCGACCTGGAGGGCGTGGCCGTGCGCTCGGGACAGCACTGCGCGCATCCGTTGCTGCAGTTCTACGGGGTCGCGGCCACCTGCCGCGCCTCGCCGGCGTTCTACAACACCCACGACGAGATCGACGCCTTCGTCGCCGCGCTGCGCAAGGTCCGCCGGTTGTTGGGCTGACGCGCCGCGTCGCGGCGCTTCTGGTCGGCGCCACGCGCGCCGACGGCCATAATGGCCGCTCTTCCCTCGCCAGCTTCGTCACGATGCCCGCCTCTCCCGTGTTTCGCCTTGCCACTCTCGACGACGTGCCCGCGCTGGTCGCACTGGTGACGTCCGCCTACCGCGGCGACACCAGCCGTGTGGGCTGGACCACCGAAGCCGATCTGCTGAACGGCGCCCGGATCGATCCGGACGTGCTGCGCGCCGACATCGTGCGTCCCGACAGCCGCGTGGTCGTAGTCGACGGCATGGACGGCGCGCCGCAGGCCTGCGCGCATGTCGCGATCGAGGACGGCCACGGCTACTTCGGCATGTTCGCCGTCGCCCCGCAGTTGCAGCGCCGGGGCACCGGGGACGCAGTGCTGGCCGAATGCGAGCGCATCGTCCGCGACGACTGGCGCCTGCCGGGCATGCGCATGACTGTCATCGATGTGCGCGAGGCGCTGATCGCGTGGTACGAGCGCCGCGGCTATCGCCGCACGGGCCACCACAAGCCATTTCCCTATGGCGACGTCCGTTTCGGCATCCCGTTGCGCGACGATCTGCGCTTCGAAGTGCTGGAAAAGATGTTCGGAGCCGCACGATGAGCGAGACCTGGACCTTCGTCTGCGCGACCGCCGAGCTGCTGCCGGGCGAGATGCGGACTACCTTCGATGAAGTCACCGGCGTGCCGATCGTGGTGTTCAACCTCGACGGCGATCTGTACGCGCTGGAGGACCAGTGCAGCCACGAGGACTTCGCGCTGTCGGGCGGCGGCGACTTCGATCCGGGCGAAGCGACGATCGAATGTGTGCTGCACGGCGCGAAGTTCGATGTGCGCGACGGCCGCGCCCTGTGCGCGCCGGCCTACGAACCGGTCGCGAAGTTCCCGACCAAGATCGAACACGGCGCGGTCTGGACCCGCGACGACCGGGATTGACGGTCCAGCGGTCGTTGCGCTGACGCGCTGCGATAGAAGCCTCCGGCTGGTTCGCGCTTGCTGCATGTCACATATGAGAATGAATTGCGTTAAGACTTGTTTATGAAAATCATTCTCATATAATCGCTCGTCAGCTTTCTTGCTCGAGCATGCCCGGTTCGTGACGACGCGGCCTACATCGCAGTGGACGGCATCGGGCCGCATCCGGCTGGCCCTGGCGGCGTTGCTGTCGCTGGCCCTCGTCCTCGTGATCACGCCCGGCGACCTGCCGCTCGGCTCGGCCGGCCTTGGCGATACGTCCGCGCTGCCCGACCTCCCGACCACGCAGGACCCGCCACCGGAGGCGAAGTTCCGCCGTCCGCTGCCGCTGTCGGCCCGCATCGCTACGCGTGATACCGCGCCCGGCGCCGGCCTGCCGCAGCATCCTGCGATGGCGTCGACGCCGCAGGTGGCGCTGATCGACGCCATGCCGGCGTCGGCGAATCGACCGCCCCCCGACGCAGCCGACGCGCCACACGCGCTGCGTCCGGATCTGACATTGCCACCAGGTCACGCGCCTCCGCGCGCCTGACGTCCCCGCGTGGGACCGCGCACCGGCGAAGCCGGCTCACGCGCACGTCCTACCGCCTGATTCTTCCGTCTTGCGACGCCGCCGCCCGGTGGCACGCCACGCCGCACGCGCGGCCGTTTTCCGATTTCCCGACAAGGACCTCCCATGATCCCTTCGACCGCCCCGCGCCGCCGTGCGCTGGCCGCGAGCCTGCTCGCCCTGCTGTCCGCACCCGCGCTGGCCGACACCGTCCTGCCCCAGGACGACGCCCGCAACTTCGACACCATCGTCGTCACCGCCGCCGGCTTCGAGCAGAAGATCACCGACGCCCCGGCGAGCATCAGCGTGATCACCCAGGAAGACCTGACCCATCGCCCCTACATGACCCTGCTCGATGCAGTGCGCGATATCGAAGGCATCGACATCGGCGAAACGCGCGACAAGACCGGCCAGGGCACGATCTCGATGCGCGGCATGGGCGCGGACTACACGCTGATCCTGATCAACGGTCGGCGCCAGAACAACCACGGCGACATCTATCCCAACAACTTCGTCGGCAACCAGTTCAACCATATTCCGCCGCTGGATGCGATCGAGCGCATCGAAGTGATCCGCGGCCCGATGTCCACGCTCTACGGCGCCGACGCGATGGGCGGGGTGATCAACATCATCACCAAGCGCGAGCTCGACACCTGGGTCGGCTCGGTCACGCTGGGCCGCACGTTCGAGACCGACGACCAGTTCGGCGACGACACCACCGCCGACCTCTTCGTCACCGGGCCGCTGGTGCCGGGCAAGCTCAACCTGAGCGCGCGCGCCAGCTGGTACGACCGCGAGGCCTCCAATCCCGTGTACGCGCCGGTCACCGACCCCAATGGCGAGGTCCACACCCGCGCACTGGGCTTCGGCGGCGGCGGCAAGACCGTGGACAACACCAACAAGGCGGCCGGCATCACCTTGAGCTGGACACCGACCGACGCGCAGACCGTGACCCTCGACATCGATGCCTCGCGCCAGGAGTACGACAACAGCACCCGGCTCAACGACAACGGCGTCGAGGAGTATCCGGTCGGCACCGTCGACGACTACGGCGCGATGCTGCGCATCGGCAACAACGGCCGCATCGAACCGCGCGCCGGCTATCGGCCCAGCCAGGAATTCACCCGCGACACCTGGTCGATCGCGCACGAAGGACGCTGGTCGTTCGGCAACAGCCTGGTATCGCTGGGCTATGTCGAGACCCGCAACGAAGGCCGCACCCTGCCCTACACCGTGGCCGAGCGCCAAAGCCTGCAGTCGCTGTGGAACGCGGCCTGCGGCAGCCTGGGCGGCACGGTCAATGCCGCCGGCTATTGTCCGAATTCGGCTGGGGGCACCGGCTACAGCGCGACCGCCTGGAACAACCTGTCGGAGGCGCAGAAGCTCGCGGTCATGGAAGCCAATCTCGCCCCGGACCAATACGCGCAGTTGCTGGCCTACCTACCGCGCCCCGACCGCACGCTCGAGAGCAACCAGTACACGCTCGACGCCAAGCTGGACCTGCCCTTCGACTGGCATGGCGCGCACGTCGCCGTGGTCGGCGCCCAGGTCATCCGCGGCGAGCTGATCGATGGCGTGTTCGGCATGGAGCGCGGCGTTGCCGGCGCCAAGCAGAAGCACGACATGTACTCGTTGTTCGCCGAGGACACCTGGACCATCGCCGAGCCGGTGTCGATCACCGCCGGCCTGCGCTACGACGATCACAAGGTCTTCGGCAGCCACGTCAGCCCGCGTCTGTACGGCGTGTGGACGCTGAGCGAGCAGTGGACGGTCAAAGGCGGCGTGAGCACCGGCTTCAAGACGCCCAAGACCACCCAGCTCTATGACGGCATCACCGGTTTCGGCGCCCAGGGCGTCTCGCCGATGTTCGGCAATCCCGACCTGCAGCCCGAGACCAGCACCAGCACCGAACTGGCGGCCTACTGGCAGCACCCAGACGGCCACGGCTTCAACGCGACGATCTTCCACAACAAGTTCGACGACAAGATCGGGTCGGAGAACTGCGGCCCAACGCTGACGATCGCCTGCAGCGGCACCGGCGACTATGCCGATCTGGGCTATTCGAACTCGACCAAGACGGTCAACATCGACGAGGTCGTGGTCCAGGGCGCCGAACTCGCCGGCCGCTGGCGGATCAGCGATGCCTTCGGCTTCCGCGCCAACTACACCTTCACCGACAGCGAGCAGAAGAGCGGCAGCAACGCCGGCCGGCCCCTGGGCAACAGCGCCCGGCATATGGCCAACGCCACGCTCGATTGGCGCGCGACCGAGGCCTTCACGTTGTTCCTGACCGCAGAGGCCCGCTCCAAGCGCTACCGCGGCTTCGACACGGTGCTCGAGCAGGAGCTGTACTGGAAGGACTACGAGGTGCTCCACCTCGGCGCCTCGTACCGCGTCAACGAGACGGTCACCATCAACGGCCGAATCAACAACCTGCTCGATCGCGACTTCACGTCCTACCAGTACAGCTTCATCGAGGACACCGGCAGCTACACGCTGTCGGCCCAGGACGACTACAACAACAAGGACAAGGCGCGCAGCATCTGGCTGAGCGTGAACGTCAGCTTCTGATCCCTGGCGTCGGGTCCGGCCCGGCAGGCGCGCACGCGTCGTCCGGGCCTGTGTCCAGCCGGTCGCGCAGGCAGACCGCGAGCAAGGCGCCCTCGCCCTCGATCGACACCCGGCCTGAGGCTGACGCATCGCTCAGCACGGCCGTATCGCCCGCCGCCAGCGCCGCCCGCGCCGCGCCGCTGCCGCATCGCGCATGCCCGGCCAGCAGATGGACGATCCAGGTCGTCGCCGGGTCGGCGCGCCATGCCAAGGCGCCGGCCAGCGGCAGGTGCCAAAGCCGGGCCCGGTGCAGGTCGCGCCGCCACATCAGGTTGAACACCTCGACGCCGCCTGCCGGCACGCAGGCAGCCACGTCGCGTTCGCCGGCAAAGCGATGCCGGGCATACCGCGACGCCAGCGCGATGCGGCGGTCTGCGACCTGCAGGTCCAGCCGGCCGCCGCGCAGCAGCATCAGTTCGCGGTCGACACCGGGGAACGCCGAGAACGGCGCATCGCGGTCGATCCGCGCGATCGAGATCCGCCAGGGCCAGGGCGCCGCGGCGGCGTCGACCGAAGGCGCGGCCGCGGGGGCAGGCGCGCAGAACAATTCGCGCGTCCAGCCCTGGCCATTGCGCCAGCGCACCGAACGCGCGGTGGCGGCGGGAATGATCCGGACGGTTGCAGGGTCGGGCATCGCCAGAGTCTAAAGCCTGATCGAGAACACGCCCCGATCAACAAGACCCCGGCTCGAGCACACCCCCGGCCGATAAGCGGGGCCATGGCGCGCCGGCTGACGGATGGTGGCTCCGAGATGGCGCGCCGTGCAATCGGCGCGGGCCCCAAAAGAGGTCGCCCGCCACGCATCCAATGCGGGGCGGGCGACGGCTACATCCATGTAACGGCGTCCTTGCCAGATCCTGTGGAGCATCCCGCTCCTCGACCTGCACCGACGCTCCTTGCCCCGGTGCGGGCGATGGGTGGCTCAGCGCTGCTGCGCCGCGCCCTTGGCCGACGTCCCCGACGCGCGCTGGGCGGTCTGCTGCTGGCGCGCCATCGGCGACCCCAGCTCGATCCGGTCCCGGTTGTTCTCGACCGTGCGCAGACCGATGCCCTTGACCATGGCCAGTTGCTCGGCGCTGCGGAACGGCCCGTTCTCGTCCCGGTAAGCCACGATCGCCTCGGCCTTGGACGGCCCGATGTTGTGCAGCACCCGGGCGAGGGTCGTGGCATCGGCGGTGTTGACGTTGACCTTCTCGACCCCGTCTGCGCCGAAGGCCGAACCGGCCATCAACAGCGAGAGGACGAGAGCGGCGATGAGGGCTTTGAACGGCTTCATGGCGAACTCCTTGGCGATTGGGTGGATTCCTTTCCCGACTGGCAATCTGTCATCCCTGTCGGTGTTGCCAGTCTCCCCAACGCCATGGACACAGCCTATCCGCCTGTCCGCCGTCGCGAAGCAGGCCGACTCCCCAATTTCGTGTAGGAAAAGTCCTACAACGCCCGCGCGGTAGAATGGCCGCTTACGCCGCAAGTGGAGCTCGCGCCATGGATACCCGCCGCACCGACCGTTTCGTCGGCGCCAAATGGGACGACGAGATCGTCCCGCAGCTTGTCGAATACATCCGTATTCCGAACAAATCGCCGATGTTCGACGCCGACTGGGTGGCCAACGGCCACATGGAGCGCGCCGTCGAGCTGATGGCCGGTTGGGCCGGCGCCCAGGCGATCCCCGGCATGCAGTTGGAGGTGGTGCGCCTGGAAGGCCGCACGCCGCTGATCTTCATCGAGATCCCCGCCGCCAACGGCGGCAGCAACGACGATTGCGTGCTGCTGTACGGGCATCTGGACAAGCAGCCGGAGATGATCGGCTGGGATGACGACCTCGGCCCCTGGCAGCCGGTGCTGCGCGACGGCAAGCTCTACGGCCGCGGTGGCGCCGACGACGGCTACGCGATCTACGGCTCGCTGACCGCCATCCTGGCGCTGCACGAGCAGGGCCTGCCGCATGCGCGCTGCGTGGTGCTGATCGAGGCCTGCGAGGAATCGGGCAGCTACGATCTGCCCGCCTACGTCGACCACCTCGCCGACCGCATCGGCAAGCCGTCGCTGGTCGTCTGCCTGGACTCGGGCTGCGGCAACTACGACCAGCTGTGGTGCACCACGTCGCTGCGCGGCCTGGCCGGGGGCAACCTGACGGTCAAGGTGCTCGACGAGGGCGTGCACTCGGGCGACGCGTCGGGCGTGGTGCCTTCGAGCTTCCGCCTGCTGCGCCAGTTGCTGTCGCGCATCGAGGACGAGAAGACCGGCCGGATCCTGCCCGAAGGGCTGCATGCCGACATCCCGGCCGAGCGGCTCGAGCAGGCGCGCCGCGCCGCCGAGGTGCTCGATACCGCGATCTACGACAAGTTCCCGCTGACCGGCGCGCTGCGACCGATGTTCCCGGTCGATGCCGACGGCAATGTCACCGAGGACCTCGCCGAGCTCGTGCTCAACCGCACCTGGCGCCCGGCGCTGTCGGTGACCGGCGTCGACGGGCTGCCGTCGCTGCAGTCGGCCGGCAACGTGCTGCGCCCGCACACCGCGGTCAAGCTCTCGCTGCGCCTGCCGCCCACGGTCGACGGCAAACAGGCCGGTGAGCTGCTGCAGCAGGCGCTGACCCAGGATCCGCCCAACGGCGCGACAGTCACGCTGGCGCTGGAGAAGGCCGCGACCGGCTGGAACGCGCCGGCGATGTCGCCGTGGCTGTCGGAGGCGATCGAGGCGGCCAGCCAGGCGTTCTTCGGCAAGCCGGCGATGTACATGGGCGAAGGTGGCTCGATCCCGTTCATGGGCATGCTGGGCGAGAAGTTCCCCGGCGCGCAGTTCATGATCACCGGCGTGCTCGGTCCACACTCCAATGCCCACGGGCCGAACGAGTTCCTGCACATCGAGATGGGCAAGCGAGTCACTGCCTGCGTGGCCCGAGTGATTGCCGAGCATCACCACGCCAGTCAGCGCGGCGAGACCTCGGGATCGGCGGTCGCGGCCGACAGCGGCCAGCGTCACGGCGATCACGGCTGCTGCTGACCGTCCACCGGGACGATGCCGCGGCATCGTCCCGGCGGTGCGCACTGTCGCACCACCCGGCGGCGCGCTAAGGTCGGGCAACCCGGTCCGTTCCCTCCCACACGTATGCGCTTTCGTCCGCACTCGATCGCCCTGCTCGTCCTGACGCTGGCGTCGGCCGTGGCCTGCGGCCCTGCGGCCGCGCGCGAGACGACCCTGCACAACGCGTCGTTCGATCCGACCCGCGAGTTCTACGTCGACTACAACCGTGCGTTCGCCTCGTACTGGCGCCAGCGCACCGGCGACGCCGTGGACATCCGCATGCACCATGGCGGCTCGGGCGAGCAGGTGCGGGCGATCGTCGACGGGCTGTCTGCAGACGTGGCGACCCTGGCACTGGCCGCGGACATCGATGCCCTCGCCGGGGCCGGCCTGCTGGATCCGGACTGGCGCACGCGCCTGCCCCATGACAGCGTGCCCTACACCTCGACTGTCGTCCTGCTCGTGCGCAAGGGCAACCCGCAACGGATCCATGATTGGAGCGATCTGGTGCGGCCCGGCGTGGGTGTGGTCACGCCCGACCCGCGGACCTCCGGCGGTGGGCGCTGGAACTATCTCGCTGCGTGGGCCTGGGCCTCGCGCACGTATCGCGACGGCCCCCAGGTGCTGGACTGGATGCGGCGCCTGTTCGCCCACGTCGTCGTTGCCGACGCCGGCGCGCGCGGAGCGACCCGATCGTTCGTCGAGGGCGGTCACGGCGACGTGCTGCTGGCCTGGGAGAGCGAGGCGCTGCGCCTGCTCGCCGATCCGCACACCAGCCAGGCGCTGGAGATCGTCTATCCGAGCCTGAGCATCCGGGCCGAGCCGCAAGTCGCGCTGATCGACCGCAATGTCGATGCACACGACACCCGCGCGTGCGCAGACGCCTACCTGCGGTACCTGTATTCGCCGACCGGGCAACGGCTCGCCGCGCAACACCACTATCGGCCTTCCGACCCGAGCCAGGTACCGGCCTCGCAGCGCGCGCGCTTTCGCGCCGTGCCGATGGTGACGGTCGATGCGGCATTCGGTGGCTGGCAACACGCCCAGCGGGTGCACTTCGCCGCCGGCGGGCTATTCGACCACGTGGTCGGCGCCGCACGCTGAGCGTCCGGTGATCGAGCCCACATCGCGGCGCCCCGGTAAGCTGTTGGCCCCATTGCCCGAGCAGGCCGCCAAGTTGCTTCCCTCCTTCCCCACTACCGCAGCACGGATGCGCGCGCCCGCGACGAGCGCGGCCCGATGAAGGCGCTGATCTTCGCTGCGGGCCTTGGCGAACGCATGCGGCCGCTGACCGACCACACCCCCAAGCCGCTGTTGGTCGTGGGCGGTAAGCCGCTGATCGTCTGGCACCTGGAGCGTCTTGCCAGCGCAGGCGTGCGCGAGGTCGTCATCAACGTCTCTTGGCTGGCCGAATGCTTCGCGCCCGTCCTGGGCGATGGCGAACGCTGGGGCCTGCAACTGCACTATTCGCACGAGGGCACCCCGCCGCTGGAAACCGGGGGAGGCATGCTGCAGGCGTTACCGTTGCTGGGCGAGGCGCCGTTTCTGGCGATCAACGGCGACATCTGGAGCGACCACGATCTCGCATCGCTACCGCGCGAGCCGAACGGCGACGCGCACCTGGTGTTGGTCGACAATCCGGCGCACCACAGCGAAGGCGACTTCGTGCTCGAAGGCGACCGCGTGCACGCGTCGGGTCCGGACCGGCTGACCTTCGCCGGCATCGGGATCTACCGCCCGGCGTTGCTGGCAGGCTGGCGCGACATCACCGGCGACGCGACGGGGGCCGATGCCACGCCGCCACGGTTCCGCCTGGCGCCGCTGCTGCGCGCGGCAATGGCGCGGGGCGCGGTCTCGGGCGAGCACCACCGCGGCGCGTGGACCGACGTCGGCACGCCCGAACGGCTCGCCGCACTCGACGCCGCCCTCGCCCAAGCGCGCTGAGCTCGCACCAAAAAAAAACTCCTCCTCCGCCTGGGCATGCGGAGGAAGAGTTTTGCGGTGACGGCCCAACAGGCCGTCGGTCAGATCAGCGGCGTCGGCATGGTCGGGATGACGACCGGCGCGCTCTTCTTGGCACGCTTGGCAGGTGCACGCTTGGCAGGCGCCTTCTTGGCCGCCGTCTTCGTGGTCTTGCGAGCAGCCGCCTTCTTGGCTGTCTTCTTGGTCGCCTTCTTCGCCGCAGTCTTCTTGGTCGCGGCCTTCTTGGTCGCGGCCTTGCGGGTGGCGGTCTTCTTGGTGGCGCTCTTGCGCGTGGCCGACTTCTTGGCGGTCTTCTTGGCAGCCGACTTCTTGGTGGCCTTCTTGGTGGCCTTCTTCGCAGCCGACTTCTTGGTCGCCTTCTTGGTGGCCGACTTCTTGGTCGCAGCCTTCTTGGCGGTCTTCTTGGTGGCCTTCTTCGCAACCTTCTTGGTCGCCTTCTTAGCGGCCTTGGCGACCTTCTTCGTCGCCTTGCTGGCCTTGCTCACGGCCTTCTTGGCAGCGGATTTGCGGACGGTCTTCTTGGCCGCCTTCTTGGCGGTGGTCTTCTTTGCAGCTTTCTTCGTGGCCATGGGATGGCTCTCCTCGTCAGTGGACTTGCATGTACAGCTGCCCAGTACTCAAAACGGCGCGCGGGAGTCGGACCCGCGTGCACCCGTCGACGCGCCCTGCGCATCGGGACGGATTCGGTCGGAAGGTCGTCGCATGGGCGACAGCATCCCGGTGATGCGAAGGCACCCACGTCGCGCGCGACGGGGTGCCGGATTCGATGTCGGGGAATTGCGGCGGAGATGCTGCCCGCATCCACCTTGTGATGTTCCTGGCGGAGGTCCGAGTTGTGCAGCGCGTTGTTGTCGGGGCTCGACTCACTCGTTTGATAGCGGGCGTGTGTTGCCGCGAAACCTAATCACGGTTTTTTCCACTGTCAACAGGCGGACATGCTTTTGTTGCGCCCGATCTCCGACGTCCGCCGCGGCCGTGATGCGCACGAGGCGTGTCACTTGCTGATGCGACCGTCGGCGTACGCGATCGGCCGTCGCATGCGAAGCGACGAAAGTACTTGAAACAAGCACTCTGCACGACAGTCGACCGGCATTGCGATGTCCACCGAGCACGCGCAAGCGACGCGGTGCGCTGTGGTGAAACATTCATCACCGCGCCAACCGGCCGGTGAACGCGATGTAGACACGAACCGGCCGATGCGTCGTCGCAGCATCGGTTTGCGCGAAAAGTGCGCGACGCATTCGCCCCCGCGACACCTCGCACAAGACACCTCGACCGGCATCGCCACGACGACCGACGATGAGAGACCGACGACGGACGACGAACGACTGACGACTGACGACTGACGGCCGGGGACAGAGGACAGAGGACAGAGGACAGAGGACAGAGGGTCGACCGTCGAGTCGGACGGTGCGCATCGCGCCCCGGTGTCGGGGGCCTAAGCCATGGCGCGTGAGTCGCCACTCGCACATGCGCATCTGGCCTAGTGCAGACGCGTTACCGGAACCGCCAAGGGAACGAGAACTGACAGCGCCCGTATTGCGCCGCCTGCCGGGTGGTGCAGGGAACCAACAAAAAAAAGCGCGCCCCGTGGGGCGCGCTTTGGTGAACACGGATTGCGAGGCGGCCTTAGTCGGCCTCCTCCTCCAGCAGTTCGGCGTAGTCGTCGGGCGAGAGCAGGTCGGCGAGCTGGTCGGGATCGTCGAGCTCGATGACGAACAGCCAGCCTTCGCCGAAGGCGTCTTCGTTGATGGTCTCGGGCTTGTCGGCGAGCGAGGCGTTGACCGCCGCGATCTTGCCCGACACCGGGGCATACACGTCCGAGGCCGCCTTGACCGACTCGACCACGGCGACGCCGTTGCCGGCCTCGACGGTGTCGCCGACGGCAGGCAGTTCGACGTACACCAGGTCGCCGAGCAGGCCCTGGGCATGGTCCGAGATGCCGACGGTGACCTTGCCGTCGCCTTCGACACGGACCCATTCGTGTGACTTCAGAAACTTCAGGTCGCCAGGGATTTCGCTCATTGTCGGCTCCGGTGAAAAGGTGACTGCGGGAAAGTGGCGCTAGTGTAAGCCAAGGGTCTTGCGGTGGATCAGATGCCGTCGACGACCCGGCCGTTGCGCACGAACGGGAATGCGACCACGCGCACCGGCACCTGGCGGCCGCGGATGTCGACGGTCACCTCGCCCGTCTCGCCGGCCGGCACGCGGGCGAACGCGATCGCCTTGCCGATCGTCGGCGAGAACGTCCCCGACAGGATCTCGCCCTGCCCCTGGGCGGTGGTCACCGTCTGGCCGTGGCGCAGCACGCCCTTGTCGTCCATGACCAGGCCGATCATCTGCCGCGGCGCGGCCGTGCTGTGCTGTTCGAGCAGCGCACGGCCGTTGAACGCGCGGCCTTCGTCGAGCGCGACCGTCCAGCCGAGCGCGGCCTCGTAGGGCGAGACCGTCTCGTCCATGTCCTGACCGTAGAGCGCGAGCCCGGCTTCCAGGCGCAGGGTGTCGCGCGCGCCGAGGCCAGCCGGCGCGACGCCGGCGGCGTGCAGCGCCTCCCACAGTGCGACCGCATGGCGCTCGTGGACGACGATCTCGAAGCCGTCCTCGCCGGTGTAGCCAGTGCGCGCGACGAACAGGTCGCCGAACGGCGTGGCCTCGAGTTCGGCCGCAGCGAAGCGGCCGAGCTTGTCGAGCACCAGCGCGTCGACCTGCCCGAGCAGCCCGGCGACCTTGGCCCGCGCCTGCGGTCCCTGCACGGCGATCATCGCCAACTCCGGACGCTCGCTGACCTCGACTTCGAACCCGGCGGCCTGCGCCTGGATCCAAGCCAGGTCCTTGTCGCGCGTGGCGGCATTGACGACCAGCCGAAACCAGTCATCGGCCATGAAGTAGACGATCAGGTCGTCGATGATCCCGCCTTCGGGCGTGAGCATGCAGGTGTAGAGCGCCTTGCCCGGGTTCTTGAGCTTGTCCACCGAGTTGGCGACGAGCTGACGCAGGAACGCACGGGTCTGCGCACCGCGCAGGTCGACCACGGTCATGTGGCTGACGTCGAACATGCCGGCATCGCGGCGGACGTGGTGATGCTCCTCGATCTGGGAGCCGTAGTTGAGCGGCATGTCCCAGCCGCCGAAGTCGACCATGCGCGCGCCCAGGGCGCGGTGCGATGCGTTGAGGATGGTCTTCTGGGTCATGTTGGACTGCCGGCTCGCCTGCGGAAAGCCGGCATTATCGCAGGTCGGCGGCATCACCGGCCGCCTCCTGGAACAACGAGATCAAGCGACTTCGACGTGCAGATTCACCCCGTCGGTACCGACGATGCGCACCGGGGTGCCGGCCGGCAGATCGGCACCCTCGACGACCCAGAAGGCATCGCCGATCTTGACCCGCCCGCGCCCAGCCACGATCGCCTGATCGAGTGGCACAACGCGACCAACGTGCTGGGACGCGCGCCGGTTGAGCGTGGGGTGATCGCTCGGGCGCTCACGCTTGCGGAACCAGGTGCGGTACACCAGCACCGACACGAAGCTGAGCACGACGAACAGCGCGACCTGCGGCAGCAGCGCCAGGCCCGGCACCAGCAGGGCGACGACGAATACCGCCGCGGCCGCAAATCCCATCCACAGCAGGAACGCGCCGGGCACCAGGGTCTCGGCCGCCATCAGCAGCAACGCGACCGCAGCCCAGCCGACGACGTCCGCGCGCAGCCAGTCCATGTCAGAGCCCGCCGCGCTGCGGTGCCGGCGCCTGCGGACGCGCCTGGGTCTTCTGGCCCAGCGCTTCCTTGGCCAGCTCGCCGATGCCGGCAATCGAGCCGATGATGCCGCTGGTCTCCATCGGCATCAGCACGAACTTCTGGTTCGGCGCCGTCGCCAGCTTCTCGAACGCTTCGACGTACTTCTGCGCGACGAAATAGTTGATCGCCTGCACGTCGCCGTTGGCGATCGCGTTGGACACCATTTCGGTCGCCCGCGCCTCAGCCTCGGCCAGACGCTCGCGCGCCTCGGCCTCGCGGAACGCGGCTTCCTTCTGGCCCTCGGCCTGCAGGATCGCGGCCTGCTTGTCGCCCTCGGCGCGCAGGATCTCCGACTGCCGGTGGCCCTCGGCCTCAAGAATGACCGCGCGGCGTTCGCGCTCGGCCTTCATCTGACGCGCCATCGAGTCGACCAGGTCGCGCGGCGGCTGGATATCGCGGATCTCGATGCGGGTGACCTTGATGCCCCAAGGGTTGGTGGCGTGGTCGACGACGTTGAGCAACTGGGCGTTGATCGTCTCGCGGTTGCTCAGCGACTCGTCGAGGTCCATCGAGCCGATCACGGTGCGGATGTTGGTCTGCACCAGCGCGATCGTCGCGATCTCCAGATTCGAGACCTCGTAGGCCGCCTTGGCCGCGTCGAGAACCTGGAAGAACACCACACCGTCCACGCGCACGACCGCGTTGTCCTTGGTGATGACGTCCTGGCTGGGCACGTCGAGCACCTGCTCCATCATGTTGATCTTGCGGCCGACCCCATAGACGATCGGGATCAGGAAGTGCAGACCCGGCGCCATCGAATGGGTGTACTTGCCGAAGCGCTCGACGGTCCACTCGTAGCCCTGCGGCACCATGCGCACCGTCTTGAACAACACGATGACGCCAGCGAGCGCGAGCACCACCGCCAGAAACAATCCCGTTCCCATGCGTTTCCCCTATTCGATCCGCGGACATCCGCGCTGGACCGAGTATAGGGCGAGCCGTCGTGACGCACGGTCGCGATCCATCGCGGCCGGCAGCGGCTTGCGGCGTCCCTGCTGCAAGCCGGGCCCAAGCGCGCCGCGCAGCGTCCGTTACGGCGTCGCGGTCGTCACCCAGGCCTCGAACACCGCATCGATCTGGCCATCGGTCACCGTACCGCCGTCCTGCACGGTCTGCGCCTGCTCGAACAGCGGCACGATCAGCGCCATGCCGTCGATCTCCGTCTTCAGGCGCACGCCCGCAGGCGCGGCCAGGCGCCGTTCCCAGCGCTCGCGCACGCGAGCCCAGTAGCCCTGGGTGGCATCCCAGTAGGCGTAGGCAGGCGAGAAGTCGATCGCTGTGGTCTTCACGTAATCGTTGAAACCGAACTCACGCACCAATTGCGCGGTCGGCCGGCCCCGCGCATCGCGCACGGTCTTGGTGTTGTCCTGCTCGTGGGTCCAGCCGCCGGGCACGATCGTGTGACGGTTGATCGCCCCCAGTGCGTTGTAGTCGCTGCGCTTGGTGTACTCGCGGCGCGGCAGCGGGCGCCAATCCGCGTCCGAGGTCCAGGTCGAGATGCCGCCGGCGTGCACCCAGCGCCCGCTGCCGCAATAGCGCGGCGCATCGCTGACTTCGTAGACGCACTGCGTCCAGCCGCCGCGGACGAGCTCGGCCGGCACCTCGCGCTGCTGCCAGGTCTGGTCGGCGGTGAACTCCCAGCGCGTCGGCGCCTCGTAGTGCCAGTCCTGGCGCCAGTGCTTGACCACGTGTCCGCTCTTGACGTCGAGCAGCAGGTGCTGGAGCACGATGCGGCCGGGGCGTCCTCGACCACGATCACGACTTCGTCGCCGCCGCTGTCCTTGGCGGCGACGCGCTCGTAACCCGGCGCCAGCACTGCGGTCTCCTCGAACGAAAAGCGCACCGTGTACTCGCCCTGCATCGCGAGAATGGCGGCACGATCGGCGGCGGGGTCGTGGGCTGGCGTTGCTGTGGCGGACACTGCGAAGGCCGGGGCCAGCAGCAGAACGAACGCCAGGGCGGCGGCTTGCGGATTCATGCAGGTTCTCCGAAAACAGGTGGAAACGGGCGTGCGCGGTCGCGGACGCGGCGCGGTGGCATCGCGCCAGCGGCGCGGGTGGGATCGGTGACAGGCACCGGGCATCGGTGCGGCGCGTCGTCGGCGAATGCCGCGCCCGGGGCGATGCCGTAGGCGCGGACAATCTGCCGCGCGCAGTCGGCACCCAACGGCGAGATCGCCGCCAGACTGGCGACCAGCATCGCGGCGCCGTCGATCGTCGTGCAGGCAGGCGTCATCGCGTGGAAGCGCAGGACGCTCGCCTGCCACCCCCCGATCCACAGCCGCTGCGCCAAGCCGTGCCACAGGCGCTCGGCCAGGCCGGCCGGAGCACTGCGGGCGAGCGGGTAGCGCTCGATAAGCGCCTCCCATGCCAGGAAATCGCTGTCAGGCAGCAGATGCAGTTGCCAGCAGCAGGCGTCTTGGCCATCGAAGAACAGCAGGTGCTCGCGCATGCCGTCACCATCGAGCGCGCGATGTGCCTCGACGCGGCGCGCCCGCGACCAGCCGCCGAGCTCACTCGCCGCACCGGGCCGGTGCAGGCACAACACCGCGCCCAGGGTCGCCAGTTGCGCCGGCGTCGGCGGCGACGTCGCGACGACATCGTCCGTCGACGCCGCAGGCACGATCGTCGCCGCGCGCGCCATGATCAGAAATCGACCGCGAAGCTGACCGCCAGGCTGCGTCCTGGCGCGGTGTAACGGTCGAAGGTCGTCGAGGTGGCGGCGACCAGCGGCACATTGCCCGCCGGCCAGTACTTGCGGTCGGCGAGGTTGAGCACGCCCAGGTTGACCGTCGTACCGGGCGCGAACGTCCAATGAGCGTAGAGGTCGAGCACCGCGTGGCCTGGCGTCTCCCGGT
Organism: Xanthomonas citri pv. mangiferaeindicae; assembly: GCA_002240395.1. NCBI lineage: Bacteria > Pseudomonadati > Pseudomonadota > Gammaproteobacteria > Lysobacterales > Lysobacteraceae > Xanthomonas > Xanthomonas citri. The sequence goes on from CP016836.1 coordinate 516,068, forward strand.
AACCGCCCGCCGTGCTGGCCGGCGGCAGGCGGTCGCGACGGCCGGCGAAGCGCGCGGCCAGTTCCGCGCCCCAGGTGTCGCCCTCGAAGGCCAGGCCCAGCGCGGCGGTCAGCGGGTCGACGCTGGCCAGTGGATCGCCGGTGGTGCGGTCCTCGCCACGCGACCAGGCGGCCGCGCCGCGCAGTGACCAGCCGTCGAGCGCCGGCGCCAGGACATCGAGGTCCAGCCCGCCCTTGAACTCCACGCCCCAGATGCGCGCATCGTCGACGTTCTGCGACTGGTAGACCATCAGACCGCTGTCCGGATCGATGCCGACGAACCGCGTGGACTCGATGAAATCGTCGTATCGGTTGTAGTAGCCGGTCAGGCCGGCATAGGCCGATCGGCCGGCGAAGCGCAGGCCCAGCTCCAGCCCGTCGCTGGTCTCCGGACGCAGGTCCGGATTGGGGATGGCGGTGTAGCCGAAGGCGAAGTTGGTGAAGCCGATATTGACGTCGTTGTACGGCGGCGCGCGGAAGCCCGCGGCGTAGCCGCCGAACAGCGACCAGACGTCGGCGAAATGCCAGACCGCGCCGAGCTTGGGCGACACCCGGGTCTTGCGGAGGTCGGCGACCTGCGTGGTCGGGTTGTCCTCGCGGAAGATCGTGTCGACTTTGGGCTCGAGCCGGTAGTGATCAACCCGGACTGCAGGCACCAGGCGGAAGGCGCCGTCTGCAAACGCGATCTCGTCCTGCACGTAGAGCGCAGCCTTGGTGGTGTCGCTGATCGGGAAATCGCGGACCGGGAAGACGTCGGGACTGATGACGTTGGTCACCGCGCCGGTATCGAGGATCGTGCGCCGGCCATCGCGCTTCTGCTTGGTTTCTGCGACCTCCACGTCCAGGCCATAGGCCAGCGTGTGGCCAACCGTGCCGGTCTCGAACGTCTTGCGCGCATTGGCCTGCGCGCCATAGGTGCGCTGGTCGAAGAAGAAGCTGCGTTCGCGGCGGTCGCGCAACGCCGGCGTCATCTGCGTGGCCGGCACAGAACGCGCCTCCAGACTGTCCTGACGCGTGTGGCTGTCCTGCCGGTAGAGCTGCCAGTCCACCGCGTCGGCGAGTACCCAGGACAATCCGTCGATCTCGTGCCCGAACGACACCCGCAGGCGCGACTGGTGGTCGTCACCGAGCACCTGAGTGTTGGTCGCGCGCGTCATGGTCTGGAAGCCATACGAGGTCAGCACATCGGTCTCGACATCGTCCTCGTTGCCTTCGACCGTCAGCCGGAAACGCTGCCGCGCATCGGGCGCGAACACCGCCTTGGCCAGCACGCTGCGGCCATTGGCCGATTGCGGATTGGCCTGCGTGCGGGCGCTGCCCTCGCCGCCCACCTCGCCCATGGTCTCGGTCTCCTTGCCCTGGCGATGGCCGACCGCCACCAGGCCGGACCAGCGCGCGCCGCCGAACGCGGCGGTGGCGTTGGCGAACAGGCCTTCGTCGGCGGTGGTCGTGCCGAGCTTGAAGCCGAAATACGCGTCGCGCCCGTCATCCAGGTAGTCGGAAGGGTCCTTGGTAACGAACGAGACCACGCCGCCGAGCGCGTCCGAGCCGTAGAGCGAACTCGTCGGCCCACGCACGACCTCGACCCGCTTGAGCGTGTCGGGATCGACGAAGTTGCGGTTGGCGTTGGAGAAACTGCCGATGGCGAAGGCATCGGAGACCGCGATGCCGTCGGTCTGGATGCGTACCCGGTTGCCCCCCAGGCCGCGGATGCGGATGTCCGACAAGCCGAAGCGGCCGACATCGCGACCGACCGTCACACCGGGTTCGTAGCGGAACAGGTCGGCGATGTCGCGGACCAGCAGGGTGTCCATGCGCGCGCGGTCGATCACATCGACGGTGTTGGGCACATCGACGATCGCGCGCTCGGTGCGGGTGGCGGTGACGACGATCCGATCGAACTCGGCCGCAGCCGGCGCGGCGGCGTCGATGGCGCTGTCGGGGGCCGCCAGCACGGCGAACGGACACAGGCCCAGGGCCAGAGAAACAGAAAGCGGGTGGAGGCGCATGCGCAGACTCGTGCTTGGAGGGCGACGGCTGGCTGGCAGGCGCGGGGAGAGGGACGCGCGGGCGGGCGACCGGAGAGATCAGTGAACGAGCGGGGCCCGCCGCTGGGGGACGGCGGCACCGGTCGACGGCGGGCTTACTTGGTCAGGATCAGCTTGTCGTTGCGGGTGTGGCGCAGGCGATAGATCTCGTTGCCATGACGGATCTGCAGCTCGCGCTGGCCGCGCAGCAGTTGCGCGCTGTCGAGCTCGATCGGCTCGGGGGCACGGGCATCGTGGGCACGGGCCAGGCGATGCACGTTGTGGCCATCGGCCGAATCGCGGGCGGGAACGGAATCGCGGAGCTGGGGCGCAAGCATGGTCGGTTCCTCGGGAGCGGGCCTCCAATGCTAGTGATTCTCATTTCCCAGTCAAGTCCCGTACGCGCGGTCCCACAGACAGCCGCGCGTTTCAGTCCGCCAGTGCGTCCACCCGGGCCCACAGGCCGTTGTCGGGCAACGCCGCCAACTCAAGCGCCTGCAGGTTCTCGATCAGCTGCTCCACCCGGCTGGCGCCCAGCAGCACCGAGGACACGTGCGGATTGCGCAGACACCAGGCGATCGCCAGCGGCGCCGGCGCGACGCCCAGCTCGGCCGCCAACGCGACGAACCGCGCCGCGCGCGCCACCCGGTCCGCATTCCCCAGCAGCTCGCGCTGCAACCAACCCAGCTCCGGCTGGGCCAGCCGGCTGTCGGCCGGCACGCCGCCGGCGTACTTACCGGTCAACAGGCCCGAGGCCAGCGGCGACCATGTGGTGGTCCCCAGTCCCAGCTCGGCATAGAGCGGGGCGTACTCGAGTTCGACCCGCTCGCGCCGCAGCAGGTTGTACTCGGGCTGCTCCATCGTCGGCCCGTGCAGGTGGTGCGTGCGCGCGATCTGCGCGGCCTCGCGGATCGCGGCCGCCGGCCATTCGGACGTGCCCCAGTACAGCACCTTGCCCTGGCGGATCAGCGTGTCCATCGCCCACACGGTCTCGGCCACCGGGGTATCGGGATCAGGGCGGTGGCAGAAGTAGAGGTCGAGATGATCGACCCGCAGCCGCCGCAGCGCGGCGTCGCAGGCATCGCGCACGTGCTTGCGCGACAGGCCACGCTGGGTGGGCAGGGGGTCGGCCGCCGCGCCGAAGAACACCTTGCTCGACACGCAGTAGCCGTCGCGCGGCAGACGCAGATCGGCGATCACATCGCCCATCACCCGTTCCGCCTCGCCGTTGGCATACCCTTCCGCGTTGTCGAAGAAGTTGATGCCGTGGTCCCAGGCCGCAGCCACCAACTCGCGCGCCTGGCCCCGGCCGACCTGACGCCCGAAGGTGGTCCAGGCGCCGAACGAGAGCGCCGAGAGCTGCAGGCCGGAGGTGCCGAGACGACGGTAATGCATGGGCGGGTTCCTCGCTGTCGGGCGCACCAGTGTATGCAAGCCGTGCCCGCGCGCCGTCGGTGCCGCCCGGCGCACCGCGTCGACGGCGCCACGGGCCTGAACGACACGGCCTTCACAGCGCCCGTGGTTGCCCGTGCCGGCCCGCTGCACTAGGCTGCGCGACTTGTCGACGGGCCTGGGGGCCACGATGGAAGACCTGACGCGGATCGGCTTCGGCCTGTTCGGACTCGCCGTGCTGCTCGCGATCACGTGGCTGTTCTCCAACAACAAGCGCGCCGTCGACTGGAAGCTGGTCGCCACCGGCGTCACCCTGCAGATCGCGTTCGCCGCGGTCGTGCTGCGCGTGCCCGGCGGGCGTGAGGTGTTCGATGCGCTGGGCCACGGCTTCGTCAAGGTGCTCTCGTTCGTCAACGCCGGCTCGGAGTTCATCTTCGGCAGCCTGATGAATGTGGAGACCTACGGCTTCATCTTCGCGTTCCAGGTGCTGCCGACGATCATCTTCTTCGCCGCGCTGATGGGCGTGCTCTACCACCTGGGCGTGATGCAGGCGATCGTGCGGGTCATGGCGCTGGCGATCACCAAGGTGATGCGGGTCTCGGGCGCCGAGACCACCAGCGTGTGCGCCAGCGTGTTCATCGGCCAGACCGAGGCGCCGCTGACCGTGCGCCCGTATATCTCGCGGATGACCGAGTCGGAGCTGATCACGATGATGATCGGCGGCATGGCGCACATCGCCGGCGGCGTGCTCGCCGCGTATGTGGGCATGCTCGGCGGCGGCAACCCCGAGGAACAGGCGTTCTACGCCAAGCATCTGCTGGCCGCCTCGATCATGGCCGCACCGGCGACGCTGGTCATCGCCAAGATCCTGATCCCCGAGACGCGCGAGCCGCTGACCCGCGGCACGGTCAAGATGGAAGTCGAGAAGACCACCGGCAACATCATCGATGCCGCGGCCGCCGGCGCCGGCGACGGCTTGCGCCTGGCACTGAACATCGGCGCGATGCTGCTGGCCTTCATCGCGCTGATCGCGATGATCAACTGGCCGCTGGAATGGATCGGTGAGGCCACCGGCCTGGCCGAGGCGATCGGCCGCCCGACCAACCTGGCGACGATCTTCGGCTTCGTGCTCGCCCCGATCGCCTGGCTGATCGGCGTGCCGTGGCAGGACGCGTCGGTGGTCGGCTCGCTGATCGGCCAGAAGATCGTCATCAACGAATTCGTCGCGTACCTGCAGTTGGCCGACATCGTCAACGGCCGCGTCGAGGGCATCGCGCTGACCGAGCAGGGACGCCTGATCGCGACCTATGCGCTGTGCGGCTTCGCGAACTTCAGCTCGATCGCGATCCAGATCGGCGGCATCGGCGGTCTGGCCCCCGACCGCCGCCAGGATCTGGCGCGGTTCGGCCTGCGCGCGGTGCTCGGCGGCACCATCGCCACGCTGATGACCGCGACGATCGCCGGCGTGCTGACCTACATCGGCGCCTGACGCCGGATCACTGCGAAAGCGGGACAGAGAGGATGTGCGCGTGAGTCGTGTCGTCGTCGTCGGGTCGTTCAATGTCGACCATGTCTGGAACTGCAGCACCCTGCCGCGCCGCGGCGAGACGCTCAGCGGCCGTTACCACACCGGGCCAGGTGGCAAGGGCTTCAATCAGGCCGTCGCTTCGACCCGGGCAGGCGCACAGACCACCTTCCTGTGCGCGCTGGGCGACGACGACGGCGGCCGCCAGGCACGCGCACTCGCCCAGGCGGACGGGATCGCGATGCGGGTGCGCGAGAGCAGCCACCCGACCGGCACGGCCGGCATCTATGTCGACGAGGCCGGCCACAACACCATCGTCATCGGTGCTGGCGCCAACGGCGACCTGTGCGCCTCCTGGGTCGGCCGGCAGGCCGAGGCGCTGGCCGGCGCCCGGGTGCTGCTGACCCAGCTCGAATCCCCGCTCGACAGCGTGCTCGAAGCGATGCGCCTGGCGCGCGCCGCCGGCACCTCGACGATGCTCAACCCGGCGCCGGCCAATGCGCAGTGCCTGCGCGAACTGCTCGCCGCGGCCGACATCCTCACGCCGAACGAGACCGAGTTTGCCGGCCTGCTCGAGCGCCATACCAGCCATCGCATCGATAGCGAGGCAATCGCCGGCACCGCCGACGCGCAACTGCACCGCTGGTGCCGCACGCTGCTGCCGCGCGGCACGGTGGTGATCACGCTCGGCGCCGCCGGTGCATTCGTGTCCCACCGTGAGGACCTGACCCGCGGCGATACGCGGCCGTTCTATCGTGTGCCGGCCGACAAGGTCGAGCCGATCGACACCACCGGTGCGGGCGATGCCTTCAATGGCGCACTGGCCGCCTCGCTCGCCGGTGACCCGGCGGCGCCGTTCGACAGCCACGTGCGCTTCGCTGCGCATTACGCCGGACGCTCGACCGAGCGGGTCGGGGCCGCTGCCGCGATGCCGCACCTGCGCCCCCGACGGACTGACGACACCGCACACGCTACCCTTGCCCGGCCGCGGCATCGCGGATCGCGGCGGAGTCCTGCCGATGCCCTGTTGTTCACGTTCTGTGCGGCTGCGTGCCGGCGCCGGCCTGGCGGTCCTGATCGTCCTGGCAGCCTGCGGCCCGGCCGCCCCGGCGCCATCACCGGCGTCGCCCGCCACCACGCCGACTGCGGTCGATTCCGCGAACGCCGCTGCCGCGCCCGCGACCGAGACGGCGGCGCCAGCGCGGGCGGACGAACACGACACCGCGCCGGACGACTGGCGCGCGCAGGCCTGGCCAGCCGACCGCGAGATCATCCTCGCCGAGCCCACATTCGACCTGGCGCTCGACGACCATGACCCGGTGCTGGCCGACGCGCGACGGGCACTGGCGCTGGCCGCAAGCGGACGCCCACTGGGCACGATCACCGGCGCCTGGCAGGTCCGCTCGCTGCAGTTCGACGGCCGCGGCGGCGCCTACGCCTATCCCTGGTTCGATGCCACGATCGCGCGTCACGACGGCGTGCTGACATTCGCCAAGACGAGCGGTTCGCAGCGCCGGCAGGGCCGGCTGTTGCCGATCGATCGCAATACGCTCGCATTCCTGGGCTCGCAATCGGTCAATGACGACCCCTCCCCCGGCTACAGCCGCCAGTGGCCATCGCCGCCGGCAGCGCGCGTCGAGGGCGACAGTGTCGGCCGCCTGGTGCGCACCGGTGAGAGTGAACTGCTGATGGTGCTCGACGTCGACGGTCCACGCTTCGAGCTCTACCAGCTGCGCCGCTGAACCCGGGCGCCAGGCGCGAGACCCGGGTCCGCCGATCGGCGACAATGGGCGCATGCAGATCGGTCCGTACCGCATCGAACCCAATGTGGTGCTGGCCCCGATGGCCGGCGTCACCGACAAGCCGTTCCGGCAGCTGTGCAAGCGTCTGGGCGCGGGCTTGGCCATGTCGGAGATGACGATCAGCGATCCGCGCTTCTGGTGCACCGAGAAGTCGCTGCGCCGCATGGACCACGACGGCGAGCCGGCCCCAGTCGGCGTACAGATTGCCGGCACCGAGCCGGCCATGCTCGCCGAGGCGGCGCGCCACAACGTCGCGCAAGGCGCGCAGATCGTCGACATCAACATGGGCTGCCCGGCCAAGAAGGTCTGCAATGCCTGGGCCGGCTCGGCGCTGATGCAGGACGAGGCGCTGGTCGCACGCATCCTGCAAGCGGTGGTCGCTGCGGTCGACGTGCCGGTGACGCTGAAGATCCGCACCGGCTGGTGCGCCGCGCATCGCAACGCACCGACGATCGCGCGTATCGCACAGGACGCGGGCATCGCCGCCCTCGCCGTCCACGGCCGCACCCGCGACCAGCACTACACCGGCAGCGCCGAGTACGACACGATCGCGGCAATCAAGGCGCACCTGTCGATCCCGGTGATCGCCAACGGCGACATCGACTCGCCGGAGAAAGCGCTGGCGGTACTGCGCCACACCGGATGCGACGCAGTCATGGTCGGTCGCGCAGCGCAGGGGCGGCCCTGGATCTTCCGCGAGATCGCGCACTTTCTCGCCACCGGCCAGCACCTGCCGCCGCCGTCGTTACAGGAGATCCGCGACATCCTGCTCGGCCATCTCCAGGCACTGCATGCGTTCTACGGCGAAACCTCCGGCGTGCGCATCGCGCGCAAGCACCTGGGCTGGTATGCGAAGGATCGACCGGAGCATCACGCCTTCCGCGCAGTGGTCAACCGCGCCGACACCGCGCAGGACCAACTCGCGCTCACACGCGCCTACTTCGACGCGCTGATCGCCGGCGACGCGCAGCCGACGCTGGCCGCCTGACGGGCCGCGTTCGCACGCGCGGCGTCAGGGACTGCCGACAGCCTGATGGTCTGCCGGCCCCGGCGCCACAGGCTCGTGCCACATCCGCGCCCAGGTCGCGTTCCACGTCGCCCCCAGATCGCGCGCCATCGGCGCCTGGGTCGGCGGCAACGCGGCCCAGCCCGCGGCGGTGCGCTCGGCGACGGTGAAGCGGAAGAAGTAGTCGGGCTCGTTGCCCATGCGCAGGTCGCTGAGCTGCAACCGGCCATCGACCACCGTCGCGCCCATGAAGCCGCGGTTGAACCAGGTCAGCCGCTGCACCGCAGGCAGTGCGGCATTCGCCCGCAAGGCGGCGTTGTCGGAAGGATAAGCCGCGAATTGCATCGGGCCGCGGTCGGCGACCAGCGACCGGAAGCCCTCGACATACCCGTCCGGTGTCATCGCGACCACCCGCCACAGCACGGTATTGCCCGGCATCGGCACCGAGAAGCGCGGCGCGTCTGCCAGGCCCAGCGCCGCCAGCGCGTGGTCGGCCTCGCGGTCGACGCGTGACTTGGCGACCAGCGACCAACCCAGATACGCCGTGCTCAACGCCAGCCCGACCGCCAGCGCGCGGCCGCCGACCCGGCGTGCGCCGGCAAACGTCGCGACCAGTACGCCGATCAGCAACCAGATCGTATACAGCGGATCGATGATGAAGACGCTCGACCACATCGCCGGCGGCGGCCGGAAGGGCCACAGCAACTGCGTGCCATAGACCGTGAACGCATCGAGCAGCGGATGCGTGACCAGCGCAAGCTGGATCGCCCAGAACCAACGCCCCGGCGAGGCCGCAACCCGGCCGTTGCCGTAGCGGCGCAGCGCCCACCACAGCGCGGCGGCGGCAAGCGGCAGGACCAACACCGAATGGGTGATCCCGCGATGCAGGGTCATCCGCAGCACCGGGTCATCGGTCAGCAGCGCGATCACCAGGCCATCGAAGTCAGGCACGGTGCCCAGCGCAGCACCGGCCAGCAATGCCGCCCGGCGATGCGCCGCCGGCACGACGGCCGCGGCGACCGACGCACCGAGGACGATCTGGGTCAGGGAATCCATACCGCAATCTTAGACGCAGACACCCTGCTCCATTCGATGGCGCGCCCGATGCCACGCGACGAGGCCCAATCCTGGGGAAGGCAGCCCTCGACCGCGGACTCGCCGAGCGTCGATTGGAAGTGGAACGACACGCCTGCTACCGTCAGGAATCGGCGATGGATTCGCCCCCGGTGTCAAGGGGAATGCCAGGGACGGCGGCTCGACTTCGCCCCTGTCAGGCCCGTTCGTGGATCGTCAACCTGCCAGAGGAAGAACTCGACATGCCAAGCTCCAGAACAATGCACTCGGGGATGGTCGCGCCCGCCGTCACTGCAACGTTGCTGTCCCTCTTCGCGTTCCCTGCCATCGGGGCCACGGTCGACACCTCATCACTTCGCGGCGGCCACACGTACGATCAGTTCATCGTGAAGTATCGAACCGGCAGCCTGCAGGGTGCCGAAGGCCCGTCACTCTCGGCCTCGCTAAAACGTGCCGCCAGCGGCCTGACGGCGACACGCGGCGTCGTGGATGTCCGGCACCTGCGGCGTACCGCGCTGGGTGCGGACGTGATCCGGACCACCCAAGCGCTCGGACCGGCCGAGGCAACGACCCTGCTCCGAGCCATCGCGGCCGACCCAAGGGTCGAATACGTCGAAGTCGATGCGCGGATGTACCCGACGATGACACCCAATGACCCTCGATTCGGCGAGCAATGGGGCTACACCGGTCAGGCTGCCGGAATCCGTGCGCCACAGGCGTGGGAGGCCGCAACCGGCGCAGGCGTGGTCGTCGCGGTGCTGGATACGGGGATGACCCCGCACAGCGATCTCAACGCCAATGTGCTCCCGGGCTACGACTTCATCAGCGATGCTGCCAGAGCCAGAGACGGCAACGGCAGGGATCCCAATCCAGCCGATGAAGGAGATTGGCGAGCCGCCAACGAATGTGGCGCCGGTATTTCAGCCGCGAACTCGAGCTGGCATGGCACGCATGTCGCTGGCACCATCGCCGCCGTAACGAACAATGCGAAAGGGGTCGCCGGCACCGCTTTCGACTCCAGAATCGTACCCGTGCGCGTCCTCGGTCGATGCGGCGGCATGGTCTCTGACATTGCCGACGCCATTGTCTGGGCGTCGGGCGGCAGCGTCCCCGGGGTGCCGACCAATGCCAACCCCGCGGAGGTGATCAACCTGTCACTGGGCGGCGCCGGTAACTGCTCGGCCACCTACCAGAGCGCCATCAATGGTGCCGTCTCGCGCGGCAGTACGATCGTCGTGTCAGCGGGCAACTCCAATGCCGACGCTGCGGGCTTCCAACCCGCAAGTTGCGCGAATGTCATCACAGTCGGCGCCGTCGACCGCAACGGCGTCCGTTCGATCTGGGGGGGCGGACAGGCGTCGAATTACGGAAGCCGAGTGGATCTCTCTGCTCCGGGCTCGGACATTCTCTCGACCCTCAATGCCGGCGCCACGACACCGGCGAGCGAGACCTACGCCTACTACGGCGGAACATCGATGGCAGCGCCGCATGTGTCGGGGGTCCTCGCCCTGATGCAATCGGTAGCGCGCAATCCGCTCACGCCCTCCCAGGCAGGCACCATTCTCAGAAACACCGCGACACCCTTTCCAACGGCGCCATCGCAGCCGATCGGGACCGGCATCGTCAACGCGCGGGCCGCTGTCGAAGCCGTCGCCCCGGCAAGACCCGACCTCTACGCCATCAACAAGCAAGGCGGGAGCACGACTGAAGTTCACGTCCTCGATGGCGGAGATGGCTTCCAGTCCTTTCCGCTGCAGACTGCGACCGCTTTACACGTGACTGGCGCCGATGCGCGCTGGGTCTTTCTGCTCGGCGACTTCAACGCCGACGGCGTGACCGACCTCTACGCGATCAACAAGCAGGGAACGAGCTCAACCGAGGTCCATGTTCTCGACGGCGCCAGCCATTTCCAGACATTCCTCATGCAGACAGGGACAGCTCTTCATCACACGGGAAGCGACTCGAGTTGGACCTTTGCGCTTGGCGACTACGACCGCGATGGCGCTCTGGATCTCTACGCGATCCAGAAGCAGGGCGGTGGTTCCAACAGGACCGAGGTCCACGTTCTCAACGGCGCCACTGGTTTCCAATCGTTCTTGCTGCACACCGCAACCGCGCTCCATCCCACAGGCTCGGATTCGACCTGGATGTTCGATCTCGCAGACTATGACCGGGACGGCACCTTGGACCTCTACGCAGTCAATCGCCAGGGCGCCAGCTCCACAGAAGTCCATATCCTAGACGGCGCGACTGGATTCCAGTCCTTCAAGATGCAGACGGCGACGGCGCTGCATACGACCGGGCACGATCCAAGCTGGTCGTTCGCGTTACAGGACCAGAACTCTGACGGCGCCCCTGACCTCTACGCCATCAGAAAGCAAGGCGGCGCCTCCGGCAGAACCGAGGTCTTCATCCTCAACGGAGCAGGACATTTCCAGACGTTCCTACTCCAGACTGCGACTGCCCTGCATCAGACGGGCAGTGACCACGCATGGCAGATACTGGTCGCGCCCAGCCAGTGATGTCTTGGAAATCCCGGGTGGCGCTGCTCGTCGCGTCGCCCGGGGCCAAAGCGGGGTGGACACGTCGCGACCTGACACGGCGGGCAGGCTCGTGAACTGGCACCAGCCCTGGCCCCCTTAACTCTACGGCAACACACGGGACGACAAGATGCGTTGCGCAGGCCGGGGGTGTATCATTCGCGGCCATCTTTTCATCCGAATATAGGGATATAGCCCTGATGTCCAGCTATCTCTTCACGTCCGAGTCCGTCTCCGAAGGCCATCCGGACAAGATTGCCGACCAGATCTCCGATGCCGTGCTCGACGCGATCCTGGCCCAGGACAAGCGCGCGCGCGTGGCCTGCGAGACGCTGGTCAAGACCGGCGTGGCGATCGTCGCCGGCGAGGTGACGACCAGCGCGTGGATCGACCTGGAGGCGCTGACTCGCAAGGTGATCCTGGACATCGGCTACGACAGCTCCGACGTCGGCTTCGACGGCGAGACCTGCGGCGTGCTGAACCTGATCGGCAAGCAGTCGCCCGACATCAACCAGGGCGTGGACCGCAAGAAGCCCGAAGAACAGGGTGCCGGCGACCAGGGCCTGATGTTCGGCTACGCGACCAACGAGACCGACAGCCACATGCCGGCCGCGATCCATCTGTCGCACCGTCTGGTCGAGCGCCAGGCGCAGGTGCGCAAGAAGAAGAACTCGCCGCTGCCGTGGCTGCGCCCCGATGCCAAGAGCCAGGTCACGCTGCGCTACGAAGATGGCAAGGCGACCGCGATCGACGCGGTCGTGCTGTCGACCCAGCACGATCCGGGCGTCAAGCAGAAGGACCTCATCGAGGCCGTCCGCGAGGAGATCATCAAGCCCGTGCTGCCGGCCAAGTGGCTGCACAAGGGCACCAAGTTCCACATCAACCCGACCGGCAAGTTCATCATCGGCGGGCCGGTGGGCGACTGCGGTCTGACCGGCCGCAAGATCATCGTCGACACCTACGGCGGCTGGGCCCGTCACGGCGGCGGCGCGTTCTCGGGCAAGGATCCGTCGAAGGTCGACCGCTCGGCCGCCTACGCCGCGCGTTACGTCGCCAAGAACGTGGTCGCGGCCGGCCTGGCCGATCGCTGCGAGGTGCAGGTGTCGTACGCGATCGGCGTCGCCGAGCCGACCTCGATCTCGGTGACTACGTTCGGCACCGGCAAAATCCCTGACGCGCAGATCGAAAAGCTGATCCGCCGCCACTTCGACCTGCGCCCCTACGGCATCATCCAGATGCTCGACCTGATCCACCCGGTCTACCAGCGCACGGCCAGCTATGGCCACTTCGGCCGCAAGCCGCAGCAGGTCAGCTACACCGACGGCGCTGGCGAACAGCACACCGCCACCGCGTTCTCGTGGGAAAAGACCGACCGCGCCGAGGCCCTGCGCGCCGACGCCAAGCTCAAGTAAGACCGGCGCCTTCCGCCGCTTTGCCACGACGGGCCGCGCAAGCGGCCCGTCGTCGTTTGGCCCGGCGGGCCGGCCCGCTCCCCTGCTCCACGGGCGCCCCATCGTCTCACCCGGCGTGCACCCGGCGGGCGACATGCTATATCTCGTCGCACGGTGCGGCGCCAAGGACAGCCAGGGGAAGCTTCTTCGATGTCAGCCAGCTACGACGAGATGCGCGATGCACAGGGCGCAGTCCGGCCGCACTACCGCGCGTTCGAAGACTGGCTGCAACGCACCCCGCCCGAGCAGGTCGCCCACAAGCGGCGTGAGGCCGAGATCTCGTTCCACCGCGTCGGCATCACGTTCTCGGTCTACGGCGAGGAGTCGGGCACCGAGCGGCTGATCCCCTTCGACATCGTGCCCAGGATCGTGCCGGCCGCCGAGTGGCGGATGCTCGAGGCCGGGCTGCGCCAGCGGGTGCACGCGCTGAATCTGTTTCTGGGCGATGTCTACGGCCCGCAGCGCATCCTGCGCGACGGCCGCATTCCGGCGGCACTGGTCCTCGACAACAGCGAGTACCGCAAGGAGATGCAGGGCCTGCAGGTCGCCTGCAACACCTATTCGCATGTCTCGGGCATCGATCTGGTGCGCGCCGGTGACGGCGAGTACTACGTGCTCGAGGACAACCTGCGGGTCGCGTCGGGCGTGTCGTACATGCTCGAGAACCGGCGGATGATGGCGCGCCTGACGCCCGAACTGTTCTCCAGTCAGCAGATCGCGCCGGTCGAACGCTACCCCGACGCACTGCTCGACGTGCTGCGTCAGTGCGCGCCGGCCAACATCGACAACCCGGTGGTGGCCGTCCTCACGCCGGGTGCGGCGAACTCGGCCTACTTCGAGCACGCTTTCCTGGCCCAGCAGATGGGCGTGGAACTGGTCGAGGGTGCCGACCTGTTCGTGCAGAACGACATGGTCTATGCGCAGACCACGCGCGGCGCACAGCGCGTGCACGTGATCTACCGCCGCATCAACGACGACTTCCTCGACCCGACAGTGTTCCGGCCCGAATCGATGCTGGGCGTGCCCGGGCTGTTCGGCGCCTACCGCGCCGGCAACGTGACCCTGGCCAATGCGCCCGGCACCGGCGTGGGTGACGACAAGTCGGTGTATCCGTTCGTGCCGGAGATGATCCGCTACTACCTCAGCGAGGAGCCGATCCTGCACAACGTACCGACCTGGCAACTGCGCAATCCCGACGACCTCAAATACGCGTTGGCGCACCTGCCCGAGCTCGTGGTCAAGGAAGTCCACGGCGCCGGCGGCTACGGGATGCTCGTCGGCCCGGCGTCGACGAAGGCCGAGATCGAGGCATTCCGTGCCCGCATCCTCGCCGACCCCGGTAACTACATCGCCCAGCCCACGTTATCGCTGTCGACCTGCCCGACCTTCGTCGAAAGCGGGCTGGCACCGCGCCACATTGACCTGCGCCCCTACATCCTCAGCGGCCGCCGCATCCAGGTCGTGCCGGGCGGGCTGACGCGGGTGGCGCTGCGCGAAGGCTCGCTGGTGGTCAATTCGTCCCAGGGGGGCGGCACCAAGGACACCTGGATCATGGAAAACTAAGGCCGCACGCATGCTCTGTCGCACCGCGAACGATCTGTACTGGGTGGCGCGCAGCATGGAACGCGCCGAGAACACCGCGCGCCTGCTCGATGTCGCACAACGCATCGCCTTGCTGCCTGAGCGCCTGGATCGCGGCAAGGCGCAGGCCGCTGCATGGCGACGTTCGCTCGACTCGCTGGGGCTGGTGCAGCCGTTCCTCGAACGCCACGGACGCATCGATGCCGAGGGCGTGGTCGGGCACCTGCTGCTGGCGCCCGACAACCCCAGCTCGATCCACAGCTGCTTCCGCAACGCACGCGAGAACGCCCGCGCCCAGCGTGTGGCGATCACCTCGGAAATGTACGAGGACCTCAACAGCTCGTGGCTGGAGATCCGCAAGCTCGATGCCGCGCAACTGCGCCGCAACGGGCTGAGCAACACGCTCGAATGGGTCAAGACCCGCTCGGCGTCGTTTCGCGGCATCACGATCGGTACGCTCGGCCGCGGCGAGGGCTACCAATTCCTGCAACTGGGGGCGTTCATCGAGCGCGCCGAATGGTCGATCCGGCTGCTGGACATGATCGCCAGCGACGACGAACTGCCGGAGACCGGCGAGGCGCGCGACGCAGTCCAGTATTTCCAATGGAGCGCACTGTTGCAGGCGCTGTCGGCGTTCGAGACCTATCGACGGCTCTACCGCGAGTCGGTCAGCCCTGCCGGCGTGGCGGCGCTGATGCTGCTCAACGGTGACAACCCGCGCTCGCTGCAGACCTGCGTCGAGGCGATCTCCTCGATCCTGCAGTCGCTGACCGGCGGTGCGTCGGTGGAAGTGGCGCGACAGGCCGGCGCGCTGGCCGCGCAGTCGCGCTACGCCCGCATGGACGAGATCATCGCCGGCGGACTGGAGCCGTGGCTGCAGGACACGATGACCCGGCTGACCCGACTGGGCGCGGAGATCCACCATCAGTTCATGACCACCCGCGCCGTACCGGCGCCGGCGCAGACGCAGGTTCAGGCGCCCTGGCAGACCACGGCCTGACGGGTGCCATGCCGCCCGCGCAGCGGGCACAATGACCGTCCGCTCCGCTGTACCCGCCCCGCCCATGACCTATTGCATCGGCCTCAACCTCGACGAGGGGCTCGTGCTGGCCTCCGACTCGCGCACCAACGCGGGCGTCGACCATGTCCGCCGTGCCGGCAAGATGCGGGTCTTCGCCGAACCCGGCGCCTATGTGGTCGTGACCTTGTCGGCCGGCAACCTGTCGCTGACCCAGAACGTGCTCAATCTGATCGAGCATCGCGACCGGCACGAACCGGCGACGCCGGGCATCCGCAATGCGCAGTCGATGTTCCAGGTCGCCCAGGCGATCGGCGATGCGATGCGCGAGATCCGTGCACGCGACGAAGCCTACCTGCGCGACAGCGGGATCGACCCCAGCGGCACGTTCATCGTCGGCGGCCAGATCCGCGGCGAGCCGCCGCGACTGTTCCTGGTGTACTCGGAAGGCAACTTCATCGAGAGCACGCCCGAGACCCCGTTCTTCCAGACCGGCGAAATCAAGTTCGGCAAGCCGATCCTCGACCGGGTGGTGACCCGGCAGACCGACCTGGTCACCGCGACCAAGTGCACGCTGGTGTCGTTCGACTCGACGATCCGCTCGAACCTGTCGGTCGGGACACCGATCGACCTGGTGGTCTATCGCCGCGACAGCCTGCAGTTGGAGGTCCAGCAGCGCTTCGAGGACGAGGACGCCTACCTGCGCTCGATCCGCGAGCGTTGGAATAACAGCCTGCGCGAAGCGGTCGCCGCGTTGCCGGCGCCGCCATGGGCACGCTAGTCAGCGCCCTGCACTGATCGCGGCCGCAACGCCCGACGTTGGATCGGGCGTTGCGGCGGCCGCGCCGTTTACGGCGCGGCGGGCGCGTCAGGGCGATGCTTCACATAACGATCGAGCCAGGCATTGGTCTCGTAGAGCATGTGCAGGATCGATTCGCGTGCCCGGTAGCCGTGCGATTCCTTGGGCAGCATCACCAGCCGGGCGTTGCCGCCCAGGCCCTTGATCGCGGCGAACATGCGCTCGCTCTGCATCGGGAACGTGCCCGAATTGTTGTCCTCTTCGCCGTGGATCAGCAGGATCGGATCCTTGATCTGTCCGGCGTAGTTGAACGGCGACATGCGCAGATAGGTGTCCTGGGCCTGCCAGTAGTTGCGCTCCTCGGCCTGGAAGCCGAATGGCGTGAGCGTGCGGTTGTAGGCGCCGCTGCGCGCGATGCCGGCGGCGAACAGCCGCGAGTGCGCCAGCAGGTTGCCGGTCATGAACGCGCCGTAGGAATGCCCGCCGATCGCGATCCGACGACGATCCGCCACACCGCGGCGCACGACCTCGTCCACGGCGGCCTCGGCGCTGGCGACCAGTTGTTCGATGTAGGTATCGTTGGGTTCGGCATCGCCCTCGCCGATGATCGGCATCGAAACGTCGGCAAACACCGCATACCCCATTGCCAGGAACGCCTGCGGCCCCCAGTAGCCGACCGCGTTGAACCGGTACGGCGAATCGGTCACCTGGCTCGCGGCGTCTGCGGATTTGAACTCGCCCGGATAGGCCCACATCAGCAGCGGCAGCGGGCCGTCGCGCTGTGCGTCGTAGCCCGGCGGCAGGTACAGCGTGCCGCTCAGGTCGACGCCGTCCTTGCGCTTGAAGCGGACCAGCTCCTTGTGCACGTCGCGCAGCTGCGGCGTGGGATGCGCGAACGCGGTCAGCGCTGCCGGTGCGGCATCGGCGTCGTCCAGGCGGCGCAGCAGGAAGTTCGCCGGCTCGGCCGGCGTCTCGCGCGTGGTCAGCAGTCGCGTGGCCTGCGCATCGAGTACCGCGACCGGTGCCTCGTAAGCCGGCGCCTGCGAGTGGAACAGCCGCTCGGTACGGCCGTCGGCCAGGTGCTGGCGGTCCAGGAACGGCCGGTCGCCTTCCTCCGACGCGCCCTCGCCGATACGGTAGATGCTCTGGCCATCGGCCGCGATCAGCAGCCGACTGTTGCCGTTGTCGTCAGGCATCGTCACCGCCATGCCCGGGTCGGCGTAACGGTCCTCGTACGACCCGTCGCGCACCAGCACCGGCGCGGCGGCGCCGTCGGGGTGCAGGCGCCACTCGCGGATCCGGCGCGTCTTCCACCAATACTCGGTCAGCAACGCAAGATCGCCAGTGCCCCACTGCGTGCCGGCGTAGCGCATCGACAGTTGCGCGAGCGCAGTCGGCTTTGCGCGGAACGGGGCAGCCTGCGCGTAGACGATGTCGCGCACCGCGACCTCGCGCGCCGGATCGCCGCCGTCCTGCGCCTCGGCCCAGACCAGCGTCGCCGGCGCGTCGCTGCGCCAGGCGACCGAACGCACGCCGGTGGGCACCGCATCGTTGCCAACCGGTAGGCCCTCGACCAGCGGCAAGCGCGCCACCGTGTGCTGGACCGCACCGTCGAGTCCGATCACCTCGATCCGACGCGGGAAGCGGGTGTACGGCACCTGGTAGGAGAACGGCCGGTCGATCTGCTGGCGCAGCAGATGACGCCCGTCGGGCGACGCGGTGGCGCTGACGGTCAGGCCGGGCGCGCCGATCGGCGACACCGTGCCGTCGAGCGACACGCGCGCGAGCTGGCTGGTCATGTAGTGCGCGAACACCCGCGCATCCTGCTCGCTGCGCAGCAGGTCCTGGTAGGTCCGCAACTGCTGCACCGTGCCGCTGGCGCCGGTCTCCTGGACATTGGGGCCGGCCGGAACGCCGTCGTCCTGCGGCGCTGCGCCCTGCCCTTGCGGGCGCAACCGCACCAGCAATGATTGTCCATCGGGCATCCATTCGAAGCCGTTGCCGACGACTGCGTTGAGCGGCTGGGACAGCAGGCGCCGCGCCTGCCGCGTCGCCACGTCGACCAGCCACAGCTGCACTTCGCCCGCGTGCGTGTCGACCTGGCTGAAGGCGATGTGGCGCTGGTCGGGCGACCACAACAGCGAGGCCAGCGACAACGGCTCGGGCAGGCCGGCGATGCGCTGCTCGCCGCCACCGTCGATCGGCTTGAGCCAGACATCGCTGACGTACGAGGCACGGCTGGCCGAGTAGGTCTTGGGATTGATCCGGATGCCACCGAGCTTGAGCTCGGGCTGGGAGACCTCGGCGATCGACGGCAGCGCGGGCGTCTGCAGGAAGGCGGCCAGATCGCGCTTGGGACTCAACAACAGACGCGGCGGACGCGGCGCATCGACGATCGCGCGCAGCGCTTCGGGCGGCAGACGGTAGCCGCCATCCTCGGAGGCGACCGCGGGCGCGGTCTGCGCGAATGCAGGGGCGACGCCGAGCGAGGCGACGAGCAAGGTGGCGGACACGGCGAGGCACAATCGGCGACGGGCGGTCGTTGCAGGCATCAGAAGGCGATCCGTAAAGAGGCACACGAGGCCGTCGAGCATACCTGCCCCGCAACGAGTGCCGGCCAGGGACCGACGGGACTTGCATTGCACGCCCTGCACTGCAGTGGCATCGCAGTCGCTCACAGAGCAGTGTCGTCATACACGGCTGACGCCTGAACACAAGCGGCGCCTGGCCTCCCCCAGCCGGCGGCGATCCAGCGCCTGCCCCGCCGCTGGCGGCGAGCTGCGATAGAATGGCGGTCCGCCTCGCCGAGGGGCGCTGCGACCATCGCGTGGCTTCGTCCACGACCCGTTCCGCACAAGCGGACGCTTCGATGGCCAGGCTCGGCGCAGGTGCCCTGCGAACGGCGCCCGTCATCGCGAATGCATCGATCGCATTCCGTACGGAGCATGCAATGAACGCACAGTTGAAGTCCGGCGCCGCGCGCGCCTTCTCCCAGGATGGCGACTACAAAGTTGCCGACATCTCGCTGGCCGACTGGGGCCGCAAGGAACTCGACATCGCCGAGCACGAGATGCCGGGCCTGATGTCGATCCGCAAGAAGCACGCCGCCACCCAGCCGCTGAAGGGTGTGCGCGTGACCGGCTCGCTGCACATGACCATCCAGACCGCGGTGCTGATCGAGACGCTCAAGGACATCGGTGCCGACGTGCGCTGGGCCTCGTGCAACATCTTCTCGACCCAAGACCACGCCGCCGCCGCGATCGCCGCGACCGGCACGCCGGTGTTCGCCTGGAAGGGCGAGACGCTGGAGGAATACTGGGACTGCACGCTCGACGCGCTGACCTTCACCCTGCCCGACGGCACCCTGACCGGTCCGGAGCTGGTGGTCGACGACGGCGGCGACGTCACGCTGCTGATCCACAAGGGCTACGAGCTCGAAAACGGCAGCACCTGGGTCGATGAGCCCGCGAGCTCGCACGAAGAACAGGTCATCAAGGCGCTGCTCAAGCGCGTGGCCAACGAACGTCCGGGCTACTGGACGCGCGTGGTCGCCGACTGGAAGGGCGTCTCCGAGGAAACCACCACCGGCGTGCACCGTCTCTACCAGCTGGCCCAGGCCGGCACGCTGCTGGTGCCGGCGATCAACGTCAACGACTCGGTCACCAAGTCCAAGTTCGACAACCTCTACGGCTGCCGCGAGTCGCTGGCCGACGGCCTCAAGCGCGCAATGGACGTGATGCTGGCCGGCAAGGTGGCCGTGGTCTGCGGCTACGGCGACGTCGGCAAGGGCTGCGCCGCCTCGCTGCGCGCCTATGGCGCCCGCGTCGTGGTAACCGAGATCGACCCGATCTGCGCGCTGCAGGCGGCGATGGAAGGTTTCGAAGTCAACACGATCGAGAGCACGCTGGGCCGCGGCGACGTCTATGTCACCACCACCGGCAACAAAGACATCATCACCGTCGAGCACCTGCAGGCGATGAAGGACCAGGCCATCGTCTGCAACATCGGTCACTTCGACAACGAGATCCAGGTCGATGCGCTCAAGGCGCTGGCGGGCGTGCAGCAGATCAACATCAAGCCGCAGGTCGACAAGTACGTCTTTCCGGACGGCCGTGCGATCTTCCTGCTCGCCGATGGCCGTCTGGTGAACCTGGGCTGCGCCACCGGCCACCCGAGCTTCGTGATGTCCAACTCGTTCGCCAACCAGACCCTGGCCCAGATCGATCTGTGGGCGAACAAGGACCGCTACGAGAAGAAGGTCTACCTGCTGCCCAAGCACCTCGACGAGGAAGTGGCACGGCTGCACCTGGAGAAGATCGGCGTCAAGCTGACCAAGCTCACCCAGGCCCAGGCCGACTACATCGGCGTGCCGGTCGAAGGCCCGTTCAAGCCGGATCACTACCGCTACTGAGTGATCCGCACCACTGCAGGGATACGACGAACGGGCGCCTTGCGGCGCCCGTTCTCGTTGGTGGGCCGGCCTGCCCGGCCCCACGCTTTGCCTACGGCAGCGATGCGTTGAACTGGATCTGCTGCCCCGGCACGAGCCGGTCGCTCTCGATCGCAACGGTCAGCGTGGCGATCGCATGCGGGCCGATGCAGGCCGACGCGGAACGCTCGGCATTGGGCAACAGCCCCTTGAGCGACGTGCCCAGACGATGGCCGTCGACCGCGGGCCAGGCGTCGTAGTAGATCGGCGCGACGCCTTCGTTGCGCACCGACATCTGCACGCATTCGCCATCGCTCGACAGCGCCGTGATCCGGAACGCGTAGCCCGTCGCCATCGCGGCCTGGCGGATCCGAGCGCGCGTCTGATAGCCCGGCTGGTCGTTGCCGATCATGTAGCTGATGCGGTACTGCGAAGCAAAGGATTCGAAACTACGCCCCCAGGGCCCGTTGGGATCGAGCACATGCGCCTGGTCGTAGTCGCTGTAGTAGTTGAACTCGCCGCCCGCCGGGCTTTGCTGGTAGCGGGTGTTGCCGAAGAACAGCCACGAAGCGCGGTTGTACTCGCTGTTGCTGCTCGAATGCGTCTCGTGCATGAAGGAGTCATCGAACAGCCCGAAGCGCAGCTGCCGCAACGACGACACGGCGGAGAACGGCGAGTAGGCCGCGCTCGCCGCATCGATCGACAGCGACCACGACGTCTGCGCGAACGTGGCGCCCAGGTGCTCGAGGAACTGTTGCTGGAACGCCTTCGACGGAAACGTGCGGCCCAGGGTCAGCGGCCCGTCCCACAGGTGATACTCGGCATAGGAGCCGAAGCCCACCTGCAGGAAGGCCAGGCGCGGGTCGAGGTCGTAACGCTGCGCGAACTTGGTGTAGAAGTCGAGAATGAAGGCCCGCAACGTGGCCGAGCGCCAGTCGGGCACGAAGGTTTGCTCGCCCTCCACGTTCCTGTAGTCGATCACGTGGTCGGCGGCATTGGCCACGTGGCTCGGGATTGAGATCGTGGTGTGGCCGGGATAGGTGTCGTGGAAGCGCACGATCATCTGGTGGCCGCGTGCCGCCGCCGATGCCAGCCGGGCGTCGACCTGCGACCAGTCGTAGGCGCCCGACGCGGTCACGACATCGCTGTACTTGAAGTAGGCGAACTCCAGCTGCACGTCGTCGCCGAGCGCCGCCAGGCCCGACGCATTGTCGTTCCACAACACGATGCCGGTCATCGGTTGCACGCGATCGATCGTCGCCTGCAGCGGGACCGGCACGTAGGCCGCTTTGCCGCGTCGAGGCACTGCCGCGCCGGCGCGTGCGAGGGGCGCTGATTTGACCAAGCGTGCGCCCGAGCCTGCTGCATGCGCGCTCCCGTGTGCCTGCGCCGAAGCCGGTGCGCCATCCGGCGCCTGGGGCCGCGTGAGGCCCGCATTGGCGGTTGCGACGACCGCCAACAGCATGGCCAATGCTGCAATGCGCAGCCGATCTCGATGATGCTCCATGATCTACCCCTCCCGTCGCCGGCATGGGATCGCGGCCGGTCCAGGGGCGACGCCTGGACCGGCCGCGTCGAACGCGTTCAGAACCGGTAGCTCAAGCCCAGCGTGACCGAGCGGCCATAGCGGTAGTAGCCCTGCGACAACAGCGGGTTGCCGTTGATGCTGGACGTGCTCTCATCGTCGAGCAGGTTGCTGCCCTCCAGCGAGATCGTGAAGCGGTCGTTGACGGCGTAGGAAGCGTGCGCCGTCAGCCAGGTGATCGGGTCGGACTGCTCGTTGTACCCCTCGCCCAGCACATTGATCGCGGTCACAAAGCCATCGGTGTGATCGGCGGTGGCGCCGATCGACCAGGGACCCTTTTCGTACATCAGGCCCAGCGAGTACACCGACGGCGCGATGCCTTCGAGCGGGCGCTCGAACTCGCCGACCCAACTGCGTGCCCAGTTGCGGGTGTACTGCGCGCGAAAGCCGAAGCCGTTGTCCCAGAAGTGCTGCAGCCCCGCCTCGATGCCACGCACCTTGGCGTAGTCGCCGTTGATCGGACGCATGACGTTGAACAGCGTCGGGCCGGTGCTCACCGGGGTCCCGTCGGCATCGACGATGGGACCGACACCGATGTCCTGGCCCGGCTCCCAACTGGTGGTGATCTGGTTGGCGATGCGCTTGTAGAACACCGCGACGTTGAAGATCGACCGGTCGGTGAAGTACCACTCCAGCGACAGATCGCCTTGTTTGGCACTGTAGGGCTGCAGATCGACGTTGCCGCCGTAGATCTGGGTGAACTCACCCCAGGACACACTGGCCGTCGTATTGGTCGGCGCCAGCTTGTCGACCGGCGGCCGGGCCATGGTCTTGGCGGCGCCCACGCGCAGTTGCAGGTCGTCGGTGAAGCTCCAGATGAAGTTCGCCGAGGGCAGGTAGAAGGTGTAGTCGCCCTTCTGCTCGATCGCGCTCGGGGTGTCGTAGACCGCGGTGTAGTTGAACGTCCCGTTCTCGACGATCTGCAGGATCTTGGCGTCCCAGGCATGGGCCGTGGTGTCAGTCTTGACCACGCGCATGCCGATATCGCCGCGCCAGCGTTCACCGACAAAGTCGGCCTGCACGTAGAACGCGTTGGTCTTCTCCGAGACGCGGTAGCTCTCGAGCGGGTTCCATTGCGGCGCGGCGCTGGAGAAATCGTAAGGCGTGCCGTCCGCACGCGGCCGGCCGTCGTACTGTGCGAGATGGCCGAGGTAGTTGGGGACGTCGAAGGCGATGAACGACCTCGGGAAGACCGCATTGACCCGGCTCATGAAGCTCGGCGGCGCCAGCGATTGCGAGATCACGCCCGCCCCCAGCTCGCCGACATTGATGGCATTGTCGCCCGAGTAGTAATCGGCGCCGCCATTGAGGGTGTTGTTGATCAGGTCGCGCGACTTCTTGCGATCGGTGACATTGACCCCGAAGCGCAGCCGATCGAAGAACGAGCGACCGACAAACAGCTCGCCGCCGAGGGCGCCGCCGGTGATCTCGTCGACGATGTTGTCGCCGCGCAGCTCCATGTAGTGGGTGTTGAAGTCGGACGCGCCGAAATTGCCGGTCCCGAAGCCGTCGGCCAGCGAACGACCGTCGTCGAAGTCCACGCGGACGTTGGGCATCGCATCCCCACTCAGGTCGATGCGGGCGGTGTTGGGCTGGTTCATGCGCAGGACCACATAGGAATCCTGGCCGCCCGAGTAGCGCTTGGAAGTCGAGCGGTACACGTCGGCGATGAGCGTGAAATCGTCGTTGACCTGCCACTGCGCGTTGGCCCCGTACAGATCGGTGTCGACCACCCGGTGCTCGGTCATATTGAGCAGTTCGGGGTTGAGCCGCAGCTCCGGATCCGGGTTGTCCATCGTGAACCCGGTGACGATGCCGTTCTGGACGGTGATGTCGGACCAACGCCCGGGCGCGAACAGCGGATAGTAGGACTGCTGGTAGCCGACCTGCGGCGAATCGAGCCGCGTGGTCAGACCGTCCACCGTGAGCCGGAAGCGGTCGCTGGGGCGCCATTCCAGCTTGCCCGAGAACGCGCGCCGCTTCTTCTCCTCGATGATCGAGCCGGCGCGGAACTGGCCGGGCGAGATCAGGCCGTACTCCTCGGGTCGAGCTCGCCGTTGCCGTTGAGATCGACGTCGCCGCCCCAGGCGTTGCTCGACCAGGTGGGATCCCGCGGATCGGTGTTGCGGGTCCAGCCGCCATCGTTGCCGGCGATATCGGTGCGGTCCCGGCGCTTGCCGTAGACCACGCCGAGCAATACACCGAAGGTGTCGTCGGCGAATGTGTTGCTGTAGGTCGCCGAGAACTTGCGCCCGTTGAGCTCGGACATCTGGTTGCGGTCACCCTCGACGCGGACGATGCCGTGCTGGCCGGTGCGATCGAAGGGACTGGCCGAGCGCAGGTTGATCAGACCGCCGATCGCGCCCTCGGCCAACGACGACTGCGCCCCCTTGATCACGTCGGCGCCGCTGATCACGTCCGATGGCAGCACATCGAACGCGAAATCGCGGCCTGCGCCGTCGGTCGCCAGCAGTCGGCCGTTGAACGTGGTCAGGGTGTACTCCGGCCCCAGGCCGCGCACGCTGACCTTCTGGCCCTCACCGCCTGCCGTGCGGCTGATCGAGACACCGGTGATGTGGCTCAGCGAGTCGGCGACGTTGTCGTCGGGGAACTTGCCCAGTTCCAGCGCGCTGATCGAATCCTGCACGGTGGCCGCATCGCGCTTGAGCTCGACCGCCCGCGCAAGGCTGCCGCGCACCCCGGTCACGATCACCGCGTCGAGCGATTCGATCCGTTCGTCGGCCGGTCCCGCGGGGTCCCCGGCGTCCTGGACCTGGGCCGACGCGCCGGCCGGCACCACGAGCGCCAGCGCGATGCTGCAGAAAAGCGGATTGCGATGCGGACGAACGGTCTTCACAGAAGCATCCTCGATGTGGGTGGCTGTGGGGGCGACCTACAAAACGAAATCCAGCCTAAATCATGTTTCGTTTGGCATCAACATCTTCTTGTAACGAAATTTGGGCAGGCTGAACGCGGGTCGCCCGCCTCGGGTCGTGCCGCAGCGTCATGAACACGCTGATCCCGAGGCATACGCCCACGCTCCCGAGCGCGAGATCCGGCATCGATCAGGCAAGCGGGCCCAGCGAGACCCGCCCGGGCCTCAACTGCCTGCCCAGCATCGCAACGGACCAGAATCGTTAGAAACGAAAGAAAACGTTGCTAAACATTGTCTTTCGTCGCAGACTCTTTTGTGCGCACGCCCGATGGCCTGTTGACCAGCGGCGCCCGCCCCCCCTTTCTGATACGAGGACCGCGATGCACGCCCTGCTCGAGCTGGTCGCCCGCCATCGGCGTGGTGACGCTGCTGGCATCACCTCCATCTGCTGCGCCCATCCCTTGGTGCTGGAGGCCGCGCTGCGCCATGCCAGGCGCCACGCCCTGCCGCTGGTGCTCATCGAGGCGACCTGCAATCAGGTCAACCAGGACGGTGGCTACACCGGCATGACCCCGGCCGATTTCGTTGCCTTCGTCGGCGGCATCGCCCGGCAGGTCGGCTTCGATCCGGCGCGTATCGCACTCGGCGGCGATCACCTGGGCCCCAATCCCTGGACCGCGCTCCAGGCCGAGGCGGCGATGGCCAAGGCCGAGACGATGGTCGCCGCCTACGTCGCCGCGGGCTTTCGCAAGCTTCACCTCGATTGCTCGATGGCCTGCGCGGACGATCCGGTGCCGCTGCCCGAAGCCACGATCGTCGAACGCGCGGTGCGGTTGTGCCGCGCGGCCGAGGCCGCCCATGCGCAGGCCGGTGGCGAGCCGCCGGTTTACGTGATCGGCACCGAGGTGCCGGTGCCTGGCGGCGCGACCGAGGCCATCGAGGGCCTGGCAGTCACCGCGCCCGAGGCCGCGCTGGCGACGATCGAGGCCCACCGGGATGCATTCGCGGCCGCCGGCCTGCAGGCCGCGTGGACGCGGGTGATCGCCTCGGTGGTGCAGCCGGGCGTGGAGTTCGACCACCACCAGGTCATCGACTATGTGCCGGCGGCCGCACGCGCGCTCAGCGCCGCGATCGAGCAGGTCCCGGGTCTGGTGTTCGAGGCGCATTCGACCGACTACCAGACCCCGGACGCACTGGCCGCGCTGGTGCGCGACCACTTCGCGATCCTCAAGGTCGGCCCCGGCCTGACCTTCGCGCTGCGCGAGGCGCTGTGGGCGCTGGATGCGATCGAGCGCGAGTGGATCGCGCCGGACCGGCGTGCGCAGCTGCGCGAGACCGCGCTGGCACGCATGCGCGCCCAGCCCGGCCACTGGCAGCGCTACTACCACGCCCAGGGCGAGGCGCTGACCATCGACCTGCAATACAGCTTGAGCGACCGCATCCGCTACTACTGGCCGGACCCGGCGATCGAGGCGGCCTGCCAGCAGCTGTTCGCCAACCTGCGTCAGACCCCACCGCCGATGCCGCTGGTCGGCCAGTACCTGCCGCAGGCGCTGCGCGCCCTGCGTACCGACCGCACCCCGCTCGATCCCGCCGCCCTCGTGATGGCCCACATCGCCATCGCCCTCGACGACTACCGCCATGCCTGCGTCCCCGATGCCCAGTCCTGAACACCTCGGCCTGCCCGAATCCGATCTGGCCGCCAGCGGCGCGCTGTGGACCGCACGCGAGATCGAACAGCAGCCGCGCATGCTTCTGCGCACCCATGCGCTGGTCACCGAGATGGCCGAGTCGCTTGCGGCCTTCATCGCGCCGGTGTCGGGCGACCCGACGGCGCGCGTGATCCTGACCGGCGCCGGCACTTCGGCCTATATCGGCGAATGCCTGGCGCCGTGGCTCGACCGCAACCTCGCCGCGCGCGTCGATGCGGTGCCCACGACCGACCTGGTCAGTGCGCCGCAGCTGTATCTCGATCCGGATCGCCCGCTGCTGCTGGTCTCGTTCGGGCGTTCTGGCAACAGCCCCGAGAGCGTCGCGGCGGTGGAACTGGCCGAGGCGCTGGTCGCCGACGTGCGCCACCTGGTGGTGACCTGCAACGCCGACGGCGCGCTGGGCCGGGTCGCGGTGCGGCAGTCGATGACCCTGCTGCTGCCGCCCGAAACCCACGATGTCAGCTTCGCGATGACCTCGAGCTTCAGCTGCATGATGCTCGCGACGCTGGCCGCGCTGTGCGGGCCGCAAGCCCTGGAGACGCGCGTGCACGCGATCGCCGCCGCGACCGACACTGTGCTGCAGCAGGCGCGCGGGCTGACCCAGGAACTGGCGTTGTGCGGGTTCGAGCGTGTGGTCTACCTGGGCAGCGCACTGTTCAAGGGTCTGGCGCGCGAGGCCGCGCTCAAGCTGGGCGAACTGACCAATGGTGCCATCGCGACCTGCTTCGAATCGCCGATGGGCTTCCGCCACGGGCCCAAGACCTTCGTCACCGCGCGCACGCTGGTCGTGGTGTTCGTGTCCAATGACCCGCTGACCCGGCGCTACGATCTCGACCTGCTCGACGAGTTGCGCGGCGATGGCGTGGCCGCGCGCGTGATCGAGGTCACCGCCGCCGCGCCGCATGGCCCGGTGCGCGATGCGGTGCGCGTGGCCGGGCTCGAACACGTGCACGATGTCGACCTGCTGTGGCCCTATGTCGCCGTGGCGCAGCTGTTCGCCTTTCACGCTTCGCGGGCGCTGGGCCTGCGGCCCGACAGCCCGAATGCACAGGGCACGGTGAACCGGGTCGTGCAGGGCGTGCGCCTGCATTCGCTGCCGTAAATCCTCGCTCCCGCGGGCACGATGCCGCAACGCGACGCCGCCACCGGCGTCGCGCGATCAAGGGCGCCAGTTGGCGTTGCGTTCCCAGAACGCGACGCTGCGCCGATAGGCCTCCGGGTCCAGCGGTACCCCCGAACCGCCCTCTTCGACCCCAAGCGCATTGCGCATCATCGTGATCGGCGCCATCGGGATCTCCGCAGGCTCGGCCGTATACAGACAGCCGACCACGCCCCAGTCGGCATCGATCGGCGCACCCTCCTTCGCCAGTTGCTCGGCACTGTAGAGGATCACGACCAGATACTCCGCACGCGGCGGCGTCACGCCTTCGAACCAGCGCACCAGCACCGGGAGCTCGGCGGAGCTGCGTGCCTCGTAGGCCGAGCGCAGCAGATGCCGGTTCGCTTCGGTGATCGGCGCGGTCAGGCAGCGTGTCGACGTCCAATTGCGGTGCACATGCAGCTTGCAGAACGGCGCATAGCCGTCGAGCACGGCGACCGGTGCTTGCGCGTTGAGATGCGCCTCGAATGCCTCGGGCGTCGTGTCCTGGATCGTGTTGCCGCGCGGGACGCGGGGAAACAGACGAGGGCGGGCGAAGGGCGTGAGAACGATGGACATCTGCGGGCGATCGGCATGGCGCGCCAGGGTAACCGCGCGGGGCGCGGAGCACGAGGCGGCCCCCAAGAGCGCCGCCTCCATGGCGCCTACAGGGCCTGCATGCGCCGGTCGAGCGCAGCCTCGTCCGGCCCTTCGTCGGGACCATGCAGTTCGTCGTTCGCGGCCGGCGGCTGCCCGTCGCCGACCGCGGCCGGCGGCACCTCGAGATACGGCAGGCGCAACACGCGGCTGGTCATCCCGCGGATGCGGTTGGTCAGCGCCACGTCCGTGTTCAGCGCCTGCCCATAGGAGGGCACGATCGTCTGGATGCGTTCGCGCCACGGCCCGCCCATGCGCTCGGGATACGCACGCCGCAGCACGTCGAGCATGATCTTGGGCGAGGTCGATGCGCCGGGCGAGGCCCCCAGCAACGCCGCGATGCTGCCGTCGGCGTCGGTGACGATCTCAGTGCCGAACTGCAGGATCGCGCCCTTCTCAGGATCGCGCTTGATGACCTGCACGCGCTGCCCCGCGGTGACCAGACGCCAATCGGCCTGCTTGGCGTCGGGGTAGTACTTCTGCAACTCGGCAAACCGATCGGCATCCGACAGCCGGGCCTGTTGGACCAGATAGCCCACCAGGTCGCGGTTCTCGGCGCCGACGCGCAGCATGCCGGTGACGTTGTGGTTGTTGACCGACGAGAACAGGTCGAACCATGAGCCGTGCTTGAGGAACCGCGTGCTCTGCAATGCGAACGGGCCGAACAACAGCACCGGCTTGCCGTCGAGCTTGCGCGCATCCAGATGCGGCACCGACATCGGCGGCGAGCCCGCTTCGGCCTTGCCGTAGGCTTTCACATCGTGGCGTGCAGTGACCGCGGGATTGTCGGTTGCCAGAAACTGGCCGCCGACCGGGAAGCCGCCATAGTCGGCGGCTTCGGGGATGCCCGAGTGCTGCAACAGCGTCAGCGCCGCACCGCCGGCGCCGACGAACACGAACCGGGCGCGGATCGACCGCGTTTGATCGTTCGCCAGGTCGTGCACGGCGACCGTCCAGTTGCCATCGTCCTCGCGCTGCAGCTTGCGCACCTCGTGGCGCAGGTGCAGCCCGAACCGCGGACTGCGCGACAGCGCCTGCGTCAGCTGTCGGGTGATCACCCCGAAATTGACGTCGGTGCCCAGCGGCATCCAGGTCGCGGCGATCCGCTGGGCTGGGTCCCGGCCTTCCATCATCAGCGGCGCCCAACGCGCGATCTGCGCTGGATCCTGCGAAAACTCCATGCCGTGGAACAGCGGCTCCTTGGAGAGCGCCGCGTGGCGGCGGCGCAGATAGTCGATGTTGTCGTCGCCCCAGACGAAGCTCATGTGCGGGGTCGGATTGATGAAGTCGGTGGGCGTCCCCAGCCGTCCGGCCTCGACCTGGTGGGACCAGAACTGGCGCGAGATCTCGAACTGTTCGGCGATGTCGACCGCACGCGCGGTCTCGATCGAGCCGTCCTCGCGCTCGGGCGTGTAATTGAGTTCGGCGAAGCCCGAATGGCCGGTGCCGGCATTGTTCCAACCGTCCGAACTCTCCAACGCCACCCCGTCCAACCGTTCGTAGATTTCGATCCGCCAGTCCGGTTCGAGTTCCTGCAGGTAGGTGGCCAGGGTGACACTCATGATCCCGGCGCCGATCAGCACCACATCCACCGGCTCGGCATTCTCCGGTTCCGGCGGCGCGCGCTCGAACAGCGGCCAGTACAGGAACAGCCCGATAGCGATCGCGAGCACGACGAGACCGACGACGCCTGCCTTGAAGATCTTTTTCATTTCCGACTCCTCGACGATCGGGTACCGGCGCCAGCCAGGAGCCGAATGCGGCACCCATCGGCGAGCGTAGTGAATCCGACGTCAAGCCCATGGGAATGCCCGATATCAGCCCATCCACCAGCGCTTATATCCATCGCGATAAAGAGATATGCTTTTGCCTCACCTCCGCCCCAGGTCGCGCATGATCCCGGTCAGCTTCGAGTTCTACCCGCCCAAGACCGACGAGCAACGCCAGCAGTTGCACCGGACCGCCGGGAAGCTCGCCGCGCATGCGCCCGAGTACGTGTCCTGCACCTTCGGCGCCGGCGGTTCGACCCTGAGCCACACGCCCGAGACCGTGCGCCGGCTCAAGCAGGACCACGGGCTGGAAGCGGCCCCGCATCTGTCGTGCGTCGGCGGCAGCCGCGAGGAGATCCGCGAGCTGCTCAAGCTCTATCGCGCGATCGGCTGCACCCGTATCGTCGCGCTGCGCGGCGATCTGCCCTCGGGCATGGGCCAGCCCGGCGATCTGCGCCATGCCTCGGACCTGGTCGCGTTCATCCGCAGCGAGTTCGGCGACCGCTTCCGCATCGAAGTCGGCTGTTACCCGGAAGTGCATCCGCAGGCCGAGGACGCACGCCGCGATCTGGCGCACTTCAAGGCCAAGATCGATGCCGGCGCCGACGCCGCGATCACCCAGTACTTCTACAACGCCGACGCCTACTTCCACTTCGTCGACAGCGCGCGCCGTGCCGGTGTCGAGGTCCCGATCGTGCCGGGCATCATGCCGATTTCCAACTTCAGCCAGTTGCGTCGGTTCTCGGAGGCCTGCGGCGCCGAGATCCCGCGCTGGATGCAACGCAGCATGGCAGCCCACGGCGACGACGTGACGGCGATCCGCGCGCTCGGCGCCGACATCGTCACCCGCCTGTGCGAGCGGCTGATCGCCGGCGGCGCACCAGCGCTGCATTTCTACACACTCAACCTCGCCAAGCCGACCCAGACCATCCTGTCCCGCCTGGCCTGAGGCCACTGTCGCGGTCACCGGCCAGGCGCTAGGCTGCGCCGATGCCCCGTCGCACCGTCACGCTGCTGCTCCCGTTGCTCGCCGTCGTCGCCGCGATGCCGGACAAGACAGCGCATGCCCAGATCCGGCGCTGCGTCGCGCCCGACGGCGGCACCGTCTACACCGACCGGGCCTGCAGCGCGGTCGGTGCGACGACCGGTCCCAAGCGGGGCGCCGGCACGGCCGCGGTCACCGCCTACCGCAGTGGGTGCCAGCGCCATCTGCGTGGCCTGATCCAGGAATTGAGCCATGCGATCGACAGCCGCGACACCAACCGCCTGGCATCGCTTTACCACTGGCGCGGGATGAACAGCACCGGCAGCGACCGGGTTCTCGACCGCCTGGACGCGATCGCGCAGCGGCCGCTGGTGGATATCGTCGCCCAGCGCCCGGCCGCCACGGCGACAAGCGCGCCTGGCGGGTTCGCCGGGTGGGCGAGCGCACGCGAGCTGCCGGCCGCCGCGCGTGTGCAACCGCCCTCGTCGCTGCGCGTCACCCAGACCGGCCCCGGCGGGACCGGCGCCTCGCAGACAGTGTTCTCGCTCCACCGCCATTTCGACTGCTGGTGGATCCGGCTCTAGCCGCGGGTCATTGCGCACACTGGTGCTGATGGCTGCCGGACACGGCGAAGAAGGCGCCCCGCACACGCGCGGCTCAATCAGGGCGGAACGACAGGGTCGCCACGACTCCGCGCACCGCGCCGGGGACCACCCGCACCTGCCAGCCATACAGATCGCACAGTCGACGTACGATCGACAGGCCGATGCCACCGCCCTGCGAGTGCTCGGCGTGCGTGCCGCGATAGCCACGCTCGAACAGCCGGGCTGCATCTTCCGCGCTCAGACCCGGGCCACTGTCAGCGACCTCCACGGTGTGCGCACGCACGCGTACGACCACCTCGCCTTCCTGGGTGTACTTGATCGCATTGCCGACCAGGTTGCCCAGCGCGACGGTGACCGCAGCCTCGGGGGCGTCGACGACGAGCGGTTGCTCGGCCTCCAGCCGCAGTTCCAGTGGCTTGCCGACCAGTTGCGGGCGGTGCGCGTCGAACAACTGCTCGACGACACGGCCGATGTCGGTCGCGCCATGCCCGCGCTCCTCGCGCGAGAGCAATAGCAGCGCGCTGATCAGGTCGGTGCACTGCTGCTCGGCGCGCTGGATGCGCAGCAGTCGGGTCCGGGTCTTCTCGTCCAGGTCCGGTCGCGACAGCAGCAATTCCACCGCGCCCTTGATGACCGCGAGCGGCGTACGCAGTTCGTGGCTGACGTCGGCATTGAACTCGCGGTCGCGCTGCACCACTTCGGTCAACCGGAAGGCGTAGTCGTCCAGCGCACTGGCCAGTTGCCCGACCTCGTCGTCGGGAAAATGCGGCGCCAGCGCCTGCGGTCGTGAACTGTCGCCGGAGCGGCTGAGCCGCTTGGCCAGTTCCGAGACCGGACTCATGACCCGCGCAGCCGACCACCAGCCGATCAACGCCGACAGCAACGACACCATGACCACCGAACCGAAGATGGCGCGCTGGAACTGGGTCGCACCGCGCACGGTCTCGGTCATGTCGTAGGCCAGGAAGAACCACTCCTCCGGCGTCTTGCGCACCGCCAGCTTGTACATGAACGGAGTGCCATCCTCGTCGACGCCGCTGAGGTTGTGGATGCCGTCGCCCAGCTCATACCAATCGGGCTGCTCGTAGCGCAGCTCCTCGAACCGGTCGCGCTTGACCACGCGCGCACGGATCTGCTCCACCGGGGCGGCGGGGTTGCGCGAGGGGTCGACGTAGTAGCGCCGCGCGTACTCGTCGATGTTGCGATTCATCAGGTCCTCGACCAGCGTGTTCTCCACGCGGTCGCGGGCTTCCTGGGTCAGGAACGCGAACAGGGTCGTGAGCCCGAGCCCGAGCAGCACGAACGACAGGATGATGCGGCTCCGCAGGCGCCGCCGGTAGCGGCGCTCGCGGACCCGGGCCGGACGGCCCGTCGCGACCTCAGTTGGCGGCATCGGGCACGGCGATCCGGTAGCCGATCCCGTGCCGCGTCTGGATGTAGGGCGGATCGAACGGCTTATCGACGACCGCGCGCAGGCCATGGATATGCACGCGCAGCGAGTCGGAGTCCGGCAGTTCCTCGCCCCAGACGCGGGTCTCGAGCTCCTGGCGCGTGACCACGGCCGGCGAGGCTTCCATCAACGACTGCAGGATCTTGAGTGCGGTCGGGTTGAGTTGCAGCAGCTTGCCCTGACGACGCACCTCGAGGGTGTCGAGGTTGTACTCGAGTTCGCCGACTTCCAGCACGCGCGTGTGCGCGCCCTTGCCGCGGCGCGACAGTGCATTGAGGCGAACCTCGACCTCCTGCAGCGCGAACGGCTTGACCAGATAGTCGTCGGCGCCCGAGTCGAAGCCGGCGAGCTTGTTGTCGAGGCTGTCGCGCGCGGTGAGCATCAGCACCGGCGTCTGTTTGCGCGCATCGTTGCGCAACTTGCGGCAAACCTCCAGGCCGTCCATGCCCGGCAGATTGAGATCGAGCACGATCGCATCGAAATCATGGACCACCGCCAGATGCAGGCCGGTGACGCCGTCGGCGGCGAAGTCGACGGTGTGGCCGCGGTCCTCGAGGTAATCCCCGAGATTGGCGGCGATGTCCTGGTTGTCTTCGATGACGAGGATATGCATGGATGTGCCTTCTTCTTACCTGGAATCAGATCGTTTCATTGGACCACGCTGCCGCATCCGTTCCTGTGATGTCTCCATCGCACGCCGCCGCTCGGCGACGGTCATGCACGCTGTCTGTTGCATACGCGACCCGACTGGCGCCTCACGGCGACAGATCAGCCGACTGTCGGCCTTTGCACGCGTCAAAATCGTATTGATCTGTTCTTGGTCATTGAACAACCGCACCCGCTCTGTCTCGCGTAAGGCGTCCACACTCGGCGCCTTCTCCATCACGCCCTGCATGCGGTCGAGCAACGAAACCACCGTCTGTCGATCCTGCGGAGAAAGCTCTGCGTAGGCGTCACCGGACATCTCGACCACAATTTCAGCGCGCTGTTGCTCGAATGTGCCACTCGTGATGTCAACCTTCCTGTCCACAGCCCACGATGTCTGGGCGACTGCGCACATCAAAACCAGACCGAAGCCTATCGACCGCTTCATGTGCCACTCCTTGGTGATCCGATCGCGACGCTACCGTCGCGCCACCTGCGGATCATGCCATCGAACGGGCCACCGCCCATGCCAAGACGCGACACACAAAAAGACCCGGACGTTGGCCGCCCGGGTCAAAGGAGTGTTGCCCCGATTGCCGTTATCCGCTGCGCCCCGGCCGAAGCCGGGGGAGAGAGCGCAAGCGCATTCCGGACGCTCAGATTAGGGTGGGATCCGTCGAAATACGGAAAAAAAACGTTCAGGTTCCGTTGGATCCGTGACGCCGCGCACGTCGCGGACGTCCAGCTCCGACGCGTGCGGCCAGATGCTCGACGATGCCCCCGGCGATATCCTGCCCCGTCACCGCCTCGATGCCCTCCAGCCCAGGCGAGGCGTTGACCTCGAGCACCAGTGGCCCCCGATCGGAGCGGATCAGATCGACCCCGGCGATCCCCAGGCCCACCACTTGGGCCGCGCGCACCGCGACCGCCTGCTCTTCCTCGGTCGCCACCACGGCACTCGCGCTGCCGCCACGATGCAGATTGGAACGAAAGTCCCCCGCCGGCGCCTGACGCAGCATCGCGCCGATGACCTGGTCGCCGACCACAAAACAGCGCAGGTCCGCGCCCTGGGCCTCGGCGATGAACTCCTGCACCAGGAAGTTGGCGTACAGGCCGCGCAGGGCCTCGACCGCGCCACGCGAGGCCGATGGCTTCTCGGTCAGCATGACGCCAGCGCCCTGCATGCCCTCGTTGAGCTTGATCACGTGAGGTGGCGGGCCGAGCATCGCCAGCAAGTCGTCAGTGTCGTCGGGATTGTCGCCGAACACCGTGACCGGCAGGCCGATACCCTCGGCAGCGAGCAGCTGCTGGCAGCGCAGCTTGTCGCGCGCCCGTGCGAATGCTGCCGAGGGATTGGGCGCGAAGCTGCCCATCAGCTCGAGCTGGTGCAGCACCGCGTTGCCATAGCGCGCCACCGAGGTGCCGAAACGCGGGATCACTGCATCGAATGCCTCGATCGAACGCCCCTTGTAGCGCAGCGAAAAGCCCTCGCTGCTGATGCGCATGTAGCAGCGCAGCGGATCGAGCACGCGCACGGTGTGCCCGCGCGTGCGTGCGGCCTCGACCAGCCGGCGGGTGGAATAGAGCTTGGTGTTGCGGGACAGGATCGCGAGCTTCATCGCAGGACCGGGCAAGCACGCGGCGCCGACGGGCCGCATCGAGGATCGACGGGAACAGCTGCAACGAAAACGGCGGCACCATCGTCGATGGTGCCGCCGCTGGAACTGGAGCGGGTGATGGGAATCGAACCCACGCTAGCAGCTTGGGAAGCTGCAGTTCTACCATTGAACTACACCCGCGCAGGGCCCCAGTCTATGCCGCCGCGGCGCGGCTTGGCAACGCCGCCGCGCGGGCGGCGGCGTGCCGGCCGCGCGGCGGTCAGAAGCCAGCGCCCAGGGTCGCAAACACCGTGGTGTGGCTGCCAGCCTTCTGACCGACCGTCAGGGTGGCGCCGACATTGGCATCCAGGCCGAACAGGCGCGCCTGGGTGCCAAGCGTCGCGGTGCCATAGCTGCGGTCGTAGCCGCGGGCCGGCACCGCGTAGTCCAGCGTCGAGGGCAGCGACTGCGCGCGCGCCCAAGCCTGGGTTGGTGCCTCCTCGAACTCGCGATCCACCGTCAGCCGCGCATACGGCCGCACGCCGCCATCGCCGGCATAGGCGAACTGCCAACCGGCGCTGCCGATCAGCGAGTCGATGTCCTGCGAGGGATAGGCCAGCGAGGTCGACATCGCCGGATCGCTCTCGGCGAAGCCGTCGACCTCGATGCGCTGCCCCACCACCGACAGCACCGGACCATGCTCCAGCGGGCCATTGCCGAAGGTCCAGCCGGCATACAGCGCGGCGGTCGTGTTGCTGCCGTCGGCCTGACCGCTGTGCACCCGCGTGGCCGGCCCGATCTGCACGGCGCGGTCGGTGTCGAAGTCCAGCCAGCTGTAGCTCAGTTGCAGGTTCACCCAGCCGCCGGCCGCGCTGCGCCAATGCGCGAAGCCGCCGACGGTCGCCTCGCTCTGGTCCCAACTGCCGCGGCGCAGGCCCCAATCATTGCCCTGCCGGCCGTAGCCGACGAAGCCGCCGAAGGTCGCGGTGCCCATCGTCCAGTCCAGACCGGCGGTCAGTGCCGGGCCGACGCCATCGTAGGCGTCGCCATGGTCGTAACGCTGCATGTCGGCGCGCACGTCGGCCCACCAGCGCCGCCCCTCGACCGGCGCGGCGGCCAGGCTCATCCGGTTGGCGACGCGATCGGCGCGCGCGCGGCCGGTCATCGACGCCGACTGCGGCAACACGGCGATCTGCTGCGGACCGTCGATCATCGACACGGCCAGATCCGCGATCATCGCCTGCGCGCGGCTGGCCGGGTGCACGCCGTCGGCGAACAGATAGGTGTCGGCCGCGTCGGGCGCGACCAGCGAATTCGGATTACAGAACAGCGACGAGGCACCGGCAGGCGCCGGCTGGGTCGCACAGGCAACCGAGGTGACATTGGTGAATCCGTAGCGAGAAGGATCGGCGGTCACTTCCTGCAGGAAGTGGAAGGTGTCGACCGGAATCACCCGCAGGCCCTGCGAGGCGAGACCGCCGTACAGCGCATCGTTGTAGGCCGTCGACAGCGCGGTGCCCTGCGCCATCGCCGCGGCACCGCCGGCACGGAACTGCGGGGTCAGGCCGACGTCCGGGATCGACGGCACCAGCACGTAACGCGCGCCTGCGCCCTGCAGGGTGCCGACCAGGCCGACCTGCGCGGTCACCGCCGCGCCGATGATCTGCTGCGCCTGGCCCGGATTGGCCGCCACCGCGAACAGGTCATTGGCGCCGCCCCAGACCGAATACAGCGCGTCGGCATCGGCGCGGCCGCCGTTGGCCGATAGGTAGGTGCGCACCTGGGTCGCCAGCGAAGGCGTCGCACCGAGGGCGCCGTTGGTATCGATCGCGACACGAGCGCCGCCGACCGCGTAGTTGTCGCCGGTCTGGCCGTTGCCGTTGGCGCTGCCATCGGTGCCGTAGCGATCGGCGACGTGCTCGGCCCAGGTCAGGCCGGGGTTGGTCGTGAACCGGCCGAGGATCGCAGTCTCTGGCCCGACCTCACGCACCAACACCGGCCGGAAGTAACCCGCGTCGGTCAGGCTGTCGCCGAAGAACACGGTGCGGGAAAAGGTGTCGGCGGCGAACGCCGGAACAGCCGCTGCGGCAAGCGCGACGGCAAGGGCGGCACGGATCGGCCTGAACGACGACATGGGGGGCTCTCCTGAAAAAAGGGCGGCATTATCTGCCGATTGGCGACCGGCCCCGTACGGGACCGCATTGCCGCGATGATCCCGCTGTGCGCTGCGCGCAGCACGCCGCACTGCGTCATGCCCGTGGCCCGGCCGGCGTGCGCCGCGCCTCGCGAACGGAGACAATCGCCGCATGAACATCCGACTCAACGGCGAAGACGCCGACATCGATCCGGGCAGCACGATCGCCGCCCTGCTGCAGGCCCAGGGACTGGGCGGGCGCCGCGTGGCGGTGGAGGTTAATGGCGAGATCGTCCCGCGGGGTCGCCACGACGCCCACGTCCTGGCCGACGGCGACCACGTCGAGATCGTCCACGCCCTGGGCGGGGGTGAGCCCCCGCGCCGATCCGATGCCATCCGGCATCGGATGCGGGGGCGAACGCCCGCACAGGGATGTGCGGGCAGGACAGCCCAGCGCCAGCACGACCGCGCCATGGACGGCGGCCACAGCGCCTCTTGCGCCTGGGCGCCGATCCGATGCCATCCGGCATCGGATGCGGGGGGCGAACGCCCAAGAACCTCGCGCAACGCGCCGTCGGTGCGTCCGGCACTCCCGCGCCGCTTGGGCGATAATCCCGGGATGAGCACTCCTTCTCCCTCGCGCGACGCCGGCCTTGTCATCGCCGGCAAGACCTACCGTTCCCGCCTGTTGACCGGCACCGGCAAGTTCGAGGATCTCGAACAGACCCGCCTCGCCACCGAGGCGGCTGGCGCGCAGATCGTGACCGTCGCGATCCGCCGCACCAACATTGGCCAGAATCCCGGCGAGCCCAACCTGCTCGACGTGCTGCCGCCCGACCGTTACACGATCCTGCCCAACACCGCCGGCTGCTACACCGCCGAAGAGGCGGTGCGCACCTGCCGCCTGGCCCGCGAGCTGCTCGACGGCCACAACCTGACCAAGCTCGAGGTGCTGGGCGACCAGCGCACGCTGTTCCCCGACGTGGTGCAGACGCTCAAGGCCGCCGAACAGTTGGTCGCCGACGGCTTCGAGGTCATGGTCTACACCTCCGACGATCCGATCCTGGCCAAGCGCCTGGAGGAAATCGGCTGCGTGGCGGTGATGCCGTTGGCCGCGCCGATCGGCTCGGGCTTAGGGATCCAGAACCGCTACAACCTGCTGGAGATCGTCGAGAACGCGAAGGTCCCGATCATCGTCGACGCCGGCGTCGGCACCGCTTCGGATGCGGCGATCGCGATGGAACTGGGCTGCGACGGCGTACTGATGAACACGGCGATCGCCGGCGCCCGCGACCCGGTGCTGATGGCCTCGGCGATGCGCAAGGCCGTCGAGGCCGGCCGCGAAGCGTTCCTGGCCGGACGCATCCCGCGCAAGCGCTTCGCCAGCGCATCCTCGCCGGTCGACGGTCTGGTCGGCTGACGCCCGCGCGATGACCGACCCGTTCTCCAGCGAAGGCGCCAAGGCGCCGCCCAAGCCGTTCACGGTGACCGAGGGCCGGCGCGAGGTGCGCAGCTTCGTATTGCGCCAGGGCCGGTTCACGCCTGCACAGCAACGCGCGTTCGACGACGCCTGGCCGCGCTTCGGCCTGGACTACACCGGCACGCCGCGCGACCTCGATGCCGCGTTCGGACGGCAGGCCTTGCGGATTCTGGAGATCGGTTTTGGCAACGGCGAAGCGCTGCGCCATTCGGCGCGCATGGATCCGGCCCGCGACCACATCGGCATCGAAGTGCATGCCCCGGGCGTGGGCCGTGTCCTCAACGGCCTGGCCGAGGACGGCAGCGACCATGTCCGCGTGTACCACCACGATGCGGTCGAGGTGCTGCGCAACGAGATCGCCGACAGCGCGCTCGACGAGATCCGGATCTACTTCCCCGATCCCTGGCACAAGAAGCGCCACAACAAGCGCCGCTTGGTACAGCCCGCGTTCGCCGCGCTGCTGGTGACCAAGCTGCGGCTGGGCGGGCGCCTGCATCTGGCGACCGATTGGCAGGACTACGCCGAGCAGATGTGGGACGTGCTCGATGCCACGCCCGGTCTGCGCAACCGCGTCGGTCCGCGCGGCCATGTGCCGCGACCGCCGTGGCGCCCGCAGACGCATTTCGAGAGCCGCGGCCTGAAGCTGGGCCACGGGGTCTGGGATCTGCTCTACGACCGGGATCCGTAATCCGTGATGCGTGATCGGGACCAGCAGGGCGCCTCCCCGGCGCGGAAGCACACCGGCTTCCGCTGGTCCCGGTCGCGTTGGAAAGCGTCATCGCCCTGATGGACACCGGCCTGGCACTCACCACCGATATGAAGATCGTCCTGGCCCTGGTGGGCCTGACGATGGTGCTATTCCTGTTCCAGCGCGTGCGCGCGGACCTGGTGGCGCTGGTGGTGCTGGTGATGCTGGGCCTGACCGGCCTGGTGGCGCCCGAGGATGTCTTCAACGGCTTTTCCTCCAACGCGGTGATCAGCGTCATCGCGACGATGATCCTGGGCATGGGCCTGGACCGCACCGGCGCGCTCAACCGCCTCGCCGGCTGGCTGCTGCGACGGGCCAAGGGCATGGAGAACCGCCTGTTGCTGCTGACCGCGGCCACCGCCGGCCTCAATTCCTCGGTCATGCAGAACCCGTCGGTGATGGCGCTGTACATGCCGGTCGCCGCGCGACTGGCGTCGCGCTCGGGGTTGCGCCTGGCGCAGATTCTGCTGCCGGTCTGCGTGGCCATCGTCATGGGCGGCGCGCTGACGATGGTCGGCAACTCGCCACTGATCCTGCTCAACGATCTATTGACCGCGGCCAACGCCAACATGCCCTCCGGCGCGGCGACGCTGGAATCGCTGAACATGTTCGCGCCGCTGCCGATCGGGCTGGCGCTGCTGATCGCCGGACTCGCCTACTTCCATTTCTTCGGCAACCGGCAGTTGGGCGAACTGAGCGACGGCGGCGACGGCCCGGTGACCCCGGCGCGGACCCAGAGCTACTTCGCCAGCGCCTATGGCATCGAAGGCGATGTGTTCGAACTGGTGGTCACCGCCGAAAGCCCGCTGGTGGGCATGACGTTCGCCGAGGCCGAGGCGATCCACCACGCGCCACTGCTGCTGGCGCTCAAGTCCGAGAACGAGTCGCGCCTGGCGCCACCGGCCGACTCGCGCATCTGGGTGGGCAGCGTGCTCGGTGCGATGGGTCCGCGGCAGCAGGTGGCCGATTTCGCGCAGAACCAGTTCCTGCGCATGAGCTCGCGGCTGCGGCACTTCGGCGACCTGTTCAATCCCAGTCGCGCCGGCATCGCCGAGGCGGTGATCCCGCCGACCTCGAAGTTCATCGGCAAGTCGGCCGCTGAGCTGAGTCTGGGCAAGAAGTACGGCGTCCGTCTGCTGGCGATCAACCGCGACAAGACCGTGCTGCGCGAGAACGTGCGCAAGATGACCCTGCGTGCCGGCGACATGCTGGTCCTGCACAGCATCTGG
The DNA here is from genome assembly GCA_002240395.1 of Xanthomonas citri pv. mangiferaeindicae. Taxonomy (NCBI): domain Bacteria; kingdom Pseudomonadati; phylum Pseudomonadota; class Gammaproteobacteria; order Lysobacterales; family Lysobacteraceae; genus Xanthomonas; species Xanthomonas citri. Next base: position 557,360 of record CP016836.1, read on the forward strand.
CAGGATCTGGCGCGCACCGCCAAGTCGCTCGATTTCCTGATCGTGACCGACTACCCCAAGGGCGAGCAGCGGCCGCACAAGTTCAAGATCGCGATGGCGATCTTCGCCGTGACGATGCTGATCGCACTGTCCTCGCGCATCCCCACCTCGGTGGCGCTGATGACCGGCGTGGCGGGCATGCTGGTGTTCGGCGTGCTGAAGATGGACGAGGCCTACAGCGCGATCAACTGGAAGACCGTGTTCCTGATGGCCTGCCTGATCCCGTTGGGCTGGGCGATGGACTCCAGCGGCGCGGCAGCCTGGGTCGCCGGTCACAGCATCGAACGGTTGCCGACCGGTCTGCCGGTCTGGCTGCTGGAGATCGCGGTCGCGCTGCTGACCACGGCGTTCTCGCTGGTCATCAGCCACGTCGGCGCGACGATCGTCGTGGTTCCGCTGGCGATCAACCTGGCCCTGGCCGCCGGCGGCAACCCGACCGCATTCGCGCTGATCGTCGCGCTGTCGGCCTCCAACAACTTCGTCACCCAGTCCAATCCGGTGATGTCGATGATCATCGGCCCGGCGGGCTACACGGCCAAGCAGCTGTGGAAGATCGGCCTGCCGATCTCGCTGATGTACACCGCGATCGTGGTGCTGATGGTCAACCTGCTGTTCGACTGAGGACTCAGCCGGCGACGTCCGGCTACCGGGCGCGTAGTGCCGCCCCAGTCCGCGACGCTCAGCCCAGCACCACCTGCCCCTCGTGCACCTGCACCGGAACGGCGCGCAGCGCCTCACCCTTGCACGGCCCGGCGACGCAGACGCCGTCGTCAGTGCGGAAACTCGCACCGTGCGCGGCGCAGACCAGGTGCCCGTCCTTGGAGGCGAGGAACTGACCAGGCGCCCAGTCGAGCCGACGGCCGGCATGCGGACAGATGTTGAGCCAGGCGCGGACCTGACCGCCGTCGCGGTGCAGCACCAGCGACTCGGCTTCGCCGTCGACGACGCCTTCCGCCTCGGCGAAGCCGCCATCAGCGATGGCATCGACTGCGAGCAGACGGGCGCCGTCACATGGTTTTAACGAAGGCATTACAACTCCGGGAGGCGACCGACCGATACTGGACCCCTCGGCCAACCCGGCCATTGTGTCACGAGCATTGCAGCCGCCATGTCCAACGCCTTCTTCCGCGATCTCCACGCCCGATTCGATGCCTCCGGTGTCCGTGCGGTATTCGCGCCGCGCAAGCCGCGGCACCCGGTGTTGCGGGTGTTGCTGGGCCTGGTCGGCGTCGCCCTGCTCGCGGTGTTGCTGGTGGCCGGCCTGTTCGTCGGCGCGGCGATGCTGCTGTTCGGACTTGCCCGCCGCTTGCTGGTGCGTGGCGACGCGTCGCCGGCCCGCGATGACCGCATCGTCGAGGCCGAGTACCGCGTCGTGCGCAATCGCGACCAGCCGCTGCTACGCTGAGCGTGCAGCGGCGCCTGAATCCAGACCTGAGTCGATGACCGATCCGTCGTACGACGTGGTGCCCGCTGCGGCGCCAACCCGACTGGCTGTGCGCGGTGGCGGCCAGTTTCCGGTCCGGCGCGTGTACTGCGTGGGCCGCAATTTCGCCGACCATGCGCGCGAGATGGGTGCCCAGGCGCCCGCCTCGAAGGCCGAGCGCGGCGTGCCGGTGTTCTTCGCCAAGCCTGCCGATGCGGTGGTGACCGCCGGCGAAGTGCCCTACCCCAGCGCCACCCGCGAACTGCATCACGAGGTCGAACTGGTCGTGGCGATCGGCCGCGACGCGCCGCCCGGCGAATTGCCGGTCGACCGCGCCGCCGAGCTCGTCTACGGCTACGCAGTCGGCCTGGACCTCACCCGTCGCGACCTGCAGGCCGCCGCCAAGGCCAAGGGCCTGCCCTGGGACGTGGCCAAGGGGTTCGACGCCTCGGCGCCGGTCGGCGAACTGGTGCCGGCAGCAGTCGTTGGCACGCTGGCACCGCGGACGTTGTCGCTCGAGGTCAACGGTGTGCTGCGGCAATCGTCGACGCTCGCGCAGCTGATCTGGGATGTGCCCGAGATCCTGCATGAGTTGTCCAAGCTGTTCGCGCTACGCGCTGGCGACTTGGTGTTCATGGGCACGCCGGCCGGTGTCGCCGCCCTGCATCCGGGCGATGTCTGCGTCGCCCGGCTCGACGATGTGCTCGAGCTCCACTGCAAGGTCACTTCGCCGCCGTTATAGTCCTGCGCGCATTCCACTTACAGCGCAGGAGACACCATGGGCATACTCGCCGAGTTCAGGGAATTCGCCGTCCGCGGCAATGTCATCGATCTCGCGGTCGGCGTGGTCATCGGAGCGGCGTTCGGCAAGATCGTCACCGCACTCGTCGAGAACCTCATCATGCCGTTCATCGGCCTGCTGACCGGTGGCATCGATTTCTCCAGATGGGCGATCACGCTGCGCGCGGCCCAGGTCGATGCGGCCGGAGAGGAGATCCCGGCGCTGGTGCTGGGCATTGGCAACGTCGTCAACACGATCGTGCAGTTCGTCATCGTCGCGTTCGCGATCTTCATCGCAGTGCGCTTCATCAACCGTCTCAAGCGCAAGCAGGCCGAAGCGCCGGTCGAGCAGAAGCCGGCCGAGCCGAGCGAAGAAGTCAAGCTGCTGCGCGAGATCCGCGATTCGCTTCGCAAGCCCGACGCCCCGATCGCCTGACCCGCCTCCCACGCCGGACCTCTGGCACATCGCCTCAGAACGGGCCGCGCGCGACAATGCGCACGGCCCGTTCCTATTCCAGCCGGAGATCGCGCATGCGTCCTGCCCCGCTTCTGAATGTCCTCGCCCTCGCTCTGCTGTCGGGCGCCTTGCTGGTTCCGGGCACCGGGACTGCGCGCGAACGCGCTTCCGCACCGGTGGCGCAGACCTCACTGGACGCGGCAGCGCAGCTGCGCGAGCGCGCCTTGCAGGATGGCACCGCCTACCGGCTGATCGAATCGCTGACCACGCAGATCGGCCCGCGCCTGCCGGGCAGCGAGGCCGATGCGCGCGCGGTCGAATGGGCCAAGGCGCGTTTCGCCGAGCTCGGCTACGACCGGGTGTGGACCGAACCGGTGACCTTCCCGAAGTGGGAACGGCGCAGCGAGCACGCGGCGGTCGTCGGCGCCCATGCCCAGCCGCTGGTGCTCACCGCACTGGGCGGCAGTCCGGGCGGCGAGGTGTCGGCGCAGATCGTGCGCTTCGACAGCCTCGCCGCACTCGAGGCCGCCGACCCGGCGACGCTGCGCGGACGCATCGTGTTTGTCGACATCCCGATGGCACGCTCGCGCGACGGCAGCGGCTACGGTGCCGCCGGCGCGATCCGCAGCCGCGGGCCGTCGATCGCCGCGCGCAAGGGCGCGGCCGCCTACCTGATGCGCTCGATCGGCACCAGCCCGCACCGCGTCGCCAACACCGGCATCACCCGCTTCGATGCCGACGTCACGCCGATCCCGGCAGCCGCATTGTCGCTGCCCGACGCCGACCAGCTGACCCGCCTGCTGCGGCTGGGGCCGGTCGAAGTCGCGCTTGCGCTCGACTGCGGCTGGAATGGCACGTACACCTCGCAGAATGTGATCGCCGAGCTGACTGGCCGCGAGCGGCCGGAGGAGATCGTACTGATTGCCGGCCATCTCGATTCCTGGGACCTGGGCACCGGCGCGGTCGACGACGCCTCGGGCGTGGGCATCACGATGGCCGCCGGGCACTTGATCGCGCAGCAGCCGCAGCGTCCGCGGCGCAGCGTGCGCGTGGTCGCGTTCGCGAACGAGGAACAGGGCCTGCTCGGCGCGCGCGCTTATGCCGACGCGCACGGCGGCGCCGATGTGATCGCGCGGCACGTGATCGGCGCGGAAAGCGACTTCGGCGCTGGTCGCATCTACGGCTTCAACACCAGCGCCCCAGCGGGGCAGCGTGCGACCAGCGATGCGATCGCCGAGGTGCTGCGCCCGCTCGGGATCGACTATCTGCAGGACAAGGGCAGCCCGGGCCCGGACATCTCGCCGCTGGCGGCCAAGGGCGGCGCCTGGGGCTGGCTGGGCCAGGACGGCACCGACTACTTCGATCTGCACCACAACGCCGACGACACGTTCGACAAGGTCGACCCCGACGCGGTCGCGCAGAACACGGCCGCCTATGCGGTCTTCGCGTGGCTGGCGGCAGAGTCCGACGAAAGCTTCGGCAGCGCGCCCAAGACCGACGCCACGCCGGCGCACTGAGGCAGTGCGCCCTCAGGCGCGCACACGCGTGGCGGTCAGCGGTGCTGCTGCCGCCACTGCGCCAGCAGCACCGCAGTGGCCGAGGCGACATTGAGGCTCTCGACCGCGCCGCTGCCGGGGATGCCCAGCTTGCTGTCGCAGGCCTCGGCGAGTGCGGCGTCCATGCCCTCGCCCTCGGCGCCGAGCACGTAGACCAGCCGCGACGGCAGCGCGGCCTCGAACAGATCCTCGCCGCCGCGCACGACCGTGGCGGCCAGCTTGAAGCCCGCGCTGCGCAACTGCGCCAGCGCGTTCTCGTCGCGGCCCAGGCGGACGAAGCGCACGGCCTCCGCGCCGCCCTCGGCAACACGCGCGGCCGCCCCCGACAGCGCGAGCGAGGCGTCCTTGGGCAGCAATACCGCACCGACCCCGAAGTGCGCGGCCGAGCGGAGGATCGCGCCGAGGTTGTGCGGGTTACCGACGCCATCGAGCCACAGTGCGCAGGCAGGTCCTTCGGGCAGGGCCTGCAGCCAATCGCCGAGCGGCAGCGGCGCCTCGCGCAGCACGTCGGCAACGATGCCTTCGTGATGCGCGCTCGCGGCAAGCTTGCGCAGGTCGTCCTCGCCGACGACGCGGTAGCCCACGCGGTTGGCCGCGCACCACTTGAGCATCGGCTGCAACTGCGGAATGCGCGCCTCGAGCAGATACAGCTTGCGGATCGCCTCGGGCCGCCGCGCGAACACCGCCTCGATCGCATTGCGCCCATACAGGCGCAGTTCGCGACGGTCCTCACCTGATGCTTCCGCAGACGCTGCGGCAGGGACCGGCCGTGACGATGCTGCGGCCGGCGATGTCGTGCGCGCGCGCGCCCCCCATGGGCTGTCACGACCCGGCGTGGGCGCCGACGTGCGGGGCGTGTCGCGGCCGCTGCCCGACCAGGGGGACTTCGTCATGTCAGGGCACCTTGCGCCAGAAATCGGCATTGCGAATCCCAAGCTTGTCGGGATCGAAAACGGGATCAAGCCCCTGCTTTTTCTGCTGCTCGTAGTCGCGCAGGGCTTGCAATGCCGGCTTCTGCAGGATCAGGATCGCGACGATATTGAGCCAGGCCATCAGGCCCACACCGATGTCGCCAAGCATCCAGGCCATCTCGGCACTGCGGATCGCACCGAAGATCACCATGCCCAGCAGCGCCACGCGCAGCAGCAACGTTCGGCCCGGACGCGCGACGTGATTGTTGAGGTAGGTCAGATTGGTCTCGGCCATGTAGTAATAGGCCATGATCGTGGTGAACGCGAAGAAGAACAGCGCCACCGCGACAAAGATCGCGCCCCAGCCGGGCAGGATCGACTCGATGCCCGCCTGCGCGAAGCCTGACCCGGCCTCCACGCCCGGCAGCGCTTCGTGCAGCATCGCGCCTTCCGGGCCGACGACGTTGTACATGCCGGTCGCCAAGATCAGGAACGCGGTCGAGGTGCAGACCAGCATCGTGTCGAAGTAGATCGCCCAGGCCTGCACATAGCCCTGCTTGGCCGGGTGCGAGACCTCGGCCGCCGCGGCGGCATGCGGCCCGGTGCCTTGACCGGCCTCGTTGGCGTAGATGCCGCGCTTGACGCCCCACTCCACCGCCAACCCGAGCATCGCGCCAAAGCCGGCGTGCACGCCGAACGCACTCTCGAAGATGATGCGGAACATCGTCGGCACGAAGTCGTAGTTGATGACCATCACCGTGACCGCGGTGAGGATGTAGGCGATCGCCATGAACGGGACCACCAGTTCGGCGAACGCGGCGATGCGCTTGACGCCGCCGAAGATGATCACCGCCAGCATCAACGCCACGACGATGCCGATGCCCGCCTTGAGCGCGGTGCGTGCTTCCATGCCCATCCACTGGCCGGACAGATCGCCGCACACCGTGCTGCCGGCGCAGACATTGGCGATGCTGTCGGCGATCGCATTGGCCTGCACGCCCGGCATCAGCAGGCCTGCCGCCAACAGCGTCGCGAATGCGAACGCCAGCGCATACCACTTCAGTCCCATCGCTTTTTCGATGTAGTACGCAGGACCGCCGCGATAGCGACCTTCGGCGTCCTTCTCCTTGTAGATCTGCGCCAGGGTGCACTCGACGTACGACGTCGAGGCGCCGAGGAAGCCCATCACCCACATCCAGAACACCGCACCCGGGCCACCGAACGCGATCGCGGTGGCGACGCCGGCGATATTGCCGATGCCGATGCGCCCGGCCATCGACATCGCCAGCGCCTGGAACGAGGACACACCGGCATCGGACTTCTGGCCGGTGAACGTGAGCCGTGTCATCTCGACAAAGCCGCGCACCTGCATGAAGCGGGTGCGAAGCGTGAACCACAGTCCGGCGCCCAGGCACAGCGCGATCAGCGCCTTGCTCCAGATCAGACCATTGAGGGCGGTAAGCAACTGATCCATCGATCTGGCTCCGGGCTGGACGGGGGCGGGTGACGCGGACGACGCACGAAGGATCGATTTTCCACGATCAGGGGTCCGAATGCGACGCACTGTCGCAGCGGCGGGCATTGCACCTTCCGGCGCCAGGGGTCAGCCCGACTCAGGCGGCTCGCCGCGCAGCAATCCGAAGAGGCGAAGATCGTGTGGGCCATCGGCCTTGCGTATCGCGCCGCGCAATCGGCCCTCCTCCACGAAGCCGTTGCAGACGAGCACCCGCGCAGACGCCGGGTTGAGATCGAGCACGTTGGCCTGCAACCGCGTCAGCCCGAGTACGTCCATCACCCAGGGCACATAGGCCGCGACCACCCGGCGCATGATCCCGCGGTTCCAGTGCACGCGCGCCAGCCAGTAGCCGAGCTCCGCCGAATGCGCACGCTCGCCTGTCCCCTGCCGGGCATCGATGCTGCCGCAGGCCTCGCCGTCGATCTCGATCGCCAGCACCGGCCCGGACAGATCGACCACCTTGCCGGCCAGGAACGCCTCGCCGTCGGCGCGCGTGTAGGGGTTGGGAAAGCGATCGCTGAGCCCGCGCACGACCAGCGGATCGTCGGCATAGCGCAGCAATACCTCGAGATCGGCGTCGCGCCAGCGCCGCAGCACGAAGCCGTCCCCCTCGATCCGCACCTCGTCCCAACGCATCGCCCGCCTCCACCCAAGAACCGGGGTCAGAGTGCAATTTCGCGCGCGCGATTGCACCTAAAAATGCACTCTGACCCCGGTTCTTGGGTCAGGCGTGGCCGCCGACGGCGGGCGTTTCGGCTTCCAGGCGCTCGAGCTCCTGGGCCAGGGCTTCGGGGGAGCGCGTGAATGGCGCGAGCAGCGCGTAGAACGCCGGCACCACGAACAGCGACAGCAGGGTCGAGAACGCGACACCGAAGATGATCACGATGCCGATCGTCGCCCGGCTCGCCGAACCGGGGCCACCGGCCACGACCAGTGGGATCGCGCCGACGATGGTCGCGGTCGAGGTCATCAGGATCGGACGCAGACGCACCGCCGAGGCTTCGGCGATCGCCTCGCGCACGTTTCGACCCTCGTCGCGCAACTGGTTGGCGAACTCGACGATCAGGATGCCGTTCTTGGCGGCCAGGCCGATCAGCATGACGATGCCGATCTGGCTGAACAGGTTGAGCGTGCCGCCCGTCGCCCACAGGCCGAGCAATGCGCCGAGCACCGCCAGCGGCACGGTCAGCATGATCACCAGCGGATGGATGAAGCTCTCGAACTGCGCGGCCAGCACCAGGTAGACGATCATCAGCGCCATCGCGAAGGTCAGCAGCACCGCGCCGCCCGCTTCCTGGAACTCGCGGCTCTCGCCCTTCCAGTCGATCTGCGCGTAGTCGGGCAGTTCCTCGGCGGCGACCTGGCGCGTCCATTCGAGCGCTTCGCCCATCGAGTAGCCCGGCGCGAGACCGGCGCTGATGGTGATCGCGCGCAGCCGGTTGAAGCGGTTGAAGCTGCCGGGCTCGGCGATCTCGCTCAGCGTGACCAGATTGGCCAACGGCACCAGCGCGTCGTCGCGCCCGCGCACATAGGTATCGGCGAGGTCGGTGGGATTCATGCGCCGCTCGCGACCGGCCTGCAGCAGCACGTCGTACTCCTCGCCGTTGTCGACGAAGGTGGTGACCTGGCGCGAGCCCATCATCGTCTCGAGCGTGCGCCCGATCTCCTGCACCGACACGCCCAGGTCGGCCGCGCGCTGGCGGTCGATGTCCACGCGCATCTGCGGCCGCGTTTCCTTGTAGTCCGAATCCGGGTCCTGGATGCCGGGGTTCTCGCGCATGCGCGCGAGCATGCGGTCGCGCCATTGCGCGATCTCCGCATAGTCCGGCCCACCGAGCACCAACTGGTAGCGCTGGCCACGGCTGCCGACCAGACCGCCCGGCACGTTGGCGCGCACTTGCACGCCGGGCAGCTTGGCGAACTCGGCGCGCAATGTCTCGACCACCTCGACCGTGCTCTGCTTGCGGTGTTTCCAGTCCTGCAGGAACACGATCACCTGACCGGTGTGCATGTCCTCGCTGCCGCCCCAACCGCGTGGCACGCGCGAGTTGGCGCGGGCGATCGGCTGGTCGTCGCCGACCAGTGGCGCGAAGATCGCCTCGACGTGCTGCATCTGCCCGACGGTGTAATCGAAGCCCGCGCCCTCGGGGCCGTCGACGCCGACGAAGAACCGTCCGCGGTCCTCGGCCGGCGACAGTTCGCTGGGCACGCGCGCGAACAGCAGCACCGCGGCCGCCACGCACACCGCGATCGCCGCGGCGAGAAGCAGCAGCAAGCGCCCGGCAGGCAAGGCCACCAGCGTGTCCACGCGGCGACCGTAGCCGCTGCCCAGCCGCGACAGCTGCCGGTTCATCCACGCATTGAAACCGCGCTGCTTGGTATGCGGCCGCACGAGCTTGGAGCACATCATCGGCGTCAGCGTCAGCGCGATGAACGCCGATAGCGCGACCGCACCGGCCAGTGCGACCGACAGCTCGCGGAACAGGCGTCCCGAGTTGCCCTCCATGAAGCCGACCGGCAGGAACACCGCGACCAGTACCGCGGTCGTGGAGATCACCGCGAAGGCGACCTGCGCGGTGCCGCGGCGCGCCGCGACCAGTGGCGGCTCACCGAGATCGGCGCGGCGCTGCACGTTCTCCAGCACGATGATCGCATCGTCCACGACCAGGCCGATGCACAGCACCAGCGCCAGCAGCGTGAGCAGGTTGATCGAGAACCCGAACACGTACAGCGCGATGAACGCGGCGATCAGGCACACCGGCACGGTCAGCGCCGGGATCAGCGCCGCGCGCAGGCTGCCCAGGAACAGCCAGATCACCAGAAACACCAGGGCCATCGCCTCGCCCAGGGTCCAGTAGACGCGGGTGATCGCCGCATCGATGAACACGGTGTTGTCGGAGGCGACGAAGATCTCGGTGCCTTCGGGCAGCGTCTGCTGGATGCGCTCGGCCTCGGCGCGCGCGGCGCGCGCGACATCGAGCGCATTGGCCGTCGAGGTGCGCACGATGCCCAGCCCCACGTTGGGGACCGAGTTGCTGCGCATGTAGGAGCGCCGCTCGGCCGAGCCCAGCTCGATCTGCGCGACATCGCCCAGACGTACGACATAGCCGTCGCTGCCCCGGCGCACCGGGATCTGCGCGAACTGCGAAGGTTCGCGGAAGCCGCGTTCCACGCGCAGCGTGAAGTCGCGCGTCTGCGATTCGATCCGGCCGGCCGGCAGCTCGACGTTCTCGGTGCGCAGCGCATTCTCGATGTCGGCCGCGGTGATGTTGCGCGCGGCCATCTCGTCGCGGTCGAGCCAGATTCGCATCGCGTAGCGATGGCCGCCGCTGAGTTGCACGCGCGCCACGCCGTCGAGCGAAGACAGCCGGTCGAGGATGTAGCGGTCGGTGTAGTCGGTCAGCTCGAGCGTATTCATCGTGCTCGAACGCAAGTTCAGCCACACGATCGCGTCGGCGTCGGCTTCGACCTTGGAGATCTCCGGCGGGTCGGCCTCGATCGGCATGCGGTCCATCACCCGGCTGATCGCGTCGCGGACGTCGTTGGCGGCGGCCTCGATGTCGCGGGTCAGGTTGAACTCGATGGTGACGTCGGAGCGGCCGTTGCGGCTGCGCGACTCGATCGTGCGGATGCCCTCGATGCCCGACAGCGCGTCCTCGAGGATCTGCGTGATGCGGGTCTCGACCACGGCCGCCGAGGCACCGGGATAGCTGACGTCGACCGAGACGATCGGCGGATCGATGTTCGGCAACTCGCGCAGCGTCAGCCGGGTGAACGCCATGATCCCCAGGGCCACCAGCAGCAGACTGATCACCGCGGCGAACACGGGCCGCCGGATCGAGACGTCCGACAGTTTCATCGCACGTCGTCCTTGGGCGTGGCGGCATCCTCGGCCGGTTGCGCCTTGGCCTCCTGCACCGTGCCTTCGACGATCTTCATGCCCGGCCGCAGCTTGCCGGTGCCGTCGAGCACGATGCGCTCGCCCGGCGTCAGGCCTTCGACCAGTTCGGCCAGGCCGTCCTGGCGCACGCCGATCTCGACCGGCGCCTGCTCGACCGTCTCGTCCTCGCGCACGCGGTAGACGAAGGTGTCGCGGCCGACTTGGATCACCGCGATCTCCGGCACCATCAGCGCCTGGCGGGTCCGCTGCTGCAGCCGGACCTGGATCAGCATGCCAGGCCGCAGCCGGCGGTCGGGATTGCCGAACGCGCCGCGCACGGTCACCGCACGGGTGTTGGCATCGACGCGGGCATCGATCGTCTGCACCACGCCCTCGAACTCGTCGGCCGGGTACGCCGCGCTGCGCCCGAACACGCGCTGGCCAGGTGCGATCGCCGCCAGCCGGGTCTCGGGCACGGGGAAATCGACATAGACGGTCGAGATGTCGTCGAGCGTCGCGATCGGGGTGCCTGGGGTGACCAGGGCGCCCGGGCTGACCTGGCGGATGCCCAGCACGCCGGCGAACGGCGCGCGGATGGTGCGGTCGCCGACGTTGGCGCGCATCTCGGCCACGTTCGCACGCGCGGCGTCGCGGGTCGCGCGCAGGGTGTCGAGCGAGGCGCGTGCGATCAATTGCTGATCCACCAGCCCCGCGCCGCGCCGGTACTGCTGCTCGGCCTCGATCGCCGCGGCCTCGGCCGCTTCGAGCGCCGCCTGCTGCTGGCTGCCGGTCAGCGTGACCAGCACCATGCCGGCGTCGACATCGTCGCCGCTATCGAAGTGCACCCGCTGCACCGTTTCGCTGACCTTCGCGGTGAGCATGATCGACTCGCGCGCCTTGACCGTGCCCAGCGCCGCGACCGTGTCGTTCCAGTCGCGCAGCGCGGCGACCGTCGTGGTCACCGGAACCGCCGCACCGCCCTCCGGGCGGGACGCGCTCTCGGGGCTGCCGCAGGCTGCAAGCATCGATGCGAGGAGGGCGACGAGCGCGCACGACACGGTGCCGCGGCGGCCTTGGGCTTGCTCGGACAAGGGAAGACCCTGAGACGGTGAAAGCGCGGGAGTGTACCCGCTGCCCCGTGACGTCGACCGTGCCATCGGATGGTGTCGAAAAAACAGCGTTCCATGTCAACGCATGGTTCACCGGCGCGTTTTGTCGCAGTCTGGGACGACCGCGCACCGCGCCTGCCCCGCGAGTTCTCTCCATGGCCCTGTACGACAGCATCCTCGACACCGTCGGCAATACGCCCATCGTCCGGCTGAACAGGCTGGCGCCGGCCAACGTCACACTCTACGCCAAGGTTGAATCCTTCAATCCCGGCGGCTCGGTCAAGGACCGTCTGGCGCTGGCCATCGTGCTCGACGCCGAACGCCGCGGCCTGCTCAAGCCCGGCGACACCATCGTCGAGGCCACCTCGGGCAACACCGGCGTCGCCCTGGCGATGGTCGCGGCTGCGCGCGGCTACAAGTTCGTCGCCACGATGGTCGAGACGTTCTCGATCGAACGTCGCAAGCTGATGCGCGCCTACGGCGCCAAGGTGATCCTGACCCCGGCCGCCGAACGCGGCTCGGGCATGGTGCGCAAGGCACGGGAACTGGCCGAGCAGCATGGCTGGTTCCTCGCCAGCCAGTTCGCCAATCCCGCCAACCCTGCCTACCACCGCAACACCACCGCGGCCGAGATCCTGCGCGATTTTGCCGGCCGCAGGCTCGACCACTTCGTCACCGGCTGGGGCACCGGCGGCACACTGACCGGCGTGGGCGAAGTCCTCAAGGTCGCCCGCCCCGACGTCAAGGTCACCGCCGTCGAGCCCGCGGGTGCCGCGATGCTGCAGGGCAAGGACTGGGCGCCGCACAAGATCCAGGGCTGGACCCCGGACTTCGTGCCCGAGGTGCTCAATCGCGACATCGCCGCGCAACTGCTGTCGATCGACGACGCGCTGGCGATCGAGACCGCACGCCGACTCGCGGCCGAGGAAGGCATCTTCGTCGGCATCTCCGCCGGGGCGACCGTCGCTGCCGCGCTCGAAGTCGCCAAGACCGCCAGCGACGGTGAGGTGATCCTGGCAATGCTGCCCGACACCGGCGAGCGCTACTTCTCCACGCCGCTGTTCGCCGACGTCAACGAAGGCTCCGACGACGACTGGCTCGCGGGCCTGCCTTGAGCGCCACCCGGCGCTAGCCCCGCCCCATCCACAGCGCCAGACCGACACCGAGCATCAGCAACAGCGCCACCCAGAGCAGCCAGCCATAGCGGCCACTGTCGCCGACGACGACGGTTTCCTGGCGCGCCTCGCGCAGCAGCGGCGAGGCGTGCCGGGACACCGTCTGCCGCGCCGCCTCGTCGTCGAGCGCCGGGTCGAGCTCGCGCAGGCGCCGCGCCGCGTCCTCAGTATTGCCCGTCGCGATCCGCGCCGCGACCTCGGTGGGCAGCGTCGCCTCGCCCACGGGGCGCGCCTGGGATGAGGGGCGGTAGGGGTCGTCGCGCCCATCGAGTGTCTCGACCATGTCCTTGGCGGCCCGCAGCGACAGCCCCGGATTGGCATCGCGCAGCGCCTTGATCGCCTCGATCGTGCGCCCGCGGCGCATCAGGTCGTGGACGGGGGATGGGACGTGCAGGGGCGCGCGATCGCTCATCGAATAGTCACTCTTAAGGACAAGATCGGCGGCCAGCATCGCGCAGACGGTGTGATGCCACGATCCAGCCGCCATCGATATGCTGCGCCGATGGACCGTCTCCGCGCCCTGCAGGCCGACATCACCCGCTGCGACGTCGATGCCATCGTCAACGCCGCTAACCCGTCGCTGCTCGGCGGCGGCGGCGTCGACGGCGCGATCCACCGGGCGGCCGGGCCGGACCTGCTGCGCGCCTGCCGCGCCCTGCCCGAATCGCCGCCGGGCGTGCGCTGTCCGACCGGAGAAGCCCGGATTACGCCCGGCTTCGGGTTGCCGGCACGCCATGTGATCCACACCGTCGGCCCCATCTGGCAGGACGGCCAGCACGGCGAGCCCGCACTGCTCGCCGCCTGCTACCGCAACGCGCTGACGCTGGCGCGGGCGCACGGACTGGCGTCGATCGCGTTCCCGGCCATCAGTTGTGGCGTCTACGGCTATCCGCCCGATGCCGCGGTCGCAATCGCCGTCGCCCAGGTGCGCGAGTGCCTGGCCGAGGGCCCATTGAACGTGCTGTTTTGCTGCCACGACCCCGCGATGCTGGCGCGCTACACCGCAGCACTGGCGGCCTGAACCGCACGACCCGCGGTCAGGCCGCCGACTCAGGTGCGACCCGAGCGGACAGACGGGGCGGGACCACAACGCGAAACGCCGGCGCAAGGCCGGCGTCTCAAAGCGCGAACGGGAGATGAGGCTCAGCCCTTCTTCCACTTGCCCTGCGCGGCCAGGCCGTTGTCGCGGGCGCGGGCGAACACCGTCTCCTGGGCCTTGGCGACGTTGTTGGCCAGGTCCTGCGACCACAGCTTGAGCGCAGCCTGCTGCATTGCACGGCCATAGGAGAACGACAGCGGCCACGGATTCGGCCCGAGGCGGTTCATCGCGTCCAGGTGCGCGGTCGACTGCTCGTCGCTCTGTCCGCCCGACAGGAACACGATGCCCGGCAGGATCGCCGGCACGGCCGACTTCAGGCACATCAGCGTGGCTTCGGCGACTTCGTCGACCTCGGCAGTCTCGCCGCTGTCCTTGCCCGGCAGCACCATCGAGGCCTTGAGGATCGTGCCCTCGAGCATGACGTTCTGGTTGTACAGCGCGTCGAACAGCGCGCGCAGCGTGACCTCGGTGACCTCGTAGCAGGTCTCGATGTCGTGGCTGCCGTCCATCAGCACTTCCGGCTCGACCATCGGCACCAGCCCCTGTTCCTGGCACAGTGCGGCGTAGCGCGCGAGCGCGTGGGCGTTGGCCTCGATGCAGGTGCCCGACGGGATGTCCTCGCCGATGTTGATTACCGCGCGCCACTTCGCGAAGCGGGCGCCGAGCTTGTAGTACTCCTCCAGACGCGCGCGCAGGCCGTCCAGGCCTTCGGTGACGAGCTCGCCCGGGAAACCGGCGAGTGCGTGCGTGCCCTTGTCGACCTTGATGCCCGGGATCATGCCGTGATCGCTCATGTACTTGGCGAACGGCACGCCGTCCTTGGTCGACTGGCGGATCGTCTCGTCGAACAGGATCGCGCCGCTGATGTGGTCCGACAGCTTGGGCGTGGTCAGCAGCAGTTCGCGGTAGGCGCGACGGTTCTCCTCGTTGTTCGGGATGCCCACGCCCTCGAACCGCTTGGCGATGGTGGAGGTGGACTCGTCGATCGCGATGATGCCCTTGCCCGGGGCGACCATGGCCTGGGCGATGTCTGCAAGCTGTTCGATGCTCATGTGGCGGTGACGTCCATCGGCGGGGAAAGGCGCCCATTATAGCCCGCCCACCTCAAGCAAACGCCCAGCACGCAGCCCCGCCGCGCGCGGAAATCGCGCCCAACGTCGGGGAAAACGTTTACAGCGCGCTGCGATCCGCGCGGGACGGCCGGAACTGACCGGTCCCGCGCGCAGGCGGGCTACAGTTCGCCCAGCCCCTCGGCCCGGCCGTCGGCACCGACCTGCAGCAGGCGCAGCGTATTGGTCGCGCCATGCGTTTCCATGTGCTCACCGCTGGTGAACACCACGCGCTCGCCCGGCCCCAGCAGACCGGCGTCGACCAGCAGGCGGATGCTGCCGCGCGCCGCTTCGCGCGGGGTCTGGCCGCGGCTGTCGTAGTTGAACGGGAACACATCGCGCATCAGCGACATGCGCCGGCGCGCGCCGTCGTGGCGGGAGAACGCGTAGATCGAAGCGCCCCCGCGGAAGCGCGACAGGTAGCGCGCAGTGCCGCCCGACTCGGTCATCGCGACGATCGCCCCGACGCCGACGTGCTCGGACAGGAACATCGCCGCCATCGCGATCGCGTGGTCGGCACGTTCCAGGTTGCGCTGCGCCTTCTCGAAATCGGTGTCGTGCGCGAACTGGCGCTCGGCACCGACGCACACGCGCGCCATCGCCTCGACCGCCCGCACCGGATACGCACCGGCGGCGGTCTCGGCCGAGAGCATCACCGCATCGGTGCCGTCGATGACCGAGTTGGCAACGTCGAGGACTTCGGCGCGCGTCGGCATCGGGCTTTCGACCATCGACTGCAGCATCTGGGTGGCAGTGATCACCACCTTGTTGCGCGCCAGCGACTCGCGAATGATCTTCTTCTGCAGCCCCGGCAGCTCGGCATCGCCGATTTCCACGCCCAGATCGCCACGCGCGACCATCACCACATCGCTGGCGTCGATGATCTCGGTGAGGTTCTCAATCGCCTCGGTGCGCTCGATCTTCGACACCAGCGCGGCATCGCTGCCGTGCGCACGCGCGATCGACCGGGCCTCTTCCATGTCAGCGGCATTGCGGCAGAACGAAACCGCGATGAAGTCCACGCCGATCTCGGCGGCGACCTGGATCAGCGCGCGGTCGTGGTCGGTCAGTGCGCCCAGCGACAGGCCGCCCCCCTGCTTGTTGAGCCCCTTGCGGTTCGACAGCACGCCGTCGTTGAGCACGGTGGTGACGATACGCACGCCCTCGACGGCGGTCACCTGCAACTGCATCAGGCCATCGTCGAGCAACAGGACGTCGCCTGCGGCCACATCGCCGGGCAGGCCCAGATAGCTGACGCCGACCTCGTCGACTGTGCCCAGGGGCGCGTCGGGATCGGCGACCAGGTCGAAGCGCGCGCCTGCGCGCAGCGTCACCTTGCCGTCGGCGAACTTCTCGATGCGGATCTTCGGTCCCGGCAGATCGGCCAGGATGCCGATCTCGACACCGGCGCGATCGGCCGCGGCGCGGACGGCCTCGGCACGCAGCTTCTGCGAGGCCGGGTCGCCATGCGAGAAATTGAGGCGAACGGCGTTGACACCGGCCGCGATCAGCGCGTCGAGCACGCCCGGCGCGTCGGTGGCAGGGCCGAGCGTGGCGAGGATGCGTGTGCGGCGCCGATGCGCCGGGACAGGAGGCAATTCGTTGGCAGTCATTCCGCGATCTTAGTGTCCACCGATGGTCAGGCGCGCGCTGGCGGGCAACGCGCCCGAGGCATCCCGGAACGGCATGCCGCCTGGGAGCTTACTTGGAAACGCTTGCAACGGCATGGCGACCGCTTGCGATCAGCCCACCGCCGCGAGCAACGCGGCCGGCGAATCGACCACGCGGTCGGCACCGGCCTGGCGCAGTTCGTCGGCTGACCCGAACCCCCACAGCACACCGATCGCGCGCATCCGGTGCTGGCGCGCGCCCTCCATGTCCATGCGCCGGTCGCCGATCATCGTGCAGCGCGCGACCGGTAGCGCCAGCCGCGACAGCGCTTCGGCGATCAGCTCGCGCTTGTAGCGGCGCGCGCCATCGTCGCTGGCGCCGACGATCGTCGCGAACGCATCGCCGAACGGCAGCGCCTCGACGATCCGGCGCGCAAAGCGCTCGTTCTTCGAGGTCACCACCGCCAGCGTGCGGCCGTCCGCCCGCAGGGTCTCGATCGCGGCTGCCACGCCGGGATAGACGGTGTGCTCGCGCCAGCCGATCGCGTCGTAGCGTTCGCGATAGATCGAGATCGCGCGGTCGACCCGGTCGGCATCCCCTGCAAACAGCGCATCGAAGCTGTCGCGCAGCGGCGGGCCGATCCAAGGCAGCAGCGTCTCGCGCGGCAGCGGCGCATGGCCCAAGGTGTGGAGCGCATGCGCGATGCCGCCCAGGATGCCGGGCTCGGAATCGATCAGCGTGCCATCGAGATCGAAGAACAGCGCATCGCCGCTCACGCCCCGCGCGCCTCCAGCGCCGCCACCGCCGGCAGCGTCTTGCCTTCGAGGAACTCCAGGAACGCACCGCCGCCGGTCGAGATGTAGGACACGTCGTCGGCGATGCCGTACTTGTCGACCGCCGCCAGCGTGTCGCCGCCACCGGCGATCGAGAATGCCTTCGAGGAGGCGATCGCGCGTGCCAGCGCTTCGGTGCCGTGGCCGAACGCGTCGAACTCGAACACCCCGACCGGGCCGTTCCAGACCACGGTGCCGGCATCGGCGATCATCGCCGCATAGCGCTTCGCGGTGTCCGGGCCGATGTCGAGAATCATGTCGTCGGCCTCGACCGCGTCCACGGCTTTGACCGTCGCCGGCGCATCGGCCGCGAAGGCGGGTGCCACCACGACATCGGTCGGCACCGGAATCTCGGCGCCGCGCGCCTTGGCGTCGGCCATGATCTGCTTGGCGGTGTCGATCAGGTCGGTCTCGACCAGCGATTTGCCCACCCCGTGCCCGAGCGCGGCGATGAAGGTGTTGGCGATGCCGCCGCCGACGATCAACTGATCGACCTTGCCTACCAGCGACGACAGCAGCTCGAGCTTGGTCGACACCTTGCTGCCAGCCACGATCGCCAGCAGCGGACGCGCCGGTGCATCGAGCGCCTTGGCCAGTGCGTCGAGCTCGGCCATCAGCAGCGGACCACCCGCAGCCTGCGGCGCGAAGCGGATCACACCGTGGGTCGAGGCCTGGGCGCGATGCGCGGTGCCGAACGCGTCCATGACGAACACGTCGGCGAGCGCTGCATACTTGCGCGCCAGCGCCTCGTCGTCGGCCTTCTCGCCGACGTTCATGCGACAGTTCTCCAGTAGCACCAATTGCCCGGGCGCGACCTCGACGCCGTCGACCCAGTCGCGCACCAGCGGCACCTCGATGCCGAGCAGCTCGGACAGGCGCGCGGCGACCGGCGCCAGCGAATCGGCCTCGCTCCAGCTGCCCTCCTTCGGCCGGCCCAGATGCGAGGTCACCATCACGGCCGCGTTCTGTGCCAGCGCCTGACGCAGCGTGGGCAGCGAGGCGAGGATGCGCTGATCGGACGTGACCTTGCCACCATCGACGGGGACGTTAAGGTCCTGCCGGATCAGCACGCGTTTTCCGGAGAGGTCGAGGTCGGTCATGCGGACGATGGTCATGGGGACTGGACTCGCTTGAGAAGAAGGAAAAAGGATCGCGCCATGCCGTCCATGGCGTCGCAGTGCGGCTTCGGATGCACCTGCCCGGCCATCCCTGGCCGGGCGCTCGCCGCGCGGACTGCCGGAAAGGCAGTCCGCTCAGACCGGCTCGCCCTGCCGGATCAGCACGCGTTTTCCGGAAAGGTCGAGGTCGGTCATGCGGACGATGGTCATGGGGACTGGACTCGCTTGAGAAGAAGGAAAAAGGATCGCGCCATGCCGTCCATGGCGTCGCAGTGCGGCTTCGGATGCACCTGCCCGGCCATCCCTGGCCGGGCGCTCGCCGCGCGGACTGCCGGAAAGGCAGTCCGCTCAGACCGGCTCGCCCTGCCGGATCAGCACGCGCTCTCCGGAGAGGTCGAGGTCGGTCATGCGGACGATGGTCATGGGGACTGGACTCGCTAGAGAAGAAGGAAAAGGAGCGCGCTTTGCCGCATCGCGACCTTGGAATCGCGTGTCACGGGAAGCCCCGGGACGCGGTGCGCACCGGGCATTGTCGGCGCAGCCCTCGCGGACAGGCAAACGCGGCGCAGCGGCCTCAGACGTCCTTTCGTCCGCGCAACAGGCTCAGCGCGAAGCCGCCGACCACGAGCACGCCGAGCAGCAGCACGCCCCACAGCGTCCAGGTCTTCCAATCGCGCGCCGGCGCCGCCGGCTGCAGCGCCGCCTCGCCGGCCAATGGCGTCATCGCACCGGGCACGGCGTTCGCCGGACGCCAGTCGGGGCCGTGCTGGGCGCGCAGCGCATCGAGCAGCGGCGCCACCGGCGCGTCGGTGCGCGCCGCGCGGGCGCTGCCGGCCTGCAGCGCATAAGGCGCACGCCCCTCGGCAACGAACACCAGGGTCTCGGGGCGGTAGCCCAGACGCAGCGCCGGCGGTGCGCCTGGCGCCGCGGTGGCCTGCGTCAACCGCCACTGGCGATCGCGGACTTGTGCCGACAGCGCCAACGGCGGCGATCGCCGCAGGTCCGCACCGCGGCCCGCCTGGAACACCACGTGATCGCGCGCGACGGTATGCCAGGGCGCATCGTCGGCATCGCGTCGCTCGAGCGTCCAGCGCCCGGTGCCGTTGCCGGCCAGCGCGATCTCGATGCGCTCGACCGGGAAACGGCCATCGCTGCGATACACGATCGCGCCGCGCTCGTCGGCGGGCTGCGGTGCCGGCACCTGCCAGTGCCAGGCCGCCGGCGCCTGCACCGGCACCAACTCGGCCTCGACCGCCTGCAAGCGGAGCGGCTCCGCGGCTGCATGCAGCGGCGTCAGCCGCAGATAGCGCGCATGGACCGGCGTGGGCAGCGCGATGCGTCGTTCGACCAGCCGTCGCGCGTCGCGGCGCAGATCGAGCACACGGGCTTCGCCCTGCACGCTGCGCCACTGGCGCAGATCGTCGGACGCCTCCACCCGGTAGGCCTGCTCGAACGGCGGCTGGGTGTCGTCCCAGCGCAGCGCGAGCGCGGCCAACGGCCCATCGATCGCACTGGCATCGACCAGGAACGCACCGGCGGCCTCACCGCCCGACGTGCGCATCTGCACGCGTCGCAGGCTGCCGTCGGCGGCGATCTCGCTGATCGCGGCAATGTCGCCGTCACGGCGGCCGGTGTCGGCGGGCAGCGGAAACCACGGCAGTTCGCGCGGTGCCGGCGTCGCCGGCGCCATCGCGGGGTCGACGAAGGCCGCCGGCACCGGGCGGCCGTCGCCATCGACCACGACCACGTCGCGCAGCGACGGTGACCAGACCTGGGCGTAGACCTCGGGCGTGAGCGTGACGCGATAGGCACTCGCCGATGGGTCCTCGAGCGTCAGCGGCCACTGCACGGCGAAGTCCGCGTGCGCCGCGGCGATCGCGGATGCGCCGAACAGACAGACAGCGACGGCGGAACGGAATCGGATCATGCGGACACCTCCTCGCGGGCCACGACGGCGCGCGGCGGCGCCGGCGCGAAGAAGCCCACGACCGTGCACAGCAGGCCGTAAGCGATGAACGAGCCGATGCCCCACAGATTGCCGAGATGGCCGCGATCGATCAGCACCAGCTTGGCCAGCACCACCGCCATCAACACCGCACCGGCGAGCCACAGCGCGCGCTGGCCGCGGCGCGAACCGATGATCCAGCCCAGCACGCCGAGGATGCTCCAGACCACCGTCAGGCTGGTCTGGGCCAGGCTGCTGCCGGCCAGACGCGCAGTCCACGGCGCACCGCCCCAGTAATGCGCGGCGCGCAGGGTGATCGCGGTGACCAGCACGAAGGCCAGCAACGACAGCAGCGGAACACGCGGCGCGCGCTGCGGCCCGGTGCCGTCCGGCGACCACAGCCAGCGGGCGAGCAGCAGCACCACACCGAGTTGCGCGAGATCGAGCGGGTTGAGCAGCACGATCCACGGCAACGGCGCACTGTCGCCGGGGTTGCCCAGCGCGACCAGCCACCACAACGCGAGCACGCCCAGCAGCGCGCCGCGCAACGCCGTGCGGATCGGATCGAAGCGCTCGCCCAGCGGCTGCGCCAGCCACGGCCAGCGCCACAACGACAGCGCCGAGACGAGCAACCACGGCAAGGCGATGGCGACCGCCAACCAGCCGCCGGCCAGCCCGGCCGTGTGTGCGACATGCCCCAGCAGCAGCGACAGCACCAGCGGCCACAGCAGCCACCACAGCAGTTGCGCGGCCCACGCCAGGCGATCCTCGCCTGCGCGCAGGCACACCAGGCCGCGGAAGCCGAGCGCGGCGAACGCCGCCCAGGCCGATGCGCCGTAACCGGCGAACGGCTGCACATGCGCCTGCATCTGCCAGAACGCCAACGGCGCGGCGACCAGCAACGCGGCGAACAGCGTCGCGCCCAGTGCCGGGTCGGGCCGGCGGTGATGCACCTCGGCGGCGAGCCAGCCGGTGACCACGGCCAGCACCAACAGCGCGTCGGGCAGCGAGGCCGACGGCACTGCGCGGGTCAGTTCCTGAATCCAGGCGCCCAGCCACCAGGCCAACGCCCAGACATAGGCGATGCGGGCGACCGGCACGCGCCCAGCCTGCCGATAGGCGGCCGCGATCGCCAGGCCCGACAGCGCGATCAGCAGCGCGCCGACGAAACCGTCATTGGCGAACACCGGATCGACCGGCCGCGGCCAGGCCGTGGCCCCCAGCGCATAGGCCACCGCTGCGGCCAACTGCAGGCCCACGCCGGACAGTTGCGGCAGCAGGCGGTGCTGGCGCAGGCCCAGCCAGACCAGCCCGGCGCCTTCGAGCGCGAACACGCAGGCGGTCGCACGCGCCGACAGCGCCAGCGGCACCGCCAGCGTGGCGAAACCGACCGCGAGCAGCGCATAGGCCTGGCCGAGTACCGCTTCGCGGCGGCGCCGCAGCAGCGCCCAGGCCAGTGCGGCATAGACCGCGCCCACGCCGAGCGCACACAACGCGAGCGCAAACGTGCGCCCCTGCAACAGGCCGGCCTGCAGCGAGAACGCGACCATCGGAGTGCCGAACACCAGGCAGCCGTCGACGACATCGCGCCGCGACGGCGGCCGGCGCCGCGCATAAAGCAGCGGGATCGCCAGGTAGAAGGCGAAGAACAGCGCCAGGAACGGCTGGGTCGTGGCGAAATCGCCGGGGCTGTAGCGCAGCACGCCCCAGAGCGTGCCGATGCCGAAGGTGAAGGCGAAGCCCAGCAGGTTGAGCACCCGCCATGCCCGGAACCAGGCAATTCCCAGGATCGCAGCATTGAGCACCGCGTAATACGCGAACAGCGCGACATGGCTGCCACCGCCGCTCGACAGCCAGATCGGCGCCAGGAACCCGGCCAACACCGCGAACACCGCCAGCGCGCGGGCGTTCTGCAGTACCGCCAGCACGCCGGCACCAGCGACCAACGCCACGCTGGCGGCGAATGCAGCGCCACCGGGCAGCATGCCGAACAGCCGATAGGCGGCGAACACGACGAGCAGCAGGATGCCGATCATGCCGCCTTGCAGGCTCAGCGCGAACGTGCGATGGCTGTCGCGGCGGCGCCAGCCGAACGCCAGACCGCCGATCGCCGCGGCCGCAACCGCGGCCAGCCGCAGTTCCACCGGCACCGACACCCAGCCCTGATCGCTGGCGTACTTGAGCAGCGCGGCGACGCCGGCAAACAGCACCAGCATGCCGATCTTCACCGGCACGTTGCCGGTGGTGAACCAGCCGCGCACCCAGCGCGCCGCGCGCGCCAGCGGATCGGGCCCGGCCGAGCGCGGCACGGGGTCG
The DNA here is from genome assembly GCA_002240395.1 of Xanthomonas citri pv. mangiferaeindicae. Classification (NCBI taxonomy): domain Bacteria; kingdom Pseudomonadati; phylum Pseudomonadota; class Gammaproteobacteria; order Lysobacterales; family Lysobacteraceae; genus Xanthomonas; species Xanthomonas citri. The sequence continues at coordinate 580,237 of CP016836.1, forward strand.
GGCGCCGTCTCGGACGCAGCAGGCGCCGGGTCGGCATCGCGCCAGGCCGCGCGCGGCGGCGCCGGCGGCAACGGCGGTGGCACCGAGCCAGGCCGCGGCGGCCAGGGGTCGGCCAACGACGACGCCTCGCCTCGATCGGCGATCGGGCCGTCATCGACCCAGGGGCCAGCGGCGGTGTCAAAGACATCGCCCTGCCAACCCGCTTCGGGCTCGGCAGCATCGAACGCCGCGTCCGGCGTTGCGCTCGCGCGCGCCTGCAGCACTTCGAGCTGGGACTCGAGCCCGGTCACCCGGCGACGCAGGTCGAAGACCGTCACCACCGCGACGATCGACATGATCGGCACAGCGACCAGCAGCGCGACCCCCAGAAAGAGCAATGCTTCCATGGCGCCTATCCGTCCGCGCCGACGGCGCGTCTGGGCGCACCTTACCCGGCCGGGCGCGAAAACGAGAAGCCCCGCACAAGGCGGGGCTTCGGGTCGAGCATGGGCGTGCGACGGCTTACTTGCCGGCAACCACCCGGGCCAGTTCCAGGCACTTGTTGGAGTAGCCCCACTCGTTGTCGTACCAGGCCACGAGCTTGACGAACGTTGCGTCGAGCGCGATGCCGGCCTCGGCATCGAAGATCGACGTGCGCGCATCGCCGCGGAAATCGGTCGCCACCACCTTGTCCTCGGTGTAGCCCAGCACGCCCTTGAGCGCGCCTTCGCTCTGCGCCTTGATCTCGGCCTTGATCTCGTCGTAGGTCGCCGGCTTTTCCAGTTCGGCGGTCAGGTCGACCACCGACACGTCCGAGGTCGGCACACGGAAGCTCATGCCGGTGAGCTTCTTGTTGAGCGATGGGATCACCACGCCAACCGCCTTGGCCGCGCCGGTCGAGGACGGGATGATGTTCTCCAGGATGCCGCGTCCGCCGCGCCAGTCCTTGTTGGACGGGCCGTCGACGGTCTTCTGGGTCGCGGTCGCCGCGTGCACCGTGGTCATCAGGCCGCGCTTGATGCCCCACTTGTCGTGGATGACCTTGGCCAGCGGCGCCAGACAGTTGGTCGTGCACGAGGCATTGGAGACGATCGCCTCGCCCGCGTAGCTTTCATGGTTGACGCCGAAGACGAACATCGGCGTGTCGTCCTTGGACGGCGCCGACAGGATGACCTTCTTCGCACCGGCATCGATGTGCTTCTGCGCGGTGTCCTTGGTGAGGAACAGGCCGGTCGACTCGATCACGACCTCGGCGCCCACCGCATCCCACTTCAGGTTTGCCGGATCGCGCTCCTGGGTCAGACGGATCTTCCGGCCGTTGACGACCAGCGTGTCGCCGTCGACCGACACCTCGCCCTGGAACCGGCCATGCACCGAGTCGTACTGCAGCATGTAGGCCAGGTAGTCGGGCTCGAGCAGATCGTTGATCGCGACGATCTCGATCTCGCCGTCGAAATTCTGCACCGCAGAGCGCAGCACGTTGCGGCCGATGCGGCCGAAGCCGTTGATGCCTACCTTGATCGCCATGAATCCGGACTCCTGCAGCCGCGCGGGTGCGGCACGTGAAAGGGAAGGAACGCCATGCCGGCGATGCCGGCATCGGAGACAGCACCGCCGATTCTACCGCGAGGCCGGATCACGCGTTGCCCTGCGCCCCAAGCGCAGAACGATTGCGATGGCGTTGATCGGGATCAAGGCGCACGCCTATTAAGCGGCGGACACTGGCGCCAGTTCCCACGAAGAGACCGCCACGATGCGTCCGCTGTCCATTGCCCTGCTTGCCCTCGCCTGCGCTGTTCCCGCCCTCCCCGCCGCCGCCCAGTCGGCTGGCGAGTGGACCGTCGCGATCGGTGCCCACAACGTCAATCCCAAGTCCGATAACGGCACGCTGGCCAACGGCACCTTGCCGCTGTCGATCGGCAGCAGCACCCGTCCGACGATCGCCGTCGAGTACTTCGTGCGCGACAACCTCGGTGTCGAAGTGCTGGCCGCCACCCCGTTCCGCCACGACATCAACATCGAAGGCCTCGGCCAGGTCGGCAGCACCAAGCACCTGCCGCCGACGGTGAGCCTGCAGTACCACTTCAACGGTGCCGGCACCGTCTCGCCGCTGGTCGGCGTCGGCGTCAACTACACCACGTTCTTCGATGAAGAAACCCGCGGCGCACTGGCCGGTTCGCGCCTGGCGCTGAGCAACTCCTGGGGTCTGGCCGCGCACGTCGGCGTCGACTTCAAGGTCGGCAACGGTGCCATCCGCGTCGACGCACGCTGGATGGACATCGACAGCGACGTCCGCGTGGACGGCGCCAAGCTCGGCACCGCGAACATCGACCCGCTGGTCTACGGCGCGGCGTACGTGCTGAAGTTCTGATCCATCGAGGTCGACAGGCGGCGCATCCGATACAATGGATCGGATGCGCCGTTTCGTTCTGTCGTCCTGTCTGCTCGCCCTCGCGGCGGCCTCCCCGTCCGCACTTGCCTGGGGTCAACTCGGCCACCGGCTGGTCGCCCAGCTCGCCGAGCGCGACCTCACTCCGCAGGCGCGGGCACAAGTCGACGCGCTGCTCGCAGATGAACCCGACCCGACCCTGGGTGGCATTGCCTCCTGGGCCGATGCCCTGCGTGAGCACGACCCGGACCTGGGCCGCCGCTCGGCGAAATGGCACTACGTCAACATCGGTGAGTCGGGCTGTCGCTACCAGGCCACACGCGACTGCCCAAACGGCGATTGCGTGGTCGAGGCGATCGTCGCCCAGACCGCGATCCTGGCCGATACCACGCGCCCGCGCGCGGAGCGCATCACCGCGCTGAAATTCGTCGTGCACTTCGTCGGTGATGCGCATCAGCCGATGCACGCCGGCTACGCCCATGACAAGGGCGGCAACACCCACCAGATCAACCACCGCGGACGCGGCACCAACCTGCACGCGTTCTGGGACAGCGGCATGCTCAACAGCGCCGGGCGCCGCGATGCCGACTGGCTGACGCACCTAGCGACGCTGCCGCCGCCTACACCCGCGGCACGCGTGTTGCCACCGCCCGCCCAGGACTGGGCCGAGACCGCCTGCCGCATCGCGGTCGCACCCGGTGTGTATCCCGCGCGTGGCCGGCTTGGCCAGGATTACGTGAGCACCCACCTGCCGACCGTCGAGCAGCAACTGCGCGATGCCGGCGCCCGGCTGGGCACGCTGCTCAATGCCGCCCTGGCGCCCACAGCGCCCTGAATCGCTACACGAACCTTCCCGTCACGGCGGGGTCCTACAGTGGTCTGGCCCGCCCGCAGGAGCCGTTCATGCCGCCCGAGGTCACCCCGTTCTTCCACGCCGCCAGCAGCACGTGGAGCTATATCGTCCGCGATCGGCGCTCGCGCGCGGCTGCGATCATCGACCCGGTGCTCGACTTCGACGCCGCCTCGGCGAGGACCGCCACGGTGTCGGCCGGCCATCTGCTCGACCATGTGCGCCGCCATGACCTCGACGTGCAGTGGATCCTGGAGACCCATGCCCACGCCGATCATCTGTCGGCAGGGGACTGGCTACGCCGGCAACTGCCCAACGCGTGCCTGGCGATCGGCGAGGGCATCCGCAACGTGCAGAAGACCTTTCGCCCGATCTTCAATCTCGGCGAGCACTTCCCGGTGGACGGGTCGCAGTTCGACCGGCTGTTCGCGCCTGAGACCGTGTTCGCCATCGGCGAAATGACCGCGCAGGCCATCCCCGTGCCCGGGCACACCAGCGACAGCAATGCGTATCTGATCGGCGATGCGCTGTTCACCGGCGACTCGCTGTTCATGCCCGACGGCGGCACCGCCCGCTGCGATTTCCCGGGCGGCGATGCGGCGACGCTGTACCGCTCGATCCAACGCTTGTTCACCCTGCCCGACACCACCCGCGTCTTCGTCTGTCACGACTACGGGCCCGGCGGTCGCCCGGTGGCCTGCGAGACGACGATCGGCCACCAGCGGCGCGAGAACATCCACGTCCGCGACGGCATCGACGAGGCCACGTTCGTCGCGATGCGTACCGCGCGCGATGCGACGCTGGCGATGCCGGCGCTGCTGCTGCCGGCAGTGCAGACCAATCTGCGCGCTGGAGCGCTGCCCGAACCCGAAGCCAACGGCGTGCGCTATCTCAAGCTGCCGATCGACACGCTGTAGCCAAGGCCGGGCTGCGCTTTACCGACCACCGCAGCCTCGTTATTCTCGTTCGGACATAACGAATGGACACGATGATGCCCCTGCCACATCGCGTGCTGCCGACCTTGCTGTCGATGCTGCCCCTGTGCGCCGGCGCTCAGGCGATCCCCACGGAGGCAGGGGCCGGACGGGCGTCCCCGCCCAGCGCGGTCGCCTCGCCCCAGGTGGTGCCGCTCGACGAGGCGGCGCGTGCGACGCTGGAACGCCATGACGTCGCGTTCGACGACCATGGCACCACGCGCCGTTGCGAAGGCGTATCGCTGGCGGCATTGCTGCAGGCCAGCGGCGCGATGCCGGTCGCTCCGCTGCGTGGCGGAGACCTGACGCGCTACGTGTTGGTGAGCGCGCGCGACGGCTACCGTGCGCTGATCTCGCTGGCCGAGCTCGACCCCACGCTCGGTGGCCGTACCCTCCTGCTGGCCGACCGCTGCGATGGCCGGCCGCTGGATGCGGCCCACGGCCCGCTGCGGCTGGTGATCGCTGGCGACACGCGCGCGGCGCGCAGCGTGCGCCAGGTCGAGCGCATCGTCGTGGTCGCCGCCCCCTGATCCCGAATCGGACGCCTTGCGATGACGCCTGCCTTGTCCCGCCGCCTCCGCGCCTGGCTGCTGCCCGCCCTGCTCCTGTTCGCGGCCGTGCCCGCGTTCGCACAGACACCGCTGACCGTGTTCGCAGCCGCCAGCCTCAAGGAATCGCTCGATGCCGCCGCTGCCCAGTACGCGCGCCAGACCGGCCAGCCGGTGCGGGTGTCGTACGCGGCCAGTTCGGCACTGGCGCGCCAGATCGCGCAGCGCGCGCCGGCCGACGTGTTCGTCTCCGCCGATCTGGACTGGATGGACTGGCTAGCCGAGCGCGGACTGATCGCCCCCGGCTCGCGGCGCGACCTGCTGGGCAACCGGCTGGTGCTGATCGCACCCGCCGGCAGCGCCGCGCAGCCGTTCGCGCTGGATGCAGGCAGCGACCTGCTGCCGCTGCTGGGCGCGCGCGGGCGCCTGTCGCTGGCGCTCACTGCCAGCGTGCCGGCCGGCAAGTACGCCAAGGCCGCGTTCGCGTCCTTGGGCACCTGGGACGCGCTGCGCCCGCGCGTCGCCGAGTCCGACAGCGTGCGCGCAGCACTCGCCCTGGTTGCCCGCGGCGAGGCGCCGCTGGGCGTGGTCTACGCGAGCGATGCGCGCGCCGAGCCGCGGGTCAAGGTGCTGGCGACGTTCCCGGCCGACAGCCATCCACAGATCATTTATCCGATCGCGCGGGTGGCGGGCAGTGCGCAACCGCGCCAGGCCGACGCGTTCGTGCGCTGGCTCGACGGCGACGCCGCGGCGGAGATCTTCCGCCGCCACGGTTTCACGATCCGCTGAGCCGCACGATGGCGCCCACCGCCTGGTATGCCTTCTCGCCCGACGAACTGGTCGCGATCGGCCTGAGCCTCAAGGTCGCCACTGCGGCTGCGCTCGGCAGCCTGCCGCTCGGCATCGCGATCGCCTGGCTGCTGGCGCGTCGGCGCTTTCCGGGCAAGGCATTGCTCGACGCCCTGGTGCATCTGCCGCTGGTGCTGCCACCGGTCGTGGTCGGCTACACGCTGCTGGTGGTGCTAGGCGGCAATGGCCCGGTCGGGCTGTGGCTCGAACGCACGTTTGGCGTCAGTGTCGCGTTCCGCTGGACCGGTGCCGCGCTCGCCAGCGCGCTGATGGGCTTTCCGCTAATGGTGCGCACGATCCGCTTGTCGATCGATAACGTCGACCGCCGGCTCGAGCAGGCCGCGGCAACCCTCGGCGCCGGCCCGTGGCGCGTGTTCCTGACGATCACGTTGCCGCTGGCTTGGCCCGGCGTGGTGGCTGGCGCCGTCCTCGCATTCGCCAAGGCGCTGGGCGAGTTCGGCGCGACGATCACCTTCGTCTCCAACATCCCCGGCGAGACGCAGACCATGTCCTCGGCGATCTACGGTCTGCTGCAGGTGCCTGGTGGCGAAGCCGGCATCTGGCGCTTGGCCCTGGTCGCGATCGCGATCTCGCTCGCGGCGCTGCTGGCCTCTGAATGGCTGGTCCGCCGCCAGCGTGGAGACCGCGACGCATGAGCCTGGCGATCGACATCCAGCTGCGCCTGGGCCACTTCGCGCGCGAGGTGCGCATCGACGCCGATCAGCGCGTGATCGCGCTGACCGGGCCATCCGGCGCAGGCAAGACCAGTGTGCTCAATGCGATTGCCGGCCTGGTACGCCCTTACGCCGGACGCATCGAGATCGATGGTCGCGTGCTGTTCGACAGCGCACGCCGGATCGACCTGCCGGTGCATCGGCGACGCGTCGGCTACGTGTTCCAGGACGCCCGGTTGTTCCCGCACCTGGATGTCCAGCGCAACCTGCGCTACGGACGCCACACGGGTCCGCAGACTATTGCGCTGGATGACGTGGTCGAGCTCCTCGGCATCGGCCATCTGCTCGCGCGCCGCCCTGCACATCTGTCGGGCGGTGAGGCGCAGCGCGTCGCGATCGGCCGCGCCCTGCTCTCGCAGCCGGCGATGCTGCTGTTCGACGAGCCGCTGTCGGCGCTCGACCAGGCACGCCGGGAGGAGTTGATTCCCTGGCTGCAGCGCGTCCGCGACGAGGTCCGACTGCCGATGCTCTACGTCAGTCACCACCCCGACGAAGTCAGGCGGCTGGCCGATACCGTGCATGTGCTCGACGGACCGGTCGCATCGACAACGCGCAGCGTGGGCGAAGCGTTCGTGCATCGATGACCTTCGGCACTGCGTGCTGTCGCCCGGGATCGCCATTCTGCCGCTCCCGCATCTCGTGTCGGCATCCATGCTCCAGTCGCGCACTCCGTCGTTGCTTCATCGTCCCATCGTTGTCGTTCTGCTTGCGGTGGCGGCCGGCCTGCTGCTGCGCTCGGCCATCGGGCCGGAGCCCAATGCCTGGCTGATCTGGTTCGCCCCCGTGCCGACACTGTGGCTCGCGCTGTCGCTGCGCCGCCGCGGGCTGGCGCACCTGGCGGTCGTGATCGCCACGTTAGTCGCGGCCACGACCTATGCCAGCTATCTGCGCATGCTGATGCCGGCCCCGTTCGCGGCGCTCGCCGTGTGCGGGTTCGCAGCGGGCTGGTGGCTGGCGATCATGCTGGCGCGGCGGATCGTGCTGCGCTTCGCCCGCTGGTGGACCGTGTTGGCCTATCCACTGACCTGGGCCTCCATCGACCTGGTCATGGGCCGACAGCTGCCCGACGGCCAGTGGGGCAGCGCCGCCTACAGCCAGAGCGAGTGGCTGCCGATGCTGCAGACCACCGCGCTGGGAGGCACCCCGGCCCTGCTGTTCGTGCTCTGCCTGCCCGCGTCCGGGCTCGCCTTGTGGCTCGCGACCTCCTGGCCTACCCGGCAGCGCGTCCTCGCGCTCGCCGTGGCCGCAATCGTGCCGCTGGCGGCGTTCGGCTACGGCAATGCACGACTGCAAGCTGCCCCGGAGGCCAGCGACCACCTGCGCATCGGCCTGGCATCGATCGACGACCTCGTGCTGCCGCGCATGCCCGAGGCCGTCGCGACCGAAGTCCGCGAGGGCTACGCCCGCCTGGTGACGCAATTGGCCGACGACGGTGCCGAGTTGATCGTGCTGCCGGAGAAGGCCGCCATCCTGGCGCCCGCAGCCGCGACGGTCTGGCAACGCGACTTCGCCGCGCTCGCGCGGCAGCACGGCGTGTGGCTCGAAGTGGGCGTCGGGATCGACGACGGCCGCGCGCCACGCAACCAGGCCTGGCTGTTCGACCCCGAAGGACAACTGCGCCAGGACTACGAGAAGTTGCGGCTGGCGCCGCCCGAACGCCGCCAGGGCTACCGCCACGGCAGCGAAATCGCGGTGCAGGAGATCGACGGCCTGCGGACCGGCCTTGCGATCTGCAAGGACATGCACTTCGCCAGCGTCGGCCGCCGCTACGGTCGCGATGCCGTGGGGCTGATGCTGGTGCCGGCCTGGGACTTCGACTATGTCGATGCCTGGATGGGCGCGCGCATGACCCTGGTACGCGGGGTGGAGAATGGCTACGCGGTTGTTCGTCCCGCGCGCGAAGGCCTGATGAGCGTCAGCGATGGCTGGGGCCGGCTCGTCGCCGAAGCGCCGAGTGCGCCGCTGCCCGGCGCCCGGCTCCTGGCCGAGTTGCCGCGCAGCTCACCTGGCATGACGCCCTACACGCGGGTCGGCGACGTGTTCGGCCTGCTCTGCCTGCTCGCGACCCTGACGTTGGTGCTGGCGACATGGCGCCGCGGTCACGCCTCCCCGACGGCGCGCCGCACACACTGAGCGCCCCGCCCCAAGACATCGCCGATGCGTCCTCCACGCAAGCAATCGGTCCCGGTCGAACATACCCGACGCTACCTGGAACCGGGACCGGTCGTGCTGCTGTCGACCGCCCACGGCGGCGAGCGTGGGATCATGACGCTGGGCTGGCACATGATGCTGGGCTACGACCTGGTCGGCACCTATCTCTGGCAGGCCAATCGCAGCCACGCGCTGGCCAAGCGCAGCCGCGAATGCGTGATCAACCTCCCCACCGATGCCCTGCTCGACACCGTCGTGGGCATCGGCAACTGCAGCGGCCGCGAGGGCGACAAGTTCGAACGTTTCGGCCTGACCGCGCACGGGGCCACCGACGTCGAGGCGCCGTTGATCGCCGAGTGCCATGCCAACTTCGAGTGCCGGCTGCACGAGACGCGGATCACCGCCGACTATCCGCTGTTCGTCTGGCGCGTGGTCCGCGCCCATGTTGCGCCGCGGCCCGTATGGCCGCGGACCGTGCACTACCGGGGCGATGGCCGCTTCATGATCGCCGGCCCGACGCGCTCGCGGCGCGTGCTGTTCCGGCCGGAGATGCTCGACCAGTGAAGTAGCCGCACGGGGCGGCGCGGTCGTCGCGACAGCCCGTGCGCACAACCGCTGGCAGCGTGCCTGCGGGCAGGCTCAGAAGCTGTAGGTGAAGGTCAGCTGCCCATTGCGTTTCTCGCCGTAGGCGCCGTAACCGTTGACCTGCGCCAGGTATTCCTTGTCCAACAGATTGTTGAGGTTGGCCTGCACGCTCCACTCCGGACCCAACTGGTACCGCACGAAGGCGTTGACCAGCGCATAGCCGCTCTGCTCGAGCTGCAGGTCGTAGGCCGGCACCGGGTAGTAGATGCGGTTCTGCCAGTTCACACCACCGCCGACGGTCAGCGCCGGCAGGCTGCGCGGGGTGTAGCTGGTGAAGGCCTTGAGCGTGGACTGCGGCAGGCGCGTATTGATGTCGGCGCCATTGATATCCTTGGCCACGTAGCGCGATGCACCGAACGTCGCGTTCCAGCCCGGTGCCAACTGGCCGTTCACCTCGAACTCGAAGCCACGGCTGACGGTGCCGCGCGCGGCGATGGAGGCGAACTCGTTCGGATGGCCCGGAATCGGTGTGGTGGTGACCTGGGCCACGTTGTCCTGCTCGATCCGGAATACAGCGAACGATGCATTCAAGCGGTTGTCGAACCATGCGCCCTTGACACCGAGCTCGTAACTCTTGCCGTCGACCGGATCCAGATAGTTGTAGTTGATGTCGCGCGCGACCTGCGGCTGGAAGATTTCGGTGTAGCTGGCGTAGGTCGAGTAGGTGTCGTTGATCTCGAACACCAGGCCGGCATACGGCGTGGTCGAGGTGTGGCTGCGATCGGCCAGTTCGCCCTCGCTCTCCCACTCGGTGTAGCGCGCGCCGACGATCAGCTTCAACGGATCGGCCAGCGACAGGCGCGTGGCCGCGTAGGCCGCCTTCTGGGTGATGGTGCCCTCGCTGGCGAGGCTCAGCGGGTTCCAGATCGGCTGCGGGAAGTTCCGGAGCTCGTCCGGATAGACGATCGGTGCCCAGCCGCCCTGGTAATCGCCATAGTTGGCGAAGTCGCGCTTGTTGTAGCTCAAGCCGCCCATCACCTGATGCTCGCGGCCGAACAGTTGGAAGGGGCCTTCGACATAGCCGTCCACCGCATCGACCTGGCGCTCGGTGTTGTACAGGCCCGCTGACGGCGTCACGCCCGCACCGGTGTCGCGGTCGAGCAGCGAGCCGCCGGTGACCCAGTCGTTGTAGGCCGGGTAGAACAGCTTGTCGTTGGCCTTGGTGCGGTCGTGGGTGGCGCCGACGCGCAGGTTCCAGCCACTGGCGAAGGCGTGCGTGAGGGTCGCGAACGCGCGCTTGCTGGTGGTGTCCCAGTAGGTCCACTCGGGGTTGGCGTTGAACGATGGGCCGTACGGGGTTCGAGTGCCGTCCGAATACAGCATCGGGAACCCGCCCCAGGTCGCGCCGTTGGCGCGCTTGTGCTGGTAGTCGTAGCCCACGCTGAGCTGGGTGTCGGGCGTGAGATCGGCATCGATCACCACATAGCCCAGCTGCTTGCGCTGGCTGTAGCGCTCCATCTGCGCATCGGTCTCGAGATAACTGCCGATCGCGCGAGCGCGCACGGTGCCGCTGGCATTGAGCGGTGTCGTCACGTCGACGGTCGTGCGGTTACGGCCCCACTCGCCGATGTTGAGCGACACGCTGCCCGTCAGCTCGGCGCTGTCGGCATGCTTGCGGACCAGGTTGACCGAGGCCGATGGATTGCCCGCGCCGCTGAGCAGGCCGGTCGCCCCACGCACGATCTCGACGCGGTCGTACAGCGCCAGGTCGAGCCCCGAGTCGCCGTAGCTCCAGTTCTGCACCATCTGCGTCGGCAGCCCGTCGAACTGGTAGCTGTCGATGTAGAACCCGCGCGCATAGAACTCGGTGCGCTCGCTGTCGGACTGAGTGCTGCTGACGCCGGTCGTATTGGCCAGCACGTCGATGATGTCGTCGAGATTCTGGTCGGCAATGCGCTCGTGGCTGATGATGCTGACCGACTGCGGAATCTCGCGCGCGGTCAGATCGAAGCGGGTACCGGCGGACGTCCGGCGGACCGAATAGCCCTCGGCGCGCTCGCCCTTGACCTGCAGGCCATCGAGCGTGGTGACCCGGTCCGCGGCGTCATCGGCGATTGCGCCCGACGCGAACCCCAGGGAGGACAGCGCGACCAGGGTCGCACAGGCGAGCGGTGCCCGCCGGGCAGAGGCAAGACGCAGGGAACGACGGCGCATGGGGGATCTTCTGGTGGTGGCGGAGAGGGGGCCGCGCGACACACCCGCATCGCGCCAGTACGAGAATGCTAACGATTCTCACTCAATCCCGCCACCCGAAGCCGGGGTCAGAGTGCAATTTCCGATGCCGTTCGCTCGAAATTGCACTCTGACCCCGGTTCTGGATGGCGTGTCCACGACGGTGCCTGCACATCGGCTGGCCGATAACGCCGCCCATGTTCATCCGTCTCTGGCTCGCCCTCCTGCTCTTGTCGCTGACCGCCTGCGATGGCTATCCGCGCGATACCGAGGGCAGCACCGAGCGTGCGCGCCAGACCATGCGCGTCGGCGTCAGTCACGACCCGCCATTCGTCGAAGTGCGGGCCGGCCAGGCGCCGAGCGGGACCGAAGTCGAACTTGTCCAGGCCTTCGCGCAGGAACACGGCTACACGATCGAGTGGGTCGAGGGCGGGCACGACCAACTGATGACCGCCCTGCTCGACAATCGTTTGCATCTGGTCGCCGGCGGACATGACGAGGACTCGCCTTGGACGGATGTCGGCTGGTCGCGCGCGTTCGTGCTGCGCGGCCCAGAGGGCGGCTTCGCCCGACGCCGACTCGCATTGCCGCCCGCCGAGAACGCCTGGCAGCTGTCGGTCGACCGCTATCTCCACGCCCGCGAACGGACACTGCGATGAGCGCCGGCGCCAACCGTCCCCACCCGCCGCCCGTCGAACGCGCGCCCGACCCGCTCGGACCGGCGCAGCAGCGCGAGCTCCAGCGCGCCGCCCGCCTGTGCTGGTGGTCCCTCGGTCTGCTTGGCGCGGTGTCAGTGATGATGTACGTCGCGATGGGCGGCTCGAAAGCGATGCAGACCGCGCTGGCCGAGGACCTGCTGAGCCTGTTGCCGCCAGCCGCGTTCCTGATCGCGCTGCGCTTTCGCGCCCGCGGCGTCGACCGCACCTATATCAACGGCCGCGAACGCGCGTTCGACATCACCTTCCTCGCGTCCTCGGTCGCGTTGACCGGCATGGGCGCCCTGCTGGTGCTCGACGGCCTGCATGTGCTGATCACGCGGGCGCATCCGGTCGTCGGGACCGTGCTCGTCGGCGACACCGTGGTCTGGCAGGGCTGGCTGATGATCGCCGCGCTCGCGGTCTCGGCGATCCCGCCGGTGGTCCTGGGCCGCATGAAGCTCAAGGTCGCGCTCGCGCTGTCATCCAAGCCGCTCTACACCGACGCCGACATGAACAAGGCCGACTGGATGACCGCGCTCGCGGGCATCGCCGGCGTGCTCGGCATCGGCTTCGGCCTGTGGTGGGCGGACGCCGCAGCTGCCATCTTTATCGCCGTTGAAGTGCTGCGCGATGGCGTGCGCAACCTGCGTAACGCTGTGCGCGACATGCACGACGCCCGTCCGCAGCACGCCGACCGCAGCGACGACGATCCGCTGCCCGCGCGGATCGGCGAAGCGGTCTGCGCACTCGACGGCGTGCGCGCCTGCCGCGTGCGCTTCCACGAGGAAGGCCTGCGGCTGTCGGGTGTGGTGTTCGTGGAGACCGAGGATGGCACCCTCGATACGGCGATGGCACAAGCAGTGCGCGAGACCGCCCGCGCCGTCCACTGGCGGATCGACGACGTCACTGCGACTGCCGCGCAGCCGCCGCGCACGCCGTCCGTCTGATGGCCCCCCCCCCAAAACCGGGGTCAGAGTGCCATTTCGAGCGCCATCCCTCAGCCCATCACGCTGGATGAAGGAACCAGGCACTCAGTCCCGGTTTTCGGACGCGTAATCGCGAGGCACCCCGCGCTGCGCGTCCACCCGCGCGTCCGGTAGGCTTGCCGGCATGACGTCCCATCTCCACGATCTCGACGCCGCCGTCGCCCGCATCCGCGCCCATGTCGATGGCCCGCTGCACATCGGCGCCCCGCTGGGCATCGGCAAGCCGCACCGCCTGCTCAACGCCCTGTACGCCGCTGCGGTGGCGGACCCGTCGCGCCCGCTGACCCTGTACACCGCCCTGTCACTCGATCCGCCGTCGGGCGGCGCCGACCTGCAGGGGCGCTTCCTCGGTCCCTTCGCGCAGCGTCACTTCGGCGAGGACTTCGTCCGGCTCGACTACGTGCAGGCGCTACGCCGCGACGCGCTGCCGCCGCACATCAGCGTCGAGGAGTTCTACATGCAGTCCGGCGCGATGCTGGGCTCCACCCAGGCCCAGCGCCGGTACGCCAGCCTCAACTACACCCATGTCGCCCGCGCGCTCGTCGACCGCGGCGTCAACGTGCTGGTGCAGAAGGTCGCGGCCAACGAGGACGGCAGCCGGCTGTCGCTGTCGTCGAACACCGATCTGACTTTCGACACCATCGACGCCCTCGTCCACGCCGGCCACCCGCGGCCGCTGCTGGTGGCCGAGATCGATCCCGAACTGCCGTGGCTCGGCGGCACCGCCGCGGTCGACGCCGGATTCTTCGACCTCGTCGTGACGCCACCGCCCCCTTACCCGCGCCTGTTCGGCCTGCCGCGGCAGCCGGTCTCCGATGCCGACTACGCGATCGGGTTCTACGCCAGCGCGCTGGTCCGCGACGGCGGCACGCTGCAGATCGGCATCGGCGCGCTGGCCGACGCGCTTTGCCACGCGCTGGCGTTGCGGCACATCGACAATGCGGCCTACCGCCGGGTGCTGCACGCACTCGATCCCGACCTGATCACGCATCCGACCGTCGTGGCCTGCGGCGGACTCGACCCGTTCGAGACCGGCCTGTACGGCTGCAGCGAGATGATCAACGAGGGGTTCAAGCGCCTGGTCGAGGTCGGCGTGATCCGTCGCAAGGTGGTCGACAAGGCCGCGTTGATGCGGCGGGCCAACGACGGCACCGCCAGCGCCCTGGACCGGGAACTGATCGAGCGCGACGGCGAGTTCCTGCACGGCGCGTTCTACCTTGGCTCGCCGGACTTCTACGCTTGGCTGCGCGGGCTCGACGACGACACCCGGCGCGGCATCGGCATGAAGCGTGTGGGCGAGGTCAACGAACTCTACGGGCTCGACGAAGGGCTCGAGCGTCTGCAGCGCCGCGACGCGCGCTTCTTCAACAGCTGCATGATGGCGACCGCGCTCGGCGCCGCGGTCTCCGATGCCCTCGGCGACGGCCGCGTGGTCTCGGGTGTGGGCGGGCAGTACAACTTCGTCGCGATGGCGCACGCATTGCCCGACGCGCGCTCGGCGCTGCTGTTGCGCGCCACGCGCGAGGCCGGCGGCCGCTGTGAATCGAATATCCGCTGGCAGTACGGGCACACGACGATCCCGCGTCACCTGCGCGACCTCTACATCACCGAGTACGGCATCGCCGATGTACGCGGTGCGACCGACGAGGACTGCGTACGGACCATGGTGCGCTTGGCCGATGCCGACCACCAGAGCGCGCTGCTCGAACACGCCCGTGCGGCCGGCAAACTCGATCCCCGCTTCGTCCGGCCGTCGGCCTGGGGCCGCAACACCGCGACGCGTCTTCGCGATGCCCTGGCACCGCTGCGCCGCGATGGCACCCTGCCGGCCTACCCGCTGGGTAGCGACTTCGACGCCGTCGAACAGCGCCTGTTGCAGGCCTTGTCCTGGCTCAAATCGGCCTCCGCGACCCGGACGGGCAAGCTGCGCACCGTGCTCGCCGCGCTGCGCGAGGGTCGCAGCGACGACACCGCCGCGCTGCAACGCATGGCCCTCGACGCGCCCCGCGGCCTGCAGGAGCGACTGCTTGCGCGTCTGCTGGCACTAGGGCTGCGCAGGACGGTGGCGGCCGATCCTGCGCCCCCTTCATCGGACGGCTGACCGGCCCGGCGAGCCTTCGACGCGGACAGTCGCCGTGCAGGCCTGCCGGCACCGAAACGCCGACGGCCCGCCGCTCCGGCCAAGATGGGCACGGGCCATGCCCCTTCGTGCAGCCGCCAAGGATTGCAATGCCGCGCATCGCCACCATCATGACCCTTGCCCTCCTGCCCTACCGATGCCATGACCACGCGAGCCGACCACCTGCGCGATGCCCTTGCCGCCCTGCAGCCGAGCCACCTGGAGGTGCACGACGAGAGCCATATGCACAGCCGCGGGCTCGAAACGCACTACAAGGCGGTGATCGTCAGCGAGACGTTCACGGGCAAGCGCGCGATCCAGCGCCACCAACTCGTCTACCGCACGCTGGGCGAGCAGATGCAACGCATCCACGCACTCGCGCTGCACACCTTCACGCCCGAGGAGTGGGCGGCCGAGGCGCGAGTGCCCGACTCGCCGACCTGCCGCGGCGGTAGCAAGCACGACCTGAAGAACGCGGCCGCACACAAATCCTCCTGACGCACGGCGCACGCCAAAAACTGGGGCAAAAAAGGCCCGCTTGCGCGGGCCTTTGGGTATCGGGCTGGCCGCGGCGCTCAGAGCGCCTTGGCCGCCTCGACGATCTTCTCGACAGTGATGCCGAAGTACGGATAGAGCTTGTCGGCCGGGGCCGAGGCGCCGAAGCGGTCGATGCCGATGACCGCGCCGTCCAGACCGACATACGCCCGCCAGAAGCCGGTGACGCCGGCCTCGATCGCGACACGGCGGCGCACCGCATTGGGCAGCACCGATTCACGGTAGGCCGCGTCCTGGCGCTCGAACACATCGGTCGAGGGCATCGACACCACGCGCACGCCGTCGCCGAGCTGCGCGGCTGCCTCCATCGCCAGCCCGACCTCCGAGCCGGTCGCGATCAGGATCAGCTCCGGCGTGCCGGCGGCGTCCTTGAGCACGTAGCCGCCACGCGCGATATCGGCGACCTGCGCCGCCTCGCGCGCCTGATGCGGCAGGTTCTGGCGCGAGAACACCAGACAGCTGGGGCCGTCGCTGCGCAGCACCGCCGACTTCCAGGCCACCGCCGACTCGACCGCATCGCAGGGGCGCCAGACATCGTTGTTGGGGATGTAGCGCAGGCTCGCCAGGTGCTCGACCGGCTGGTGCGTCGGGCCGTCCTCACCCAGGCCGATCGAATCGTGGGTGTAGACGTGGATCGCATGCGCCGGGATCAGCGCGCTCATGCGCACCGCGTTGCGGGCGTAATCGCTGAACACCAGGAAGGTCGCGTCGAACGGCACGAAGCCGCCGTGCAGCGCCAGGCCGTTGGCGATCGCGCTCATGCCGAACTCGCGCACGCCGTAGTAGACGTAGTTCGCATCGGCGTCGTGGCTGGCCGCAGTCTTGCAGCCTTTCCACAGCGTCAGGTTCGAGTGCGCGAGGTCGGCCGAGCCGCCGACGAGTTCGGGCAGCAGCGGCGCGAATGCCTCGATCGTCATCTGCGAGGCCTTGCGCGAGGCGATCGTCGGGCCATCGGCCTGCAGCTTGGCGACGAATGCGTCCGCGGCCTTGGCGAAATCGGCAGGCAGCTCACCGCGGGTGCGGCGCAGCAGCTCAGCCGCCAGTTCGGGATGCGCGGCCTGGTAGGCCTCGAAGCGGCGATTCCAGGCGTCCTCGCGTGCCTGACCGGCCGCATTCGCGCGCCAGGCGTCGCGGATCGCCTCGGGGATCTCGAACGGGCCGTGGGTCCAGCCGAGCGCGGCGCGCGTGGCATCCGACTCTTCCTTGCCGAGCGGCGCGCCATGCGAGGATTCCTTGCCGCCGCGGTTCGGCGAGCCGAAACCGATCGTCGTGCGGCAGCACACCAGCACCGGCCGGTCGTCCTGCGAGACGGCCTCGCCGATCGCGCGCGAGATCGCCTCGGCGTCGTGGCCGTCGACGTCGCGGATCACGCGCCAGCCGTAGGCTTCGAAGCGTGCCGGGGTGTCGTCGGTGAACCAGCCGGCGGTGTTGCCGTCGATCGAGATGCGGTTGTCATCCCAGAACGCGACCAGCTTGCCCAGGCCGAGGGTGCCGGCCAGGGACGCGGCCTCGTGCGAGATGCCTTCCATCAAGCAGCCGTCGCCCAGGAACACCCAGGTGCGGTGGTCGACGATGGCGAAGCCATCGCGGTTGAACTGCTGGGCGAGCAGCCGCTCGGCGAGCGCAAAGCCGACCGCATTGGCAAACCCCTGCCCCAGCGGCCCGGTGGTCGTCTCCACGCCCGGCGTCTCGTAGCGCTCGGGGTGGCCGGCGGTGCGGCTGTGCAGCTGCCGGAAGTTCTTCAGTTCCTCGATCGGCAGGTCGTAGCCCGACAGGTGCAGCAGCGCGTACTGCAGCATCGAACCGTGGCCGTTGGACAGCACGAAGCGGTCGCGGTCGATCCAGTTCGGATTGCCCGGGTTGTGGCTGAGGTGGTCGTTCCACAGCACCTCGGCGATGTCGGCCATGCCCATCGGCATGCCGGGGTGGCCCGACTTGGCGGCATCGACCGCGTCGATGGCAAGGAAGCGGATGGCGTTGGCGAGTTCGCGACGGGTCGGCGTGGTCATGGGCTCGGGAGCGGCGGACGGAAGCGCCCATTGTCCCACGCCAGCCGCTCCGCTGCCGGCCCGCGCGCAGATCGCGCGGCTGCCGGCGACCGGCCGGGACTCAACCCGGCCGCTGCGGTGCTTTGCCGTCGCCGTGCACGTGGTGCACGTGCAGTTGGCCGTCGGCACCGGCCTCGAGATCGTCGTGGTCGTGCGCGGCCTCGCTGCGCCCGATCACGACCGAGGCCACCATGTCGCCACCGATGTTGACCGTGGTCCGGCACATGTCCAGGAACCGGTCGACGCCCAGGATCAAAGCGATGCCTTCGGCCGGAATGCCGAACGTCACCAGGATCGTCGCGATCACCGGCAGCGAGCCGCCCGGCACGCTGGCCGCGCCGATGCCGCCCATGATGCACATCACCAGGATCATCAACTGCTGCACCAGGGTGAGCTCCACGCCGAACAACTGCGCCAGGAACAGCACGGTCACGCCCTCGTAGAGCGCGGTGCCATTCGCGTTGACCGTTGCGCCCAGCGTACATACGAAGCGTGCCACCCGCCGCGGCACGCCGAGGTTCTCTTCGGCGGTCTTGAGCGAAGTGGGCAGCGTCGCCGCACTCGAAGAGGTCGAGAATGCGGTCAGCAGCGCCGGCTGTGCGCCCCGGAGCACGCCAAGCGGGGAGCGTCGGGCCAGCAACGCGATCAGCAATCCGTACACGCCAAAGAAGTGCAGCCCGAGGGCCAGGGCAGCGGTCAGCACAAACCAACCCAACTGCACCATCAGGCCCAGCCCCATCCGCGCGGTCAGCGTGAACAGCAGGGCCGCGACGGCATAGGGCGCCAGGCGGATCACCCAGTCGATCAGCTTCAGGCTGATGTCGTACACGCCCTGGACCGTCGAGACGAAGCTGCGTGTGCCCGGGGAATCGACCACGGCGGCCGCGATGCCGAACAGCAGCGAGAAGCACATCACCGCGATCAGGTCGGTGTTGGCCGCAGCCGCGACTGGGTTGCGCGGCACCATATTGAGCAGCATCTCGATCACGCCGACCGGCTTATGGTCGCCCGACACGACCCCGGCAGCCGACGAATCGGAGAGCGCCGCCTCCAGCAAGGCCCGATCGATCCCGGCCCCCGGCTGCAGCAGATGGGTCATCGCCAGGCCGATCAGCACCGCGATGCAGGTGGTACCAAACACCCAGATTAAGGTCTTCCCACCCAAGCGCCCCAAGGCGCGCGGATCACCGATCTCGACCACGCCCAGGATCAGTGCCGAGAACACCAGCGGCACGACCAGCATGAACAACAGCCGCAGGAACAGCTGGCCGACGGGCTCGGTGAGATTGACGATCACTCCCTCGACCCACGGCTGGAATGCCGGGATGGCCTGGCCGTTGCCGCCTGGCACCAGCCACAACTCGTTGGCGACCGCGTAACTGCTCAGCAGGTTGATCGACAGACCGGCGATCGCGCCGATCGCGAACCCGATCAGCATCTTGGTGTGCAGCGCCATGCCGCGCCCGTTCGATGAGGTCATCCGCCCGTCCCGTGCAAAACAGGGGAGCTTAGCAAAGCGTCTCGATGGCCCCCGGCCTGCGAGCCGGTATCCTAGACGCATGCTTCCGCTCCCCGACTCCGGCGCGCCTCCCGCGCGCACGCCGGCCCACGACGCGCTCGGCGTACTCCAGCGCGTGTTCGGCCATGCCGCATTCCGCGGTGAGCAGGCGGCGATCGTCGAACACGTCGCCGCCGGTCATGATGCCCTGGTGCTGATGCCCACCGGCGGCGGCAAGTCGATGTGCTACCAGGTCCCCGCCCTGCTGCGCGACGGCGTGGGCATCGTCGTCTCGCCGCTGATCGCGCTGATGCAGGACCAGGTCGATGCGCTGCTGCAGTCGGGCGTGCGTGCGGCCTACCTCAACTCCACCCTCGACGCCGAGACCGCGCAGCGGGTCGAACGCGAACTGCTGGCCGGTGAGCTCGACCTGCTCTACGTCGCCCCCGAGCGCCTGTTGACCCCGCGCTTCCTGTCGCTGCTCGACCGCGCCCCGCTGGCGCTGTTTGCGATCGACGAGGCGCATTGCGTCTCGCAGTGGGGCCACGATTTCCGCCGCGAGTACCGCG